>CADBKM010000022.1 GCA_902795265.1 uncultured Eubacteriales bacterium
TCGGAGTATTCAGAGACGGCGGAGAGAAGAAGCAGTAAGGAGGTAAACCATGGAAAGAAATCTTATGATCGCCGGATTCGGCGGACAGGGAGTCATGACAATGGGCAAGCTTCTGGCTGAGGCTACCTCCCAGGCTACAGACCTGAACGTCACATTCTTCCCTTCATACGGAGCTGCCATGAGAGGCGGCACAGCTAACTGCTATGTAGTTATTTCAGATGAGCAGATCGGAGCTCCTGTAAGCTACAGCCTTGAAGACCTCGTAGTTATGAACGGTCCTTCGCTGCACAAGTTCCTGCCTAACCTCAAACCGGGCGGAAACCTCTTCGTGAACAGCACTATCGTTACTGATCCTATCGACAGAGACGACATCAACATCATCAAGGCTCCTGTAACACAGATGGCTATCGACATCAACAACCCGAGAGCACTTAACGTCATCATGCTCGGCGTATATGTAGGAGCTACAGACGCTGTGCCTGAAGAGGTTATCATCAAGGGCATCAACCACAAGTTCGAGAAGAAGCCTAAACTCATCGAGCCTAACGTTGAGGCGTTCAAGATGGGTCTTGAGATCGGAAGAAAGCAGAAATAGCTTGATTTTACGGATCGACCGGCATCATTGCCGCAATAAAACAGCGCTGCTGAGGCAGCGCTGTTTTCTATTTGGAAGACTTTGTAAGCCGTGAAGCCAGTTTGTTGGCAGTGCTCTCGAAAGGAGCCGAGTAATAGGAACGGCCTGTTTTCAGACGCTTGTTCCTGAAGTACGGCAGACGGTTCCATAATATCGACGGGGCACCTACCACCAGTAGATAGAACGGGCCGAGTATAAGTGACTGAAGAGTATGGCCATACTCGTGTTCGAGGAGGAAGCGCCCGGGAGCGCCGCCGGCTCTGCGGGGAACGAAGATGAACTTGCCCAGCGACACACCGGTGTCCTTATCCCATGCGGTAGCTCTTGCACCTCTGTAGTCGAAATGATCAGCTTTCCTGTGCCTGAGGTAAAGCAGGGATCCGGCAAGAGTCTGAGGCAGGCCCCATGTCCACTGCGCGGCTGTATAAGCGTGTTTTTTCAGTTTGTTCTTTGTTGCATCTTTCATAAGAAGATGATAACATACGCGGACGCTTACTGCGATGCTTTTGATCAATGTCATACCATATTGAAACAAATCCGATGACATGACTTGCACCGTTTGCTATAATTGTAATGTTAGTTTGCAGAGCTTGCTATAGAAGGAGAATACAATGAAACAGAAAAAAACAATCGAGATATCCCTTCTCGGAGCGCTTGTATTCAGCGCGGCGATCTGCGCGCTGTCTGTCGCGACTTCCAAACTGATCGACTCCTTCGTATCCGAAGGCGAGCCGGGAAGCGGCGACTGGAGCATTGACGAAAAGGAATACGGAAAGTACTGAAAAGCTCTCATCTGAGCACGAAAGGAAAACAATGGAAAACAAAGGGACTTATTACATTTCAACACCGATCTATTATCCGAGTTCAAATCTGCACATCGGACACACTTACTGCACTGTTATGGCAGACGCCATGGCCAGATTCAAAAGACTGCAGGGCTACGATGTCATGTTCCTGACTGGTACTGATGAACACGGACAGAAAATACAGACAAAAGCTATCGAAAAGGGCGTTACTCCTCAGGAGTACGTCGATGAGATAGTCGCAGGCATCAAAGATCTGTGGAAGACTATGGAAATCTCTTACGACGACTTCATCAGAACGACTGAAGAGAGACACATGACCAGAGTCCAGCAGATCTGGCAGAGAATGTACGATAAGGGCGATATCTACAAGGGAGCTTATGAAGGCCTTTACTGCAAGGAATGCGAAGCTTTCTGGACTGAGTCGCAGCTCGTCAACGGCTGCTGCCCTGACTGCGGACGCCCGGTAGAAAAGGCAAGTGAAGAGGCTTATTTCTTCAAGCTTTCGAATTACGCCGATAAGATCCTCAAGCTTTATGATGAGCATCCTGAATTCCTTGAGCCTGAGACCAGAAGAAACGAGATGAGAAGCTTCATCGAGCAGGGCCTCGAAGATCTCTGCGTATCAAGATGCACTTTTGACTGGGGAATTCCTGTACCTAACGATCCGAAGCATGTCATGTATGTATGGGTAGACGCCCTTTCAAACTACGTTACAGCACTGGGCGGACCTGACAAAACAGAGAAATACAATAAATACTGGCCTGCAGACGTTCATCTTGTAGGTAAGGAGATCGTAAGATTCCACTCCATTATCTGGCCTGCAATGCTGATGAGTGCCGATCTGCCTCTGCCAAAGCAGGTAAGAGGACACGGATGGCTTCTGCTCGGAGGAGAAAAGGTATCGAAATCCAAGGCTGCAAAGGGCATGGATGTCATCGACCCTGTTATCCTCATTGACCGCTACGGAATCGACGCGCTCAAATACTTCCTGCTCCGTGAGTACACTTTCGGACAGGACGGAAACTTCACTAACGAGGTCATGCTCAGACGCATGAACTTCGACCTCGCAAACGACCTCGGAAACCTGCTGTCAAGAACGGTATCGATGATAGCCAAGTACTGCGGAGGAAAGGTGCCTGAGGCTGCTGTAAGAGACAGCATCGACGATGAGCTGATCGAACTCGCAACATCAGCTGCCGGCAGAGTATCGGAGAAGATGGATGAGTTCCAGTTTAACCTCGCTCTTGAAGAGATCTGGATCGTCATAAGACGCGCAAACAAGTACATCGATGAGAAAACTCCTTGGGTGCTTGCAAAAGATGAGTCCAGGAAGGCAGAACTCGACACGGTCATGAGAAATCTTGCCGAGACACTCAGGATTGTATCGATTCTCATCGAGCCTTTCATGCACACCACAACTGACCGTATGAGAGTACAGCTTGGACTCGAAGATGTGCCTGTAGTATGGGAAGATGCGTTCGAATTCTATCAGATGGACGGCGCAGAGACTCATAAGGGCGACATGCTCTTCCCAAGGCTCGACATCGACAAGGAACTCGATGAGCTTTATGCTATCGGAGCTGAGACCAGAGCATAAGCAATAAAGAAAACAATAATAACGGAGTTTAGAAAAGTGTACATAAAATCAAAACAGATTGACTTTGTGTACACTTTTCCGGTTTATAAGGAAAAACTATGCTGTTTGATGCACACACACATCTGAATTTTGAAAAGTATACCGAAGAGGAGAGGCAGAGCCTTGCAGCTGAGATAGAGTCTTCTGATGTTTCATACATCATCGATGTGGCTGACTGCGTGGAATCAGCAGTGCAGGCATTAAAGGATTCGGAAGATCACGAGTGGTGCTACGCGGCTGTCGGAATACATCCCGATCATGCTTCGACATACACAGATGCGGATATTGAAGAAATAAGAAAGCTGGCAGCTCACCCGAAGGCTGTTGCCATAGGCGAGATAGGGCTTGATTTTTATTACGGCACTGATGACCGCGATGAGCAGCAGGAGCTTTTCAGAAAACAGATCAGGCTTGCCAATGAGCTCAGAATGCCTATCATGATACACTCGCGCGATGCCCATCAGCTTACAATGGACATTCTTAAGGAGGAGGGCGCGTTCTCAGATGAGAGAAAGTCGTGGTTTCCGGCAAGGACGGTAGGCGGAAAGACTGTGCCGGACGCGCGTGTGCAGATGCATTGCTTTTCGGGCTCGCCTGAGCTCGCCCTCGAATACGTAAAGCTCGGAGCCACCATCTCGCTGGGCGGACCGATAACCTTCAAAAATGGAAAAAGAGCGGCTGAGTCGGCAAGGCAGACACCTGCAGAATGCCTGCTCTCCGAGACAGACGCGCCGTACATGGCGCCGGAACCTCTGCGCGGCCGCCCGAACAAGTCGCCGTACATTGAGCACATAGTTCGCCGCATGGCGATCCTGAAGGGGTTCGAGTACGACGAGATGGCGCAGATACTTACTGAAAACGGAAAACGCTTTTTCAATATAGACCAGAAATAATGAAACGGAACCATATAATCGACACGATAATAGATAACGGTCTGGTACCGCCGGCGTCGGCTGTTATAGTCGGCGTATCCGGAGGGCCTGATTCGCTGTGCCTGCTGCATGCGCTTAACAGCATAGCCGATATGTACGATCTCATGCTGGTGCCTGTGCATATAAACCACCTTATCAGGCCTGAGGCATACGATGAAAGCATGCATCTCAGTGACATATGCGACCGCATGGATCTCGATCTTCGCATTTACGAAGCTTCGTGCAAAGACCTTGCCAAAGAGCTCGGCATCTCGGTCGAGGAGGCAGGCCGCCAGGTCAGATACCAGATCTTCGATGAAGTGGCGCAGGAGCTCGAGGAAAACGGAGTTCCGGCCGATAAAATAGTGATCGCTATCGCCCATAATGCGGATGATCAGGCTGAGACTGTTCTTTTCAGGCTCATCCGGGGCACCGGCCCGCACGGCCTTGCCGGAATACCTGCAGTCAGGATGTCTGAAGCCGGGTATCTTATCGTCAGGCCTCTTCTTGAGATAGAGAGGAAAGATATCGAAGCATATATCAGGGAAAACAAACTCAGACCGAATATCGACAAGTCGAACGACGAAAACACGTATGCCCGCAACCGCATACGTAATGAGCTCATCCCGTATCTTGAGAAGAATTACAATCCGAAAATCAAGGACAATCTCAGAAGGTACGCCTCTCTCGCATACATGGATGACTCTCTGCTCAGAGACATAGCCATTGCTGATTACATCAGCTGCGTAGACGTAAACGGCGAGAATGAAGAGGCTGTGCTTGACATCACTCAGATCAAAGACAATCCGCCTTCAATAAACAGCCGGATCGTCAGCATGCTGTTCGACCTGTTAAGGCTCGAAGCGTGCGCAACATACGAAAATGTCTCAGCCGTTACCGGCCTTATCTACGGGGAGCGTCCGTCCGCGGGTATCGATCTTCCGTACGGAATAAGGGCGCGCAGGGAATACGACAAGATCATATTCTCAACTGAAGAAGAGGTAATAAAGCCTGATGACAGCATAGCTATCTATCCGCGCGTGATGATGGCCAAGGATTTTGTTCCTGATGAGGATGTTCCTTACGCAGCCTTCGATTTCGATGCCTTCAGCAAGGAATATCCTGGCAGGATTGGTGATATCGAGCTTCGCACAAGACGCGAAGGCGATTATCTGCCGATGAGGCGCGGCAAGAAAAAGATCCAGGATCTCCTGGTAGATGAAAAAGTGAAAAGGAACGCCAGAGACAGCATCCTCATGGTCTGCATAGACAGCGAGGTGCTCTGGGTGCTGCCGAGCAGTCACTTTGCCGGCGAACGCGAAAGAGCAAAAGGAAGGTTTTCACCAAAATTTCATATAACAGAGGCTACTAAGAGGGTTCTTCTGATTGAATTGGATGAAACTATATGATAAAATTTGTGCTTGAGACACAAAAATATTAAGCGATTTCATATCGCTTTTTAGATAAAGAAAGGAAATCAGGATTTGAAGAATTTCGGAAAGAGTATCGGAACTTATATCATCATATTTGCCGTAGTTCTGAGCATGTCTATGATGGTAAGAAGCATGGCCGGCAATGCCAATGTCAAAGAGGTCAAGTTCTCACAGTTTGCTACACATCTTGAAAGAGGTGATTTTGAGACTATCAACATTACAGACAGAAAGCTTACCGGTACAAAGAAGGACGGCAGCCTTGAGGTAAGCTACGCTCCGTCTCTTCTTGAGATAGGCTGGCTCGAAGAAAAGACGCTCAATACAATGCTCGACGAGCATAAGATCGAGCTCGAAAGTGAAGCGCCTAAGAGCGAATACACTCTGCTCAATATACTGCCTACGCTGCTGATGCTTGTGGCTATGGGATTCCTGTTCTACTTCATGATGAGTCAGGGCGGCAACAAGCAGGCGTTCCAGTTCGGCAAAAACAGAGCAAAGCTATATAAGAGCGACGCGAAGGCGATCACCTTCAAGGATGTAGCCGGGCTCGAAGAAGAAAAAGTCGAGCTTTCAGAGATAGTCGACTTCCTGCGCAATCCGGGCAAGTACACGAAGCTCGGAGCACGCATTCCTAAGGGCGTGCTCCTCGTAGGTTCCCCTGGTACGGGAAAAACTTACATCTCACGTGCTGCAGCGGGTGAGGCGGGAGTGCCGTTCTTTACCATCTCGGGTTCTGACTTCGTAGAGATGTTCGTCGGTGTCGGTGCATCAAGAGTAAGAGACCTCTTCAATGAGGCCAAAAAGAATGCGCCGTGTATCGTGTTTATCGATGAGATCGATGCAGTCGGAAGACGCAGAGGCGCCGGTCTCGGCGGCGGCAACGATGAGAGAGAGCAGACCCTCAACCAGCTTCTCGTAGAGATGGACGGATTTGACGGAAACCTCGGCATCATCATACTCGCGGCGACGAACAGACCTGACGTCCTCGACCCTGCGCTTCTCAGACCGGGCAGATTTGACAGACAGATCGTCATCGGAATGCCTGATATCAAAGCCAGAGAAGAGATCTTCAGACTTTATACAAAGAACAAGCCTCTCGACACTGATGTTTCGCCGGAGATCCTCGCAAAGAGAACGCCGGGATTCTCTCCTGCAGATATAGAGAACCTCATCAATGAGGCAGCACTCCTGACAGCAAGGAGAAACGGAACAAAGATCAGAATGGATGAGATCGAAGAGGCAACGACTAAAGTAATGGCAGGTCCTCAGAAAAAATCCAGAGTGATCTCTGATGCGGAAAAGAAGCTCACGGCTTATCATGAGGCCGGACACGCTATCGTTATGAGAGCCATCCCGGGCTCAGACCCTGTGCATCAGATCACTATCATCCCTAGAGGAATGGCCGGCGGATTCACGATGTGGCTGCCTGAAGAGGACAGATTCTTCGAGACAAAGGGCCATATGATCAACAACATAAGGCATCTGCTCGGCGGAAGAGTTGCGGAAGAGCTTAAACTCGACGATATTTCGACAGGTGCCAGCAACGACCTCGAAAGGGCTACCGGCATCGCACGCCAGATGATAACGAAATACGGCTTCAGCGAAAAGCTCGGTCCAGTGTCATTCAGCTCTAATGATGAAGTGTTCCTCGGAAGAGACTTCTCGACACGTCAGAATTACTCCGAAGAAGTTGCTTCAGAGGTCGACCATGAGATCAGAGCCCTGCTGACGCAGTGCTATGCTGATACAAAGAAGATCCTTCAGGAAAATGACGCTGCTTTCGAGAGAGTTGCCCAGGCTCTGCTCCTGGTAGAGACACTCGATGGTGAACAGTTCGAAAGACTCTTCACCGGAGAAGCGGATCCTGAAATGATCAGACAGGAAGTGGAGAGCGAGATCAAAGAGATCGCACGCAAGAATGAAAAAGAGGCAGCGGAATCGAAACGCATTGAAGAAGAAGAGAAGCGCCGTATAAAGGAAGAGCTTGAAAAACTCAATGCGGCAGCAAGGATGCCTGAAGACCGCGAAGTCGTAAGCTTCGAGCCCGACGATAAAGATCTTAAGTGATCAGTAAACTATTAACCGGAGAAAAAGTATATGAAAATCAACGTAAACGATTGCCTTAAACTTGATGCCTTCAAGGGGAGCAGAGTACTTGCCTGCAGCGGCGAGTGCACAAGACGCGTAAGATCCGTATCGGTGCTCGACGAGTCCGATCTTGATATGGGTGTTGAACGCAATGGCGTCAATGAGCAGATGGTCATAACTCACTTCTGGAACAGCAAAAATGATATTGCGGCTCAGAAAAAAGCAGTGACTGATCTTGGGAAAAAGGGTATAAGCGCACTGGTTATCTATCTCAATGACATGGGGGTCAAAGAGGTGGATCCTGATGTCGTAAGGGCAGCAGAGGAAGCTAATCTTCCGCTTATCGTTATCGACGACAACGGAAGCATCACTTACAGCATGCTTATCGAGCAGGTGCTCGACAAGATCCTTTACGGTAAGAACTATACGGACAATATTCTGAATAACACGATCTATCATCTTCTCAACTTTGAGAAGCACAGCAACTTCCAGGCGGCTCTCCGTGAGGCAGCTCTTAACAACAACTATCAGATCGTGCTGATGACAGAGGAGTACAATACCATACTCACTGTCGAAACAAGACACCTGGTAAAGATCGAAGATGCTGTGTCGGCAGCCCGCAAGCTCGATGCCTTCTCGATGACAGGCTTCACACGCGTGGAGATCGAAAAAGTCGTCACATACTGGGGCTTCATCAACATCAAGGACAGCAGATACATACTTGTCATAGTAGATAACGAAGATGAGTATTCGGCAGCCGAGATGAGCAAGCTCGCTCAAACGATAGAACTGGCAATCGGAATGTGGAAATACACTCCTGACAGGGATTCCAGAGCAGAGTTCATCAAGTCGGCAGTCCGCGGCGACATTTCGTTCTGCCATACCCTCCTCGACGAGTCGGGGCTGCGCGGCATGCAGTTCACGAGCGCTTTCTATATAAGAAATGCCGGTGAGTGTGTCGATGCATTCATGGATATCCTGGCAGAGTATAAAAAGGAATCCGACTTTGGCCTTCTTACCACTACAGAGTCGAACGAGATCTACGGCATCGTATATACAGAAGGCGGAACGGAAAGAGGAATCGAAGTCAAGAATGCCTGCCTTGAGATGTTCGACCGCCTGAAGTCGATAAAGAAAGACGAACGTATCTTCCATGTCACAGGCATGGAAAGACTCGAGAGCTGTGTTGATGGTTTCAAAATGATCAACAAGACAGCCAGATACATGGAAAAAGTATTCCCTTACAAGAGAGTATTCTCAAAATACGAGATCTCGATGGTGAGCGACTGCGTATACATGCAGAGCGGTTCACAGATGCAGCGCAGAATGTATCTCGACCTGCTTGAGCCTTTCGAAAGGGAAGTTTCGGTGAACAAGGGAAGAATGCTTATAGATACTCTTTCCACTTTCGTACTCGATGCAGGAATGAACTCAGGAAAAACTGCGGAATTCCTCGAGATACACAACAACACTGTTCAGTACAGACTCAAAAAGGCTAATGAGATACTCGGCGCCGAAATGACTGCAAACAGAGTCATTCCGGGACTGACGCTCGCGCTGGCGCTGAAGAGAATGGAAGGGGAGGACTAGTATGCTTCTTGCGATCGATGTCGGTAATACAAATATCGTGGTCGGAGTGTTTGAGGGCGCGACTCTTGTGGAGAGCTGGAGACTCGCAACAGATAACAGGCGTTCGGCCGATGAATACGGGACTATTCTGGACTCCATGTTCAGACGTGTGAATATAACGGAGAAAGATATTGATGACATCATAATAAGCTCTGTTGTTCCGTCGCTCCTGTTTACACTCGAGCATATGTGCCTGAAATTCTATGACAAAACCCCTATTGTCGTGGAGCAGGGCATAAAGACCGGCATCAAGATCAAATATGAGAACCCGCGCCAGCTTGGTGCTGACAGACTGGTCAATTCCGTTGCTGCTCACTCCAGATACGGCGGAGACCTTATCGTCATAGACTTTGGTACCGCTACGACATTCGACTGTGTATCGGCTGACGGAAGCATTCTCGGCGGAGCTATCGCTCCGGGAATCAAGACACAGGCCGCAGCGCTGTTCGAACATACGGCAAAGCTGCCTAACGTCGACCTCGAACTCCCGGGCAAGTTCATCTGCCGCAATACTTCTGAGTCCATGCAGTCAGGTCTGATATACGGACACATGGGATTTACCGAGCACATGGTCAGGGGCATGAAGCAGGAGATGGCAGCGGAGACCGGATGCGATCCTGACAAGATCAGAGTCATCGCTACAGGCGGAATGGCGACCATGGTCGCGAGCGGTGTAGACTGCATCGATGTGATCGACAGAAGACTCACTCTCGACGGACTCCAGATGCTGCACGAGAAAAACAAGGGACTCAACAAGAAGAGAGTCCTTCAGGATTAAGCGCAGACAGAAAATGAATATAGGTAATTTACAGCTTAAAACTCCGTTTGTGCTGGCTCCGATGGCGGGTTTTACAGACGCTGTCACAAGGGCACTGTGCGAAGAGCAGGGCGCTTCTCTTACATATACAGAGATGGTAAGTGCGAAAGGCCTTTACTACGGAGGCCGCAAAACGAACGATCTAACGTATATACCGGAAGGTTCGGGGCCTGCAGCCATACAGATATTCGGAAGCGAACCCGATATAATGGCCTTTGCCGCCCGCGAGCTTGAGGAGCTTCCTAATGCGGTGCTCGATATAAACATGGGCTGCCCGGTACCTAAAGTGGTACGAAACGGCGAGGGCTCGGCGCTGATGCGCGATCCGCAGCTTGTGCACGACATTGTAAAGGCTGTCTCATCGGCAACGAAAAAGCCTGTCACGGTCAAGATCCGCAAGGGCTTTGATATCAATGACCGCAGTGCTGTTGAAGTAGCTCTTGCCGCTCAGGAAGGGGGCGCTTCGGCTGTATGTGTACACGGAAGGACGCGTTCACAGTACTACAGCGGAGAGGTGGATCGCAGCATCATAAAGGATGTCAAGGATGCCGTACGCATACCGGTCATTGCCAGCGGCGATGTCACAGATGCCGAATCGGGTATGAGCATGTTAGCCGAAACCGGCTGCGACATGGTCATGATAGGCCGGGGTGCTCTCGGAAATCCGTGGATCTTCAGAGAACTCGATGCAGCGTACAGGGGCCTTGACATACCGTCACGGCCTTCAGCCGCGGAGATATCAGAGATGATGCTAAGACATCTTCAGATGCTTTGCAATCTGAAAGGCGAGTCTGTCGGAGTCAGAGAATTCAGAAAATATATAGTAAGATATACAAAGGGCCTGCCGGGAGCAGCTTCTGCAAGGCGCAGAGCGAACGATGCAGTGACCCTCGATGAAATGAAGGAAGTCATAAAGATTGGCTGATAAAACAAGAAAAAAATCATCAATAAAAAAGATACTGCTTCCGGCCATACTGGTCGCAGCGGTATTTATTATGTCAGGATGCTCCACCTGGACCAGTTTCAGGCAGACTTTCATTACGAAGCCGCAGAGCGATACTGACCAGGCTATAACCATAGGCGTGATAGAGCCGCAGACCGGCAGATACGCGACAAAAGGTAAAGATGAGATTAAAGGTATCGAGCTGGCCAACAGCATCTATAACAACGTAGACGGCTATAAGGTCAATCTCGTAAAGGTAGATACCCAGTCTACGGTTGCAGGTACTGAAACAGCCATAAAGGCGCTTACAGAGATGCATCCTGCAGCGATCATCGGACCTGCCGGAGAGGCTTCGGCCCTTACAATAGGCGAATATGTCGATGAAGCGAAGATACCTGCGATAACTCCGGCGGCGACTAATCCGCTCATAACGCAGAACAGCATGTACTGCTTCAGGGCATGCGTTACCGACTCACAGATGGGGGAAGGTCTTGCAGAGTATGCTGCGGAATATGTCGGTTCGAGGAAGATCGCTGTCGTCAGTGTCAAAAATGATACGAGCACATCGGCTCTTTTGGACGGATTCGATGACATGATAAAGGACATCGCCGGAAAGCGCAGAAACGCTGTTGTTCTTACCAGAGAGATCCTTCCTGAAGAAAAGGAGATGAAGGCAGTTCTGCGCGAGATACGCAGCAGCGGCGCAGAGGTATGCTTTGTGTCGATGGGCGCAGAGGAAATGGATGTTTTCTTCAATCTGGCTGAAGATATGGGCCTTACAGGCATTACCTACCTGGGCACAAAAGGCTGGGGAGATGAAGCTTTCATAACCATGATGGGCAACCATAAAGACATTAAAGTCGTATTCCCTTATGAGTCGGTACTGACGAAAAACGACGACACTTCCGACACATATACCGAAGAAGCCCAGAGATTCCAGATCGAGTATGCAAACAGGTATGGTGCTGATGATACACCTACTGACAGTGCTGCTCTCGGATATGACTCGTATCTTCTCCTGATAAACGCGTTCCACAACGCAAAGTCGACCGAGGGCCCTGACATCCGTTCAGCCATGCTCGAATTTGACGGACTTAAATGCGCTACCGGGTTGTTCACATTCGATGAGACCGGTAATGTAGTCCGGTCAGTAACACTGTCGACGATCAGAGACGGCAAGGCCGTGACCGAATACGTAACTAAAACAGAAGCGGAAGCAAGGGCGCTCGAAGATCTTGACAACGCGACCCCTGATAATTCCGGCAACTGAAAAGGAGAACCAAATGGGATATCTTGAAAGAATAGATTCATATAAAGACGAGATGCTTAAGGCTCTGGCGGAATCCGTAGCTGCTCCGAGCGTTAAGTCTGACCCAGTCAAGACAAAGGACGGAGAGCTTCTGCCGTTCGGAGCAGGCGTACACGAAGCACTTCTGCAGATGCTCGCAAAGGGAAAAGAACTCGGCTTTGACATTTATAACGACGACAATTACGCCGGCCATATCGAGTGGAAGTCAGAGAACGGCGGCGACGATTATTTCGGCATAGTCGGGCATCTTGACGTGGTGCCTGTCGGAAGCGGATGGGCAACAGATCCGTTTGAAATGGTCGACAAGGGAGACGGATTCGTTTATGGCAGAGGCACATCCGATGATAAGGGCCCTGTAGTAGCGAGCCTGTATGCTCTTAAAGCACTCAGAGAAGAGGGCTTTAAGCCTAAGATGAACATCAGAGTAGTCCTCGGCCTCGATGAGGAGAGCGGCGATATAAGCGCTGAGCACTATACTGAGCACTGCGGCCATCCGGCACTCGGATTCACGCCTGATGCGGATTTCCCGCTGGTAAACGGCGAAATGGGAATCCTGGTATTTGATCTGGCAAGGAAGTTCTCTGTAAAGCCCGGAAAAGACGATCTCAGACTCTCCAAGCTTGAGGGCGGCACAGCGCACAATGCA
This sequence comes from uncultured Eubacteriales bacterium, assembly GCA_902795265.1. GTDB lineage: Bacteria > Bacillota > Clostridia > Peptostreptococcales > Anaerovoracaceae > Crickella. The sequence goes on from CADBKM010000022.1 coordinate 12,853, forward strand.
GTTCCTGCATATGCAAAGGCAGTTATTGCAGGCAGCAAAGATCAGTACGATCTCATAGCTGACAGGGCAAACCTCTTCTGCGAGGAGACCGGCTATAAGCTTAAAACAAAAAAGCAGGGATCATCACTCGTGATCGAAGCATTCGGAACAGCTGCGCACGGAGCTCACCCTGATCTTGGACTCAACGCGGTCAGCATACTGATGGCATTCCTCGGCAATATCAGCTTCACCAACGAGGAACTCAATGACTTCATAGCTTTCTATAACGACAATATCGGATTCGACCTCCACGGAGAGAGGATGGGCTGCTTTTTTGAAGACGGTCCTTCAGGTCCATTGATTTTTAACGTAGGAGTAGCTATTATTAATGAGGATATCGCAACGGTTTCCGTTAATATCAGATATCCGGTGAGCTGCACTGATGATCATGTGCTTAAAGGGATCGAATCTGTTCTCGAGGGCACTCCGGTAGGCATCGTTACCAGAATGGTACAGAAGCCTCTGTACAAAGATCTTGATGATCCGATGGTAATTGAGTACATGAAGGCCTATATCGATGAGACCGGCGACAGCGAAGCTCAGCCAATGACCATCGGCGGCGGTACATACGCCAAGATGTTCAATAATATACTTGCTTTCGGGGCACAGTTCCCGGAAGACGAAAACACGATGCACCAGGCGGACGAGAAGTTCAGCATAGAGTCATTCATGAAAATGACCAGAGTCTATGCAAGAGCGATCGCGGCCCTCTGTTGCGAATAAGCGCCGCAAAGCGGCAAAAACGATCTGTTTCAGGGCGTGGTGAAAATCCACACCGGCGGTGATCACAGGTGGCATCCTGTGTAAGTCCGCGAGCCATATGGCCGAACCGGTGAGATCCCGGTACCGACGGTATAGTCCGGATGAAAGAAACAACATTGCAATTTATACTTGTGATGAATGGCCTTGACCCTTATCAAGGCCATTATTAATGCCTGGCAGATTCCACCAGTTCATGATAACGAAAAGGAGGAATGTGTTATGAACAAAAATGTTATGTCCACAGCAAAACTCGCAAAGCTCGCAATGATGACAGCAGTATCGCTGGTACTGCTCATGCTCGTCAGAATTCCATGGCCGGCAGCTCCGTTCCTGGTTTATGACCCTGCAGATGTGCCTATCTATATCACGGCATTTGCATTCGGACCTGCCGAAGGGCTTATCGTAACTCTGGTAGTTTGCCTGATCCAGGCTTTCGGACTTGCCGGAGACGGATTCTACGGATTCATCATGCATTTTGTAGCTACCGGAATAGTTGCCGTAGCGATCGGACTGATGTACAGAAAAGAAAAAACAAAGAAGACGGCTGTCAAAGCCCTCATAACGGGTGTTGTCGTAGCTGTCATCATCATGTGCATCATGAACATCATCGTCACACCGGCCTACATGGGAGCACCGAGAGCTGCTGTTGCCGCTATGATACCGACCGTTATAATCCCGTTCAATCTGGTAAAGGCAGGAGCAAATTCGATCCTGACATTCCTGCTTTATAAGAGGATATCCGGTCTGCTTCACGGAAGCGGAAGAACTGTAAAAGCTGCAGAATGAAAAAAATAGACAAAGATACAATATTGCTTAAAAATGAAAACGACACCCGCGCTCTGGGCATCCGCATAGCCGATGCCCTTGAGCCGGGTGATGTTGTTGCGCTTATCGGCGATCTTGGTACCGGAAAGACTGCACTTACAAAGTACATCGCTTTCGGACTCGGGATCACTGAAGATATAAACAGTCCGACATTCACTATCGTCAAGGAGTACCGAAGCGGAAGGATCCCTCTGTATCACTTCGATGTATACAGGCTCGGAAGCGGCGAAGAGCTGCTCGATATCGGAGCTGAAGAAATGCTCGACGGAGACGGGGCCTGTGTGATAGAGTGGGCTGACATAGTTGCGGATGTGCTGCCGGAAGACTCACTGGCGATACATCTTGAGTACGGAGAAAACGAGGGGGAACGCATAGCTGAGTTCCTGTAAACGATATGAAGATACTTGCTATAGAGACAACAGGCAAATACGGATCGGCGGCTGTCATCAATGATGAAGGGGCAGTTTACAGCGCTTCTTCTTCCGAAGAAATGAATCATCTGAAGGGGATGATGACTCTGATCGATGAAGCTATACGCGGGGCAGGCATAACGAAGTCCGAACTTACGCATATAGCCGCTTCAGTCGGCCCGGGTTCTTTCACCGGAATAAGGATAGGCGTGACTACCGCAAGGGTGATGTCACAGATGCTGGGCATTCCATGCATTGCAGTGTCTACTCTTCAGGCGATGGCCGAAAGAGTGACAGATGCTGCAGACTCTGCCGGATCCCTCTATATTGCAGCTATCATCAATGCAAGAAGACATCAGACATATGCCGGAGTATACGAGCTGCAGTTCACAACGGACCATGAACAGCATGCGGTCGTTCCGGTGATGGAAGAGAAGCAGTATATGATAGAAGAGCTCCTTGAAGAGCTTGGAAAAAGAACAGAAGGCAGAGACGGGGCCCCGGTATTTTTCACCGGCGATGGCATAGATGCCTATAAGGAAATTATTGAAAGCACCATGAAGCCGGGCTCCTATGCTTTTGCTGATGAAGAGTACAGATATCAGCATGCAGGGTCTGTTGCCGGAATCGCTCTCCGTAAAGCAAAGGCAGGAAAAACGCTCTCATATAACGAACTCATGCCTGAGTACATGCGCCTTGCGGAGGCTGAACAGAGGCTTAAGGCAGGCACACTCAGCGACCGGATAAGGATTCCGATGAAATAACAATGGATATTACCATAAGACAGGCAAAATTATATGATGTTCCGGCAATGGCCCGGATAGAGCGTGACTCATTCGGCTCCCCATGGAGCGCTGATGAGATAACAAAAGATGTGACCGCGGGCGGAAACGTATATGTAGCTGTCGCCGAATGCGATGGTGAAAAAGCCGCCTACGGGGAAGTTCGCATGATCGCCGGCGAGGCTCAGATATATAATATAGCGGTAGCTCCCGAATTCAGGCGTGAAGGCATAGGTGAAGAACTGCTTCGCCATATGATAAACAAAGCTGAAGAGAGCGGCTGCTCACTTGTGACCCTCGAGGTCAGAGACGGAAACGAAGCGGCGATGGAGCTTTATAAGAAGCTCGGCTTCCGCGAAGTAGGGCGCCGCAAAGGATATTATCTGAACGGCGGCGAAGACGCAGTCCTGATGGACCTCGATCTTCGCACTATAGAGATTTCTGTAGAGGTGTAAAAGTGCGCAGTCAGGAGCACGGCTCCCGCCTCGTCGCGGTTTAACGCAGCGGTACTAAGCTCTGTCTTCGCCATAGGCTCGCCAGTCGCTAAGTACTGGCTACCGCTCAGTCTCCTGCCTACGCACTTTTACACCTTACTTAAAGTAAACTATATGAAAAACGGATCTTTTTTAACATTAGGAATAGAGACAAGCTGTGATGAGACAGCAGCCTCGGTGGTTGCCGACGGTCGTTTTGTAATGAGCAATGTCATCAGCTCCCAGATAGACATCCATACCGCATACGGCGGAGTGGTGCCTGAGATCGCTTCGAGAAAGCACCTCGAGCATATCAACGATGTCATAGGAAAGGCTCTTGAAGATGCAGATGTCAGCGCTGATGAGATCGACCTTATAGGAGTCACCTACGGACCGGGTCTGGTAGGCGCACTTCTCATCGGTGTTGCCGCAGCCAAGGCGATGGCCTATGCATGCGACATACCTCTGATAGGAGTCAATCACATGCACGGACACATAGCGGCAAACTATCTGGAGCATCACGAGCTGGAGCCGCCTTTCATGGCACTGATCGTGTCGGGCGGGCATACGGAAATCGTGAACGTGCCTGAATATAACCGCTGCGAAAAGCTCGGAGGCACACGCGATGACGCGGCAGGAGAAGCTTTCGACAAGGTAGCCAGAGTTATCGGACTCGGATACCCGGGCGGCCCTAAAATCGACAGAGCCGCGAAGCAGGGCGATCCTGACAGCGTTGCCTTCAAAAGAGTATATCTTGAGCATGGAAGCCTTGATTTCAGCTTTTCGGGGCTGAAGACACAGGCACTCAATTACCTCAATCAGGAGAGGCAGGCGGGCCGTCAGATAGATGTGAACAATGTCGCTGCGAGCTTCCAGGAAGCGGTAGTGGAAGTAATAGCAGACAAGGCAGTAATGGCTGCCTCAAAATACGGACAGAAGAGAATAGTGATGGCGGGAGGCGTAGCCTCCAACTCGAGACTCAGAGCGCTCATGGAAGAAAAAGCCGGCAGCAGGGGCATAGATGTGCTCAAGCCGAGCCCTGTGCTTTGCACGGACAACGGCGCCATGATAGCTTCTGCAGCATACTATGCTTACAGATCCGGTGAAAAGCCTGATCTTGAGCTCGACGCTATTCCGGGATTGGAGTTCTGATCAATGCTTATCATCACGGGAAAAGACCTAAGCAAGGCGTATGGAACAGACATCATTTTTGAGGATGTCTGTTTTGGCGTTGAAAAAGGTGACCGTATAGGCATAGTAGGGGCAAACGGAACAGGCAAATCGACGCTTCTTGCGATTATAGCCGGAGACATCGAAGCGACATCGGGAAGCCTGTATATACGCAATGAAGTCAACGTAGGATACCTGCGCCAGCAGAATCACTTCGAAGGGCATGGAACCGTACGTTCACAGGCAGAAAAAAGCTTTACCCATCTTTTCGAGATGGAAAAGAAGATCGAAAGGCTGCAGCTTGCCATCGCCGATCATGAGAGCAGCAGTTTTGAAAAAGATCTTGATGAATACACCCGCCTCATGGAAGAGTATGAGCAGAAGGGCGGATATACATATAAAAGTGAGCTCGGAGCCATGCTCACACATATGGGCTTCGATGAAGAGGCTCAGAACAAGGAGATAAGCAAGCTTTCGGGTGGAGAGAGAACGAGGCTCGCGCTTAGCTGCCTGCTTCTCAGCAAGCCTGATGTGCTGATGCTCGATGAGCCTACGAACCACCTCGACCTGCATATGCTCGAGTGGCTCGAATCATACCTCGACAGCTACAAAGGGACCATACTGGTTGTATCACACGACAGGTACTTCCTTGACCGGGTCACAAACCGTATTTTCGACATGGGAGGCGGAACGCTCGACGCTTACACGGGCAATTATTCGACATTCCTGGTAAAACGCGAGGAACACCTTGAAGCGATGCGCAGGGAATACGAAAAACAGCAGGCCGAGATCGCAAAGCAGGAGGAAATGATACGCCGCTTTAAACAGCACGGTACAGAACACCTGGCAAAGCGCGCGGCTTCCCGGGAAAAGCGTCTGGCGATGATGGAGCTCAAAGAGAAGCCGAAACTCAGGCAGAACAGAATGAAACTGAGCTTTGAAGCTGATTTCAAGAGTGGAGGGGAGGTGCTCGAAGCCGAAGACCTCTCCAAGAGCTATGGCTCGAGAAAGCTCTTCGACAATGCCGGGATGCTGCTCAGAAACGGTGAAAGAGTCTGCATAATCGGAGACAACGGCATAGGAAAAACTACCTTGCTCCGCATCCTCATGGGCCTTGAGAAACCGGACGACGGCTACCTCAGAATAGGCTACAATGTGAATTTCGGTTACTATGACCAGGGTCAGCTTCTGCTCGATGAGAATGAAACTGTGCTTGGCGAGATGAAAAATGCCTATCATCTTTACACGGATACAGAGATGCGTTCGCTGCTCGGGCGCTTCCTGTTTACAGGCGACGATGTGTTCAAGTATGTCAGAGACCTTTCCGGAGGAGAGAAAGCAAAACTCTCACTTCTGAAACTCATGCTCTCGGGTGCCAATACTCTGGTGCTCGACGAGCCGACCAACCACCTCGATATCGAATCGAAGGAGATCGTTGAAGAAGCTCTCATGGAGTTTGAGGGAACTCTGCTCATAGTGTCGCACGACAGATATCTCCTGAACACCATACCTGACAGGATACTCGAACTGACTGAGCACGGGCTTGTAGAGTATAAAGGCAAATTTGACTATTATCTTGAAAAAACAGGACGGACCGGACGGGCAGAGGAGACTGAGGACAGACCTCAGAAAAGCAGCGGAAGGAACGAGCTCGAACTGACCAGAAAGCTCATAAAGGACTCGGAGGCTGAGCGGAAAGCAAAAAAGCAGAATGAAGCTGAAGAGCGCAGAAGGCAGAGACGGGCAGAGACTGTTGAAAGCAGGATACACGAACTCGAAGGACTGATAGCGGATATTCAGTACGAGATGACACTGCCGGAGAATGCGTCAAGTATTGAATGGATGCACGAAAAATCATCAGAAATGGCAGATTTTGAAGCTGAAGTCACAGAACTCTATGACGAATGGATGGAGCTTCAGGACTGACTTTGTGAAAAAAGTGAACAATTTCGTTAATAATTCTACGAAAATCATTGAAAACGTTAACCGCTGTAGTCTATAATTTACGTAGCACAATTGACTAAAAAAGGAGTACGGACATGGTATTTGAAAAAATTCAGGCACTTATCGTAGAGCAGCTCGATGTTGATGCATCGCAGGTTACAATGGATACAGACTTCATGAAGGACCTCGAAGCCGATTCTCTTGACGCTGTAGAGATCATCCTCGGTGTAGAGGACGAATACGGAATCGAGATTCCTGATGATGTAGCTGAGAACTTCACAAAGGTCAGCGATATCGTAAACTACGTAGAAGCTCACAAGTAGACCAAGAGGTGCAAAATGGCAAAAGCGAAAGTCTCAAACGCGATCATACGCAGGCTGCCTCGCTACAGGAGATATCTTGGTCATCTTCAGACAAAGGGTATAAAGAAAGTTTCCTCGAACGAGCTCAGCGAGATGATTGGTTACACTGCATCGCAGATCAGACAGGACCTCAACACATTCGGAGAGTTTGGCCAGCAGGGATATGGCTACGAGGTAGATAAGCTTTATAAAGAAATCAACAAAATACTCGGACTTGACAGAGAGTATAAAACTGTAGTTGTCGGAGTCGGTAACCTTGGTCAGGCCATCACGAACTACACTTATTATTATAAGATCGGGTTTAATATTATCGGACTGTTTGACGCAAATCCGAGGATCGTAGGCAATGTCATAAACGATGTTGAAGTAATGGACAGTGCCGATCTTGAAGAATACTGCAAAAGAGAAAAAATCGATATAGGCATCATCTGTGTCAACAGAGAGAACGCTCAGAAAGTAGCAGATTCGCTGGTTTCCGGCGGAGTAAAGGGAATTTGGAACTTTGCACCTATCGATCTTGAGATCCCTGCGGATGTCGCTCTCGAATCCGTACATCTCTCTGACAGCCTTCATGCCCTGTCATTTATGATAAAAAGCAAAAGCGAAAACAGGGACTGACAGTAAGCGTAATAATGGCAAAAGAAAATCCCGTAGCTTTCGCTACGGGATTTTGATAATTTACTATCGATTATGCCTCTACAGGAGCACCTACAGGGCAGTTAGCTGCGCAAGCACCACAGTCGATGCAAGCACTCTCATCGATTACATAAGGTGTTCCCTCTGTAATAGCCTCAACAGGGCAGTTACCAGCGCAAACTCCGCAGCCGATGCAGTCATCAGTGATCTTAAATGCCATAATATTACCTCCTTAAGTATGTAAATATCTACTACGATAAGTAGTATAACACCCGTAAGGCAGGTTGTAAATAACAAAAAAACATCACAGTACAATCCTACCAAAGTGGTGGGAATTAGCGGATGTTAAGTGCATATGACATGTTCAGGAAAGTGAAAATATGAAGGTCGTTTCATTTACAGGAAAAAGCGGTACAGGTAAGAGTTTTCAGGCCACTGCGCTGGCGCAGAGGAGGGGTTTTGATGCGATAATCGATGACGGCCTCCTTATATATAAAGGGCAGATAGTAGCTGGAAGCTCAGCCAAAAAGTGCGCGTCAAAGGCTGCGGCCATGAGAACGGCTCTCTTTAACTATGAAGATCACCGGGAATCAGTCAAGGCAGCTATAGAAAACTATTCACCTCAGGCATTAATGATCATCGGGACTTCAGACCGGATGACCGATATAGTGGCACAGCAGCTCGACCTGCCACTGCCGGAGGAGCGTATATACATCGAAGATGTAACGACGGAAGAGGAGCGTAAGATCGCGGCACATTACCGCATAGATGAAGGCGAGCATGTTATCCCGGCCCCGGTGGGGCAGCTGAGGCGCGACTTCGCAGGCTACTTCATGGACCCTATCAAGCAGTTTATCCATAAAGCCCGCGGAAACGCAGTGGATAAGGAAGATGACCAGAAGCAGAACGATGACGGACCTGGTGACCGTACCGTCGTAAGGCCGACATTCAGTTATTTTGGAAGCTTTTCTATAAGTGAGCAGGTGATCAGAGACATAATAAGGATAGCCTCAGAGAAATATGAATCCCATCTGGTCGTAGTCGACAGGATGAACAACGGGAAGCAGACGAATATGTCTGTTACGATCGATGTAATGGCTGTCAGGGATCCCGACTCAGTAGAGAAGTGCATTGAACTGCAGCAGGACGTATTTCAGGCTCTTGCGACGATGACAGCATTTACCATCGAGAGCGTGAACGTCAGGATAAGAGATATCGTGAGAGACAGAGAAGAGATGCTGTCCAGAAAGCTGCACTGACAAAAAGGAACAGAAATGATTTTCAGAGATATAAAAGATATCAACCTCACTCATGTTTTCGAGTGCGGACAGTGTTTCAGATGGGTGCCTGACGGACCGGATTCATATACCGGCGCTGCGGGCGCTTTTGCTGCGCATATAAGCCTTAAAGGCGGCTGCCTTGATGTCGAGGCAAGCGGGGGAGACGAAGCGTTCTGGAGGCGTTATTTTGACCTTGATACCGACTACGGAGCGATCAAAAGAAAACTTGCGGAGTCGGAGCCGCTGATCACTCCTGCAGCAGAGTACGGATACGGCATACGCATTCTCAATCAGGATCCGTTTGAGACGATCATCTCGTTTATAATATCGCAGAATAACAATATACCCCGTATAAGGAAGAACATAGAATCGCTGTGTGCGGAATACGGCGAGCCGATAGAGGGCAGCGGACTTTACGCTTTCCCGTCTGCAGAAGCCCTTGCCGGAGCTGATGTAAATGATCTGGCAGCGCTCAAACTCGGATACAGAAGCGCGTATATCAAGGCAAGCGCACAGAGATATCTTGAAAAAGGCTGCCCTGAAACGCGCGAGGAACTGCTTGAATTCCACGGTATAGGACCGAAGGTGGCAAACTGCATAATGCTGTTCGGTCTCAGGGATACAGCGGCATTTCCGGTCGACACCTGGGTGAAGCAGATCATGAACGATATGTACGGATTCGATCTTAAGGATACAAAGGGAATGCAGAGATTCGCGGCCGAAAAATACGGCGATCTCGCAGGCTACGCGCAGCAGTATCTTTTCTACTATTACAGGGACAGATCGCGTTTACAAAAGTGACGATTTCTTCACACGGAAGTGTTGACACTTAAGACCGTGATGAGTACAATATGTTTTGGAATTTGGCACTCAAACATTCAGAGTGCTAACAATATAACTGATCAGGAGGCATAAAATGAGTATCGGAATCAAACCACTCGGCGCTAGAGTAGTTATCAAGAAAATGGAAGCAGAAGAAAAGACAGAAGCCGGACTGCTCCTGTCCGGAAGCGCTAAAGAAAAGCCACAGCAGGCTGAAGTTCTTGCTGTAGGTCCTGGAACAGAAGATGAGCCTATGGAACTCAAGGTTGGAGATATCGTAATCTTCAGCAGATACGGCGGAAACGACCTCAAGTACAAGGGCACAGAGTATACGATCATCAATCAGAAAGACATCCTTGCTGTTATCGAGTAATTGCAGCAGGTGCATATAAAGGAGGAAACAGTTATGGCTAAAGAACTTTATTACGGCGAGGACTCCAGAAGAAGTCTTCTTGCCGGAGTAGACAAACTTGCAGATACAGTAAAGATCACACTCGGACCTAAGGGCAGAAACGTTCTTATCGAAAGATCGTACGGATCACCGCTGATCACTAACGACGGTGTTACGATCGCAAGAGAGATCGAGCTTGAGAACCAGGTAGAGAACATGGGCGCACAGCTCGTTAAGGAAGTCGCTACAAAGACAAACGATGTTGCCGGCGACGGAACAACAACAGCTACGCTTCTCACTCAGAGCATCGTAAGAGAAGGATTCAAGAACGTAACAGCCGGAGCAAATCCGATGATCCTCAAGAAGGGCATTGCAGGCGCAGTAGCTGCCGCAGTAGAGAACCTCAAGTCTGCTGCAAAGCCGGTTGACGACAAGGCTGCTATCGCACAGGTTGCTTCAGTATCCGCAAATGATACAGAGATCGGCGAGCTCATCGCTGAGGCAATGGAAAAAGTTGGCAAGGACGGCGTTATCACTGTTGAAGAGTCCAAGACTCTCGGAACATCTCTCGACGTTGTTGAGGGACTCCAGTTCGACAGAGGATACCTTTCACCATACATGGCAAACAATGAGAAGATGGAAGCTGTTATGAACAAGCCTTTCATCCTCCTTACAGATAAGAAGCTCAACAGCATTCAGGATATCATTCCGCTGCTCGAGACAATCATGAAGGCAGGCAGAAGCCTCCTCATCGTAGCTGAGGATGTTGAAGGCGAAGCTCTCGCAACTCTCGTTCTCAACAAGCTCAGAGGAACACTCGATGTAGTTGCTGTAAAGGCTCCTGGATTTGGCGACAGACGTAAGGCCATGATGGAAGACATCGCTATCCTTACAGGCGGCGTAGTAATTTCGGAAGAGCTCGGATACGAACTCAAGGAAGCAACTATTGACATGCTCGGTCAGGCTGAAACAGTCAAGGTCAACAAGGACAACACAGTTATCGTAGGCGGTGCAGGAAGCAAGGATGAGCTCCAGGCAAGGATCGCACAGATCAAGGCATCGATCGAAGAGACTTCTTCGGACTTCGACAGAGAAAAGCTTCAGGAGAGACTTGCTAAGCTGAGCGGCGGTGTTGCCGTTATCAATGCAGGTGCTGCTTCCGAGACAGAACTCAAAGAGAAGAAGCTCAGACTCGAAGACGCTCTCAACGCTACAAAGGCTGCAGTTGAAGAGGGTATCGTAGCAGGCGGCGGAGTATCGCTCATCAGAGCTATCGATGCTGTAAAGGCTTACGCAGATCAGCAGGAAGGCGATGTGAAGACAGGTGCTAAGATCGTAGAGAGAGCTCTCGAAGAGCCTGTAAGACAGATCGCTGAGAACGCAGGATTCGACGGCGCAGTCGTAGTTGCCGAGGTCAAGAAGGCAGAGGGCAACGTAGGATTCAACGCTGCTAACGAGACATATGAGGATATGATCGCAGCAGGTATCGTGGACCCTGTCAAGGTTACAAGATCTGCTCTGCAGAATGCTGCTTCGGTAGCAAGCATGCTGCTCACAACAGAGGCAGGCATCACACAGATCAAAGAACCGGAACCACCAATGCCACAGGGTGGTGCAGGCGGAATGGGCATGATGTAAAGCTCATATAAAATCAAAAATATTTGTGCCAGGCTCAGTCTGATATGCTCAGACAAGGGCCTGGCTTTTTATTTTCTTCATAGTAATCGTGAGCGCGATTTTCAGCCGCTTTTCAAATAACACAAAAAGTAGATTGCCATCTACTTTACAGATATGTTGGAAGCAGGGATCTTCCTCAATCTGCAAGCGAACAGAATGAGCAGGAGCGCTCCTTTCATGATGCTTGAGAGGGATATCGCCCACCAGACTCCGTTTATTCCAAGGAGAGGCATGAGCGCGTAGCACATAGGAACTCTGGCTACTGTCAGAATAAAGCCAACGGTCGACGGTAGTTTTGTCTGTCCCAGTCCATTGAAAGCTCCTGTGATGGCAAGCTCATAGCACATGAATAGCTGAGAGAGTCCGACGATCCTCAGATAACTCGCGCCGCCCGAGATGACTTCAGGCTCTTTTATAAAAATGCTGAATATAGGCGCGGCTCCGAGCACCAGGACTGCAGTGATTATGAGTCCGAACACTGTCATTATAGCAGTACCGGTTCTGAACCCTTTTCTGACTCTGTCAGTACTGCTGGCTCCGTAGTTCTGTGACGTAAAGGCGTTCATAGCATAGGAGAAGCCTTCGGCAGTCATCCATGAAACTGACTCGATCTGTCCGCCGATCCTCTGTACGGCAATCGCAGTGTCACCGAATACAACTATGATCCTTGAGATGACCATAGAGATAAAAGCGTAGGCTATGTTGAATATCGCAGGAGGCGTTCCGAGCTTTATGAGGTGGATCACCTCTTTTTTTCTTGGCTTTTCAAACAACCGGAAGCCTTTGAACAGATACTCGTCGGCAGCAACAAAGCGTGCGAACAAAAGCATTGCGACAGATTCTGAAAAAACTGTAGCGATGGCCGCTCCGTTTACGCCAAGCGCAGGGAAGGGACCTAATCCGAAAATAAGGACAGGGTCGAGTACTATGTTGAGGACCATTCCCACGGCGTTGTATTTGAATGATGTTTTACTGTCGCCTGTAGCGGTCAAAACACCCTGCATAACGTAGTTGAATCCCATAACGATGTTGCCGACAGAGACGATCGCGAGATAGGATTCGGCCATCCTTGCTGTTACAGGATCGTGGAGACGGAAGAAAGATATGAGCGGATGCCTGAAGATAACGCATAACGAGGCATAAATGATCATGAGAAGGAGCATCAGCTGAACGGCTTCACCGGCATATCTCCTTGCTTTATCCATGTTTCCTTCGCCGATCGACTGGCCTGTCATTACCTGACCGCCTATCTGCGGTATCATAGCGATGCCTTGTCCGATCCACATAAAAGAACCTGCAGCACCTACTGCAGTTACGGCCTGGCTGCCTGCCTGGCCGACCCACATCGCATCAAACAGACTGTATGCCATCTGTATGAACTGCGAGCCCATTATTGGCAGAGAAAGTGCCACCAGCGCTCCGGCTATATTGCCATTCAGAAGATCTACTCTTTTTTCTTTAGATTCTTTTTCCAAGTCAACCTCTCTTTTTTCAGCAAGACCTATTGTACAACAGCTGCAAAAGCATAACAATCCATGATTTTTCAACGGCAGGGAGGGGACGGAAAGGAAAGAATGGTTAACAAAAAAGTTAGTTGTTTGTAACTTCCGAAAATCGCTTTATTTAGCCCAAAATAAGTGTTATATTGTTAAAACAATCAGGAAAAAGGCGAAAAGTTATACTTGTTTAACTTTTAAAATCCGCTGCTCGATATTATTATGTAAGAGGTGAAACATGGCAACTGTTCTCAAGGAACCATCAAGAACTTTCAATGAATATCTTCTTATTCCGGGATACTCCAGCATGGAAGCAAGACCGGAAAACGTGTCACTCAAGACTCCTGTGGTCAGATTCAAAAAAGGTGAGGAACCAGCTCTGACAATGAACATTCCGCTGACATCAGCGGTAATGCAGGCAGTCTCTGACAACAACATGGCTGTCGCGCTCGCAAAAGAAGGCGGTATCTCATTCATATTCGGATCACAGTCGGTTGAGAGCCAGGCTGAGATGGTTAGAAAAGCAAAGAGCTACAAGGCGGGATTCGTACCTAGCGATTCCAATCTGAAACCCGATGCAACTCTGCAGGATGTTCTCGATCTCAAGAAGGCAAAAGGGCATTCAACGATCGCTATTACAGAAGACGGCACTTCAGAGGGCAAGCTGCTCGGAATCGTTACAAGCAAGGATTACCGTATTTCGCGTATGAGCCTCGATACTCCTGTCAGCACCTTCATGACTCCGTTCGACAAGATGGTATACGGACGTGAGGGTATCACACTTTCGGAGGCCAACGATCTTATCTGGGATAATAAGGTAAACCAGCTGCCTATTATCGACGATAATCAGAGGCTTACAGCATTTGTATTCCGCAAGGACTATGACTCGCATAAAGAGCATCCGAACGAACTGCTCGATGCTGACAAAAGGTATATCGTCGGAGCAGGCATCAATACCAGAGACTACAAAGAAAGAGTGCCTGCCCTGCTCGACGCAGGAGTCGATGTTCTTACTATAGATTCATCGGAAGGCTACTCCGAGTGGCAGGCAGTTACTCTCAAGTGGATCAGAGACAACTACGGCGACAGCGTCAAGGTCGGCGCGGGCAATGTAGTTGACGCTGACGGATTCAACTTCCTTGCGGACTGCGGAGCTGACTTCGTAAAGGTCGGCATCGGCGGCGGCTCCATCTGCATCACACGTGAGCAGAAGGGAATCGGCCGTGGACAGGCTTCCGCGGTAATTGAGGTAGCTCAGGCAAGAGATGAATACTTCAAGAAAACGGGCGTATACGTTCCTATCTGCTCGGACGGAGGCATCGTATATGACTATCACATGACACTGGCTCTGGCAATGGGAGCTGACTTCATCATGCTCGGCAGATACTTCGCCAGATTTGACGAGTCGCCATCGGCCAAGCTCATGCTGAACGGCACTTACGTCAAGGAGTACTGGGGTGAGGGCTCGGCAAGAGCGCGCAACTGGCAGAGATACGACCTCGGCGGAGACGCTAAACTGAAATTCGAGGAAGGCGTTGACTCCTATGTACCTTATGCCGGATCACTCCACGACAACGTCGCTATGTCGCTCGGCAAAGTCAAATCGACAATGTGCAACTGCGGAGCGCTCAATATTCCTGACTTCCACAAGAACGCGAAGCTGACACTCGTATCGGCTGTAAGTATCGTCGAGGGCGGTGCACACGATGTTATTCTTAAGGAAGTATCCGGACGCAGCAATGGCGGCGGGCGTTAATCTGCAAGTATGATTCACTGATAATCACGGAGGTATATAAATGGGAGACAAGAGACCGGAAACAATGGAACGCATCACAACACGTGCGCTTGCTGACAAGTTCATCGAAGAGCAGCTCACTGAGATCAAGGCTCAGGTAGGGGACAAAAAGGTACTCCTTGCTCTGTCGGGCGGAGTCGACTCAAGCGTAGTGGCTGCACTTCTCATAAAAGCCATCGGTGACAACCTGGTATGCGTTCATGTCAATCACGGGCTTCTCCGCAAGGGAGAGCCTGAGATGGTAGTCAAGGTGTTCAAAGAGGAGCTCGGAGCGAATCTGATATATGTTGACGCTGTTGACAGATTCCTTGATAAGCTTGCGGGTGTTGATGACCCTGAAACCAAGCGCAAGATAATCGGCAAGGAGTTCATAGATGTATTTGCTGAAGAGGCTGCTAAACTTGAGGGGATCGAATTCCTCGGACAGGGTACTATCTATCCTGACATCCTTGAATCCGACGGAGTAAAGGCACACCACAACGTAGGCGGTCTTCCTGAAGATCTTCAGTTCGAGCTCGTTGAGCCGGTAAAGCTGCTTTATAAGGACGAAGTAAGAGTAGTCGGATCGGCACTCGGTCTTCCTGACAGCATGGTATACAGACAGCCGTTCCCGGGACCTGGCCTCGGAGTAAGATGCACTGGTGCTATCACAAGAGACAGACTCGAAGCTCTCAGAGAGGCAGATGCCATCGTAAGAGAAGAGATAGGCAAGATGAACGAAACACCATGGCAGTACTTTGCGGTAATTCCTGACATGAAGTCCACGGGCATCAAAGACGGAAAGAGATACATGGGCTGGCCTGTCATAATAAGAGCCATCAACACTGTCGATGCCGTTACGGCAGAATCCATTGAGATCCCATGGGAGATGCTTAAGACCATGAGAGACCGCATCATTGAGACCGTGCCGGGAGTAAACAGAGTGCTCTGGGATATCTCAGATAAGCCTGTTTCAACTATAGAGTTTGAGTGACATCAACAATAATTGGGCCGGGGAACAAAAGAAAGGTAAAAGATGGACTTGAGAACTCTGCAGTATTTCGTTACTGTTGCGGAGGAATTAAATGAAAAGCTTCACATGAGCCAGCCGCCTTTGAGCGCCCAGATAAAGAGCCTTGAGACAGAACTCGATACAATCCTGTTCATCAGGGGCAAGAGACACCTTAAACTCACCGAATCAGGGCAGCTTCTGTACCGGCGGGCCAAAGAGATCATCAAACTCACGGACAAGACGAAGTCTGAGATCCTTTCGCTGGGTGAGGGCATGCGTGGAACCATAGCCATCGGACTGGTGGAGGGCATGGCTCCGGATATCGCTGCGGAATGGTTTGCCGGATTCAGGGCCATCCATCCGAATGTCAGGTTCAGGATACTGGACGGAAGCACCGATGATCTGCTCGAAAAGCTCAGAACGGGCCTCATAAGTCTGGCGGTGATAACATCACCGTGTGACAATTCGCTCCTTCACAGTTTCCATGTCGGGGAGGAAAAGATGGCAGCGCTGATGAACAGGCAGCATCCGCTGGCTCAGGATAACGGACGTAAAGTGCGGGTCGCTGATCTTGTCGGTGAAAATCTTATTGTCCCCAGCAGAAAAGCTCTTATAGAGACTATCTACAGGTGGTTCCGGGAGATAAATGCTGAGCCGCAGATAGTATGCGAGATGGACAGTTATCTTGATGCCGCCGCTCTCGCGGGCAGACAGGTCGGGATAAGCATATATCCCCGGACAGCGTATATCCCAAACGATTCTCTTGTGTTCAAAGAGATCGCGGGTGAGGATAAAAAAATGGAATACCTCTTTGTATGGCGCAAAGGTCATCCGCTTCCAACCATCGAGGAGAGATTCATAGACTTCGTTAAGGCAAGTGTGGCCGGGAGTCGATAAAGTTAGTGAGACATGCCTATGCATGAAAGGATCCGGATGTCCGGATCCTTTTTTCATACGCAAAAAATATAATAACCCAAACAATATATATATTTCAGTTTGAAAAACAGCGGGGTTATTTTTAGAGTAATTATTTCTATCTGATAACAAGGACACTTCAGGAGATCCGGAGAAAGAAAGGAGGGTCGATCATGAGTACTGTATCTGACTATTTCGGTTCAATGGTATTCGACGATAAGATCATGAGATCAATGCTGTCAGCTGATATCTACCGTTCACTTCGCAGAACGATAAACCAGGGCAACCCTCTGAATCCGGATGTAGCGAACGCTGTCGCTCAGGCCATGAAAAACTGGGCTGTTTCCAAAGGCGCTACGCACTATACGCACTGGTTCCAGCCTCTCAACGGGGTGACTGCGGAAAAGCATGACAGCTTTATCCAGGCATCTCCGGACGGAGGAGTGATCATGGATTTCTCAGGGAAGGAGCTCATAAAGGGTGAGCCTGATGCGTCATCCTTCCCGTCAGGCGGTCTCAGAGCAACATTTGAGGCAAGAGGCTATACTGCGTGGGATCCGACCTCCTTCGCTTTCATAAAAGGCAAGACACTGTGCATTCCTACGGCATTCTGCTCTTACAGCGGGGAAGCGATGGATGAAAAGATGTCTCTGCTGAGATCGATGGACGCGCTCAACAGACAGGCGATCAGGGTACTTCGTATCCTGGGCAACGATACTGTCAGGAGAGTTCACGCTGTCGTAGGAGTTGAGCAGGAATACTTCCTGGTGCCGCACGAGCTTTATGAGCAGAGACCGGATCTGAGATTCACCGGCAGGACATTGTTCGGGATCATGCCGCCAAAAGGGCAGGAACTTGATGATCACTATTTCGGTCCTATCAAGCCGGAAATATCGAGATTCATGGAAGAATTGAATGAAGAGCTGTGGAAACTCGGAGTGTATGCCAAGACAGAGCATAACGAGGTCGCGCCTTCGCAGCACGAACTCGCCTGCATATATACCAAAGTCAACGTAACCACAGACCAGAACCAGCTGGTCATGGAAATGATAAAAAAGGTCGCGGAGCGGCATGGGTTCGTCGCGCTCCTTCATGAGAAGCCTTTCGAAGGTGTCAATGGCAGCGGTAAGCACAATAACTGGTCGCTGTCGACTGACATGGGCGTCAATCTGATGTCGCCGGGGGATACGCCTCATGACAACGCGCAGTTCCTGCTGTTCCTCTGTTCGGTCATAAGGGCTGTAGATAAGTTCCAGGATCTGCTCAGGATATCTGTTGCATCGGCAAGCAACGATCACAGGCTCGGAGCAAATGAAGCTCCGCCTGCCGTGATCTCGATTTTCCTTGGCGATGAGCTCACAGAGGTCCTCAGGTCCATTGAAGAGGACGCACCTTATGAGAAGAGCGGAGACGTGCTGATGAAGCTCGGGACGGTAGTGCTCCCGGGGTTCAGCAGGGACAACACTGACAGAAACAGGACATCGCCGTTCGCCTTTACAGGCAACAAGTTTGAATTCAGGATGCCGGGCTCGATGAGCAGCATCGCGTTCCCGAATGTCATAATAAACAGTTCGGTCGCCGACTCGCTTGAATATTTCGCAGACAGGCTTGAAGGTTCTGACGATCTCAGCCACGATATTTATTCACTGGTTAGAGAGACGATGAAGGAACATGGAAGGATCGTGTTCAACGGGGACGGCTACAAGGAAGAGTGGGTAAAGGAAGCGGAGAAGCGCGGACTGTCGAATTACAGGACCACCGCGGATTGTGTGCCGCACCTTCTGGATGAAAAGAATGTGGAGATGCTCCTGCATCAGGAGGTTTTTTCAAAAACAGAGCTGGAGTCGAGATACGAGATAATGCTTGAAACATACTGCAAGATTATATGCATAGAGGCGAGGACCATGAGATCCATGGCTGTGAAGAGGATCGCCCCGGCAATAGAGAGGTACACTGCTGAGCTTGCGCGGAATACGGCAGACAAGCGGAAAGTGTTTCCCGATCTCAGCTGCACCTTCGAAGAAAAGACTGCGGGACTGCTGTCCCGTCAGACTGACAGAATATATGATGACGTAGCCGCGATGCAGGAAGTGCTCGATGATCTGAGCGGAACTGACCACTGCTCTGATTCAAAGATCATCAGAGACAGACTCCTGCCTGCGATGGAACAGCTGAGACATGACAGCGATATCGCGGAGGCATCGACATCCAAGACTTACTGGCCGCTTCCGAACTACGGGCTCTTGCTGTTCGGAGAGAAGTAAGGAGGGAGAAAAATGTGTACGATAATGACGACTACCGGAGGCGCTGCCTCCGTATACAAATTTGAAAAAGCTTTTTCACTTACAAAATACAGAGGCCCTGATGATACAAGAATAATCGATATCGAGCGGATGACGGAGATATCCGGCAGATTCAGTGAGATAGAGATAACTCCTCCGTGCAGAAAGGGAATCATGGGATTCCACCGTCTGTCCATCATGGGGCTCACTCCGGAAGGCATGCAGCCGTTCATCCGTAAGGGATGCGCTGTTGTATGCAACGGAGAACTGTACGGTTTTGAAAAAGCGAAAAAGGAGCTTGAACTGAAAGGATATTCATTCAGATCCGGCTCTGACTGTGAGCTTCTGCTGCCTCTCTATTTTGAGTACGGTACGGAAATGTTCAAAGAGTTAGACGCCGAATTTGCCTGTGTTATCTATGATGGCAGGACAGATGAATTCATAGCGGCAAGAGATCCGATCGGTATCAGACCGCTTTACTACGGATATGACATGGAAGGCTGCATTGCTTTCGCGAGTGAGCCCAAGAGCTTGCTCGGTATTTGCGAAAAAGTGATGCCTTTCCCACCGGGACACTACTGGCGCAAAGGGGAGTTCACAAAATACTGTGATCTGACAGAGACCGGTGAGTATGTAAGCGGGGATCTTGATGAGATCTGCGGAAACATAAAGACGCTGCTGACAGAAGGGGTCAGGAAGCGTCTGGTGGCTGATGCCAAAGTCGGATTCCTGCTCTCAGGCGGTCTCGACTCTTCGCTGGTGTGTTCGATTGCCGCAGCGGAGACCGATACTCCTATAAAGACCTTTGCCATAGGCATGGACAAGGATGCCATTGACCTCAAATACGCAAAAAAGGTCGCCGATCATATCGGAAGCGATCATACCGAGGTCATCATAAACAGGCAGGATGTGCTTGACGCGCTTGAAGAAGTGGTATATCTGCTCGGCACCTATGACATCACTACGATAAGGGCGTCGATAGGGATGCATCTTGTCTGTAAGGCCATCCATGAACAGACTGACATACGTGTCATCCTTACCGGAGAGATATCCGATGAGCTGTTCGGCTATAAGTATACGGATTTTGCCCCGTCAGCAGAGGCTTTCCAGGAGGAGGCCGCAAAGCGCGTGAGAGAGCTGCATATGTATGATGTCCTGCGGGCTGACCGCTGTATTTCGGGAAACAGTCTGGAAGGCAGAGTGCCTTTCGGCGATCTTGAATTCGTGCGCTATGTCATGTCCATAGATCCGGAGATGAAGCTGAACAAGTACGGCAAAGGAAAGTACCTTCTCAGAAAAGCCTTTGAAGGGGATTATCTTCCGGATGAGATACTCTGGCGGGAAAAGGCGGCCTTTTCGGATGCGGTAGGGCATTCCATGGTGGAAGACCTTAAGGAATATGCCGCAACGCAGTATTCGGATGAGGAGTTTGAGGAAGGCCGCAAAAGGTATGACCATGCGAGGCCGTTCACCAAAGAGTCGTTGCTGTACAGGGACATATTTGAGAAGTACTATCCGGGACAGGCAGAGATGGTAACGGACTTCTGGATGCCCAACAAGGAATGGGAAGGCTGTGACGTCGATGATCCTTCGGCAAGGGTGCTGTCAAACTACGGAGACAGCGGAAAATAACAGACGCCGGATGTCCCCCGCCTCAACGAAGTAGGCGGCGGGTTCCATTTTCGACCGTCGGTGGTGGGGTTCAATCCCAGACCGACGCTCTCGTGAGCTGAAGCTCCCGGCGTCTGTTGACGGCGTCGCTCGCTCCAATCAAGCGAGCTTGTTGGAGCTTTGCTCCTGGTTGAAAGCGATCAGCTGTGTGAAAAGAGGTGCGATCAGATGGATAAGAAGTACATTTTTGTGACCGGGGGAGTTGTATCCGGACTCGGAAAAGGAATCACCGCAGCTTCTCTGGGCAGGCTTCTCAAAGCCAGAGGACTAAAGGTTGCCGCTCAGAAACTGGATCCGTATATCAACGTCGACCCGGGGACAATGAGCCCGTTCCAGCACGGAGAGGTATACGTG
Source organism: uncultured Eubacteriales bacterium (assembly GCA_902795265.1). Taxonomy (GTDB): domain Bacteria; phylum Bacillota; class Clostridia; order Peptostreptococcales; family Anaerovoracaceae; genus Crickella. Next base: position 33,930 of record CADBKM010000022.1, read on the forward strand.
ACTGAGGACGGCGCTGAGACAGACCTTGATCTCGGACACTATGAAAGATTTATCGATGAGGACCTCAACAGATTCTCAAA
>CADBKM010000023.1 GCA_902795265.1 uncultured Eubacteriales bacterium
AGCGGCATATTCACTGGATTACAAAAGCCCTGTCCGATACAGGATCGAACAAGGCTTCTGATGCTTTTTTCAGTGTCTACTTTTAGTTGACAAGTTCACCCGTTTGAACGGGACCTTTGTTTTTAGAATTCGGCTTTGACTTCTACGCCGTCATATTTGAAACAGTCCATGAACCTCAGCTTGAAGAGGTTCTTTTTGTGCAGCGAATCGATTCTTTCTTTTGTAGCAGGGTCATCGATCTCTCCTGTGCGGATGTAGCGGTCGAGAACTGCATATGTGAACCCGAGCTTGTCTTCATCGGACATGCCGGAAAGCCCGTCGCTTGGCACTTTCTCGATCAGTGTCGAAGGGAGTCCGAGCACCTTGCCCATCGCTCTGATCTCTGCGGTCGTGAAGCACGACATAGGGCTGAAGTCACCTACGGAATCGCCGTATCTGGTGGAGTAACCGACCCAGTCCTCAGAGAGGTTGCATGTGTTTACGACTCTGCCGTTTTTGCTCTGGCCTACAGCGTAGAGAGTTGACATGCGAAGGCGCGGCGGGAGATTTATGACAGAATCTTTGCTTACTTCGATCCCGGCGGCTTCCATCTGAGCCATCATTGAATCGAATGCTCCCTGTATATTGATAACGTAGTGTTCGATACCAAGGTGGTTGACCAGAAGCTTTGACATGTCGATGTCGGACTGCTCGCCGTTAGGCATCAGCACGCCTACGACACGGTCTTTTCCGAGAGCTTCGCAGCAGAGCGCAGCGGCTATTGAGCTGTCCTTGCCTCCGCTGATTCCGATAATGGCGTTGCACCCCGGGCCGTTCTGATCAAACCAGTTTCTTATCCATTCGGCGGTAGCTTCTACAGCCTTAACAGCATCAAATTCCATGTGTTCCTCCTCAGTACTTCAAAACAGCAGTGCTGTTATAAGCGGTTTTTAACATATGAAAAGATTATACCACAGCTGAGCCATGTGTTATACTATAACAAATATTCAAACGGAGACAAATCAGACTATGAAACCTTATTATATTAAAGACTTAAGACCCGATGAAGGTCACAGGATCGAAGACAGATATCTCGTAAAGAGTGCCGATATACGTGACGGAAACAACGGAAAAAGACATCTTTACTTGTCGCTTGCCGATGCCACCGGAGACATTCAGTCCGTAAAGTGGAACCTCACACCTGATGAAGTCAATGCGTACTCAAAAATCAGGTCAGGAATGGTCATCAGCGTATGCGGAAGATGCCGCGACTACAAGGGGCAGAATCAGCTCATACTCGATGTTATCAGAGGAGAAGCCAGAGAGGGCACATACGAAAGAAGCGATCTTTTCAAGGCTGCTCCGGAGAAGCCTGAAGAAATGTACGACTACATCGTCGGCCGCATAAATGCGTTCGAAGATGAAGACCTTAAACGCCTTTGCCTCAGCTTCTATGAGGGAGAGAAAGAGCGCATCATGTATTACCCGGCGGCCATGAGCAATCATCACGCTGAATTTGCGGGGCTCCTCTATCATGTCAAGAGGATGATGATGATGGGTGAGCGTGCATGCGAAGTGTACACAAATCTCAACAAAGACCTTCTCCTCGCAGGAGTGGCGCTTCACGATATTGAAAAGCTCAACGAACTTGCTTCGGATGAAAACGGAGTGGTTCCTGAATATACACTTGAAGGAAAAATGCTCGGACATCTTGTCATGGGTGTCGAAGCGATAGGTGAGCGCTGCGCAGAGCTCGGGATCGATCACGAGAAGTGCCTGCTCATGCAGCACATGTCTCTGACCCATCATTACGAACCTGAATTCGGCAGCCCTAAAAAGCCGCTCTTCCCAGAGGCAGAGATGCTTCACTACCTTGATATGACAGACGCCAAGATGTTCGATATGGAAGACGCCCTGAGCAATGTGGAGCCGGGCGGATTCAGCGAAAGAGTGTTTACTCTCGACAACAGAAGACTATATAAACGTACTTTTTAGCAGATGCAGCAACAGGGCAAACTCGGAAAGATAATATTCAACAATCCTGAGAACGGCTATACCGTAGCGGTCTTCGATACAGAAGCAGGCGCGATCCGTATAGCCGGTTCTTTTGCTGAGCCAAAAACCGGGGCTAAGTACAGACTTGAGGGCAGATTCACGATACATCCGAAGTACGGTGAGCAGTTCAGCGTATCATCGTACGAAGAGATGATGCCTGAGGGCGCAGACGCGATACTCGAGTTTCTTTCAGCCGGCAATATACGCGGCATAGGCCCTAAAATGGCAAGGCAGATAGTTGACGTCTTCGGAGACGATACTCTTAAGGTGATCGAGGAAACCCCTGAGAAGCTCCTCATGATCAGCGGAATAGGTGCCAAGACTCTGTCGAGAATAAGCGAGTCCTTCGGTGAATCGAGGGAATTCGCCAATACGGCCATCGAGCTTCGCGAGCTCGGGATAGAGATGAACGAAGCTGTAAGGGTCTATAAGATATACGGCAAGGAATCGGTAAGGATCGTCAGAGAGAACCCATACGTACTTGCGGAAGACATAAGAGGCATCAACTTCAACAGGGCGGACGCGATCGCCGCGAAGCTCGGAATGGAGCCTGAAAGCAGCGTAAGAATAGAGAGCGCCATCCGTTATATGCTCAGGTCGTGGGCCGCGAGCGGCAGCACTCTCATGCCTGAAGACTACCTGATAGAGAAGACCGCCGGCTTCCTTGATGTGATGATGGACAACGTCAGGGATTCACTCAAAGACATGGTCTTTGCCGGCGAACTCGAAGAGGATAACGTAAATGACACGGCTGTGATCTACCTGTACGGTTACTATCATGCCGAGCAGAGGGTCGCACATGATTTAATGAAGCTCAGAAACGCTGACCCTAAACCTGTCCCGATGCAGTCAGGGAACTTCCTTGACGCGGTCGGAGTGACTTCTGATTACAGCGATGACGGCCTCATGCTCTCTGTTGAGCAGAAAAGAGCCATACTTGAATGCCTGGCTAACAACATCACGATAATCACCGGCGGACCGGGTACGGGCAAAACAACGATAATCAATACGCTGGTGAGACTGTTCGACTTCGCGGGGCTTTCGGTCGCTCTGGCGGCACCGACAGGCAGAGCCGCAAAGCGCATGGAAGAGGCATCGGGAAGGCCTGCTATGACCATACACCGCATGCTCGAGTACGTCTGGTCAGAAGAGGAAGACACTCTCAATTTCGGACGCAACGAGGAGAACCCTCTTGAAGAGGATGTCATCATAGTGGATGAAGCCTCAATGATCGACCTGATGCTGATGGACGGTCTTCTGAATGCGATAAAAGAGGGAACGCGTCTCATATTTACCGGTGATGCGGATCAGCTCCCGCCGGTCGGAGCAGGCAATGTGCTGCGCGACATGATCGCGAGCGAATGCATCCCTGTCATACGGCTTAAAGAAATATTCCGTCAGGCAGACGGAAGCGGTATCGTCACGAACTCTCACCTGATCAACAGCGGAGAATACCCTGAGCAGCAGAGCGGGAACGACTTTTACATGATAAGCAAGACCGGCGAAACTTCCGTAAGCGATACTATCCGCGAACTGGTCGGAGGCCGTATCGAGGCCGGATTTGATTTCGTCCACTCTGCGGATGACATACAGATACTTACTCCTACAAAGCGCGGCATGCTTGGGGCTCCGAGCCTTAATGCCATGCTTCAGGAAGTCATAAATCCGCCGGCAGAAGATAAAGCGGAGCTTAAAGTCGGAAACGTCACATTCCGTGAGGGCGACAAGGTGATGCAGCTGCGCAATAACTACGGCGCAGAGTGGAGAACGGATTACATCACCGCGGCAGGAGAGGGCGTTTTCAACGGAGACATGGGCACCGTCGAATCGATAGATGCCGACGACAAGACCATGACTGTCAGGATGGACGACCGCATTATCGATTATGCCGGGGACATGCTCGAAGAGATCGATCTCGCGTATGCCATTACCGTGCATAAGAGCCAGGGATCGGAATTTCCGGTGGTAGTTATTCCGGTGCTCAACTTCCCGCCTATGCTCATGACACGCAATCTTCTGTACACCGCTGTCACCAGAGGCAAAAAACTCGTTATAATAGTGGGCGATCCTGCAAGGGTGCGCTCGATGATCGACAACAACCGCGCCGATGGCCGCTACACAGGCCTTAAATGGCGGCTGATAGCGCTCGACGCTGACCCTTTCGGACGGAGGCTCTGATATGTCTAAGGGTGAATGGCTGAAAACAATAGGAAATGCAATGCTCGACCTGGTGTATCCGCCGGGTCTTTATTGCATTAGCTGCGGAAAGATAACAGATGACAGCCGCACATACAGACTGTGCAATGAATGCATGCAGTCGATGAACTGGATCACCGCCAGGCACTGCGAAAAATGCGGCAGGCCGCTTGCAGACACCGATCCGGGTGCTCTGTGCTTCGGCTGCTCGCGCAGAGAAGTGTCGGGACCGCCGTTTAGCTTCGACAAGGGTCACGCTTGTGCGGGCTACGGCGCCGTGGAGCAATCTGTCATATTCGCATTCAAATACGGAGGCTATGCGGATATAGGAGATATAATGGGCGAGATTTTGTATGACCGTATGATATCCGAGTACGGCCGCGATGAGCTTGCTTCGATGTATGATCTTGTATTGCCGATCCCGTCTCACCGCGACAGAAGGCTCAGGCGCGGCTTCGACCACGCCGCACTGATGGCGGAAGGATTTGCGAAAAGGGCGGGCTTGCAGTTCGACCCCGGAATGATCGTGCGTACCAGGGCGACCGTTCCGATGAAAGGCCTGGGGCCGCACGAGAGGCTATTAAACATAAAAGGCGCATTTTCATTAAAAAACAGCAGATCGTCACTTGCTGAAGGAGCAAGGATACTGCTGATAGATGACATATTTACAACGGGAGCCACTGTAGACGAGGCTGCCGGACTGCTGAAAGAGCATGGGGCTTCGCGCGTTGATTTTCTGGCATTTGCCGGAGGCGCAGACATAATAGCCGGATAAGTGACCTGCTTATATTCCGAGAGCCTGCTTTTCTTCTTCCGTCAGGCGCCTGTATTCACCCGTATCAAGTGCCGGGTCAAGCTGAAGCGGACCCATTGAAAGACGCTTCAGATACAGAACTTCAGAACCGATCGCACTGAACATGCGCTTCACCTGGTGGAATTTGCCCTCGCGTATCGTGATCTCTGCTTCGGAAGTATTATCACTGCTGCTGACAGACAGTATTTTCAGATCAGCCGGAAGGCACTCGAGCCCATCGGGCAGAGTGATGCCTCTGCTGAATTCTTCGGCATCCGACTCGCTGAGGATCCCGGCTGCTTTTACATAATAGACCTTATCTACATGATGCTTAGGGGAAAGAAGACGGTGCGACAGAGCGCCGTCATTTGTTATAAGAAGGAGGCCTTCGGTGTCGCGGTCGAGCCGTCCGACAGGGAAGAGATCCTTACGCTTAGGTTCAGCAATAAGATCGACTACTGTTGCTTCACGCCCGTCCTCACTTGCACTGATGATGCCGGCTGGCTTGTTCAGCATGTAGTAAACGAACTCCTCGTAAGCTACTTCAGCTCCGCGGAAGGTCACACGCGAAGAGGGAGTGACAGAAAAGCCCGGATCCTTTACGACTGTTCCGTCTATGCTCACACTGCCTCTTCGGATCTCTTTTTTAAGTTCGCTTCTTGTACCGGCACCCATGTCGGAAAGGTATTTATCGAGTCTCATTGAACCCTCCTTGCAATTATGATTCTGTATGAATTGTAACATAAGAAAATAAACTGACGATAATTATTGAATAATCGATTTGCGGGTACTATAATAACCTCCAGTAACCAGGGGAGCGATTGCTGAGAGGTCCCGAAAGGGATGACCCTTACACCTGATCCGGGTAATGCCGGCGTAGGAAGGTATATAAATGCAGGGCTGCTTAAGGCCCATATTTATCAGCGCTCTCCTTAATTTGTTCATTAAGGGGGATTTTTTATGGAAAAGAACAAAGGACGAAATTACACGGTAAAACTTACAGTGACTGCTCTGATGGTGGCTCTGGCCATGATTCTCGATCAGATCAAGCTCTTCTCGATGCCGCAGGGCGGATCGGTAACACTGTTCGGAACACTGCCGATCATAGCTCTCGGATATCTGCTCGGCACACGATGGGGTCTTATCGGGGGTGCTGCGACAGGTCTTCTTAACCTCATGTTCGGCGGATACGTTATCCACCCGGTCCAGCTGGTGCTCGATTACCTTCTCGCTTTCGCTGTAATGGGTCTGTCCGGACTCGTCAGAGATAAGAAGAACGGCCTTACAAAGGGATATCTTCTCGGTGTATTCTGCAGATATATCTGCGCGGTTCTCAGCGGTGTCGTCTTCTTCGGAGAGTATGCTCCTGAAAACTTCAACGCTCTGACATGGTCGCTCTGGTACAACATAACTTACCTTGCGGTCGAAGGTGTCATGACGATCATCGTCATCAATATTCCTGCAGTAAGAAAAATGTTCGAAAGATTCAAAGTGCAGCTTTCAAATTAAATACAAAAATTATAGTCAGGGGCGGCAGAGCCGCCCTTTTCTGATGCCTGTTTTTAATGTAGAATCAGAGCGGAGGAGATCGATATGGCAAAAAAGAAAAAAGATAACGGTATCGTAGTAATCGGAGCCGCGTTTGTGGATATAAAGGGGTATCCTTATGCGCAGTTCATACCCGGAGGCCGCAACTCGGGCCAGGTAGTTGAAGTGCACGGCGGAGTAGCCCGCAATATAGTCGAAGATATCGCAAACATTGAGCTCAGGCCTACGTTTATTACAGTCCTCGATCCGAAGGGGATCAGCAATGATGTGATAGACAAGCTGGCAAAGCACAAATGCAACGTCGAATATATCAAGCGTTCGGAGGGCGGCCTCGGTACATGGCTTGCGGTATTTGACAACAGCGGCGATGTGGTCGCGTCCATATCAAAACGCCCCGATCTTTCGAGGATCGCCGACGTGCTCGATGATAAAGGCGATGAGATATTTAAGTACTCAGACAGCATCGCTGTTGAGTTCGACGTTGATGTTCCTATTCTGAAGCGCATCATCGCCCTGGCGGAAAAACACGACAAGCGCATATACGCGCCGGTATCAAACATGTCGATCGCCATGGAGCGCAGAGATCTGCTTCAGCAGATAGACTGCCTGGTGTGCAACATCGAAGAGGCGGGCCTGCTGTTCTCAGAAGAATATGAGGGGACTGAACCGGAAAAAATGAGTGAGATCCTTTTAAATAAGATCACTCAGGCGCGCATTCCTTCGATGGTAGTTACAATGGGAGTATGCGGAGCTGTATACGCTTCACTTGACGGAGTATACGGACACTGCCCGGCACCTAAGACCGACGTGCGCGACACTACAGGAGCAGGGGATGCATTCTTCTCGGGCGTAGCTATAGGACTGACTTACGGAAAGACTCTGGCTGAGGCGTGCGAGATAGGCACAAGGCTTGCGAATTCGGTCATCGTGACAGACGAGAATGTCTGCCCGAGATTCCTTCCGGCAGAATTCGGACTCGATGTAGATAAAGAATAAAACAGGACTTTTGGGCTTAAATAAAACCGGCCGCTGTCACAGGCGGCCGGTTCTTCTTATTTTACCTTAAAAAGTTATACGCATACAACATCTTCGCGGCGCTGCAAAGGGAGAACCTGAAGTGCACAAAAATACATTAAAATGCAGAGAAAGAAATCTGTTATACTTGCGGTAGGAATGCTTCAATGATAGAATGACTCCGTAGGAAACTTTAGGGGGTAATTAGAGTTTCCTGCGAACGGAAAGGGATTGAAAATGAAGGGAAATGCAGGAGACGAGCTTCGTATCCGCATATTAGACGAAGCAGCCAGGCAGTTCGACAAGAAAGGCATCAAATTCACGATGGATGATCTTGCCCGTTCTTTAGGTATGAGCAAGAAGACCATCTATACCGTTTTTGAAGATAAAAAGTCGATAATGACAGAAACCATAGACCGCTTTTTCGATGATGCGCTTATTGAAGAGGAGTCGATACTGAACAACGGCGAGCTGACTATCGTCGAACAGCTGAAAACGATCATCGGCAGCGTGCCTGAGCGCTATACGCAGAACGACTTAACGCAGCTGTATGTGCTGAAAGAGAAATATCCTTCGGTATACAGACACTGGCAGCGCTGCCGCGAGAATTACTGGGAAGGCGTAGGCATACTTATAAAAAGAGGCATCGAGCAGGGCGAGATCAGACCGGTCTCACTGCCGATACTGAAAACTATGTTTCAGGCCACGGTAGAGCAGTTCTTCCAGGATGATGTGCTGGTAAAGAACCACATATCATACCGCAAGGCTTTGTCCGAAGTAGCGTCCATACTGGTCGATGGCATCATCGCAAGGTAAAGGCGCAGCGAATTTGTTAAATAGCCTGTATGGGCAATTTATAAATAAAAAACAAAGAACGATATTGTAAGAGAAAGAGAGGGAAAAGTATGGCAAAAAAGGCTAAACAGCTGAGCCACGACGAGAAGATCTTCAAGCTCACGAAGATCGTTACTGACCGCAAGGAGATCCTCCTCGGACTTGAGAAGCCTTCAAAGGATTCTCCTGAGTACTGGGGATTTGACTGCGGATATCAGTATGTTGTCAGAAGATACGGCAAGGATATCGCAGAGGATTGCCTCGATACAGCTCTTGTAATGGGCAAGCGTAAGCCAAGAACTTTCGCTAAGATGAAAGAGCTGACTGGTTATGATGATGAACACCTGAAGACAGTTCTCGAAGCTCTCGGACAGTACGGACTCGTTGAATGGAATAACGAGAACGAGGATGGAAAGAATCCTCAGCACGAGAGACGTTACATTCTTGACCAGTTTGTACCTGGCTCCGCAGAGATCATGGTTATGAGAGACCAGATCATGTGCGAGACTCCTGAAATCGCTGACTTCTTTGAGAGAATGACATATCTGCCACTGGCAGGCATCACTCAGATGGTAGCTCCTGGCGGTTCCGGAATCGGAATGCACGTAATTCCTGTAGAGAAAGCTATCCCTGCAGAGTGCGAGTCGCTCGACATCGAGCACATCTCGTACTGGCTCAAGAAGTACGAAGGTCAGATCGGTCTCGGAATCTGCTCCTGCCGTAAGCAGCAGACTGAGAGAGGCGAGGGCTCCGGAGACATCATGCAGTACTGGTGCATGGGACTTGGCGATTTCGCTGACTACTGCAAAGAGACCGGCATGGGCTATGACATCACTTATGAAGAAGCCATCGAAGTACTCGAGAAGGCTGAAGAAAAGGGCTATGTACACCAGGTCACAAACATCGACGGTTCAAACAAGATCTTCGCGATCTGCAACTGCGCTGTCGGCGTCTGCAACGCTCTTCGTACATCGCAGCTCTTCAATACACCTAACCTGTCCGCATCGCCTTACAGATCAGAAGTTGATCCTGAAAAGTGCGTAGCATGCGGCAAGTGCGTAGAGGTATGCCCGGCTGGCGCTGTCAGACTCGGACAGAAGCTCTGCACAAAGCACGGCGAGATCGAATATCCGAAGCAGGAGCTGCCTGACAGCAACTTCTGGCCTGAAGAGAAGTGGAACTGGAACTACAAGAATGAGAACGGCGTCATCCAGACATGGCCTACAGGAACAGCACCATGCAAGGCTGCATGCCCGCTCCACATCGCTATCCAGGGCTACATCGACATGGCATCGAGAGGTGACTACAGAGCTGCCCTCGAACTGATCAAGAGAGACAACCCGTTCCCTGCAGTCTGCGGCGCTATCTGCCATAAGTACTGCGAGCTCGAGTGCACAAGAGGCACTGTTGATGAAGCTCTTGCTATCGACGACATCAAGGCATTCATCGCAGCCAAGGATCTCGAAGATGATCACAAGTACATCCCACCGATGGTCTCCACAACAAGAGAACCGTTCGAACAGAAGATCGGTATCATCGGATCGGGCCCTGCAGGACTCTCCTGCGCTTACTTCCTGGCTATCGAAGGCTACAAGCCTGTAGTATTCGAGAAGCAGGAAATGCCTGGCGGAATGATGACACTCGGAATCCCTAACTTCAGACTCGACAAGAAGGTCGTTAACGCTGAAATCGACATCCTCAAAGAGATGGGCGTTGAGATCAGATGCGGCGTAGAAGTCGGCAAGGATGTAACATTCCAGTCCCTCAGAGAAGAAGGCTTCAAGGGCTTCTTCGTAGGTACAGGTCTCCAGGCATGCGGCAAGCTGGGAATCCCTGGTGATGACGCAGAAGGAGTTATCGGCGGCGTAGATTACGTAAAGAGCGTTACACTCGGCAAGGCTAAGAAGCTGAGCGGCGACGTAGTAGTCATCGGCGGCGGAAACATCGGTGCTGACGTAGCTCGTACAGCTATCCGTCAGGGCGCTAAGAGCGTACATCTGTACTGCCTCGAGTCCTATGACGAAATGCCAATGGGCGCTGAGGATCAGGAATTCCTCAAGAACGAAGGCATCCACATCCACGACGGTTGGGGACAGACAGAAGTCGTTACAAAGGACGGCAAGGTTGCAGGCATCAAGTTCAGAAAGTGCCTCTCGGTCAAGAACGCAGAGGGCAGATTCGCTCCTACATTCGACGACGCACAGACAACAGAGCAGGCTTGCTCGACAGTACTGTTCAGCATCGGCCAGAAGCCTGACTACGGCACACTGTTCGAGGGAACAAAGGTTGAGTTCTCGCCTCGCGGCATGATCATCGCAGACCCTGTAACACTGCAGACAGCAGAGCCTGACATCTTCGCAGGCGGCGACTCTGTAAGCGGCCAGAAGTTCGTAGTAGACGCACTGGCAATGGGACGCGAAGGCGCTGTATCACTGCACAGATTCGTCAACAAGGGACAGCACCTGATGATCCACAGAAATACAAGACACTTCGAGATGCTCGACAAGGAAGACATCGTACTGCCTCCAAAGGAATTCCAGAAGCCTGCACGTCAGATCAGAGAGATCGACGAGAGCAAGAAGCTTACAATGGATTACGAAATCAAGCAGTTCAGTGAGGAGCAGATCAAGAAGGAAGCAGAGAGATGCCTCAAGTGCGGACGCAGCGTAGTAGACACCAACAAGTGCATCGGCTGCGGAATGTGCACAGTACAGTGCAAGTTCGACGCTATCCACCTGTTCCGTCTCCCTAATGGCGATAAGTTCTCCAACATGATCCCTGCTGAGAAGAAGTTCGTAGGCATCGGAAAGCACATGCCTACAAGAGTAGCAGGCATTATCAAGAAAAAAGTTGCAGGAAGATAAAGGAAATAAGTATTAATGCACGAACTGGGACTTATAAATTACGTAGTTAAAGAGGTAAGCAAGATCGCTGAGGAGCAGGACGTCAGGAAAATACGTTCCGTTACTCTTCAGTTCGGTGAGGTATCGGGCATAGTCACATCGTATCTTCACGATTACTGGAAATGGTATACCAAGAAGTTTCCGATGTTTGACGGTGCGGAGCTCTTCACGGAAGAGATACCGGCTGTCACATGGTGTGACGACTGCAAGATAACCTACTCAACGGTAACTTACGGAAAGACCTGCCCTCATTGCGGAAGCGGAAACACATGGCTGCTCCGCGGAAACGAGATGATGATCAAAGACGTCGTCGTCGAGGATGAGGGGGAAGGGTCTGACGGCAAACTCGACGCAAAAGGCGAGTATAAGCCTCAGTGATCGCTGCCTGTTTATTTAGGAGGTTCAAATGACCAATCAGGAAATGAGAAATATCAAGGAGTCGCTTGGCGTTGAGATGTTCAAGATGAACTACAAGGCAGGCGTACGCCTTCCTAACCTTGAAGCTTTCTTTGCCGGTGATGATAATGCATTATCATATGACCCTAAGGCAAGGGAAAGACTTGAGAAGATGCTTGAAGGCGAAGTAAAGAAGAGCAAGAAGAAATAACTTGCATCCTCAAGTGAGTAGTCCGCAGCCATGTTCGTGGTTGAAAGTCCAGGCCAGATACGGGCAAAGGGATCCACGTAAGCAGTGAGCAAGAGGCCGCTGTGATCATGGCGTATCTTAGAAGTAAGTCCTCCGCAAAGCGGGTAAAGGCAAGTGTGGGGTCAAAGACCAGGTCGAGTGGCTGCGGTGCTAATCAGTAACAAAAGTCAAGGAGGAGAAATCAATGGCTATAATGAAAGATCCAACAATGGATATCTCTATGGAAGAACTTCAGGCTATCCTTGCCGGAATCTCTGATGACGGAACAATCAGCAAGGAAGCTGAGAAGCTCATCCTCGCCCGCATCGAAGAGGGCAGAAAGAGGGAGTATATCAACACTATGGGCGAGGTCAAGAGACAGTTCAGATGCAAGCTCGGTCCTGCAGAAGGAAAGAAGATCGCTGACGCAGTTGACAAACTCTGGTAATCTGGCACCCTGATCTACGGGCTTCAGGTTAATATTAATAAATCTATATATTGTGTGCTTCTTCACAGAAGGAGCACACATTTTTTGCCTATATTGTGATACAATAAGTTAGGAAATTATATCGTTAGGAGGATAAGTGCTATGAAGATAAACATTTCATCAAAAAATTATCCAATGAGTGACAAGCTCAGCGACTACATCGAGAAGAAACTCGATAAAATCGGCAAATTCTTTGACGAAGACACAACTGCAAACATTGTAGTATCCAAACTCAGAGAGACTCCTAAGTTTGAAGCTACGATCAACGCCAAGCAGGCCGTACTGAGAGCCGAAATGGCAAACGACAGCATTTATGACGCTGTCGACATGGTTACTGAAAAACTTACAAACCAGATGAGCAAACTCAAGGGCAAGCTTGAGTCCAGATATAAAGAAAACAAAGCTCTTAAACTTGAATTCGTACCTGAGCCAGAAGACGAAGAATTTGAAGAAGAAATGACCATCGTAAGGAGAAAGCAGGTTGAGCTCACTCCTATGGTGGCAGAGGAAGCTATCCTGCAGATGGAGATGCTCGGCCACGACTTCTTCGTATTCCTTGATATGGATACAGATGATATAAGTGTAGTTTATAAGCGTAAAGGAAACGCATACGGTCTGATCGAAACAAAGAGATAGGATTATAAAGTATGGCAAATAACGACTGGGACCTCGATGATCTTCTGGATTTCCACTTTGACCGCGAGGTCCCGGAAAGAAATAAGAATCAGAACAGTATAGAAAAAACTGCGGAGCCCCCGAAGGCTGCCAAACCGGCGAGCGGCAGGGGGCTCGGAGATGACTTCGGGGCATATGACGACCTGAAGAAATACGAAGAGCTGCGAAGAGAGAGCAAAAAAAGCAGCGCTCCGTCTTTTGATGTGCCTGAACCTCTCAGCAATCATAAGTGGATAGACGATAACGACATTTTTGCTCAGTATGATAAATCATATGCCGCATCTCAGGCTCCGCGCAGGGCACCTGTAGAAGAACCGGATGATCATCCGCATCTTCACGGAGCAAAAGAGATCGAGGCGATCAAACAGGCTTCGCAGGAAGCCTACGACAGGTATCGCAGCAACTATACAAAGAAGAAAAAGAAAGAAAAAAAGCGTACGGGACGCGGCAGGGTCAGCGGCTTCCACAGAGTACTTACAACAATATATCTCATCGCATTTGCGGTGTTCGCGGCAGCCATGATCTACATGGATGTCCTTCCGCTCGGCATGGCGGCAGCCCTTTTCGGGGTGCTGATACTGCTCAGCTTAGTCATTCTTATACAGACCCGTAAAAGAAGTATCAAAAAATGGGGTAAGGTTCTCGCCACAATGGCCGCCATGGTGCTCATTGTGTTCTATGGCGTGGGCACTGCCTACGCGCTCGGCACCCTGTCATTCCTCAATGATACCTCGGTAAAGAACGAGAAGGCAGTCGCCGATATCAGAAGAGATCCGTTCAACTTCATCATTACCGGCATAGATGTAGACGGCAAGATAGACGAAGAGGGCCGCAGCGACGTTAACATGGTCGTTACGGTAAATCCGAAGACCAATCAGATACTGATGACGTCCATCCCTAGAGACTACGAGATCTACATGCCTGACCACGACAACGCGATGGATAAACTGACGCATACAGGGTTCTACGGAGTGCAGTCAACTATCGGTGCAGAGGAACAGCTCTTCGATACAACTGTCAACTATTATGTTAAGGTCAATTTCACCACAGTTGAAAGGTTTATCGATGCAGTCGGAGGCGTTGATGTCGTTTCGGAATATGAGTTCACTCCGGTAAAACTCAAGGAGTGGACCGTAAAGGAAGGGCTCAACCACATGAACGGAAAGCAGGCGCTGGCGTTTGCAAGAGAGCGAAAGGCGTTTTTGACCGGCGACAATCAGAGGATAAAGAACCAGCAGCTCGTATTCGAAGCTCTCATCAAGAAAGCGACCAGCAGCCGCACAATGATAATGAGCTACAACAAAGTTCTTTCAAACCTTCGCGATTACTTCGAGATGAGCTTCAGCTCAAGAGAGTCCAGAAGACTTGTAAAGTACCAGCTGGCAAAAAATCCTGACTGGAAAATATTCAAGAACACTGTCGTAGGCGGGGACGGATCGATGCCTACATATTCGACCGGCGGAGCGTATGCTTATGTCATGACACAGGATGCCGAAAGCATAGAAAACGCCAAGACGCTGATGAACGCAGTTCTCGAGGGCAAAGAGCTTCAGACAGATGAAGAGGGTGTCGTAACTGTAGTTTCCGGCGAATAACGATAAGATAAAAAACAGAGAAAGGAAATAAATGTTAGATAATCTTACAGGGATACTGATGAGCATAAAGATAACTGATATCCTGGATATCGTTATCGTTGCCTATCTTCTGTACAAACTGCTCGGCTTTATTAAAGAAACAAGAGCCCAGCAGCTGTTCAGAGGTATCCTTTTGATTATCGCATTTTTCCTCGTCTCGGAGCTGCTTAATCTCAGCCTTCTCAACTGGCTGTTCACAAGGCTCATCACGGTAGGTCTCATTGCGGTCGTGATCCTCTTCCAGCCTGAGATAAGGCGCGGACTCGAACAGATCGGCCGAAGGGGCGTGCTGAGCAGGCAGTTCAGAGATATGGGCAAGGAGGAGATCTACGCTACCGTACATAAAATCGTCGATGCGGTAGATGATTTCTCATCGACACGTACCGGTGCGCTTATGGCGATCGAGCGCGAGACTATGCTCAGCGACATAACAGAGAGCGGAGTGGTGGTCGACGCAGAGATCTCAGTCAGACTTCTTGGAAACCTGTTCTACGAAGGCTCGCCGCTTCATGACGGAGCTGTCATCATCAGAGGCGACAGAGTATACGCTGCAAGCTGTGTGCTTCCGCTTACGGAGCGCCAGAACATCGGCAAGAACCTCGGCACAAGGCACAGAGCCGCACTGGGGCTCAGCGAAGTTTCGGATGCATTCGTGATTGTTGTCTCCGAAGAGACCGGAGCCATCTCGGTAGCGCAGAACGGCGAGTTCAAGCGCTTCCTCGATCTCAAAACGCTCGAAAAGATGCTTCTCGATATTTATCTGCCGGCCGGTGATGACCGCGATCTGCTTTCTATATTCAAATCGCTGAAAGGAGGCAGGCGCAATGACTGACAGAGGACGTAAAATTTTCAACTCGCTGCTTGCCCTGATCGTTGCTATCGGAGCGTGGTTCTTTGTGGTGTACAACTACGATCCTATGACAAGCGTAACTTATACGGGCATACCGGTAACCTACACAGGGCTCGATACTCTGGCAAACAGGGGTTACGCCGTAGCGGAGTCAAACCACGAGATGGTAGATGTGACTCTGCAGCAGAGGAGAATAGACACGGCTAATATCTCAGCCGAAGACATTACGGTAACGGCAGATGTAAGCGGACTGGCTACCGGTGAAAATACGGTTACGCTCAAGGTGTCCGGGCCTGAAGGGACTTCGGTAGTGGATACGTCGGTAAAAACCGAGACAGTCGAAATAGAGAGTGCGGGCTCTGCAGAAATGCCTATTTCTATCGAGTATTCTGAAGAGCCGGCAGATAATGCCGAGCCTATCATTGAGAACAAGTCGGTCGAGACGGCTACAGTGGTCGCTACCGATGCAAGGCTGAAAAACATTGACAGAGTAGCAGCTGTAGTTGATCCTGAAGATCTTGGAGACAATCTCAAGCCTATGACGGTCGAACTCGCTGCTCTCGACAGCGATGGCAACAAGGTGCTCAATGTGGTCATTTACCCTGAGACGGTTTCATTCAGAGGAGCTGCCGGATTCACAAAAGAAGTAAGGCTTGTAGTTCCTGTTAAAAATGATGCGGATGATTCATACGAACGCACTTATACGCTCCCTGAGACCGTAATGATCAAGTGCAAGGCAGGAACCATAGACTCATACAGCGGAATAACGGCAGAAGAGATCAATGCCGGTGATTACTATGAAGATTCTGAGATACCGATAAAGATTGATCTCCCTGAGGGCGTATACTTTGCGGAAGGTCAGGAAGATCTTATCATGAGACTGAAGGTCACTGAGAAGAAAACAGAGAAGAGCGAAGAATAGCGCAATAATAGAAAAATGACCGGGGCAGCCTGCCCCGGTTTTTTATTTGAAATGGCTGATAAGCTTTGCGGGGTCACAGTTTAGGGCGCGTCCAAGCGATATAAGATATTCCGCGCGGGCCCGGCTCAGGTCCTTCTGACCCTGTTCGTATTGCTGTATGGTCCTGACCGGTATGCCAGATGCTTTAGCAAGGCTGCTCTGGCTTAGCCCGCACCTGATGCGGTACAGACGGAGGGCATTGTGTGATCTAAGAGCTTCGCTGTCTGCTTCCGGATCGTGATCTGACAAAAACTCCGAGAGGATATCTGAAGAGAAACTGTATCCGAATGAGATGATCATTTCTCTGCGCTCTGCTTCCGGGGTGCTGAGGGGCAGGCTGTCAAGGAAAGACAGACGCTTTTTGCTGTATTCCGACAGAAAATCCTGCACTGAAAAGCGCTGCATTATGAGGGCAAATGAAGAACATGTCATCCATTGTATCTGTGCCAGTGTAAATCCGCACCAGTATTCTGCGCTGAGGCTTTTCGTATAACGCGGTTTTGTCCTTTCAAATGCGAGCCCGCTGCGTTCGAGAACTTCGTAGGCCAGTTCAAAACCTGACATTCCGCAGATAATTCGGATGTCTCCATGCTCAAAGCGGGCAGATACCCCGGAGGCTGTGAAGAGATCCATCATTGCCGGAATGTCATAGTGAAGGCTGTAAGAAGAGTAATCGAGCATGCGGCCCAGAGAGTCCGACGCCCGTCGGAGGCATGCTTCATCGTAGGCGTGAGTCATATGGGCGGACCTCCTCTGCGATCATGGTGCTGATAAAAATATCGTTCGCACCGGCTGACGGCTTTGTCTTTTTTATGGCCGCGAGTTCGCGGCTGCGTCCCCGCGGGAACACTTCATCACTTATTGCGGATGTGTATCCCATGAAGCTTACGCGATCAAACGCGCGGTTGCTCTTGAGAACGAACTGTCTGTTTGAGTCATATGAAGTCAGAGCGTTTCTGAAGCTCTGATACGACAGCTTTGAATCCAGAAAATCCTGTGCAAACATGAAGCAGCGGTTATCTGCTCTGTATCCGATAATGCAGTCGCAGGACTGCTGATCGACAGGAAAGTACTTGTTTAAATATTCCTGGGCTCTGTAAGCCGTATCCGATGACAGGTCAAATGTGCGGTAGCTGAAAAGCAGCCCAAGCCAGTGGAGCGGGGTGAACTGCGAGCTGCAGAGATTGATTATCCGAAGACCGTCGATATCGATGGAATACTCTGAAACGAAACCGTTTCTGCCAGGCCCCGCAGCCCATTCGGCAGCATATTGCGGATATTCGCTGCAATAGAAACCGAGGCCGAAATCGTTATACGGCCTTCCGCTTCCGAACGCGGGACTGCGCACTATTCTGCTGCTTCCGTGATATATTCTTTTATTCATTTTTCAGTTAATACCGGTACAAACACCTTGCAGTGACATGGCTTTGAATCATTATACATTTACTATACTCCCAAGGGAGTATAAATTCAATTTTTTTACTGAACCTTCATTTACCGCTGCTGTACTGAATGGTATAATGTGCGCGGTATTGCATAGAAGCCGGGTGAGAGCTTAAAACACAGCCGGCGCCGAAATGAAAGGAGATAACAGGCAATGAGAGTTGTAATCCAGGACGATTATGAAAAAATGTGCAAATGGGCTGCAGATTATATCGCAGACAAGATCAATTCGCATAAAGAAGACAGACCTTTCGTGCTCGGACTTCCTACAGGTTCGTCCCCGATCGGAGTATATAAGAACCTTATCGCTAAAAACAAAGCCGGCGAGCTTTCGTTCAAGAATGTCGTAACATTCAACATGGACGAGTATCTCGGACTCCCTCATGAGCATGACCAGAGCTACTGGTACTTCATGCACGACAATTTCTTCGATCACCTCGTTGATATGGATCCTGCAAACATCAACATCCTCAACGGAATGACAGATGATCCTGAAGGTGAGTGCGCAAGATACGAAGAGAAGATCGCTTCATACGGCGGTATCGACCTGTTCATGGGCGGCATCGGTGTTGACGGACATCTTGCTTTCAACGAGCCTTTCACATCGCTCACATCGCGTACAGGTCTCAGAGACCTCACAACAGATACAAGAATCGTAAACTCAAGATTCTTCGGAAATGATCCTGAAGCAGTTCCTGCACAGGCACTGTCCGTTGGAATCGGAACCGTTACAGACGCAAAGGAAGTTCTGGTACTTATTAGCGGCCACAACAAGGCAAGAGCTATGGCTGCAGTAGTTGAGGGCGGCGTAAGCCAGAAGTGGACTTGCTCAGCACTCCAGATGCACAACGGAGCTATCATCGCTTGTGACGAAGAAGCCTGCGGCGAGCTGACAGTAGATACATACAAATATTTCCTCGATATCGAGAAAAAGGAGAGATTGTAATGGGTAAATACTTCGGAACTGACGGCTTCCGCGGCGAAGCCAACAAGAATCTGACATTTGATCACGCTATCAAGATCGGCCGCTACCTCGGCTGGTATTACGGCAAGAGACTTGACCGCAAGGCGAAGGTCGTTATCGGAAAAGACACAAGAAGATCGAGCTATATGTTCGAGTATGCTCTCTGCACGGGCCTTATGGCATCAGGCGCTGACGCATACATCATGCATGTAACTACAACTCCTTCGGTATCGTATATCGCAAGAGTCGACGATTTTGACTGCGGAATCATGATCTCCGCTTCTCATAACCCGTATTACGACAACGGAATCAAGATCGTAAACAACAACGGAGAGAAGATGGACGAAGAGACACTGCTCAAGATAGAAGCTTATCTCGACGGCGAGATGGAAGTTCCTATGGCAGAGCGTGAAGAGATTGGACGCACTGTAGACTACGCATCAGGACGTAACCGTTATATCGGATATCTCATCTCCATGTCCAAGTTCAGCTTCAAGGATGTAAAGGTTGGTCTCGACGTTGCAAACGGTGCTGCATGGATGATCGCAAAGGGAGTTTTCGATGCTCTAGGCGCAAAGACTTACGTCATGAACGACGAGCCTGATGGCTACAACATCAATACAAACTGTGGATCGACTCATATCGAGCATCTCCAGAAGTTCGTTGTTGATAATGGCCTCGATGTCGGATTCGCTTACGACGGCGATGCTGACAGATGCCTCTGCGTTGACGAGAAGGGCAATGTAGTAACAGGCGATCATATCCTGTACATCTACGGACTCTACATGAAGGAGAGAGGCAAACTGCTCAACAACAAGGTAGTAACGACTGTTATGTCGAACTTCGGTCTTTACAAGGCTCTCGATGCTGTAGGCATTGAGTATGAGCAGACAAAGGTCGGCGATAAGTACGTTTATGAAAACATGGTACAGAACGGCCACCGTATCGGCGGTGAGCAGAGCGGCCACATCATCTTCACAAAGTACGCTACAACAGGCGACGGTATCCTGACATCACTCAAGCTGATGGAGGTTATGCTGGCAAAGAAAAAGAAGATGAGCGAGCTTGCAGCTCCTGTAGTTTTCTATCCTCAGGTACTCAAAAACGTAAGAGTAAAGAGCAAGGCAGACTGCATGAACGATCCTGACGTTCTTGCTGCTGATGCTGCTGCCAAGAAGGCACTCGGCGATAAGGGCCGCACACTGCTCCGTGAATCGGGCACAGAGCCTGTAATAAGAGTAATGGCAGAAGCTCCGTCCGAAGAAGAGTGCGAGAAGTACGTAGATCAGATCATCGATGTGATCCGCGCCAAAGGCCATTTAGTAGATTGATATTATTAACAGGAACGCTGTGGAAACGATTGAGATGAGCAGCGAATCGAGCTCCTTTCCACAGCGTTTCTGTAATAAAGAAAGGAATCATTTATGTATACTATTAGCGATCTTTACGATCTTGACCATACTCTGGCAAAGGACTACCTTTCGCAGTTCACCTATCCTTGGGAAGCTCTAAAGGGAATCAAGGACTTCATTCTCGAGCTCGGACCGACTCTCGATCCTGAAGAGTACGAAGAGGTCAGCGAAAACGTCTGGGTCCACAAGACTGCAAAGGTATTTCCGAGCGCTTATCTCGGAGCTCCATGCATCATCGGACCTGAAACAGAAGTCAGGCACTGCGCTTTCATCAGAGGTTCTGCACTGGTCGGACGCAAGTGCGTTGTCGGCAACTCTGTTGAGCTGAAGAACGTCATCCTCTTCGATAACGTTCAGACTCCTCATTACAACTATGTAGGCGACTCTATCCTGGGTCACTTCAGCCACATGGGAGCCGGATCCATTACATCCAATGTGAAGGCAGACAAGCAGCTTGTTGTAGTACACAACGGAACTGAGCAGATCGAGACCGGAATCAAGAAGTTCGGCGCAATGCTCGGCGACCACGTTGAGGTAGGCTGCAATGCCGTGCTCAACCCGGGAACTGTTATCGGGCGCAACTCAAATGTTTACCCGACTTCGTGCGTCAGGGGAGTTGTTCCTGAGAACAGCATCTGGAAGAACAGCGGAGAAATATCCGAAAAAAGGTAAGAATGATAACTATATGATTTAAGTATGATGCGGCCGTCCAAAAAGGGCGGCTGTATTATTGAAGTAGTATGATACTGGTGATAAAATACTAAGGTCGTAGGCGTTTTGCCTGAAAAAGCTATAACTGCCATAAGGGTCAGAAGGGGAAGAATTATGAGTTCAGAAAGAAGAATCGGTACTGTATCGCGCGGCATCAGATGCCCTATATTCCGTGAAGGCGACGACCTCGCTAAGATGGTCGTAGACAGCGTACTCGAAGCAGCAGCTTCTGATGACGGATTTGATGTAAGAGACAGAGACGTAGTCTGCATCACAGAGTCCGTTGTTGCAAGATGCCAGGGCAATTACGCCAGCGTTGATGATATTGCTGAAGACGTAAAGGCTAAGCTCGGAGGAAAGACTGTAGGTGTTATCTGGCCTATTCTTTCAAGAAACAGATTTGCTATCTGCCTCAGAGGAATCGCAAAGGGCGCTGAGAAGGTCGTTCTCATGCTGAGCTATCCTTCTGACGAAGTAGGAAACGCGCTTCTGACAATGGATCAGATCGACGAGGCGGGCATCAATCCTTACAGCGATGTGCTTACACTCGAGAAATACAGAGAGCTCTTCGGAGAAAACAAGCATCAGTTCACCGGAGTTGACTACGTTGCTTACTACGGCGATCTCATCAGAGAAGCCGGAGCTGAAGCAGAGATCATCTTCGCAAACCATGCCGAGGAGATCCTCAACTATACACACAATGTCATCAACTGCGACATCCACACACGTGCACGCACAAAGAGAATCCTCAAGGCAAAGGGTGCCAATGTATACGGACTCGATGACATCCTCGATGCTCCTGTAAACGGCAGCGGATTCAACGCTGACTATGGTCTGCTTGGTTCCAACAAGGCAACTGAGAATACAGTTAAGCTCTTCCCAAGAGACGCTCAGCACATCGTTGACGACATCCAGGCTGAGATGCTCAAGAGAACAGGCAAGTGCGTAGAAGTTATGATCTACGGCGACGGAGCATTCAAAGACCCTGTCGGAAAGATCTGGGAGCTCGCAGACCCTGTAGTTTCGCCTTTCTATACACCTGGTCTTGAGGGAACACCAAATGAGCTCAAGCTCAAATACCTCGCAGACAACGACTTCGCAAGCCTCAGCGGAGAAGAGCTGAGAGACGCGATCTCAAAGGCTATCGCAGACAAGCCGCAGGAGAGCCTTGTAGGCAACATGGTATCCGAAGGTACAACACCTAGAAGACTTACCGATCTCATCGGATCGCTCTGCGACCTCACATCGGGCTCCGGTGACAAGGGAACACCTGTCGTATATATCCAGGGCTACTTTGATAACTACACAACAGGTAAGTAGAGCACTTATTAACAGAAATAAAAAACCCGCAGTTCAGAACTGCGGGTTTTGATTTGTTCTGATTTAGCTCCAGAGGTCAACCGGGTATGTGCCGTCGGCTTTGAGTGCCGCAAACTTGGCAACGACCTCAGGCTTATCTTCTTTGTAGGTTACTCCGAACCATTTGTCAGAAGAGGTGAGGACCTCGTATGTTGCTGAGCCCTCTGCGATCTGCCTGTTGATCGGGCTCTGTATGTAATACTCACCCTTCATAGGGTTCTCTTCCATGATTCTGACGAGGGCATCTTTGAATCCTTTTTCGAGGATGCCCATGTACTCCACTCCGAATCCCCAGAGGTTCATGGATACAGGCGAGTCTGCAGGGATTACTACCTTGCTTCCGTCAGGAAGGGTATCAGTAACTGTTCCGTCAGCCTCTCTTCCGACTTTCAGGTGCTCGACTATGTTTGTCAGCATGCCGTCTTTTGCCTGGCAGATACCTCTCGAAACCGTGCCGTTTTCGGAGAGGGTCTTTTCGACTTCAAATCCGACCATGCAGTTGTGTGAAGCGTCAGCTTTTGTTGTGAGGAATTCGTAGATCTTTACGAAGCCTTCTTTGCCGTAGTAATCGTCAGCATTGATAACTGCGAAAGGAGCGTCGATGATGTTCCTTGCCGAAAGAACGGCCTGCCCGGTTCCCCAAGGCTTTGTGCGGCCTTCAGGAAGAGTGAAGCCCTCAGGAAGATCGTTTCCTTCCTGGAAAGCGTAGTACACTTCATACTTTTTGCCGGCTCCGTTTTCGATATGCTCCCTGAAAATCTCCTCGAAGTCGTGCTTGATTATGAAGCAGACTCTGCGGAATCCTGCCTGATAAGCATCATAAAGGCTGAAATCCATGATGATGTCGCCCTGTTCGGTGATCTTGTCGAGCTGCTTGTTGCCGCCATATCTGCTGCCCATGCCGGCAGCCATTATGACCAGAATCGGTTCCATATTAATCTCCTTTACATTGACGCGGTCAGGCGTGCGCGCACCTTTTCTTCTCCCATGATCTGCTGGATCGCCCATACATCAGGCGACTGCGCGCGTCCCATAAGCGCTATCCTTATGACTGTACTGACATGTCCCACGTGCCCCTTATAATCTTCAGGATGTTTTTTGAAATCTTTAGGCTTTGCCGCGTATCCGAGCGATACGGCGATCTCTCTTATCTTTCCGAACCACTGCTCGTTATCATCGGAGTGGTCGTATGAGTCGAGGTATGCCTTGAGTATGGCTTTTGCGTCCGCTGCGGCTTCTGCAGGGTACTCGTCTATGATTTCGAACGACTCATCGAAGAAGTAGCCGATGAAGTCCATGATCTGCTTCGCATAAACGAGGTCTGCTCTCGGGCGTGCATCGTGTCTGCCGAGGTCGAGTATCTGAGCGAGGTGATCCATGTCGGCAAACATGTATCCGTACTCAGGAGCAAACTCGTCGGACCACGACTTGAGCCATGCGGCAAGCTCATGTGCATCGATGTGCAGCAGGGTGTTCTTGCTGACGTCGTTGAGCTTGTCGAGATCGAAGAGAGCGCCGCTGCTCGACATCTTTTCCGTAGTGAATCTGAAATCTTCAGCCGGAGCGTCAGGGTTCTCAATGCGCCATTCCTCATAATTTGAGTTGAGGATGGTGAGCAGGTACTCTCTGACTGCAGCAGGGTGGTAACCCTCCTTGCGGTAGAAGTCGAGCGAGAGTTCAGGGTCTTTGCGCTTCGAAAGCTTGCGCTTGTTGCCGTCTTCACCTATCTTCATGAGCTGGGCGGTGTGGCAGTATACCGGAAGCTCCCAGCCGAGATCTTCGAAGAGCTCTACATGTATAGGGAGGGAAGGAAGCCATTCCTCGCCTCTGACAACGTGCGTAGTGCGCATAAGATGATCGTCGACTACGTGCGCAAAGTGGTATGTAGGTATGCCTGTCTGCTTGATTATGACCACATCGAGGAAGTTGTCAGGAACTGACAGCTCGCCGCGGATGCCGTCGGTCACGCTGTGCCTTGAAGTCTCTTCGGCGGATGCGTTCGGCGTGCCGTGCGACTTAAGTCTGATAACGAAAGGCTCTCCTGCCTTTATCTTTGAAACTACCTCAGCCTCGATAGCTTCGTCTTTGTCCCAGTCTCTGTACTTTGACCAGCCTGCGTAGATTCCCGGGGCAATCTTTTCGCTCTCCTGCTGCTCTCTGATAGCACTGATTTCTTCTTCGCTAAGGAAGCAAGGGTAAGCAAGGCCCTCAGAAATGAGGCGCTTCGCGAATGTGCGGTAAATTTCGCCTCTGTGGCTCTGCGTGTAGTCGCCGTAAGCCCCGATGTCTCCATCAGCGGTCACACCCTCATCAAATCGGATGTCGAAGAAGTCGAGAGAACCGATGATGGTCTCTACAGCGTTTTCAACAAAGCGCTTGTCGTCGGTGTCTTCTATTCTCAGATAAAAAATTCCGCCGCTCTGATGTGCAAGCCTTTCATCTACGAAAGCTCCGTAGAGGTTTCCGAGGTGGATGAAGCCGGTAGGACTTGGTCCGAGCCTGGTTACCATGGCGCCTTCAGGCAGATCTCTCTGAGGATACATTGCTTCGTATTCCTCCGGGCTGTGATCGAGTGACGGGTAAATAAGTTCGCTTAATTCTTTGTAATCCATATGTATTCCTTAATAGTACTGCTTTGACTTACTCCGTCAATTATAAGCTAAAAATCGCAAAAAACAAGGCATTCGGCATTGACTGAACTGTCGATGAAGAATAAAATGTAAAAGATTTTTGAATGATTCAAGGAAGGGAATAAGAGATGAAAGGAAACGTAATAGTAGGACAGTCCGGCGGTCCGACCGCCGTTATCAATTCGAGTCTTGCAGGAGTTATCAAGGCAAGCTGGTCGTATGGTATCAGAAGGATCTACGGAATGCATTACGGCATCGAAGGTCTTCTGAATGAAGATATCATCGATATCGAAGATTACATTACCAGCGGACAGGACCTCTCACTGCTCAAGAGAACACCTTCTTCGTTCCTCGGTACATGCCGTTACAAGCTGCCGCCGATCGAAGGCAATGAGAAGCTCTACGAAAAGATCTTCGACATTCTCGATAAAAAGAACATCGAATACTTCCTCTACAACGGAGGCAACGATTCGATGGATACAATCAAGCAGCTTTCAGATTATGCTGCTTCTCACCAGAAAAAGCAGAAGTTCATGGGCATTCCTAAGACCATCGACAACGATCTGCCGATGACAGACCACTGCCCGGGATACGGTTCGTCCGCAAAGTACATCGCTACTTCGATGAAAGAGATCATCAGAGACAACGAGAGCTACGGCGTTTCGAAGCCGACAATCTGCATCGTTGAGATCATGGGACGTCATGCAGGCTGGCTCACAGCTGCCGCTGCAATGTCGAGAGACATCGACTGCTCCGGCCCGGACCTCATCTATCTGCCTGAGGTACCATTCGACATCAATGACTTTATCGACAGAATCAAGAATCTTGCCAAGAACAAGAAGTCTGTCGTTGTAGCCGTATCCGAAGGACTCAAGACTCCTGACGGCAAGTTCGTATGCGAGCTCGGCACAGTCAATGATCATATCGATGCATTCGGACACAAGCAGCTTGCAGGTACTGCGGCATATCTTGCCGGCGTGGTAACACGCGAGACAGGCCTGAAGTCGCGTTACATCGAGTTCTCATCACTGCAGAGATGCGCTGCTCACCTTGCTTCGCGTGCTGATTCTGATGAGGCGTACAACGTTGGATTCCTGGCTGCAAAGGCTGCCTTCGAGGGCAAGACCGGCATGATGGTCACGATCCAGGTTGACTCCAGAGAGCCGTACATCGAAACATACGATATGTTCGACATCCACGACATCGCGAATGTTGAGCGCAAGGTGCCTCTCAGCTGGATCACAAACGACGGAACATATGTAAGCGATGAGTATCTCAAATACGCAAGACCGTTCATCATCGGTTCGGTAACACCGTACACAGCAGGAGGACTGCCGATCCATCTGACGATGAACAAGAAAAGAAAGAAATAATGGTACAGTAGGGACGGTTCCGACTGTACCAATAGATACGATACACTGTTGATGTTTTTTGTGTTATTTTGTATTATTGGAATGCGAAATATCTGAAGAACGGACAGGATAATCAAAGTGACGGAAAAAATTGTAATCAGAGAAGTAAAGACCAAGGCGGATCGGAGGATCTTCGTAGAATTCCCGAACCGCCTTTATCGTGGCCGCGATAATTACGTCCCTTCATTTTACGGGGATGATCTCGACGACTGGGACGAAAAGAAGAATCCGGCTTTCGAGTATTGCGAGGCAAAAGCCTGGCTCGCTTACAGGGGCGACGAAGTCGTGGGCCGCATCGGCGCCATCCTCAGCCACGCTTCCAACGAGAAGTGGGGCACAAAAAGGATGAGATTTTCACAGGTGGATTTCATCGACGACCGCGAGGTGTCGAAGAAATTGTTTGAAACAGTTGAGAACTGGGCAAGAGAGAAGGGCATGAACGAAGTTCACGGGCCTCTCGGATTCTGCGATCTTGACAGAGAGGGCATGCTTGTTGAGGGCTTCGATAAGCGCAGCATGTTCTACACCTACTACAACGATCCGTATTATATCGATCACCTCGAGGCTCTCGGCTACGTTAAAGACACCGACTGGATCGAGCATCTTCTGCCGCTTAAGGGCTGGGATGACCCTAACTACAAGAGGCTCAAGCGCATTTCTGACGCCATGCTCAGAAGAACGGGCTATCATAAGGTAGAGGTAAAGCATAAGTCCCAGTACAAGCCGTATATCAAGCAGGTCTTCGAGCTCGTAAATATAGCATACGCTCACCTTTACGGGGTCGTTGAGCTCAATGACAGGCAGATCGAAAAGTATACCAACAAATTCCTTCCGCTTGTCGATCCTGATTTCGTCTGCCTCATAGTAGACGATAATGACAAGCTGATGGGATTCGGAGTAGGAGCTCCTTCAACGGCTGACGCTATGCGCAAGTGCGGCGGCCACCTTATGCCTTTCGGATGGGTAGGGCTCCTGAAGGCTCTCATGCAGAAAAAAGATACGCTCGATCTTCTGCTGATCGCGGTCAGGCCTGAGTGCCAGAAGACCGGACTCAACGGTGTCATCATGGAGCATCTGTTTACCGGATGCAACAAGAACGGCATCAGAAAGGCCGAGACCGGGCCTCAGCTCGAATACAACACGAATGTGCATCATCAGTGGAAGATGTTCGAAGTCGAGCCGCACAAGCGCAGACGCTGCTTCGTAAAACAGATATAGAAAAACACCGGAGTTCTGAACTGACCCCCAAAAGTTAGACCAGAAAAATCTAACTTTAGGAGGTCAGTTTTAATATGGCAAAGTATAGTTTTGAATTTAAGCGCATGGTTGT
>CADBKM010000024.1 GCA_902795265.1 uncultured Eubacteriales bacterium
TCTTGCGTGCCATAACAAAACCTCCTATGGTACATCAACTTGATACTACCATAGGAGGCTTACTTGTTACATATTTACAGACTTTTTCTCACAGTCTCCCTTCTTCTTTTCTTCTTTTTTATCTCGGCAGATACATTCTGCTTAATATCGCTTCTTTTCCGCGGTCAGGCATTATGCGCAGCAGCTGCATAAGCGCTTTGTACTCGATCCCGACAGGCACTCTGGCCGGAGGGTCCTTCCTCCCGGCCAGTGCCAGCGCGACCCGCGCCACACTGTCCGGCGATCTGCCTCCCTGCTCATCGGCCGCCATCTTGGCAACGCTCTTCTCGAGAGTGCCGCCGTACGCATCCGCTCCGCGATCCTCGCGCTGCATCTCCCTCGCCGCAGTGAAACCCGTCCGGGTATCGCCCGGCTCGATTATGCAAGCCCTGACCCCGTACCGCTTCATCTCCATCCTCACCGCATCAGTAAACGCCTCAAGTGCATACTTGCTCGCCGAGTACTGGCTCTGCATAGGAATAGGAACGCGCCCCGCGATCGACCCGATCACCAGGAGCAGGCCCCTGCCCTGACCGCGCATCCTGCTGAGGCACGGCTGAGCCGCATTCAGAGTGCCGAAATAATTGACCTCCATCTGCTTTCTCGTCAGCTCCGAGCCGGTAGTCTCCGCCGGGCCGGCAATGCCCATGCCTGCGCACATTATCGCAATGTCTACGCCGGAGAGCTTCTCCACGAAGGCCCTCACCGCCGCCTCGTCGGTAACATCAAGACGCCTCAAAGTGAGACTCCCGCCGCCCGGAAAAGTCTCAGTCTTCTCCTCGGTATTACGCGAGACCCCCGTGACGCTGCAGCCGTTCTTCGCAAAAGCGAGAGCGCATGCACGCCCGATGCCGGAGGACGCTCCGGTCACAAATACATTTTTTCCGTATAGATTCTTCCTGCGTTTCACTTCTTACTCCATTCGAGATGTGAGATGGTGCCAGGCACCGTACCTGGCACCATCTATCCCCTTCTTATCCTTCTTACTACAAAAGCTCCTTCAGCTTTTCGACCTCGTCCCTGCTCAGGCTGATGCCCTTGCCCATCTTGCTGTGGTCCGGCGACCAGTCCCTGATATCGATCTTCGGCTCAGCCCCGCTCCACGAAATGAGGTTGACCTCTCGCCTCCAGCCCCTGGTCTTCTCCGCCAGCACGCCGATATGTTCAACTATCTCGAATTCAAAATCCTTAGCCATCCTTGAGTTCCTCTTTGCTTTCCAAACCCTGTCCGTATCCTTCATGAGCGCGATGAGCAGCCGCCCTGTCGCCAGCGCATCCACATCCGCCCGGTGCAGCTCACCATGCTCGATCCCGTAAAACTCGCACATGGTCCCGAGGCTGTGCCCCTTCACCTCATACTGCGAGTTGTAGTCAGTCCTCCATTTGCCGGTGTCCCGGTCGTATACCTTGTCCGGCCCCTTGACGATCTGCCGCGCGAGCTCCGCAGTGTCAAAATACCTGCGCTTTTTATCAGGCAGCGAGCTGCCGGAGCTCTTAACGAACCTCAGGTCAAACTCTATGTTGTGACCTAACAGATCATCGCTGCCGACGAATTCGTCGAAGGCCGCCATCACTTCATCAGCAAGAGGAGCTCCCGCAACCATGTCATCAGTGATGTGATTGATCTGCGACACCATCTCGGGGATGTGCATCTCCGGGTCGATCATCGAATGGAATGTTTCGACAGGCTCGCCGTCGCGGAATCTTATAGCGCCGATCTCAATGATCTTGTCACGCCAAGGATAGAGACCCGTCGTCTCAGTATCGAAAACAACGAAGTCCCTGCATTTTTCCGCTTCATTAATGCTTGCTGTAGTTACCAGTTTGTCCATAATTAAGTCGGTTGAGATGGTTGAGATGGTGCCTGGCACCGTACCTGGCACCGTCTCACCCAAGCAAAATCTCTCTCGCTTTCTGATACTTCTTTACCCGCTCGAGATCCTTTTCTGTAGGCTCGTGATCGAGTCTGCTGAGGTCGCTGTTGTGCGCAAGGTCTGCAAGCTTGACCTTCCTTGCAACAGGATTCTTAGCTATCTCGCGTACATAATCGAGATACGGCACGCTGTCGTCATGCGTCAGCAGCCTGAGAGCCGCGAGCGCCTCTTCGCCAAAGCCCATCTGCTCCAGATCATCGAATGTATAAGGAGTATCCTCTACTACATCATGTAGGAGCGCCGCCACTGTGCTGACTTCATCGTCCATCTGCTCCGCAAGATGCAAAGGATGGTGGACGTACGGAAGCCCGCTCTTATCCACCTGCCCGTCATGAGCCTTGTAGCATAATTTGATTGCCTGTTTCGTTTTATCTGTGTATATCATCTTAGCACCCATCGCTTCCGCAGAACCGCATAGCTTCTTTCTCATATACGGATTCCAGTATCTTTCTGAGGTCGGTGACCCTGTCCATATACTTGGCGCTGTGCTCCGGCATCCCCTCATCGTTGCATTCGATATACGTGACTACAGTATTGAGGAGCGAGAGCTGGTCGAGCTCTTCCGTAACTGTGTCCTCAATGAGATGCCTGTCCATCAGTAACGTATTCTGTATGTTTGCAGGATAAGCAGCTGCCCTGATCTCGTTAGGAGTTACAGTCTTCATCAGTTCGAGGACCTCAATGAGCTTATCTCTGTACTGTTCGCTGCCTGCCTCCTGATTCAGCGCCTGCACGCCGACAAGGCCACAGCTTCTGATCGCCCTCTTTAACACCTCTGCACGCATAATACTCTGCCCAAGCTTGAGAATCTGATCATCCAGAACAGCAAAGATAATGTCGATATCATAATCCGGATTATCCGAGACCCAGTCGCTGCATGATTGCAGTGCCGCCCGCCAGGCGCCGTCTTTCGGATAGCCGAATATCCCCGACGATATAAGCGGGAATCCTATCGAGTGGCAATCATTCTCTTTCGCGCGATCAAGCGACTCCCGGTAGCAGCTGTAAAGATGCTGCGGCTCGTGATCGTTTCCGCCACGCCAGATCGGTCCTACTGCGTGAATGACGTATTTCGCCTTCAGCGCAAAGCCGGGAGTTATGACTGCACCACCGGTCGGACAATGGCCGATCTTGTCGCAGGCTGCCTGCATCTCCCTCGGGCCGGCTGCACGAAAGATCGCACCACAGACACCACTGCCCATAGCAAGGCCGCTGTTCGCAGCATTTACAATGCAGTCAGTGTTTAACTCAGTAATCCCGATTTTCTTTATCCTGATATTGTTCATATTAATCCTCCGGAGCCTTCGGGGCCAGGCCCCATTAAAGGTCTCTAACGGGGCCTGACCCCCGCTCTTTATCTCATGCCCATCATCATTCCCAGCACGAATGGAATGAGCCATATGATCCAGACTATTATGCTGAATCTGTGGAATGTGTGCATTGCTTTATCATCTTTGCGAACCAGCACCACGGTCGCCCACACCGCATGGATCATCATGAGGATTATGGCTATCATGCCAGTGATGCCGTGAGCACTCATAAGGCCTCCGCCAGACCCGTCCGCAAGCTTTGACATCATCGCAGTGCCTGCGGTGTCCATGCAAAGGCCGAGCCAGAAGAATGCAAGATGCATCGGCTTCAGCACCTTAACTCTGTGCTCCGACCAGACACCTATAGTATATAAAATCAGCGCAAGTGTAATGGCTATAACAGCTTTCATCAGTAACGGACTCATATGCTCTATTCTATTTCTCCTTTATACTTGTTGATTCCGCCTATGCTGCACACATTCGTATAGCCCATAGCCTTAAGAGCTGCAACGGCTCTCTTGCTCCTGGACCCCCGCAGGCAGTATGCATATACAGGAGTGTCCTTTGCCGCGATCACATCGGCGGCCTTTTCGATACAGTCGACCGGCACATTGACAGATCCCGGTATGTGCCCCTGCCTGAATTCATCGGCATTGCGCACATCGAGAAGCACCGCGCCCTCGACTGCCCGCGCCTCCTGCAGCTTTGCGTTTATATCTACACTTTTGAAAATGTCAAATAATCCCATACTCATTACCCTTATTATAACTCTGTGTAAATCATGCCATTTTTGCCGCGATCGGATCGCATAAGCGATATGTGATCGACTGTCATGGATGCGCCGAAGTATTGGTCTATCTCACCTGCAGGAACATCTGCCGGCGAGCCCTTGGCTCTTCGGATGATCGTTATGTGCGGCGAGAACTTCTTTCTGTCGAAAGGTATGTCTGCTTCTGCAAGAGCCCGTCTCAGCCGCCTTGCAACAGCCTGCAGAGGCGCGCTGTTTTCGATGCCGACCCACCACAGATCTTTGAACGCGCCGATGCCGCTGAGAGTCATATCGAACGGCCTGATCTCGATACTGTCTATTACGCTCTTCACGTACTCAGGATCATCATAATCGCCGATGAACGCCAGAGTAAGGTGCATGTTATCCGGCACAGTCATATTGCCGCGCATGCCATAAGCCCCCATGGTATGCTGGATACCTATGAGGGACTCCTTCATTTCGTCATTGAGGTTGATGGCTATGAATAATCGCATGCCGTGCTGATACCATTACAGTGGTCTGAACTGCTTTATCGCCTCTTCATAGACGTAGCCTACTGCAGACAGTTTGCTTTTGATCTCTTCAGGTGAAACGTCTTTGGACGCGCAAAAATCCTCGAGAGATTCATACTCATCATCTCGAAGCATCATGTTTATGTAACTGAATAAAATGTTTGGATCTTTAGGAATGCTGTTCATATTTATCTCTTATATCTCTGCCAGATCGACTATATAGCAGCCGTTGCTCTGTCTGAATTTATGATTGATCGTTGCTTTATAGGTTCTGCCAGCCTGCTCAAAAGTGAACCAGCTGCCGCTTTGAACCGGACTGATATTGCTGATAGTCCAGCTATCGCCATAGACCGGATCATAGCTGCCGCCACCGGTGTGTACGAACTTCACCTCAAGCAGGGTGTCGCCATCCACCTCAAAGTGGGACTCCTCTGGGAAGAGACCGGTCGTATTGCCACCGAGCACGTAATCCCATGCGAAAGTGCCCGGGCCTTCATCGTTGAAATCTCTAAAAGTCATGTTTCTATATTAAGCCTTATCTATAAACTTCGCCATGTACTCTTTCAGAGCCGGATTGCAAACGTATACAAATGTGCCACGGATTCCGCGCGTCATGAGAGTTATATAAATATTCGAAAGATACTCCTTCAGGGCCTCCGGATCATTTGCAACTCCCGACTTCCCCTGTTGGTCGAAGTAATTATCTTTATCAGCATATATAGTCTTAGTAGCAGGATCGTACTTTATGTCCTCTCCAATTATTACCCCTAGATAATTAAGGTCATAACCCTGAACAGTGTGTATACAGCCTATCTCATTGACTGCATTCTTTGTAGTAATCCAGTTGTCGTAAGTAGAGTTCCATCGGAATTTGTTGTCATCGATTACTATGTCATAGGCAGTTTTATCCTTTTTAGTTGCCCACTTCCATGCGTAACCTGCTGCCATACGGCATAGGCCGTATTCTTCATTCAATCTTTTGATGTCCTCATGCATCTTTCCGACATCGTCATAAAGCTTAAAATCGTAGTTTTCAATATCGCGATATTCCGTAGCAGTTCCGCTCATGATCTTTCGGAGATAGTCTATATAGTTATTGCCGCCGAGGCATCTCCACTGAGTTGACAGAGCCTGTCTTATCACTGTGCCCGGGTAACGCTTTTCTGTGATTTCTCTGAAGTCCTCTGCATCAATATCGCACGGCCTTATAGTCTGCAACTCATCCCTGAAGATGATCTGATTACGGCTGCACATATAAATCCAGTCGAGTTCAGTACCAGTCATCTTGTCGAGACCGAGAGCAGCATTGCATTCATCAAACTTTTTGTAAAAGGACAAGTGGCCTTTATTTCTACACTTCAGTCGATGTGCCTCATCTACAATCAACAAATCGTATCTCTCACCGGTCTCCAAATAGTTTTTAACCACATCAGTCGTGTCAAGGACCATGCTTGGATCAAGCGATTTTATTCCCTTAAAAACATCTTTTAGAGATGTTCTGAGCGACTTCTGTGGAAAAACTATACCAATCTTGTCGATTCCATCAATTCGTTCAGCTGCATATACAACCTCTGCATCCTGATCGAGATAGTCATCAGGATCTGGATTGCCCACACCTTTGCTGTTTATATCTGCAAATAGTTTTATGAGGTAAATAGCAAGAATGGTTTTACCAGTTCCAGCTCCTCCAGTTACAATAATTCTTGCACCGTTTTCATCGCGTCTGTACTCCTCAAGAGCCTGTAGGATTTCCATCTCTGTATGGAATTGCTCACTACCAAGTGATTTGTATGGCGAGTATTTGTACAGCTCGGAGTTTTCAATATCCTCTATAGACTTATTGACTACACCTAGTTTTCTTAGCTTGTTCCAAATAAGCCTGAACTTATCCTCATATGCTGACCTTTTGTAATAGTCATGATCTTGAATGCCATTGTTACCATTAAGCAGAGAGTACTTGCCGTCAGCAGCCATATGCTTGATCAGATATGACTCAAGGTCAAGAACAACTGACTTGTTAAAGTCTTTATCGGTTATTATTCTGATCTCTGTAAGGTTTTGTTTCGCGGAATTACCAAGGTGTTGTTCAGTTCTTCTGGCAGCATTTACAGTTTCTCCAACATAAGCATCCTTATCATTATTAAGCACATAAACGACAGGCCAGTTCTCACCGACCATAGTGTTGTAGTGCTTAAGAGACCTGATCTCTACTAAGGCGTCATTATTGAATTCAAACCTGTCGATGGTTGCCATGACTTACTGCTTTATTAAATTTCCTTGAGGCCTAAACTCTTCAAGTAGTTATAGGTGCCGTCATAATATGCCGGCAGTCTGGTACTGTCTTCCCAGGCACCATTAGCCATTTTATTTCTATTGCCTTCAGGAACGCAGATAACCATTCCTTTTCTTGCACGTGTAAGCAAAACTCTGTATGCATTAAGCATATATTTCATGAGTTCATGTTTACTATCGCTAGTATCAAACTGCTCAATCCATTTTGTCTGTTTATTGAACTTATAGAAATGCCAAGCCCCATTTTCATATCTCATATCTGCATCCCAAAGCAAGCAGGTATAGTCTAGTTCAAGCCCCTGGACCTGTATCTCTGTTGCAGCATCCTCTAAGTAGTTAGACGATCTAACGTCTTTCTTATCTTCGAGGAACCAGTGGACAGCATTTTCATCCCCAGATGGTAGTACATGCATTCCAAGAGGTTTATATCTTGCAGATTCCTTTGTTATCAGGACTCCAGTTCTTTCAGAACCTCTAGCTATATCATGCAGCCACCTTTTCGCATGGCCCATATCTCTAGTCAAATATATAGGGTATTTATCTTTAATATCTGCATATAGTGAAGCTGCTTTATTGCAGTCACACTCCAGCAAGGCATGAACAAATGCTGATAGTTTTTCTGCTCTGAATGATCTTAGTGAAACAGCTAAGTGGAGCTTATCTGAATAGGTAACATTTTTATTTACTGCAAGCAATTCATTAACGCGTCCTTCTGCATATTCAGGTTCTGTCAGCTGTGGTGAAATATAAACCTTCCAATGCATAAATGTTTCATTTAACGATTTAATCCATTCAGAGATACCGGCCTCTCCGGTATTGATCTCCTGCCCGCCACCTACTAGGCATATTATTGTTGCCCAGTCCTCTCGCTGATCAAGTGACCAGATCAGAAAGGCAGCTTCTGACATTGGAAAATTCGGAACTTTCAGCTTATTACCGTAGGTCCCGCCTCTCTTGAGATAGGCTGCTAGTCTTGCATGAGTCCATGAACGCTGTGCTTCATCAAATATTGCCACATGCTCTACCTCACCGTAACCAGCCTTTTCCATTTTTATTGCTTTTTCAGGATCGATTTCAAGAATGCCGTTTTCAACTGGGTTCTTTATCTTTGCCAGCATGTCATCTCGATAACGGTGAATGATCTGAATGAATTTGCCGACTTCTCGCTTAGATTCAGAAAGCTTCTTTTTTTCTCCCTTCTCTTTGCATTTCTCATAATTATCTCTCGCAAGGGCTGCATTAAGCACAGCTACTAATGGCCCATTACCAGATAGATATACTGCCTCCTCATCTTCAATAGGACTCTCTCCGCCCTGATACGTCTGCTTTACAGCAACATCAAGGCCCACAAGAGTTTTACCTGCACCAGGCACACCAGTTACGAAGCAAATGCTTTTTTCACGGTTTTCTTTACTTCTCTTTATTATCTCTAAGATGTATGAGATCGTTGCATCGGTCGATACTTCATCAGCTTCATGTCGCGTAATGTCTTCCACCGAATGGCTTTCGTATAACGTTCGTGCTGCCTCAATTATTGTTGGCGTTGGTGCATATGGGCTGATAATCCAGTTTTTATCTATTGGTTTTTCATTTGGAAAGTGATTAACTACTTCAGATAGTAAGTCTATAAGCCCTGTTTCACCTGTAACTAAAGGGTTAATAACTCTGTCATCATAATCTGACGATTGCAACAATGTAGATCTTGTGGAATAGTTTGTTGCAATCAATACAGGGACAATTAATTTATCTTCGCTTAACTTATGGAAATTCTTTAAATCCAGTGCATAATCCAGCACCTGATCTATATCGTTCTCGAGTATCTTAGATTCACCAACTTTAAATTCAAGGCAAAAAACAATTCCATTTAACAAAAGCACTACATCTATTCTTTTGCCTAAACGTGGAATATCATACTCAAAAACAACATGACCGTCTGAATTCCGCCAAGGCGTAAGAACATGCTGCAATATTAATACTTCACCTTTCCAGGCTTCGCGAGTTGTAGTAAGTGCATCGCCATGATAGTTGTCACACAGTATTCCAAGAAGAGCTTCCGGTTCTCTATCCAGGAAGCTTCTTATATTACTCTCATATAAACACCTTGAACTTTTTGACATACAGGTCCCCCCTGCCTGCGATGTACTGTAATTCCCCATTTTGGAAGATTCGCCTTACTGTACAAGCGCAATAGTAATTCAAGATTATTATAACTTGAAAGGAGTCGTTTATAAACAGGCATCTCACCCTGTAGCCCGATGCAAGTGTTTAATAACAGGACAATCAGAAAATGCTGTAAATACTAGTATTATTTAGATTATGACACATAAATCATATTGAAAAGGCGCGAGTCTCATTTCTGGGATTCGCGCCTTTTTATTTTATTCATGAAATAAAGGTGTGTAGTATTTGATAATAGTTCATTCTAATAGCCCTTTTTCGCAATTCCTTCTACGTCTTTTTTCTGTTCAACCCCGCTTTTCTTCTCTGATCATAGCACACTGGGCATCCTGATCCATGACATCGGTTAGAAATCTGTGCTTGCCAAGTGTGTCCTTCTTTACAAATCCACCACGCTTTAACATTAGATCCTCTTGAGAAAAAATCAGGATCTAATGGTGCATTCTTCTCATAATCCCATTCATCCAGAAGATACGGATATATCTTTCCAAAAGCATTTTCTTTTTTCTGTGCTTTTCTCGAATTAATTATTGCTGGGTAATCTCTTTTTATTGATATATCTATAGATGATTCTGAAGTAAAAATCTTTATTATTCTCTCACACGTATCACCAAGCAGTTGCCAAGTTGAACAATCACAAGAAATATTAATGGCACCTTGTGTTGCGCCAAGCGGAATCTCCCTTAACCGGATAAGGCGGATATTGTTATCTTTGCTGAAAGAGTCCTTCCTGTTATCTCTTTCAATTGATCTCTCAGATGAATGATAGTATGCTCCATCGTACTCAATTGCAGTCCTTATAGATGGAATGTATATATCATATTCGACTTTATCGTAGATGAATCTGTTTTCAGCGTCTGCATAGATACTTTTGACATAAAAGTATATCGTCTGCTCAATAAACGATGTACCATTAGGATTACAGTTAGGGCAACCTCTACCATTTGCTCTATTATTAATTTTCGCTTTCCATGAATTACCACATATTGGGCATTTCCACCATACACTCTTGCTTCCATGAGAAAACACATCTAAGGGTGTCAGCGGAGCATTCTTCTCGTAGTCCCATTCATCGGCAAGTTCAGGATTTAGTGTTTGTAAGTCGTTTATTCCAGTTAATACCTTTTGATTGTGACAATATGGGCATCCAACATTAAGTAATGTTCTGGAACTAATTCTGGTTTTAAATGAATGCCCTTTCTCGCATCTCCACCATGCAAACTTGTTTGATGAGGCTGCGAGCAATGATATATCTATGCTAGCA
Source organism: uncultured Eubacteriales bacterium (assembly GCA_902795265.1). Taxonomy (GTDB): domain Bacteria; phylum Bacillota; class Clostridia; order Peptostreptococcales; family Anaerovoracaceae; genus Crickella. Next base: position 10,299 of record CADBKM010000024.1, read on the forward strand.
TTCTTCTCATAGTCCCATTCCTTCTCAAGTTCAGGATACATTTCAAATAGAGGATTCTTTGCAGCAATTGTTGTCATGCGTCCTATCTGATTTTTAATCTTTCCACACTCAGGGCAGCCGCTTCCCCTCGATCTGCTATTTATACTAGCATTCCACGAAAAGCCACAATCTTTACAAATCCACCACGCTTTCCTCATTGTGCCTGCAGGCACTTCAAATGGCGAAATCTTGATGTTTTTCTTATAGTCCCATTCATCTGCAAGTTCAGGATTTGTAGTAAACAGATCGTTGACACCCGCTATAATCTTATGGTTGGAGCACACAGGACACCCGCCACCTTTTACCCTTGTGTTGATTTGAGATTTCCAACTATGGCCTTTTTCGCACTTCCACCAAACCTTCTTTTCAGAACCAGGTGCAAACTGTGAAGGAAGTAACTCTCCATTTTTTTCATAATCCCATTCCTTTGCTACTTCCGGGCATTTTGTTTCAAGGTCATTGAATCCTTTGATTTTTTTATGATTTGTACAGTACGGGCATCCGGTTTTTGCTCTTTGATTAGGTGAAATTTGCCAGGTATTTCCACATTTAGAACACTTCCACCAAACTTTTTTTGAATAAAAAGCTACAACCGAATCTGGTGTTAAATCACCGTTCTTCTCGTAGTCCCATTCTTTTGCCAGTTCAGGCTTTACGCTTTCAAGATCATTAAAACCTTTCTTAACTTTTAGATTTGCACAATAAGGACAGCCACTATGTTTTCTTGCCCGATTAACGATGGATGCTTTCCAACTATTGCCACATGCTTTGCACTTCCACCAGGCTATTCGCCCTGAGCCTTGGCTAATTGTGTCCGGCTTCAAGTTCTCGGAATCGTTTTCTTCCCACATCCATTCACCCATAAGTTCAGGGTGAAGACTCTCGAAGTCATTTATTCCTTTGATGATTCTATGATTGGAGCATACCGGACAGCCATTCCCCCTTGATCTATGAGAAACCGAGGTACAGTAAGACGGGTGACCCTTTGGACACCTCCAATAGTACTTTTTATTCGAATGATCTGGGATATCTCGAGGGTCAATCGAGCCATTCTTTTCATAATCCCATTCAGCAATAAATTCTGCTTTCATCACTCATAGCACTCTTGCCAAAGCAACTGTATTCTCTATTTATTTCGGAACATATCCGCTCGCTATTATTATGTTTAAAGTGATTATAGATTGAGTCCCGCTTTATAAGCTTCATCCATGGCCGGAGTCTCAGTTACCTCACCTTTCTGCCATACATATAATCCTTATAGCATAGCAGCGGTCTGTTGTTTTCAAAATCCCACGTATGAGTCGAATCGCCGCCGCAGACGTACCGCTCCGTGCATTCAAGGCACTTGCTGCAATCCTCAGTGCGGTCTCTTCTGAAGTCCCTGAATCTGCCGTTCCACACATCCATAAAGTCATCAGTCTTTATGTTTCCCTGTATGAGCTCCGGTCTGTTTTCGACATCAAGGCATGCGCAAATGTCTCCGTTGCTGCGTACACTTGCGGTGAGTATCCCGGCTCCGCACATGAAGTAGTGATCACGCACCATGCGCTCATAGTCGGTTCCGAGGTAATGGGAGCACCCGAAAGTGACCTCCATGTCGCATTTGGGGTCAAATCGTTTTTCGCGAATATATCCCAGGAGACCGGCAAACTGTTCGTTGCTGAGCATCATGTCGCCTGACTCGCACGCTCTTCCGATGGGCTCCACATTGATTGGTCTCCAGCTTTTTATACCCATTTCACGGAGCAGATCATACAGAGTTTCAAGTTCGCCGATGTTGCCCCGGTGCAGAACTGTCGTTATCTGCGGCTCAAATCCCGCATTCTGCAGAGCGCTGATCCCGCGCAGGGCAAGCTGCCACGCACCCTTGTGCTGCCTCAGATCATCATGCGTCTTTTCCATTCCATCCAGGCTTACTGACACAGTAGCCATGCCCGCCGCCCGGAGCTTCGACGCAGTTTCATCGTTTATCAGAGTTGTATTCGTTGTCATGCCCCATTGGAACCCCATTGCTGTGATGCGTTCAGCAATAGCAAAGATCTCAGGGTGAAGCATAGGCTCTCCGCCGGTCAGACAGATCATGGGCTTGTCTGTGTGGATGCTGCTGAGAGTTCTCTCGATATCGCTGACTGCGAGGGCCTGCCCCGCGGCAGTGCAATTGCTGCCGCAGTGTCTGCAATTCAGATTGCACCGGTCTGTTATCTCAAAGAACAGCCATCTCAGATGAGGTGTCACTCTCAGGCTGTCACGATGCCGGGCAACCGCCTCAAGCTGTGAGCGCTTCAGATCTGTAACGCTCATTATCTGCCGCCTTCTGCGGGAGCTTCGCCGCCGCAATTCGGGCACCATTTCTCATCATCGATCATCAGAGACGTTTTCCAAGTGAACCCGCACTTTGCGCACTTGTGTGTTCTTTCCATTGGCGGCGGTCCGTAAATGCAGGCAAAGTCCTCTTCTATGAAGTCAGGTTTTCCAAGCGGAGCACCGCAGTACCGGCAATACTTATCGCCTTCTCTATAGGCGTTTTTACAGTTTGCGCATACCTTTCGCATTGGTAATTCCATTACACGCCTCCTTTCTAAATGATCCCCAGCGGTATCAGTACGATCAGGAGCACGGCGACGAGTCCCCATATTGTGATCAGGAACTTTTTTCTCTTCGCCGGAGCCATGTCAGGCACGTAGTTGCTCGCCAGGAAGAAAGGTATGTACGTGGTCACGAACACCGGCAGTACTCCCCACCACTTATAGACCCAGATGAATGAGTGGTTCGATGTACCGGCCAGGAATGACTCGACAAGCGCAAACAGCAGGGCCATGCTGATCGCTCCTGCGAATTTGCAGCTTATGCCCTTTCTGCCATTCGAGGCGAAGTATCGCGTATTTCTGTCCGCCGGCAGCATTTTGAACGATATTATTCCCGCAAGCGAGAACATCATCGACAGCTCCCAGCAAACTCCTATCAGAAGTATGAACGTCGTTGATTCATTGCTCACCGACCATAGAGGGTAGCCAGTCACATGGCCTATGACGGCATTGCCTATCTCGTACAGCCAGTGGACGCCGTATAGTGCCAGGCCGGCAAAGATCACTTCGTAATTCTTCTTGTTGATCTCCGACCAGTACACGTAGAAAACTACAGCGAGTATGAATATGAAAGTCCAGTTGAAATTATCAGTGCTGCGTACAACTATACTGTTTACAAGATCCATCGCTTCCTGCGATCCGTCACCCCAGAATTCCAGCATACCAAGCCTCCTTTCCTATAGGTGGATAGATGGTTGGAGATGGTGCCAGGTACGGTGCCAGGCACCGTACCTGGCACCATCTCCGTTACTTGAATTTTACCATAAGTTCCTGCAACTCTCTCATATCTTTCGGCAGCCTGCGCTCGCACTCTGCTTTCAGGTATTCAGGCACTCCGTAATATGCCTCTGCGATCGACCCGCGATGCATGTGAGCGTGTCGCAGTCTCCGCCGAGCGATACGGCGGTGCGTATCACATCCTCAAAATCTGTTCCTTCAAGGAATGCCGTTATCGCCTCCGGCACAGTCTCCTGGCACGACTCCACATGGTAGTAGCCCGGCCTTATCTCATCGCAGGTCCTGCTGAGGTCATAGCCGATCTCATTGACGATGAAATCTCTGATCTCATCCTTGCTGCTGCCATGCCTTGCCAGCCAGATCGCTGAAGCCGTTGCGTCTGCGCCTTTGACTCCCTCCGGGTGATTGTGTGTCACCTCGGCTGTCCAGGCGGCAACCTTTCGGGTGGTCTCGAGGTCATCAAAGAGCCAGCCTGCTGCAGCAACTCTCATGGCCGATCCGTTGCCATAGCTGTTATACGGCTCACGTTCGCTGTTGTGGAGCCATCCGTAAAACCTTCCGCCATAGCCCGCGTCAGGGTATTTGTGACCCCACTTGTGCATCATGTCTATTATGAGGGTCTTGGTTGCCTCTTCATCGTCTATAACGCCTGTATTTATGGCGCACATCAGCGCTTCTGCGACCGCTATGGTCATGACGCTGTCGTCCGTAAACGTCGCGCCTTTATCAAAGAACGGGAAGTCCTTTGTCTTATTGCCCCTGTCGAATTCGTAAGGGCTGCCTATAATATCTCCGAGAATTGCTCCATACATAGATGCCACCTCCTTTTGCTGATCACTTCTTACAATGACAGTATATCAATTCAGCGGCATTAAGTGGTCGCCTGAGACGCGACAAAAAGGAAGGGGTCAGGCCCCATTAGACATAGCTAACGGGGCCTGACCCCTTCCTCTAAAATCCGAATACTTTTTCGGCGTGCTTCATGTTTTCGCGTATCTTTACATCGAACGGGCATCTTGTTTCGCACATTCCGCACTGCAGGCATTCGCTTGCGTGGTGCTCGAGTGCCGCGTAGTGCCCGCGCTCGGTATCCGGCACGCGGAATTCCGGGCTTCCCTCTTCTATGCCGTTCGACACATTATGTGCCACAACGAGGTTGAGGAATTTCGTAACGTCGGCGATGTTTATCTCTGCCGGGCATGGATGGCAGTGTGTGCAGTACATGCAGTGGCCGCTCCAGCTTACCTTCGGGAAGTTCGCGAATGCTTCCGCGTAGTCGCGCTCTTCCGCTGTCGCCTCGCAATACGCGATGCTCTGTGCCAGTTGCTCTGCATTCCTTGCGCCAGAGCATACTGTCGCGACTGCCGGCCTCGAAAGGCAATAGCTTATGCACTGCACAGGAGTCAGTGAAGCTCCGGCCGGCGACATCTCTGCGCTCAGCAGATCGCCTCCCGCAAATGCCTTCATAACGGTAATCCCGACGCCCTTCGCTTCGCACAGTTCGTAGAGCATCTTCCTATCAGGGTCCATGTTGAGGTATCCGCCCTCATAGACCTCGTCGGCCCAGAGGTCATCGACGTTCTCGGTGCCCGGCAGCATGTCGTAGCACGGATTGATGCTGAACATCAGCACCTCGATATCGCCCTCTTCGATGGCTCTGATGGCGACCTTCGGGTTGTGCGAAGAGAGCCCGATATGATGGATCCGGCCCTCAGCCTTCAGCTGCTTCGCATAGTCAACGATGCCGTTGGCCTTGATCGTATCCCAGTCGCTGTCGGCGTCGCAGTAGTGGATCATGCCGACATCGATGTAGTCGGTCCCGAGCCTCTCAAGGGAGTCCTCGAAAGCAGCCTTCACGTCATCGAGGTTGCGGCTGCGCTCGTACTGACCGTTCTTCCATACCGATGATATGTGGGACTGGATTATGAACTTCTCGCGCCTTCCCTTCAGCGCCTCGCCCAGAGCAGACCTTGCCGCAGGGTCAGGTGAGAACAGGTCGAAGTAATTGACGCCTGCCTCTTCAGCCATGTCCAGAAAAGTCTTCGCATTGCTGTTATCTTCTACGAAAGCCTCGCAGCCCAGCGCGATAACGCTTACATCAAGGCCTGTATTTCCAAGTTTTCTGTATTCCATATAAACCTCTTCCACTATAATCCTTTTCCAAGCTCATATGCTTCGCGCATATATCTGCTTCTTTTGGTCATTCCCGGTGTGCCGCAGCCGTATCCGAGCACCATGCCCTTATCCTCGAAGTTGATATACCGCACCAGCGTCCTGTAATGTGCGCTGAGGGCATCAAAGGTCCAGTCGTCTGCATTCCACGCTACGGTGATCAGCGCAGACTTAAGATGCCTTCTGTTCAGACTGCTGTTGAACGCGCAGAAGCGGTCGACCAGCGTCTTCAGCTGTGCACTCATACCATAATAGTATAAAGGGGTCGCAAATACTACCATATCAGTATTAAGGAGCTTCCCACGAATTGTCTCCTCATCATCTTTCTGCACGCATGGTCCTTCGTAACTGCATGCAACGCAGCCTGTGCATGGGTGTATGTTTGCATGACAGACGTCGACTATCTCGCAGGAGTGGCCGGCTTCCTCTGCGCCTCTTACAAACTCATTGACAAGTATATTCGTTGAACCGTTCCTGTTTGGGCTCCCCATAAGGATCGTTATTTTCATCTCTCTTTATACCTCCAATTTGCGAGGGATGGGGCCTGACCCCATCTCTACTATTTTTTACACAGCACCGCCGCCCTGTCGCCTATAAACGCCCAGAACAGCAGCATCAGCAGATTCTCGATAAACACAAGCACCCCCGCCTTCTCATAATCGAGAAATGCAAATGCCGCACGGAAGAACATGTAATCCGTCCAGCCGCTTCGCACAAACAGGATCAGCCCGACGACCGCGATGCAACAGAAACCTGCCGTAACAATCGTGCGGGTCTTGCCTTCGAGTTTCATCTTCGCCGTCATCACCGGCAAGTGCAGGCCAAGGTGCAGGCCCATCAGCACGAACGACCAGTGCGACATCGCCAGGTGCATCTTTCTTGCGAGCGACACGGGTGCCATGCCGTACATGAACGGCACAGCGTGAGCGCTCATCGACATGCCCGACAGAGCTGTCATCACAAACGACAACAGCAGCAGTATGTTCACTGCTGTCGTCATAGTCCTGTACGGATTGTATTTACCTTTAAAGATCGCGCTGTACCACTTGCGGTTCAGGATCTGATGAGCGATGACCAGTACGGTCATGCCCATGCCGATCCATTCGTGCAGAACTTCACCTGTCACCTGATATGCCATCAGGCAGAGCAGGCATACAGTCATGCACACATCAATGATTCTTCTCATTACTCCAGTCCTTCGATCCATGCCTTCAGATCATCTTCAGATATGCCGCTTTCGAGCCTGCCTCCCTCGAGCCAGTTGCCGCTGCCGGCATTTTCAGCGAGATTCTGCCCGCTCTTGCCGATGCCGCTTCCGCCCGAAGTGCAGAACGGGATCATGGTGATGCCGTCGAATTCATAGCTCTCCACGAAAGTGTCCATGATGCGCGGCTCCTCGCCCCACCAGATCGGGTAGCCGATGTAGATGGTCTTGTAGCCTTCAAGCGATACCGGATCGCTGCCGATCTCAGGTCTGGCGGATGGATCATTCTGCTCGTGAGTCGAACGGCTGTCGTCGTCGTTCCAGTCGAGGTCAGCCTCTGTGTATTCCTGAGCCGCCTTGATCTCGTATATGTCCGCGCCGGTTATTGACGCGATCTTCTCAGCTACGCCTTTTGTGTTGCCTGTTGCCGAGAAGTAGACGACGAGCGTCTCGCCCACGGAGCTGCTGTCAGTCTGCTCTTCTGCAGCTGTTTCCGCTGTATTATCTGTCTCCGCTGCCTCTTCAGAGCTTCCGCCCGAGCATGCTGTCAGGCCGATGATCAGGCAAAGCGCCAATAATAATGAAAGTAATTTTCTCATAGTTTCCCTTTTTTAGAAGCTGTTTTCAGTCAGCCATGCAACCGCTTTTTCAACCATTTCTGTTATATCCCTGCCGTCCTCAGTGATCACTTCCTGTTTTTCAAGTCCGGCGTGGAAATCGACATGCTCTGCCTCCGCAAAGGCGTTCTTCAGATAATTGTTATCATCTGAGAAGCCCGGATCAGGCTGTATCTGACAAATACTATATGCCTGAAGGATAGCGCTTACAGGAACGCCGTGATATATAAGGCCCTTGTATTTATCGATCTCGCTCTGCTTGATCGGCGCACTCTCCCTGTAAATGCGCATGGCTTCTGCCAGTACTTTTCTGTCTTCATCTGAAAGCTTTTCGGCAGAATTGCTGGTAGCTGTATTGTCCTTTACCTGTTCAAGCGTGCTCATTCCCGAAAGAACCGCGATCACGTCATCAAGATCAAGACAGAACCTCACGGACCACGAAGCGATCGACCAGTCCGGATGAGCTGCCTTCAGCAGCTTTTCCGCTTCCTCAGGAAGCTTTGCGAGGCCGCCTCCTTTTACCGCTTCCATGATGACCACCTTTCGTCCATGCTTGCGGATCACATCATAACAGAGACCTGCCTGCACCAGCTCGCTGTCCCAATCGATCGGATTCAGAGCGATCTGCACAAATTCGATTTCCGGATGCTCCGTCAGTACACGGTCAAGCAGTCTGGCAGACGAATGGAATGAAATGCCCAGATGGCGGATCTTTCCGTCTTCTTTCCATTTCTTCGCATGGTCAAACAGATTCGTTGTTTTTACGATGCCTCCCTTTCCGTCATATCCGTCATAGTACACGTTCTGAATATTATGAAGGAGGTAATAATCCACGTACTCTACTCCCAGGTGATCGAGCTGACTCTGAAAAGTCTCTTCGATCTTCTCCTCAGGAATCTCCATGAAGGTCGGGAACTTTGTCGCTACAGTATAGCTGTCTCTCGGATGGCGCTCTACCAGAGCCTTGCGGACAGCTTCCTCACTTTTGCCGTCATGATAAACAAAACTCGTATCAAAATACGTATAGCCGGCATCCAGAAATGCATCGACCATATCATTCAGCTGCTTATAGTCAAAATCCGTCGGACCGGAGATCACGGGCAGCCTCATCATACCAAAACCTAAATTTTTCATGATTTCTCCTCCTTATTTCCAAACTTCCTTCGCAAGGCGGAATACTGCCCAGCCTTTAGGCCAGCCTACGTACATCGTCGCGTGTGTGATGATGGCCGCGATCTCCTCCTTGGTGACGCCGTGCGCCTTCGCATTCTGCAGATGGTATGTCAGGGAAGAATCTGTGATCCCCGAAGCCATCAGACTGACGACTGTAATGATGCACTTTGTCTTTATATCGATCGCTTCTTCATTCCACACTTCTCCGAAGAGTACGTCATCGTTCAGATGCGCGAACATCGGCGCGAACTCCCCAAGCTGATCTCTTCCTGCTGTCTGTACGATCTTTTCACTCATTTCTTTTTCCTCCTATTCCCTGATAAAGCTCTTGTCGTGATCACTCACTCCGCCTTCGTCCGAAACAAAGCGCTCCACCTTCATATGCAGATCGTATTTCTCGCGCAATGCGGCAATCTCCGCCATCATCGGCGAAGCATGATGCCTGTCGATCGCATCCTGATCTGCCCAGCTGTCGATGAGCAGCACAGTTTCAGGCTGCTTCAGCGGCACAAAATATTCGTAGCGCAGATTGCCCTCTTCATTGCGGATCCTGTCGGCGACTCCCGACTGCTCCATTTCTTCAGCAAACTTACGGGCATTGCCGTTTTCTCCCATATAGTACAGGTTGACCGTGATACTCATTTCCGCACGCTCCTTCTGCAATTTACAGCGCCTTCTCAAGCATTCTTCTGATCGCTGCCTCGTCAGGGCGGTTGATCTGAACGCCCTTTGCCCACTTAACGCTGCCGCTGACGTTCTTATGAAGAGCTGTGTCGCTTCTGCCGACTCCGCTGCCGCCCGATGTCACGAACGGGATGATAGTCTTGCCGGAGAAGTCGTAGCTCTCGAGGAATGTCTCGATGATGCGGGGAGCGACTCCCCACCAGATCGGGAATCCGATGATTACTGTGTCGTATGAATTCATGTCTGCTACAGAGCCTGCGATCTCAGGCCTTGCCGACGGGTCGTTCATCTCGACGCTGCTGCGGCTTCTGTTGTTCATGTAGTTAAGATCAGCGCCTGTATATTTTTCCTTCGGCACGATCTCATAGAAATCTGCGCCTGCGACCTGCGCGATCTTCTCTCCTACTCTTTTTGTAACTCCGCTTGCGGAGAATACTGCTACTAATGTCTTTGCCATTTGAAGTGCCCTCCTTAATAATTCAAAAGCCTTATCAGACAGTTATATGTGATCTCATAGATTGACAGATATTTGTAATCGACTTCCGCCTCAGTCATGGCCGCTTTCTGCTTGGCCGTCACCTCTGCGTACGGATAGATGCCGAACATGAACGGGAAGAATACGTACATGATCTGTTCCACTTCCGCCTCACTCATGCCGGAGCAGTATTTCTTCAGGATCGCTCTGAACAGATCAAGCGACTTTCCGTATGCTCTCTTGAAGGATGCGAGGAGCTCTTCGCGGCTGTTCTCCTCCATGTCGAAGTTGTTCATCGAGAGGAGCTTAAGGAGCTGTGCCCTTTTCTCAAGTGACTTGGCGATCAGCTCAGCCAGCTGCTCTCCCGAATACTTCCGGTCGCTGCCAAGGATTTCCTCAAGGTCGGCGTTCCACCTGTCATACTCGCGCTCGTAAAGCGCAAGGAATATCTCCTCTTTAGTGTGGAAGTAATTGTAAATAGTCGGACGCGAGAAGGATGTGACATTGCTGATCTCCTTGAGAGTAATGTCCTTGAAGCTCATCGTCTGATACAGCTGCTCGCATGCATTTACGATCTCTTCCCTTCTCTGAGTGATGATTTCAGGCGTTCCCTTAAACATGATCGAATCTCCTTTACTGTAGTTGACACCGTGTCAACAATTGCATTATAGACCTTAATTGACACCGTGTCAACCGGAAAGCCAAAAAAAGAAAAAATGGAGAGATGGTGCCAGATACCATCTCTCCATCTCCCTCATCTTCCTATTTACTAAAGAACTCCTGTATCCTGTCTTTGTAATCCGGCGCGGTATCATACGCTGCGTGTCCGTAGCCGGCTTCGTATACGTATGACTCACAGTCAGGGTGGTCTTTCAGCAGCTCCGCGATCTTTTCGGTCGCGTCTCCGCCGACCACCTTGTCGTCACTAGCTCCCAGAGCAAGCACCGGGCACTTTATCGAACCGATCTCATCCGTCACATCAAAGCCCTTAATACCTTCGGCCAGTATTATGAATCTGGCGAGTTCCTCATCAGTCACTGTGGCTGCAGCCGCTATGAGAGCATCGCGCGACTGCTCGAACACCTCCTCCGGATAGACCTGTTCGCCGAATGCCAGATAGAGCTTTTCAGCATCCTTCTGCTTTGCCAGCTCTTTCCAGGCTCCTATGGATCTGTCATACTGCTCATCGGTCAGGCAGGCCGTCGTCGATCCGAGCACCACCTTGCTTATCAGGTCAGGATTCTGGATCGCTATCTCGATGCTGGTCATGCCTCCGAGCGACGCGCCGAACAGATAGATATCTTCAAGCCCATTAGCGCGGAACACCTCCGCCATGTCCTTTGCCATATCCTTCACGGTATATGTTTCCGGGAGGTCCTTCTTGTGCTCAAACAGGTAGACCGTGTATTCGTCCGCGAACTGGCTGTACGCCTGGGCGACCGCCTCCGCCGAACCCATCACACTCTGCACGCTGAGCCCCGGCAGTATGACCATGTTCTTATCGCCATTGCCGAACTGCAGATAGTCCACCTCGAAAGAATCCGTGGTGACTGTATTTACCGAAACGGCGACCCCGGCCTCCGCGCTGCTGTTCTCCTCCGGGCTGCTCTCCTCCGGAGCCTCCGCCTGGTCCTTGCTGCAAGCGGCAAGTCCGCAGATCATACAAATGCCTATAACTAATGCTAAAAATGCTTTCTTATTTATCATTATTTCTCCTCCATCGACTGCAGCTTCTCTTCGATCAGGTCTTCCACCGTTTTGCGGCCCTTGGATTTACGCTGCGATATCGTAATCTGCGGGAACGGAACGCTGATATTGTTTCTGTAGAAGATCTGCAGCAGCGCTTTGTTGAGGTACCTTGTGACTGACCTCAGATCGGCCTCGCTGCAGGTGCAGCCGACAAGAAGCGTGATACCGCTTTCGCCGAGCTCACCGATGCCGAGATAATCCGGTCCGTCAAGGATCTTGCTGTTGTCGTCTTTAAGTGCAGGCAGTTCGCGGTCGAGCACAGCTTCGACGTAGTCGATATCCTGCCCGTATTCTATATTGATCCTGGCCATCGCATACGACGCCTCGCGCGTCATATTAAGAACGCCGGTTATCTCGCTGTTGTTGTAAATCTTGATATTGCCGTCAACGCCGAGGATCTTCGTCGTCCGCAGCCCTATATCCATTACCGTGCCGCGGTAGTCGTTGATCGTGACGATGTCTCCGACGCGGAACTCTCCCTCAAATACGATGAAGATTCCCGCGAGGATGTCCTTGATGAGGCTCTGCGCGCCAAGGCCGATGACCAGGGTCAGGATGCCGGCGCTTGCCAGCAGTCCTCTCGAGTCGATCCCCAGCAGATACAGCCCGTAGAAGAACGCGCCGATCACGCCGCCGTATCTCAGTACCGACATCAGCAGGTGGCCGATGGTCTCCCCACGCGCTCCGAGCAGTGCCGAAATAAGGCGTACCGGGATGCGGAAAAGTGCGATAACAATGGCTGTCGCGATCATCACCAAAGCGCAGACCGTCAGCGCGAATACGTTAAAGCTTCTGTCCCAGTTGCCGCTCAGTATGTAGTTCAGGATGGAGCTGCCGCCTGTCGAAGCAGCCACATTCACTCTTACCAGCAGGCAGATCATGAGCAGTCCGAACAGCACGCTTACCAGTATGAGCAGCTTCTGCTCCGGAGTCCTCACGCTCCACGGTATGCTGCGGTTATCCCATCTGGCTGCCGCCTTGATGGTCGACGCCCTTCTTCCGGACGGAAGTATGATGTTGAATATTGCGGAATCCAGGCCCGCTGCCGCCTTGTCGTCACTCACCGCCTTATAGAGCAGCTCTTCCTCCTTCGTGGTCAGCGTGACCGTGCCCAGAAGTATAAGGAGCAGTATGAGGCTCGCGAGCGATGTCGCCAGCGTCAGATAAGGCCTGTAGTGGAACAGGTTGGCTCGCGGCGCAAACGCCGACATGTAGTACCCGTCGTAATAGCGGGCAAACTGGAAGCAGTCCGCTCCGTTGATGGTTGTAAAACCGTAGTAATCGTTTCCGGTGAACGCATTAGGCGATATACCCAGCGCCTTGGCCGTCTTGCCGACATATGCGTCTTTTGGCGAATACAGGCAGTGGTGATCGTCGCTCTTATCGAAGGTCATGACGAACTCACCGTCCTGCTTTTTGTCCGGTACTATTGAGGAAAAGTCGGCCGAAGCCATGAGCAGATCTGAGAGGTTGCTGTTGAGCTCGATCTGCACCATCGAGTGATGCCTGCTTATTCCCGCAGGATTCTGCTCGTATTCGCGCTTCGACACGTATTCGGTCATGCCGTTCTCGCCCTTCCTCGTGTAGTAGTTGAACGCGACGCCTATGCTGTCGCCCAGATCCGCAGTCACTCCCTCAGCAGGGTCCTGGATGTGTACATCCTTCCTGCCGTCAAGGACGTCGAGGAATCCGTAGGACGGGTCCTTCTCGTCGTGGCTGATCGTCGCGAACCAGTTCTCCGTATTTGTGGCGATAGTGTGGCCCTCTTCATCGAACACATTGATCGCGTCCACCCTGTTCGTGTTGCAGAGCTCGCGAAGGCCGAGCGACGCGCCGACCGATCTGAGCCTGCCGCCCTCGTCATCCTTAAGGAAGACCTTTTCGCCTTTGTCGTTGTAGTACGAATAGTAGCGGTCTGTAGCCTCGTTCAGAACCGCCGGGTCCTGCTCGATCAGACGCGCGATCATCTTCGCCTTGGCTATGAACCTGTTGTTGTAGTAATAGCTGACGACTTCGCGGTCGTCCATGATCGTGGCATACCTCTCGGAAGCATCCTCGAGAGTGGCTGCCGCCCTGTCCGCGCCCCGCGAGACCTCGATCAGCGTCTGGGTATAGAAGGATAACCCGAGCAGCAGGAGCACGCCGGCTATCATCAGCGGCGCTACCTTGTTGAATACCGAGATGTCGAAAATGATCGGATTTTTGGAGTTTTTGCGGAATACCTTTTTCTTTGTGTCGACCGCGTCGCGGACAAAATCGTTGCGCACGATGATCGCGTATATGAGGCAGAGGAGCATTACAGCCAGGAATGCCGCGACAGACCAGAAGATGGCCTTTCTGTCATACCTGTAGATCCTGCTCACCGGCGCCACCGCGCACAGAACGTAATCGTCGGCATAAACCTTCGATACGCAGTAATACTTTTTGCCGTTTATTATCTGCTGCCCCGCATAGCCATCTGTCAGGGCACTCGCCGAGAGCCCGGTCTCAGCCGCGCTTTGCCCGGTGAGGTCGGCATCTCCCTTATTTTCTCCCTGAGGGAAATACATGTATTCCCCGGTGCTCTTGTCGACCGCAAATATGAATCCGTCATTCTCAATATCCGCCTGGTCAAGGTACCCTGCCACGTCATTTAGCGAACCGATCTGCGATGCCAGCACCGACGACTCCACGTCGATCACCAGCAAGCAGTTCTTGCCGTCGTACTTGCCCGGCATGGAGTAGAAGAAATAGAAATCTCCGTTGTCGCCTGACTCGAAGGCCGGCTCGACGACCCCTTCAGAATTGACCGAGCCCTGCGCGACCTGCCTGTAATTCTCCTCGCTGAGAATTCCGGCATCGACGATGTTGTTTCCTTTCAGATCCTCATTGGAGGTGAAGAGCACGCTGCCCTTATTTGACAGGATGTAAATGTTGTTGATCCCCAGGTCGTATCGCTCCGCGACGATCCCCGAAAGACCCGAAGCTGCCTCAGCGCCCTGCCCTGAAGCACTGCCCGAGATCAGCATCTCAAGATCTGCCAGGATATCCTGATTGCAGTCATGGAAGAGCTGCGTCGCGCTGTCAGTCTTCTCAACATTTGACTCAAGAAGCTTGACCGTCTCTTTGAGCGTGGCGCTGCTGCTCTCGTGCTGCCTGGCGATCGACGCCATGTGCTGCAGATTCCCGAGGACCACGGTTATAACGATCGCCACGAGAACAACAAGGCACGCATTCAAAACCATCTTGCTGATAAAATAGCGGTTGGCTTTTTTGCGTGTCTCATCACTGATCCCGTTCTGAGTCTCTTCCTCAGGAGCGATATCTTCTATATCTGTATTTATATTTGTGTTCTCATTAGGTTCCTTATTGCTCAGCATAAAACTGCCCTCCCCGGCGATATGCATAAATGCGCAATATTCCTTATATAGTTTACACCATTTCGCGGGGAAGGGAAAAGGGTAAGAAGGGGTCAGGCCCAATGTCATTAACTTAAGGTAATCGTATCATGAAAGTGCTGGCTGGTCATTAACTTAAGGCTCAAAGAACAGTAAACATTATGAATGCATGTG
>CADBKM010000025.1 GCA_902795265.1 uncultured Eubacteriales bacterium
GCAGACTGCTGACGACTGAGAGCTTGCTCTCTGTCTGAAGCTGTCTGCTGTTTACGTTAAGAGGCTGCCACATTTTATTCAAATGCGACAGCCCCTTTTTCTGTGCAATGAAAAAACGACTCTGAACAAGTTGAACCCCATCAACCTGCGCATAGCCGTTTCTTCAAAGCACTATCTCATATCGAGTTTTCAAATCGTAGCTCCCCCGTAGACCCGGGAGCCGCTTTGTGTTATCCGCAAACATACTCTTGCGAGTTGAACTGACAGCCTGCAAAAACACAAAACTTACAATTACATTTTATTGAATATGTCAGAGTGATGCTATAATATTATTGCGAATGCTGTAATAAAATTACGAAAAGAGACGGATATGGCTGAAAAAAGAACAGCGAATATGATACTTAGCCGCACGAGGAGAAATCAGATATATCTTCCTTATGCGCGCAAGAAACCTTACTTTGAAGCGATAGCGAGCGGAGATGAAAACACGATTGCCGAGCTCTCGCAGAAGAATTATGAATACCCTACCGCTTTGTACAACAGATGCGGTTCGTACAGCGAGGCCATGAACAAGATGTACTATGAGGCTGTCGGAGCTGCAAATGAGATGTGCCTTGTCGCGATACAGTCCGGCCTTCTTGATATGGTAGCCTATGATATACGCGACGAGTTCATAAAGGAATTCGACAATGCCGTGTCGCTTCCCGACCTCTACGATCTGGTGCATGGCATGGCGCACAGCTACGCGATAAAAATGAAGTTCGTGCTCAAGGAAAAAAAGCGCTCGCCTAGGCTCGCCCGTATGATGACATACATCGAGGAACACCTGACCGAAAAGATCGAGCTGGCAGATATAGCGGAGCACGTCGGCATAAGCCGCACCTACGCTTCGGCAGTCTTCAAGGAAGAACTCGGCATCACGATCAGCGAGTTCATACTCAAGGAGCGCCTGCTCGAGGCAAAGCGCATGCTCAGAGATACCGACCTGCCGGTCGCGGTAATAGCGGACAGGCTCGCATTCTGCTCGCAGAGCTACTTCACGAAGAACTTTACCGAAGCGGAGTCCATGACGCCTGTCGAATACCGCCGCCAATTCGGCTAGTACCGGGAGCAGGTATGCTTTCCGGCATCAGCTTGCGCGTTAAAGATATGATGAATAGAGAAGACCATGTAATCGAATACGGCAACTGGGAGCGCTCGTATGTGTGCATCGACCTCAAGTCCTTTTACGCGTCTGTAGAATGCGTGGAGCGGGGCCTCGATCCGATGACGACCGATCTTGTCGTGGCCGATCCTACGAGGAGCGACCGTACCATATGCCTCGCCGTATCGCCTTCGCTCAAGGCCAAGGGTGTTCCCGGGCGGCCGAGGGTGTTTGAGATACCGAAAAGCTTCGAATACATAATGGCTCCGCCGAGGATGAATCTGTACATGGAGTACGCGGCTGAGATCTACAAGGTGTATCTCGACTATATCGCGCCTGAAGACATGCACGTTTACTCCATAGACGAGGTGTTCATAGATGTGACAGCGTATCTGAAGGGGCAGGGCAAAGATCCTAAACAGATGGCGGAGTTCCTCATGAACGAAGTCTATGAAAGGATAGGCGTCAGGGCGACGGCAGGCGTCGGGCCTAACATGTATCTGGCGAAGATAGCCATGGACATAATCGCCAAGCACTCGCCTGACTTCATAGGGGTGCTCGATGAAGACGCGTATAAGATCCGGCTCTGGGATCACAAGCCTCTGACAGATTTCTGGCGGATAGGCAGGGGAACTGCCCGCAGGTTTGAGCGCATAGGCATAACCACGATGAGGGGCATAGCCGAGCTTGCAGCCCGTGACGAAAACCTTTTGTTCAAGATGTTCGGGATCGATGCGGAGCTCATCATAGACCATGCCTATGGCCTGGAGCCGACTCTCATGTCGGATATAAAGGGCTATAAAAACAAGAGCCACTCGCTTTCACGGGGGCAGGTGCTGATGCGCGACTATACCAATGAAGAGGGACAGCTCATAGCCAAGGAGATGACCGAGCTTCTGTGCCATGAGATGACTGATATAGGGATGCTGACGCAGAATGTATCGATTGCGGTCGGCTACAGCAATGCTTTTCAGCTGCCTATGGCGACAGGCTCCGTGTCTTTCGGCATGATGACAGATGCGGCTTCGGTGATCATGCCTGCAGTGGCCGATCTCTATGATCGCATAACTGACCATGAGTACCCTGTAAGAAGGCTGTATATAAACTTCAACGACATAAAACCGAAAAATGCTGACAGGCAGATGACTCTCTTCGACCTGACGGAAGCCGAAGACGTTGAAGAGGGTAAGACAAAAGGACAGATGCGGCTTGAGGGCATGGCTGACCCGGTAACGGAGACCCGCGCAAGACTGAAGCGCGACAGCGCTCTGCAGGAGGCAGTCAACTCCATAAGAAAGAAATACGGCAAAGATGCCATGATAAGAGGCATGGACCTCGAAGAAGCGGCCACCACTATTGAGAGAAATCATCAGGTAGGCGGCCATAAAGAATAGTGAGAACTCTGTGAAGATGATGAAAGACAGCCCGAAAAATAGTATAATCAGTAACGGTGGGACTTGGGAACGGCCGTCTTCGGCACGCCCGAAGATGCCACGCTCCCAACGAGCCAAGCAATTTGCTCCGTTTGATTCGCTGACCGGTCTGTATGACCGGCTCGCACAGGCTGAGGAAGAGCACGAACGGGAGCGTGAAAGGAAGTAAAGTTTCTCAATGATCCAGGGAGTACACAATTATTCTGAGATAGGAAGGCTCAAAAAGGTGCTGCTTCACCGTATAGGTGTTGAAGTCGATGGTCTGGTACCTGACAACTTCGCGAGGCTCCTGTTTGACGACATCCCATATCTCAAGGTAGCACAGCAGGAGCACGACCGCTTCGCCGACATTCTGAGGAATAACGGCGTTGAGGTCGTATATTATGTCGACGAGACGGCGAAGGCTATCAACAGTCCGGTTGTCAAGGACCGCTTTATTAGAGAGATGCTCGACGAAGTCAGCTTCTCATCACGCGGGGTGAAAGAAGCTGTTTATGCTTACCTCATCGGAATGCAGCCGCGCGATCTTATCGAAAAGGTGATCGCGGGCGTCAGAAAGAGCGATATAACCGAGTATACACCGAAGACACTCGCCGAAAAGATAGATGAGGCATATCCGTTCTACATGGACCCTATGCCTAACATGTATTTCACGCGTGACCAGGGCGCATGCGTCGGAAACGGCATCACCATACATCATATGAGCACTGCCACCAGAAGGCGCGAGAGCCTGCTGCTCAAGTATATGTATGAGTACAACAGCGACTTTGCGCCTGCCGGAACCGAAAAATGGTTCGATTACAACGATCCGTACAGCCTTGAAGGCGGCGATATACTGGTGCTCAGCAAAGATATCGCAGCGGTGGGCCTTTCAGAAAGAACTACCGCCGCGGGCATAGAGACCTTCGCAAGAAACCTTCTGACAGGCTCGGACTTCAAAAAGGTGCTGGTATTCAACATCCCTAAAAAGAGGGCGTTCATGCACCTCGATACAGTATTCACGATGGTCGATTACGATAAGTTCTCGATCCATCCTGAAATAGAAGGTCCTCTGCAGCTGTTCGAGCTGAGTCTCGGAGCTGGCGGAGAGATCAGCATGAAATCGATGACTGACGATCTGGCCTCAATACTGGCCTGCGAGCTCGGACTTCCGGCCGTAAAGCTGATACGATGCGGAGGCGATGACGCGATGGCTGCTCAGAGAGAGCAGTGGAACGACGGGTCGAACACCCTGTGCATAGCGCCGGGAAAGGTCATCACATACGAGAGAAACTATGTAACAAACGATCTGCTCGACAAAAGCGGCGTAGAAGTGCTGACAATGCCGAGCTCAGAGCTTTCAAGGGGCAGAGGCGGCCCGCGATGCATGTCGTGCCCGGTCTTCAGAGAAGATCTGTAAGCTGAAGAGAGTACGTTTGCACATGCAATTTAAAGCGGAGGATAAATAATGGCAGTCAATCTTAAAGGCAGAAGCTTTTTAACACTTATGGATTTCACACCGGCGGAGATCAGATACCTTCTCGATCTCGCGCACGATCTTAAAAGCAAAAAGAGGCTTGGGATAAAGGGTAAATCACTCGAAGGCAAAAACATCGTGCTGCTCTTCGAGAAAACTTCAACGAGAACAAGGTGCTCGTTTGAAGTAGCGGCAATGGATGAAGGAGCAGGTGTCACATTCCTTGACAGCAAAAGCTCACAGATGGGTAAAAAAGAGACCATTGCCGATACAGCTAAGGTACTGGGACGAATTTTTGACGGAATTGAGTACAGGGGATACGATCAGGCTGTCGTAGAAGAGCTTGCGGCTGAGTCAGGAGTTCCGGTCTGGAACGGACTGACAGATATCGACCATCCGACTCAGATCCTCGCCGACCTCATGACCATCGAGGAGCACATCGCGAAACCGCTCAAAGACGTGAAGGTGGTATTCGTAGGAGATGTCAGAAACAACATGTCGTATGCATGGATGTACGGCTGTGCCAAGATGGGCATGGATTTTGTGGCATACGGGCCTGATGAGCTCTGCGACGCCGTAGACGGCGACGTAGTTGAGCGCGCAAGGGCTGTTGCCGCAGAGACAGGAGCGAGCATCACAGTCACGAGCGATGCCGAAAGTCTCAAAGGCGCAGATGTCATCTACACGGACATCTGGGCTTCGATGGGCGAAGAAGATCAGATCCCTGAAAGAGTAAGACTTCTCACTCCATTCAAGGTTACCGAAGAGCTCATGGCAAAGACCGGTAATCCTGAATGTCTCTTCATGCACTGTCTGCCATCGTTCCACAATTTCGACACTACAATGGCAGCTGAGCAGATGAAGCTGGGCTATGACATCAGAGAGGTCACCGAAGAAGTGTTCTCAGGAAAGAATTCCGTCGTATTCGACGAGGCCGAAAACAGGCTTCACACGATAAAAGCGGTTGTAGTAGCTACGCTTGCTTAAAAAACACGTTACCGTTACAGAAGGAGAGAATATGGAATTCAAAATACCTGAGTACAAAGCACCTGATTTCACAAAGCCGGAGCTCGCAAACGCTCCTGACTGCAGACTCGAAGCGGCGGATATGGACGGCGTCGCGCCTGAGTATTATCACAGCACTTCGATGTTCCCTGAGTATTTCAAGATAAACGGAGAATGGAAGCTTGCCGAAGAGAGCCGTATGGACTCGAGCGTAGTCCTCAGACCGGATGGACACCTCGATGTAGTTGAAAACAGAAACATCCGCAAGGGCGACATGGTGGTCCTCGGCAGAAGCGAAGACGGCCATGAGGGCATCTATGTACATACAAAGGGCTTCCAGGAAGAAGAAGAAACACTCGAAGATCAGTTCGTATTCCGCCAGGGCAGAAGCAGGGAGACTTCATATGCACGCGACTACGACAAGCTCTTCGAACTTCTCAGGCACGAGAAAGAGCACGGCAATATCGTATGGGTAATGGGCCCTGCTTTCGCGTTTGACCATGACGCCAGAGCATGCATGCAGGCACTTGTAGAGAACGGCTATGTCGACGCTCTGCTCGCCGGCAACGCTCTTGCTACCCACGATCTCGAAGGAGCTCTTCTCAATACAGCCCTCGGACAGGACATCTACACACAGAAGTCACAGCCGAACGGCCATTACAATCACCTCGATGTCGACAACAAGATCCGCAGAAGCGGCTCGATCCCTCAGTTCATCGAGGACTACAACATCGACAACGGCATCATCTACGGATGCGTAAAGAATAACGTGCCTATCGTTCTCACCGGATCGATCAGAGACGACGGCCCTATCCCTGAAGTATACGCTGACGTATACGAAGGTCAGAAGGCGATGCGAGAGATAGTCAAGAAGTCTACTACAGTGATCTGCCTGGCAACGATGCTTCACACCATCGCCGTCGGCAACATGACACCTTCGTTCAGAGTCCTTGAGGACGGCACGATCAGACCGGTATTCCTTTACACAGTAGATGCTGATGAATTCGTAGTAAACAAGCTCCTCGACAGAGGAAGCCTTGCAGCAACTACTATGGTCACAAACGTACAGGACTTCATCACGATCGTAGCCAACGGCCTCGGTCTTGAGTGGAAGAGATACTCTTAATCTATACAGAAAGGGGACTTTATGGGAGATATCAGACATCTGATCAACATCACCGACCTCAGCGTAGAAGAGCTTAAGCATCTGATGGAGACAGCCGATGACATCATCGCGCATCCTGAAGATTATCAGAACATCTGCGCACACAAGAAACTCGCTACGCTTTTCTTTGAGCCAAGCACAAGAACGAGGCTCTCGTTCACGGCGGCAATGATGGAGCTGGGCGGAAACGTCCTGGGCTTCGACCAGGCACAGTCGAGCTCTTCTGCTAAAGGAGAGACCGTAGCAGATACCATTATAATGGCAGGCTGCTATGCCGATATCATTGCAATGAGGCATCCGAAAGAGGGAGCGCCGGTAGTTGGTGCTGCTAAATCTTCAGTCCCTATCATAAACGCGGGAGATGGCGGACACTTCCATCCGACCCAGACGCTGACCGACCTCATGACGATCCACCGCAAAAAGGGCGAGATCGGCAACTTCACGGTCGGCCTCTGCGGAGATCTCAAGTACGGCAGAACCGTTCACTCGCTCATCGAGGCACTGCTGAGATATGAGGGAGTCAAATATGTCATGATCGCTCCTGAAGAGCTGAGACTGCCGGCATATATCAGAGAGAAGCTCGACGCTGCCGGAGTTGAATGGCACGAAGTTACAAGCCTCGAAGACGCTATTCCTGAACTCGACATACTGTACATGACGAGGATCCAGCAGGAGCGCTTCCCTAGCTGGGAAGAATATGAAAAGCTGAAAGACAGCTTCATTCTTACAAGATCGATGCTCGCACCGGCGAAAGAAGACATGATCATTCTTCATCCGCTGCCGAGAGTCAACGAGATAGACGTCGACGTGGATGACGACCCTAGAGCATGCTACTTCTACCAGGCACTCATGGGCAAGTACATCCGCATGGCGCTCATACTGTATCTGCTGGGTATCAAATAAAAGGAGGGACTTATGAACATTGACGGAATCAATACGGGATACGTTCTTGACCACATCAAGGCCGGCAAAGGCATAGAGGTCTATCACCTCCTCAATCTTGATAAAGTGGACGCAACAGTAGCTATCATTCAGCGCGCGACCAGCGGAAAGTACGGGCTCAAGGATATCATCAAGATCGATGCTGATATTCCTCTCGACTACGATCTTATCGGCTATGTCGATTCCAAGATCACAGTCAACTACGTAAAGGACCGCGAGCTTGTCAGAAAAATCAAGCCGGAACCGCCTGAAGTCCTTACAAATGTTATCGAGTGCACTAACCCTAGATGCATCACTTCGGTAGAGAGAGGCATTCCTCAGAGATTCAGGCTTGTCGACGGTGAGACACGCAGCTACAGATGCGTTTACTGCGATACGCTCTTCCGCGAAAAGTAAAAGTCATAACGGACTCCATGGCCGCGTGCCATGGAGTTTTTGGATAAGAGAAGGATCAGCCGGCAAAGATCAGGAGTAAACGGAAATGAGTATAATAGCAGGATTCATGGTGCCTCATCCTCCTATGATAGTTCCTGCCGTTGGCAGGGGGAGTGAGGCGCAGGTGGCAGAGACCACTGCAGCCTATGAGAGAGTCGCGGATGAGATAGCCGCGCTCAGCCCTGAAACGATAATAATAACGAGTCCGCATTCGATAATGTATTCGGACTACTTTCATATATCGCCCGGAAAGGGTGCGCGGGGAAGCTTTGCGAACTTCAGAGCGCCGTCTGTCAGTTTTGACGAAGAGTATGACACCGAACTTGTAAGTGAGATATGCAGACTGGCTGATGCAGAGGACTTCCCGGCAGGCACGATGGGGGAGCGCGATAAGTCGCTCGACCACGGCACCATGGTGCCGCTCTGGTTCATACGCAGAAGGTATAAGGGCGGAAGAATAGTGAGGATAGGCCTTTCGGGTCTGCCGCTTATCGACCACTACAGGCTGGGCATGATAATACGTGAGGCCGTTTCCAATACCGGCCGACGCACGGTGATAGTTGCAAGCGGTGATCTGTCACACAAGCTTCAGGACTACGGTCCGTACGGATTCGTTCCGGAGGGCCCGGCCTATGACGAACGCATAATGGATGTGATGGGTCGCGCGGCATTCGGAGAACTGCTCGATTTCGACAGCACATTCTGCGATAAAGCTGCAGAGTGCGGACACAGATCGTTCGTCATCATGGGCGGAGCGTTCGACGGCACTGCTGTAAGGGCAGAAAGACTGAGCCACCAGGATGTGACCGGTGTCGGCTACGGTATCTGCACCTTCTATCCTGAAGGAGCCGATGAAAGCCGTCACTTCCTCGACGTTAAGCTGGAGGAGACAGAGAAAGAGCTGAACGCCAAGCGTGCAGCGTCTGACGAATACGTGAAGCTGGCCCGCGAGGCTGTTGAGGCATATGTGCTGAGACGCGAGGTGCTTAAGGCGCCGGCATGGCTGCCTGATGAGATGCTTTCGGTCCGTGCCGGAACTTTCGTATCGATACATGAGCACGGTGAACTCAGGGGCTGTATAGGTACCATTGCTCCGACCAGAAGCAGCGTCGCCGAAGAGATAATTGGCAATGCCATAAGCGCTTCGACGAGAGATCCGAGATTCCCGGCCATAAAGGCGGACGAGCTGCCGTGGCTCGAGATAAACGTTGATGTGCTCGGCGAGCCCGAAGACATAGATTCAGAGGCTGAGCTCGATGTAAAGAGATATGGCGTCATTGTAAGCTGCGGACGAAAAAGGGGCCTGCTGCTGCCTGACCTCGACGGAATTGACACTCCTCGGCAGCAGGTCGATATAGCTATGAAAAAGGGCGGCATCAGCAGATTTGAAAAGTATAAATTGCAGAGATTCGAAGTGATAAGGCACTACTGATATGGCTGTATGCAAGGTTTGTTTCAGACACTGTAATATTCCCGAAGGCGGGCTCGGCTTCTGCGGAGCGCGGACCTGCAGCGGGGGAGAGGTGACTGCCGCGAATTACGGCAGAGTCACTTCGCTTGCACTTGATCCTATAGAAAAGAAGCCTCTGGCGCGGTTCAGGCCGGGCTCCATGATCCTCTCAGCCGGCAGCTACGGCTGCAATCTCAGATGCCCGTTCTGTCAGAACTATCAGATATCCTGGTCAGAAGAGGCATTCAGGTTTTCGGAAAGGGCCGGATACATCTCTCCTGAAGAGCTTGCCGGAGCAGCGCTTTCGTGCAGAGACAGAGGCAACATAGGGCTTGCGTTCACATATAACGAACCGCTCATCGGATATGAATACATACGCGATACAGCGAAGCTGGTACACGAGCAGGGCATGGCGAACGTGCTCGTCACGAATGGCACGGCTGATCTGTCCGTGCTTGCCGAACTCATCCCGTATATCGACGCGATGAACATCGACCTCAAGGGTTTCACCGACCATTACTACAACAAGGTACTGGGCGGCAGCCGCGCCATGACCATGGCATTTATTGAAGAGGCCGTAAAGCACTGCCATGTTGAGCTTACGACACTGATCGTTCCGGGAGAGAACGACACAGAGGACGAGATCAGAGATATGACAGAGTGGATATCCGGTCTCAGAGACAGCTCCGGCAATGTGAATGGGCCACGGATACCTCTCCATATATCAAGGTTCTTCCCGCGATTCAATATGACTGACCGCAGCGCGACGGATGTGCGGCTGGTCTACAGGCTGGCAGAAGTCGCCCGCGAAAAGCTCAGCTATGTTTACACAGGCAATTGCTGACAATTTGATGCGTTACTTTTGCCTGCGGCGTGTTATAATCAGAGCCGTATATTTGCAAAAATAATCGCTGATGGGAGAAGGGACTTGAGAAAAATTACAAAAAAGGATGTCGCGGCGGCATTCCGCACATCTTCGCCTATCATTGTGACCTTTGTGGTATTGAGCATAGGATACGGCATACTTATGCAGAAACACGGGTACGGACCGCTGTGGTCCGTGCTTTCGGGATTTATATAAACAGTGAACGATCTTAATACAGAAAATACAGACAGAATAGAAAAATACATACTTGTCGCGGTGGCCACGGGCGATGAAGAGGCCGCATGGGACTCGCTTGACGAACTCTCCGAACTGCTCGATACAGCAGGCGGCATCTCCGTAATGCAGGTGGTGCAGAATCTGGCGCATCCCGACAAGTCTACTTATATTGGAAAGGGAAAGGCGGAGGAGATACGCGAGTCGCTCGAGATCCACGAAGCCGACGGCATCATCTGCGACGATGAGCTTACCGCATCGCAGATGCGCAACCTTTCCGAACTGACCGGTGCGAAGGTAATCGACCGCACGACTCTCATACTCGACATCTTTGCTGCTCATGCCCGGACCAGAGAGGGCAAGCTGCAGGTCGAGATCGCCCAGCAGAAGTACAGATACGCAAGGCTTCGCGGCATGGGCGAGGCTCTTTCGAGGCTCGGAGCCGGAATCGGCACAAGAGGCCCGGGCGAAACCAAGCTCGAGACAGACAGGCGTGTTATCCAGAAGCGTATAAAACTGCTCTCTGATGACATCGAGGTAATGAAGAGGGCCCGCGACACCGCGCGCAAAAAACGCTCCGCAAACGCGGTGCCTACGGCGGCTATCGTCGGCTATACCAACGCGGGCAAGTCGACACTGCTCAACCGGATCACCGGAGCCGACGTCCTCTCAGAGGACAAGCTCTTCGCGACTCTCGACCCGACTACAAGAGCAGCCCTGCTCCCTGACGGACAGCAGGTGCTCTTCACAGACACCGTCGGATTCATAAACAAGCTCCCGCACAATCTGGTGGACGCTTTCCGAAGCACACTTGAAGAGGCGAGGTATGCAGATATCATAGTGCACGTAATAGACGCGTCAGACCCTCAGGCGGAGATGCACCGGAGGGTCGTATACGATACGCTGATCGATCTCGGCATCACCGACAAGCCTGTCATCGCGGTCTGGAACAAGGCCGATCTGGTAGAAGAGGGTGCCCTGTTCAGAGACTTCGGCGCAAATGCCTCGGTAAAGATCTCAGCAAAGACCGGAGAAGGGCTTGATGAGTTTTACGAGGCGCTTTCGAAAATACTAAGAGAGACCCGTGTCAGCATAGACACAGTTATCCCGTACAAGGACACTGCCGTGGTCGCGGAGATCCGCAAGGCCGGACAGCTCATCTCGGAAGAGTACGAAGAAGACGGCATACATGTGAAGGCATACGTGCCGCGCGCCCTGGCTGCAAAACGCGGGCTTACAGATAAGTAGAAAAGAGGATGAATAAGTAAGAGTACGGATTCGGTACCTGTTTTAAGAGCGGGCGACTGTAAATATTATTGATCTCTATATGACTATTGTAAAAAGATTAGGATTATTAACACTTGCGGTGGTTGTTACCGTGCTTGGATTGAGCGCTTTTGTGGCGCTGTCCGCTTCGCGTGATATAGCCGGAACCGATACGGGCAGCGGTATCACCGATGCTGAGGCAGAGACGTGCAGGAGCATCGATCCGCAGTGCATTCTTGTGCTGGGCTGCGCGGTATGGCCGGGCAACGAGCCCTCACCGATGCTGAAGGACAGACTTGATACCGCCATTGCACTTTACAAACAGGGCGTCGCGCCTAAGCTCCTGCTGAGTGGTGACAACAGCGTAGTGGAATACAGCGAACCTGACTGCATGCTGCAGTATACCCTGGCACAGGGTGTACCGGCAGAAGATATATTTCTTGATTATGCAGGCTTCTCTACATATGAGTCGGTATACCGATCGCATGCGGTGTTCATGGCAGACCGCCTGATAGTGGTGACGCAGAAGTACCACCTGTTCAGAGCACTGAAGGCTTGCAAGGCGCTTGGCATAGAGGCGAAGGGCGTTGCTTCGAATCAGCGGAAATACGCGGGCAGGTATTACCGAGAGGCACGCGAAGTGCTGGCGCGTGTAAAAGACCTGTTCAAAGGTATGATAAAAGCGAAACCTACATATCTTGGCGATGAGATACCCGTTGACGGTGACGGCAGAGTGACACATCTTAACTAAAAGGAGACAGAAAATGGCTGACGGCAAGTGGGTCATGACAGAAGAAGACGCGAGGAGGGTGGACCTCAGCCACAGCGGCACGGGCAACCAGCAGCTTCATAAGCTTCCTAATTACAGGCAGCACAGAGCAGTCGACGACCGTGAAGGCGGGGCGGCATTAAAGTGCGCATTCTGCGGCTCTGACGATCTGCAGACCGGCTTCGGAGGTTTCGGCGAAGGCTTCGGATACAAATCCTTCATATGCAGAGCCTGCGGCGGTACAACCGACTTCGTTTATAAAGATGAAACAGGAAAATACTTTAAATAAAGAGTTTCAAAATGGCATTACATATAGTACTTGTAGAACCTGAAATACCGCCTAATACGGGCAATATAGCCAGAACGGCCGCCGCGACTGACAGCGTGCTGCACCTGGTAAAACCGCTCGGCTTCAGCCTCGACGAAAAGAGTCTGAGGCGCGCCGGCCTCGATTACTGGCCGTACGTAAAGCTTGAAGTCCATGAAAGCCTCGATGAGTTCCTTGAGAAGTATGAAGGCAGAAGAATGTGGCTCTCGACTACAAAGGGCGGAAAGTATTATACTGAAGCAGAGTTTAAGGATGAAGACATGATACTCTTCGGACGCGAAACCGCGGGGCTCCCGCGCGACTTCATAAATGAGCGAATGGAGTGGGCGATCCGCATACCGATGAGCAAAGATACACGGCTAAGGTCGTTCAATCTGTCGAACGCGGCAAACATAGTTCTGTTTGAGGCGCTGAGACAGCTTGACTTTCCGGGACTGGAGTAGATAAGAAAAGAAAGGATATCGCGGATGGCAGATTTTGAAGATTTTGAAAGTGGGACAGCTGTGCAGTACGCTCCTGAAGAGGAGAAAGCAGAGAGCAAGGAATCCGGGGTCGGCTATGATGTGGACCTTGGCAACAATATAGAATTTGAGGTCGAGACCGAGCCGGCACCTGAACCTGAGTATGATCCTGAAGAGGAATACAGAAGGCAGGCTGAAGATTCTGATGACTTCGGCAGGGACTACAGTGACGGATACGGCGGCGGTTTTTACGGCAGAAACAGAAGACCGGCATACAGAAGGATGAACAAGCACATCTTTACATGGGTGCTTTCGTTCTTTCTGGGCATTTACGGAGCGGACAGATTCGCCCGCGGACAGATCGGTCTCGGTCTGCTCAAACTTATGACATTCGGAGGATTTGGTTTCTGGTATCTGGCCGACGTGGTCATAGCCGCAATGAAGTCATACATGGGTGAATACAGGGATGACGATGACGTATTGTTCGACCAGTACGGGCAATACACTTACTAGAAAAAGGGGGATTGAACGATGCTTACACTTGAAAGAGCAATAGAACTGAACGATTCCATGGTAACTCAGGACCATCTCAGGCTCCATGCGAAGAATGTAATGGCCGCCATGGGAGCCATGGCCGAGCACTTCGGCGAGGACAAAGAGCACTGGATGGCAGTCGGCTATCTTCACGACTACGATTACGATAAGTACCCTGAAGAGCACCTGCTCCACACAGAGCAGCCGCTGCTCGATGCGGGAGTCGATCCTGAAGATGTTCGCGCGATACTCGCTCACGGCTATGGACTGGTCAATGATGTGGAGCCTCTCACAAATATGGAGAAATCGCTCTATACAGTAGATGAGCTTACCGGGATAATCCAGGCCTATGCTATTCTCAGAAGTGAGGGCATTATCGGCATGCAGGCCAAGGGATTCATGAAAAGGTTCAAGGATAAGAGATTTGCTGCCAAGTGTGACCGCGAGGTGATCAAGGACGGCTGCGCGCGTCTTGGCATGGAGGTCCGTGATGTGGCAGAGATCTGCATCCGAGGAATGGAGGAGCACGCTGAAGAGCTCGGACTTCTCGGAAAGGAAGACGAGTAAGCGGCGGCGCGCTGAATGGGAGATAAGATGAAATATCTGTATATACTTCTTGTATTTATACCGGTGACTGTGATCGGAAAGATAATGGGCTTCTCTGAAACTGCGCTTTTCGTCTGCAGCGCGCTTGCTATAATCCCGCTGGCGGGAGTTATGGGCAAGAGCACGGACGATATAGCCTGCTACTGCGGCCAAAAGATCGGCGGCCTGCTGAACGCCACCTTCGGAAACGCGACCGAGCTCATTATTGCTTTTGTCGCTATGAAGGAGGGTATGTTTGACGTAGTAAAAGCGTCGCTTGCCGGCTCTGTGATCGGGAATATCCTGCTGGTGCTCGGAATGTCGATGCTTTTGGGCGGAATCAGACACAAAATACAGAGATTCAACATACATTCGATCAACATCACCTCGAGCATGCTGCTGTTTTCTGTGCTGGGACTGGGCATACCGGCAATATTCACGCACGCGCTGCCTGAGTCAAGCCTGACAACGGAGTATGAGGGGTTCAGCGTTATCGTAGCATTGCTGATGCTTCTGGTGTATGTGATGCAGTTCGTGTTTACTTTCGTGAATCATACTGCTGCTCGCATCTACTGCCTGCATCGCGGTAATCTCTGAGATCTTTGTAGGGACTGTGGAGCCTATGGCTGAGAGCGCGGGCCTTCACACTGCTTTTGTCGGTATCATACTGGTGCCGATAATCGGCAACGCAGCGGAGCACTCGTCTGCGATAATCATGGCTATGAAAGACAAGATGAACGCCGCGATCGAGATCGCGCTGGGCTCGAGCCTGCAGATCGTTCTGTTCGTTCTGCCGGTGCTGACCCTGCTCAGTCTGTTCTTCACACCTATGAGCATAGTTTTCACGCCGTTCGAGCTGGTCGCTGTTACAGGCTCCGTGCTTATCGCGAATCGTGTAGCATCTGACGGAGAGTCAAACTGGCTCGAGGGGCTCCAGCTTGTGACAGTCTATATTATGATAGGAGCCGCTTTCTTCTTTGTATAAGAGACGCGGTAAAAAGATATGAGCAGACACGATATAGTTTTCATTGGAACGGCAATACTTGACACGGTCATAAAGGGCTTTGACCCTGAGCCGGTTTCCTCGGCAGGATTCCGCGCCGAAAGCGGATCCATCAATGCAGGGGGAGAAGGCGTCAACGGGTCGATAGCAGTCGCGAAGCTCGGCATGAACAGCGCCCTGCTGTGCTTCCTCGGGAAGGACCAGGCGGGAGATCTTATCGAGTCGGAGCTGGCAAAGCACGGAGTCGATACCGGGTATATAGTGCGCCCTGACGGGCATCCGACGCCTGTAACCACCATATTCGTGGCCGAAGACGGAAACCGCAGGTCAATCACAAATAATGCGCACCGCTACAACTTCCATCCGGAGCAGTATGCTGAGGCATTCAGAGACGCAAAGGCTGTGGTGCTCGGTTCGCTCTTCAGAGCACCGTTCAATGACCCTGAAGTGGTAAATGCCGTAGTATCTGAAGCTCACGAGAGCGGAGCCCTGATATTCGCGGATACAAAGCTGCCGAATTTTGCAAAGCTCAGTCTCGACGATCTCTCAGGATCACTTCCTCTGATAGACTTCATAACGCCGAACGAAGACGAGGCAAAATACTATACAGGCGAAGAGGATCCTGAGAAAATGGCGGATGTGTTCCTGTCGAAAGGAGTCAGGAATGTCATCATTAAGCTGGGTGGCAGGGGATGCTTCTTTAAAAACAGTGAAGTATCGATGATGCTTCCGGCTCACGGCATAGACGTGGTCGATGCTACAGGAGCAGGAGATAATTTCATGGCGGGGCTCGTAACGGAGCTTATCCGCGGAAGCGATATGGAAGACGCGCTGGTTTTCGCAAATGCGTGCGGCGCCATATGTACAACAGCAGTAGGAACAGGAACAGCGCTTCGCTCCAGGGAGCAGGTGCTTGAATTCATAAAGGGACAGAGATAATGATAATAAAACAGGACTTCTGGTTCAATTCGCTTGGAGCGAACAGGCCACTGCATATAAGAGTGCCGGATCACGGTGAACCGCCGTTTCCGGTGTTCTACTTTTTTGACGGCCACAATCTATTCAGAGATGAGGACGCGACTTACGGAAAGTCGTGGGGCATCGATGATTACTGCAGGGACTGGGACAAGCAGATGATAATCGTAGGCATTGAGTGTGCCCACGGGCCGGGAGAGCGCCTTTCGGAATTCCTTCCGTATGGTTCAAACATGGGCTGGCTCAGAGGGATCGAACCTAAGGGCGAAGCTACCATGCATGGCATCATACACGAGCTTAAGCCGTACATCGACGCGAACTTCCCGACCATACCGTTCAGGGAATGCACTGCGATCGGCGGTTCGAGCATGGGCGGACTCATGGCTGCATACGCCGTGGTCAGATACAATCAGTATATTTCGAAGGCAGCGTGCCTCTCGCCTTCGCTCGGAAGCGTCAGCGGCAAGCTGTGGCACGAGATGAACGAGACTTATATGAGCCCTGACACACGGGTCTACCTTTCATGGGGGACTATGGAAGGCTACGGAAAAATAAAGGACCCTGACAAAGAGGACCGCTCGAGCTGGATATATAAGACATGCCGCGGAACGGCAAACAAGGTAATCGCCGCCGGCGGAGCCGTAAAGCTCTACTGCCAGGTAGGTGGGCATCACTGCGAAGCGGACTGGGAGAAGCAGCTCGGCATCTTTATGCCTTTCCTGTGGCAGGAGTAGAATCGCATAACAGAAAACTCAACATGAAAAGAAAATGCCCCGGAGTATCATGCTCCGGGGCATTTTTAAAGGAGTGTATTTATGAATGAGGTTTTACTTATTAGTCAATGAAGCCCTTCTTCTTGAGAACCTTTACGATAGCGCGGGCTTCTCCCGTACCTTCGATGATCCTTCTCTGTCTCTTGGAGTCACCGATGTTCATGAGCTCAACATCAGCAAACTCTTCTTTCAGCATGTCGAGTACCGGGTTGTTGGACTTGAGTCCCATGCAGATGCATCCGTAATCGAACTCAACTTCTTCCATACTTCCGTCCGGATTCTTGACTACGAAGCAGTCAGGCTTTACTTCCTGCAGAGCTGTGGACGGTCTCTGGTGTACGTTGTACTTATTCATCAGATCAGCAATGCTGACCTTTGTGATAGGATCGAGTGCCGGTCCGACGATATACGGTAGCATCTCGATTACCGTGGTGTCCGCTCCTCTAGGCGCGAAGAACTCCACTACATCGAGTCCTACGGCGCCGGCGCCGATAACAACGACCTTCTTGCCCGTGCAGTCTTCAGGATAGTTGTCCAGATTATCGATAACGCCGAGTACTGTCTGTACCTTGCCCTTGCCAACGTTTTCCTTGAGTCCAGGGATCGGCAGGATCAGAGGCAGCGAACCTGTGGAGTTCACGATGATGTCCGGGTTGAGTGTCCTGATGAACTCAGGAGTAGGCTCTGTGTTCAGGAACACATGCAGGTTGTGGAGCTTCTTGATCCTTCTCTCAAGGTAATCAGGGAAGTCTCTCAGTCTGCTCTTGTCAGGGAACTTCGAGATCTCATATGCGAGTCCGCCGAGGTGATCGGCCTTCTCGATCAGGAATGCCGTACAGCCTACTTCAGCAGCTGTGCATGCAGCTTCCATGCCTGCTGTGCCGCCGCCGATAACGACAACGTTGCATGGCTTGTTGACCTTGAGCTTCTTATACTCATCGCCCTCGATGACTGCAGGGTTGACTGTGCATCTGATCGGCTTGTTGTTCTGGATACGGTTTCCAGCGCATCCGATGTTGCAGCTGATGCACTTTCTGATGTCACATTCGTGACCGAATTCAGCCTTGTTTACCCAGTCAGGGTCAGCAATCAGGCCACGGCCGATACCGATGAAATCAGCGTCGCCTCTTTCGAGGATGTCGTTTGCTACCTTAGGGCTTCTGATGTTGCCCATTGTGACGACCGGCTTGCCGTATCTTTCCTTAACGGCCTTAGCCATGTATGCACGCCATCCATCAGGGTAGCAGTTGCTGTCGATCTGATACTGCAGCGAAGGGTTGAGAGCTGCAGATACGTTGTATACATCGACCTCGTCTCCGAAGTACTGCAGATACTCGAGGCAGTCGTCGAGGTTGTTTCCGCCCTCGAGGAACTCGTCGGCACTGATCCTTGCGAAGATAGGAATGAATGGTCCTACCTGCTTTCTGACTTCGTCGATGACCATTCTGGCGAGACGTGCTCTGTTCTCAGCACTTCCGCCGAACTCGTCAGTTCTCTTATTGTAGATAGGCGAGAGGAACTGGCTGATGAGATAGGAATGTCCGCAGTGAACTTCGATAGCGTCAAATCCTGCCTGAACAGCGCGCTTTGCAGCTTCGCCGTACTTCTTTACGATAGCTTCGATCTCATCCTTCTCGAGCGGACGAGGTGCCTCACCGCCGATCTTTGACGGAACTGTCGAAGATGATACAGTAGGAACTCCCGTACGTGCGGATGAAGCAGATGCTCCGGCGTGGTTGATCTGAACAGCGATGAGTCCGCCTTCTTCGTGGACTGCTTCTGTCAGCTTATAGAGCTTAGGCATGAACATGTCGTGGTCGAGTCTGAGCTGGCTTGTGCCGTTGGAGCCTGTAGGGAAGTCTACGCAGACGTTCTCTACGATGATGAGGCCTGTGCCGCCTTTAGCTCTGAGTCTGTAATAGTTGATGTGGTCATCATTGATGCCGCCGTCCGGATCAGCGTAGTTTGTACCCATAGGAGTCATGAGGACTCTGTTCTTGAAGGTAGTCTTTCTTACTGTGATCGGCTCGAAGATATGTGGATAATCCTTCTTCATAGTTACTTTCCCTCCCCGAAAGATCGCTGTGTGAATTTGTAAGGTCATCTTCTTTTCTTGTGGTACTTATATGTTAATAAAAAAACGAGCAGATGAAAAATATCAAAACTGCTCGTAATTGATAGCCTGAATGCATCAGTCTTCTGATATTGATCAGCTTTACCCTAAGTGATCGTTTTCAGCGTAGTTGAATCGAGGTCGGATCCGCTTATCATGAAGTCTATGAACCTTTGCGTCGCAGGCATCAGGTAGTGGTTCTTCATCCATGCTATGGTTACATAATGCACAAGATCTACATCAGAAACACTGTGTATTTTAAGTTGTTTCTCATTCAGCACGTCGACTCTTGCCACGAGCGCGATGCCGAAGTGCTCACGGACAAGGGCCTGTATGGAGTTTTCGTCCGAGCATTCGCATATGATGTCGGGCTTTATCCCCAGACTTCTGTAAAGCCGCTGTGTATATCCGCCGAGGCCTGATATGCGGTCATATCCGATCACGGGGTAATTCTCAAGTTCTCTGATGGACAGCTCGTCCTTATCCGCAAGAGGGTGGTCAAGCGATGTGATTATCACCATCTCCTGCTTCAGTATCGGCACGAATTCAAGCTCTTCCTCATTCCCTGCATAAGCACAGAAGCCGACATCGAGTTTTCCGTTCTTGATATCTCTGATGATCGAGGATGTCCTGTTCTGGGTAAATCCGAAAGTTACTTTTTCATTACCAGGGATCTCAAGAAAGGAGCGCACCTTGTGCGGTATGTAGTAGTTGGCAAGAGGGAATACATATCCGATGTCTATGCGGCCGCCCGATGAAGAAAGTTCTTTCATCTTATATACGGCTATGTCGCAGTCCTCCAGTATGCGGTCTGCATATTCAAGAAACATCCTGCCGGCTTTGGTCAGCACTATGCCGCGGCCGGATTTTTCAAAAAGCGAAACGCCAAGCTCGCTCTCCAGCGAGTCGATCGAACGCGAAAGGGACGGCTGTGATATATACAGCCTTTCAGCAGCAGCTCTTATGTTTTCGAGTCTGGCGACTTCCTGGAAATATTTAAGTTGATTAAGAGTCATATAGACGACCTCCCGGCGCATCATAAGTATAACAGAAGATTCCTGCAATTGATACATTGAGTGCATCAATTCGCTATATAACAAGCATTGGATTGTATCAAATAAAGAAGTTAAAATATTATCAGGAACTAGTTAAAGTATTAACAATGTTGTCTTCCGACTTGTGGTAAATCAGAAGAAAACGATTCATAAGCTGAAACAAGGAGAAGAAAAATGGCAGAAAGAATCACAGGACATACTGAACTTATCGGACTTATGGCATATCCTATCCGTCACTCAAGCTCGCCTGCAATGCAGAACGAAGCATTCGCAGAGGTCGGTGCTGACTACGCATACCTCGCATTCGAAGTAGGCGCTGACGAGATCGAAGATGCTGTAAAGGCTATCAGAACACTCAAGATGAGAGGCTCCAACGTATCGATGCCTAACAAGACATTGGTAGGTCAGTACCTCGATGAACTCGACCCTGCAGCTGAACTCTGCGGAGCTGTAAACACTATCGTAAATGACAATGGTCACCTGAAGGGATACATCACAGACGGTATCGGATTCATGGCAGCCATGAAGGACAACGACATCGATCCTATCGGCAAGAAGATGACCATCGTAGGAGCAGGCGGTGCTGCTACAGCTATCGAGATCCAGGCCGCACTCGACGGAGTTGCTGAGATCTCCATCTTCAACATCAAGGATAAGTTCTACGAAGTCGGAGAAGAGACAGTCAAGAAGATCAATGAGAACACAAACTGCAAGGCAAAGATGTTCGACCTCGCAGATACTGAGGCTCTCCGCGCAGAGATGGCAGACAGCTACCTCTTCGTAAACGCTACAGGCGCAGGCATGAAGCCGCTCGAAGACGTTTCGGTAGTTCCTGACAAGAGCTTCTTCAGACCGGAGCTCATCGTTGTAGACGTTCCTTACGGAACACTCCTCACAAAGATGAGAAAGATGGCTAAAGAAGTAGGATGCAAGACCATGAACGGACTCGGCATGATGCTCTTCCAGGGCGCAGCAGGATTCAAGCTGTGGACAGGCAAGGAAATGCCTATCGAGCACATGAAGGAAGTCCTCGGCATCAGTTATGATGACTAATTTGACGGAATCACTCAGTTAATTGTTATATGAAAGGTTTGAAAAAATGACTAACAAGAAATATTTACCAAGCGTAATCGTGCTGTATCTCAACTACTTCCTGCACGGTATCGGATGCTCCATCCTCGGACAGGTAGCTATCAAGGAAGCTCTTTCAGCAAGCTGGGGCGTTGAAGTAATGGCCATCACAGCTATCTCCGCAGCACTCGGTCTCGGAAGACTCATCGCTCTTCCGTTCGCAGGACCTCTCTCCGATAAGTTCGGACGCAGAGTATCCACTGTTATCGGAAGCTTCTCATACGCTGTATATCTGATCGGTCTCGCTCTCGCATTCAACGCAGGCGGAGCAGGCGGATACAGAATCGCTTACATCTGCGCTATCGTTGGCGGTATCGCAAACTCATTCCTCGACACAGGTATCTACCCGGCTGTTGCTGAGATCATCAACAAGGCTCCTGGCGTAGCTACAATGGGAATCAAGTTCGCTATTTCCGGTTCGCAGTTCCTGCTGCCATTCTTCCTCGGAATCGCTGTAGGCCAGACTGCAGGCGGCCTCGTAAGCTACAACGCACTGTTCTACGCTGTAGGTATCTGCTACCTCGTACTCATGGCACTCATCATCTTCTTCCCGCTGCCTGACGCAGATCAGAAGGCTGAGAAGAAAGAGGGTCTCATTGAGGGAATCAAGAAGGCAAACTTCTCTGCAGGTTCGATCGCTATGATCCTCATCGGATTCACATGCACAGGTACATTCCAGCTCTGGCTCAACTGCGCTCAGAACTTCGCAAAGGAAGTCGTCGGCTGGGCTCAGCCTGAGATCATGCAGTCGTTCTACTCCGCAGGTACAATGATCGGTCTTATCGTTACAGCTCTCCTGACAAGAAAGGTCAAGGATGTAAGATTCGTAATGGTATACCCTGCAATCTGCCTCGTAATGATGCTCGCAGTTCTCATGATGCCTTCACAGGCTCTCTGCAAGGTCGGATCCTTCGTTATCGGATGGGCAGGAGCCGGCGGACTCCTTCAGATCGCAACATCGGTCTGCAACATGCTCTTCCCGAAGATCAAGGGAACAGTTACTGCTCTCGTTATGATCGCATCGTCGCTCTGCAACTACACTATCCTGACAGCTGCTGCACAGATGACTCCGTCCGGAGTAATGACAATGAACATCATCTTGACAGCTGTAGGCGTACTGCTCGGACTCTTCGTAAACAAGAACTACGCAAAGATGCTCAAAGCAGCAGAAGCAGACGCGTAACAAAGAAGACAGGCAGCCGCGTGGTACCATGCGGCTGCATAAGCTGAACTTTGGACAGAAAGGAACAGAACTATGAATACTGTTAAAGTCAGAAATACAGTTATCGGCGAGGGAATGCCTAAGATCTGCGTTCCTATCGTAGGAGTAACAAAGGAAGCCATTCTCGAAGAGGCCAAGGCAATCACAAAGCTTCCGGCTGACGTAGTTGAATGGCGTATCGACTGGTTCGAAAACGTATTTGACTTCGCTGCACTTGAGGACGTTATGAAGGGCCTCCGCGAGGTTCTCGGCGACATGCCTATCCTCATGACATTCCGTACTTCGAAAGAGGGCGGAGAAAAGGCCATCGAAGACGAAGTTTACGCTGACATCAACATCAGAGCTGCTCAGACAGGACTGATCGACATGGTAGACGTTGAAGTCTTCACAGGCGATGAGATCGTAAAGAAGATCATCGACGGAGCTCACGCTGCAGGCGTTAAGGTTGTTGCTTCGAATCACGATTTCTTCAAGACTCCTGACAAGGACGATATCGTAGGCCGCCTCTGCAAGATGCAGGAGCTCGGCGCAGATATCCCTAAGATCGCCGTTATGCCGCAGAACAAGAAGGACGTTCTTACACTTCTTGCTGCAACAGAAGAGATGGCAAATGAGCATGCCGACCGTCCGATCATCACAATGTCGATGGCAGGAACAGGCGTTATCAGCCGTCTTGCAGGCGAGGTGTTCGGATCCGCTCTCACATTCGGAGCTGCCGCAAAGGCATCCGCTCCGGGACAGATGGGAGTAGAGGATCTCAAGCAGGTGCTCACACTTCTCCACGGAGCACTGTAATCGATCGTTTATCTGATATGCTCCGCCCCGGTTATCCATCAACCTCCCGGGCGGAGCATGTTTATAAGAGAAGGGAGAGCCATGAAAAAAGCAATAAAATGGCTTGATCACAACCTCGAGGAATTCCTTCTTACGATCCTGCTGCTTGCTATGGTTCTTATCATGGGGCTGCAGGTTTTCTCAAGATTCGCATTGAAGGCGTCGCTGTCATGGACTGAAGAGCTTACGAGATACATGTTCATATGGGCAGGTTTTCTCAGCGTCAGCTATTGCAGCAAGAGGTGCATTTCGATCAAGATAGAACAGTTCGTGGCAAGATTCTCAAGACGTACGAAGGCGGCTATCAAGCTGGTCAACCATACGATCGAGCTGGCATTTTTCTTTTACATGATACCGTTTGCTTTTTCGTATATGATGTCGGCCGTCGAGAGCGGGCAGGTGAGCCCGGCACTCGGAATACCTATGTATTATATACAGGCCGCGCCTTTCGTATCGTTCATACTGGTAGCATTCAGGATAATCCAGAGGTGGATCATAGAGCTTAAGTTCACACTCGGAAAGCCGGTGTACGACCCGGCACATCCTGAGCGCAATACTCCTGAATCATTCATACAGGCAGGAAAGGCTGTTAACGCAGCTGATGCCGGAAAGGAGTAGCCATGCCGGTAGGATTATTGTTCATACTGTTCGTGATATTTCTCATAATAGCCATACCTGTGGGCATCACACTCGGCATAACGGCTGTGCTGCCTCACATCTTTGATCCGTCGTTCACGGTGGGAGCGAAGTATCTCATAAGAGCGATGTTCGGCGGACTCGACAGCTTCCCTTTGCTGGCTGTGCCGATGTTCGTGCTCTCGGGCATCATAATGGCCAAGGGAGGCATATCACGAAAGATATTCGATATATTTGCATACTTTTTCGGCAGATTCACTGCCGGAATGCCGTGCGCTGTCATAGTGACATGCCTGTTCTACGGCGCGATCTCCGGGTCTGCTCCGGCGACCGTTGCTGCCGTAGGCAGCATGACCATCCCGATCCTGATCGGGCTGGGCTACGACAAAACATTTTCTACATCTGTCGTAGCGGTCGCCGGCGGACTTGGTGTAATCATCCCGCCTAGCATTCCGTTCATCATGTACGGAATGGCGTCGGGAGCATCCGTAAGCGACCTGTTTCTGGCGGGCATCATCCCGGGGCTTGTGATAGCGGTTCTGCTCATGGGTTACGCCATTTTCTACTGCAAAAAGAACGGAGAAGACAGAGTAAGGATACAGGCCGAGATAGGGAAGCTCCACGAGATGGGCTTCGGAAAAGTATTCAAAGAGAGC
This sequence comes from uncultured Eubacteriales bacterium, assembly GCA_902795265.1. GTDB lineage: Bacteria > Bacillota > Clostridia > Peptostreptococcales > Anaerovoracaceae > Crickella. Next base: position 24,471 of record CADBKM010000025.1, read on the forward strand.
TTCTGGGCCATACTGAGCCCGGTCATAGTTCTCGGATGCATTTACTCAGGCGTCACATCACCGACAGAAGCAGCTGTTATCTCGGTGTTCTACGCGTTGATAGTCAGCCTGTTCATATACAAAGAGATAAAGTTCGGAGACCTTTGGGGCATACTCGTAGAGGCTATAAAGACGTTCACTCCGATACTGTTCATACTGGCGGCATCGACAGCATTCTCGAGAGTGCTGACACTGATGCAGGTGCCGCAGACGGTAAGCTCCTTCATACTCGGAAACTTCTCGAGCAAGGTAGTTATACTGCTGGTGATCAACCTGTTCCTGCTGATCGTGGGAATGGTCATGGATACCACACCGGCAATACTGATCCTCACTCCGATACTGCTGCCTATAGCGCAGGGCATCGGCATGGATCCTATCCAGTTCGGTGTAATAATGGTAGTCAACCTGGCTATCGGATTCGTTACTCCGCCGATCGGTGTAAACCTGTTCGTTGCCAGCGCGCTCACCGATGTTCCGGTCATGGAGATCGCAAAAAAGGCACTGCCTATGATAGGCTTGTTCCTTGTAGCGCTGCTGCTGTTCACTTTCGTTCCGGCGTTCTCGCTGGCGCTCATTTAGCAGGAGGTGTGTTATGAAGAGAAAGAATTCAGTACATGCGTCCGTCCGCTTCAGCGTAATAATAGCCTGCCTGATTCTTATGGGGATCGTGATGACAGGCTGCGGAAAGAATGACGGAGAACAGCGCTACGCTTATCCGCTTGCGACAGCAAGCCCTGAGGATACGGTCACACAGCTCTACGCCGAGAAGTTCGCCGAAGAAGTTGACAGGCTCAGCAACGGAGAGATCAAGATCCAGGTCTATGCGAACTCGACTCTCGGAGGCGACCGCGAGCTTCTGGAATCGTGCAAGGACGGAGACATTCCGTTCGTTGTGCAGAACACTGCGCCTCAGGTCACTTTCATGCCTGACCTTGCGGTATTCGATGTCCCATGCGCGTTCGAAAACCTCGATGAATGCAGAGCGGTGCTCGATGATCCGGACTTCAGCGGTCTGGTCAGCAATGTCTATGAGGACGGCGGATACAAGCTGCTCGGCATAGCCGATCAGGGCTTCCGCGTCATGAGCACTAACAAGCCTGTAAAGTCGATTGGCGACTTCAAGGGGCAGAAGATCCGCACAATGGAGAATCCGTTCCACCTCGACTTCTGGAAATCGATCGGAGCAAACCCGACACCTATGAGCTTTGCTGAGGTGTATATCGGACTTCAGCAGCACACCATCGATGCCCAGGAGAACCCGTACGAGGTAATCGTCTCGAACAGGCTTTACGAGCAGCAGGATTACGTTGTCGAAACGAATCATCTGCCTCACCTGATAACCCTGATCATGAATGACGAATTCTTTAAGGATATGCCTGAAGAACATCAGGAGATCCTGAAAGAGGCAGCTGCGACCGCGACTGAATACGCGCGTCAGGCGTCTGATGACAGGATCGCGGACAGGGTAAAGACCATCGAAGACAGCGGCACAGAGATCCTTAAGATCGACGATGAGACCTATGATGCCATCGTTGAGGCAAGCTCGGGTGTCCGTGAAGAGATCAAGAGCAAGGTAGATAAGAAGGTCTACGATACATACATCGAGTGCATAGACAAGGCACGCAAGTGAGAGCTGACTCACGCCTCAAGATAGTCCCGGACTGATGCCGGGACTATTTTTGTGCTATTATATATAATCGGAGCCGGAAAACGGCAGACGAAAGGGGCATCAAATGAAACTTGTAAAGACAGACAGACTGCCTGCGAGCTACTGCGGAGCCGATGTGAAGCTCTCGGTAGAAGGCGCTTTCAGAATAGTTGAAGACATGGTCACCGAAATAATGGGAGACCAGCATATAGACGGAGTCACATGCATGCGCGAGTACGGCGGCATGTGGGTGTTCGTCCGCAACCGCATCGAGATGGATCAGCCGCTCGAGTGGATGGAGACATACACGGCGACGAGCTATATAAGCTCCTTCTCAAAGATAAGGCTGTATATAGACACGGTGCTTCAGAAAGAGGACGGAAGCATCGCCCTGAAATCGAGACTCGAGATGTGCGCCGTAGACCTCGAGACCGGCAAGATAAGAAAGTCGGAGAGCGTTGGAGTAGGAGACAAGACTCCGCCCGAAGAGCCGATGTTCGACATTGCGTATTCTAAGGAGAAGCCTGTACGCGAAGAGCTTATCGACGAGATAACAGTGCGCTCGGCAGACATCGACTACTGCCACCATACCAACAACATCTCGTACGTGCGCTACTTCATGAACCAGTTCAGAGTAGATGATCTGATCGAAAAGCCGGTGAAGGCGATCGAAGTGCAGTACGCTGCTCAGACTCACGAAGGAGACAGACTCAGCGTTTACCGCTGCAGCTCCAAAAACGAAGCCTTTGTCATAGAACTCGAAGGAACAAAGGCAGTAAGCTGCATAATAAACAGATGAGTCTTTCTAAAAGCGCTCAAGCACTGTGGAGAAAACCACCTGCGTCTCGGTCCTTCCGAACGCCTGAAGCTCACCAATTAGAGTGTCGAGCTCGGATGTTGACGGCGTTACGACCTTGAGGAGCATGGAATACGGCCCTGTTATGTGGCTGCATTCAAGAATGAAGTCCTTGCGCTGGATGAAGTCGTAGAATTTCCTCTGATCGTCGGGCTGCACCGACATCTGGATGAAGGCTTTTATCTTGTAGCCGATCTTTTCCAGATCGATATCTGCATGATATCCCTTTATGAAGCCGGCAGACTCGAGTTTATCGATACGTGAGGCGATAGCCGGCGTCGTGAGATGAACTTCAGACGAGAGATCTTTGAGTGAAATACGTGCGTTCATTTTTAGAAGATTAAGGATCTGAACATCCATTTCGTCAATATTCTTCATGGCGATTCCTTTCTGCTAGTGCGCCGGCCCTGCCGCTGTTATATCTGCAGGCATGTCAGGATATTTCTTGTTGAAGTTGTCGATGAACATTGCGGCAAGCTCATCCGCCTGTCTGTCGTAAGCGGCGGTGTCATCCCAGGTGTTCCTCGGGATCAGGATCTCATCGGGAACTCCGCTGACCCTGACAGGAACCTCAAGATTGAATCTGTCGTCGTGTACGTATTCGGAGGTTTCAAGTTCGCCGTTCAGAGCTGCCGTTACCATGGCCCTTGTATATGCGAGCTTGATGCGGCTGCCCGTGCCGTATGAACCACCCGACCAGCCGGTGTTTACCAGATATACCTGTGTGCCGTATTCATCGAGGCGCTGACCGAACATCTCGGCATAGCGCTCGGTCTTAAGCGGCATGAACGGTTCTCCGAAGAGGGTCGAGAATGTCGGCTGCGGCTCTTTGACTCCGCGCTCTGTGCCGGCCAGCTTTGCGGTGAATCCCGTAACGAAGTGATAGATCGCCGCATTCCGTGTCAGCCTCGAGATAGGAGGGAGTACTCCAAACGCGTCAGCGGTGAGGAAGAAAACGACTTTAGGTATGCCACCTCTGCCGGTGGTGCTTGCGTTTGGAATGAATTCGATAGGGTAGCCTACGCGTGTGTTCTCGGTAAGCGATCTGTCCGCATAGTCGGGAACATGATCGGTATTGGTAACAACATTTTCGAGTACCGAGCCGAAGTGGATGGCGCGGAATATCTCAGGCTCCTTGGCTTCTTCGAGGTCAATGCACTTGGCGTAGCATCCGCCCTCGAAATTGAATACGCCGTTTTCAGACCATCCGTGCTCGTCATCGCCTATGAGCTCGCGGCCCGGATCCGCTGAAAGGGTGGTCTTGCCTGTTCCGGAGAGCCCGAAGAATATGGCGGTATCGCCTGTCACGGAATCCATGTTGGCCGAGCAGTGCATAGGGAGCACATTGTCTTCGATCGGCATCGCGAAGTTCATGATCGAGAATATGGTCTTCTTGATCTCGCCGGAGTACTGCGAACCGGCAATGATCGCGAAATGCGCTTCGTAATCGATAATGATAGCTGCCTCGGAGTTTATGCCGAAGCGTCTGGCGTTGCACTTGTAGCCCGGCGCTACGAGTATCGTATAATCTGCTTCGCCGAAGGTGGCGAGCTCCTCCGCGGTAGGCCTTATGAGAAGGTCGCGGATAAACAGGTTCTGTGACGGAAGCTCATTTATGACGCGGAACTTGCGCCTGTGCTTAGGGTCGGCGCCAGCGAAACCGTCAAAAATATATATCTCCTGACCTTCAAGGTAATCGACCATTTCTTCTTTGATCGCGTTGAAGACTTTTCTGTCGATTGGGTGATTTACTGCTCCCCAGTTTATGAGATCGTATACACCGTCTGTATCGACTATATACTTGTCGTTAGGGGAGCGGCCTGTGAATTTGCCTGTTGTCACGGCGAGGGCACCGGTGTCGGTAAGGATGCCTTCTCCGTTTATTATGGATTTTTCAATAAGAACAGTAGAACTGAGATTGCGGTGCACGACCGACGGAGCTATACCGAGCTCATCGAGGCCGTAAGTCTCTCTGTAGCTCTCCTGGATGCTCTCGGAGTTCTGACTGTCCATGGCGATAGCGGGATCGATTCGGAAGAAACCTTTATTCTGCGCGTTTATGCTCATGGCTGATCACCTCCTGACGCTCTATAATTTGTTTATACATAAAAACAAGACCGCTTTCAATATCAATGTTCAAAAACAAAAACAACGGGCAAAAACACTCGTCTGACTTAACAAAAATAAGTGAGTCAGGGGACGTACCCGCTGACTCACTTCGCGCGTTGACTCATTTTGAGTCAGCGGGTACGTCCCCTGACTCATTCGTACTGGCATATCGGCAATGCATGCTTTACAATAATAGGGATCGCAAAAATGAGGAGGCAGAATTTGGATAATAATATTCTGAAAAAAATAGCTGAAGAACTTGATATAAAACTGTGGCAGGCTGAAGCAGCCGCAGAACTCATAGACGGCGGAAGTACGATCCCGTTCATAGCCCGTTACCGCAAGGAAGCTACAGGTGCGCTTGACGATGAGGTGCTTCGTAACTTTGACGAGCGCCTTAAATATCTGCGCAATCTCGAGGAACGCAAGCAGACTGTGCTTGCTGCCATAGACGAGCAGGGCAAGCTCACTGATGAATTGCGCGATAAGATACTGAATGCCGAAACTGCTGCCGTGCTTGAGGACCTTTACAGACCATACAAACCAAAGCGCAAAACGCGCGCGAGCATAGCCAGAGAGAAGGGCCTTGAGGGCCTCGCGGATTACCTGCGCTCGAAGGACTCCGTTGACCCGCTGGCCGAAGCCGAAAAATACGTCTCCGAAGAAAAGGAGATACCGGACGCAAAGACGGCTTTGGGAATGGCGCAGGATATAATCGCGGATGATATATCCGATGACGCGGATGTAAGAGCGTGGATCAGAAAGAAGACACTCGCAAAGGGTCAGCTGGCATGCGGCCTGGGTGCTGAGGGCAGGAAGATCGCTGAAGCCGGCGAAAGGTCAGTATATGAGAACTACTTCGAATACAGCGAACCTGTTTCGAAAATACCGGGACACAGAGTGCTGGCGGTAAACCGCGGAGAGAAGGAGAAAGTGCTTTCCGTATCTGTCGACGCACCTGAAGAGGAAATCATAGATTACATAGACCGCAAAACACTCCGAAAGGTCACTGATGCCTGCAGACCCTACGTCGAGGCAGCGATAGAAGACGGGTATAAGAGGCTTATAGCTCCGTCGATCGAGACTGAGATCCGCGGAGGACTTACCGAGACTGCCGAGGAGGGCGCCATAAAGGTGTTCGGCTCAAACCTTGAGCAGCTGCTGATGCAGCCACCTCTTAAAGGAAAGACAGTGCTCGGATGGGACCCGGCATTCAGGACCGGCTGCAAGCTGGCTGTATGCGACCCTACAGGAAAGATCCTGAAAACGGCTGTCATTTATCCGACAGCTCCTCAGAACAGAGTAGCAGAGTCTGTAAAGACACTTGAAGAGCTCTGCGATAAATACAATGTGGATGTTATCTCGGTAGGCAACGGAACAGCTTCAAGAGAGTCCGAAAAGATTATCGCAGATTTCATTCGCAGCTACGAAAAGAGCAGACGCGGCAGAAAGCTTCACTATGCAATAGTCAATGAAGCAGGAGCGTCGGTATACTCCGCGAGCAAGCTCGCGACAGAAGAGCACCCTGATCTGAACGTAGGGGAGAGAAGTTCTGCGTCGATCGCGCGCAGGCTGCAGGATCCGCTCTCAGAACTTGTAAAGATCGACCCTAAGGCAATAGGTGTCGGCCAGTATCAGCACGATATGAACCAGAAGCGTCTGGGTGAAGCGCTTAGCGCCGTGGTGGAGAAGTGCGTCAACATGGTAGGTGTTGATGTCAATACTGCATCGCCTTCACTGCTTGGATACGTATCGGGCATCAGCAAGCAGGTCGCCGCAAACATAGTTGCATACAGAAACGAGAACGGCAGATTCACATCGCGCAAAGAACTTCTCAAGGTGCCTAAGCTCGGGCCTAAGGCGTACGAGCAGTGCGCGGGATTCCTCAGAATAACGGACGGCAAGGAGCCTCTCGACGCTACCGCGGTTCACCCTGAGAGCTACGATGCAGCAAGAGCAGTGCTGAAAGAGTGCGGTTATGAAGTGAAGGATATTCTCGAAGGAAAGGTAAAGGGCCTGGCCTCGAAGAAGGATATTGCCGACAAGCTCGGCATAGGCAAGTATACCTTTGCGGATATAGCCGCTGAGCTTGAGAAGCCGGGAAGAGACCCGCGAGACGCAGTGCAGGCACCTGTACTGAGAAGCGACGTTCTCGACATGGCCGATCTTACTCCGGGCATGGAGCTGAAGGGAACCGTGCGCAACATAGTCGATTTCGGCGCCTTCGTTGATATCGGCGTGCATCAGGACGGACTCGTTCACATATCCGAGCTGGCTGACAGATTCGTAAAGCACCCGCTCGACGTGGTCAAAGTCGGTGACATAGTCAATGTAAAAGTGCTGTCAGTAGATGAAAAGCGCGGCAAGATATCGCTGTCGATGAAGGGCCTTAACTGATAGAAGGGCCTCAGCATATGCAGACCGATGAAAAGCGGGCATCACATGATGCCCTCTTTTTAGTTCAGTTATTTAGTACCAGCCTCTTGAGCAGAAGTGCGCCCATGCCGCGGACGGTGATCCGTATCTGCCGGCTATGTATTTAAGACCCCATCTGATCTGAGGTTCAGGATTGGTCCTGTAATCGCTTCCCTCGGACGCCATCTTTGAGCCCGGCAGCGCCTGCGGTATGCCGTGTGCGCCGCTGCTCTTGTTGTGCGAGTTCGGATTCCAGCCCGACTCTTTGTTCCACAGGTATATCAGAGGTTCAAGCTCTGAGGAATCCCATCCGAAATCAGGGAGCAGCGAAAGCGCGTATTTCTGGTATTCACCCTTGACACCCGACGCGATAGGCAGGCTTTCAGGGATATCTGCTGACAGGGTCCCTGCCGGAACGTAATACTCTTCATCATCCAATGCGATGCGGCTCCAGCCGTTATGAGTGATGCCCGTGCGCCTTACCATCTTGTCTTTATCAAGCTTGCCGGCGCTCTTGTAAGATTTGTTGGCGCCTTTTCTGTACTTGACCTTTTTGGTCGTCCACACGTACTCATAGACTTCCTCATCGACGCTTTCAAGATATGAGTTTACGACATCTGTCGTCTGACCCTGCATGCTTACAGAAGCATTTGCGACGGTAGCAGAACAGACCTGTCCGAAGGCGCGCATCTCAATATTGTGACACCAGATGCTGTAGATAAACCCGCATGCCAGTATCACGGATATCAGCTCGATCGAGACTATTGCCTTAAGCACTTTGCGCCTGGCCGCGCGCCTGACGCTGACCATGTTGATGTGCCGCGGCTTTGAGCTGTCGGGCTTGTAATGCTTTGGAGCTATGACTGCCTGTTCGATCTGAATGACGCTTACCTCCTGCTTCCAGATTACATACTACTAACCAAACTATCACATAAAGGACTGAAAATTCAACGAAATGCGGGCATTTCAACGCTCCTGAGAGCAAAACCTTTTGCGTCAGAAGGGTATATCGGGGCTTATCCTATGCTATACTTCTATATAAAGGGTGGCTCTGTACATAACAATACAACGGAGTGATTTTCCATAGCACCACGGTGAACGACCTTGTGGCTGTAGTCACGTATTACGGAATGAGCTGGCTGCTGCTGCTCAATATTATGCATCTGGCTTAAAATATAAAGAAAAAACGGGCCTGCCGTACAGTCAGTGCGGCAGACCCGTTTTGTATTGCTCAAATCATTTGTCACGTGCAAGCGAGAAGAAGAGGCCGGTCACGCATATAACGGCAAATACGAGGAACGATGTGTGCATCATGTGCAGGATATTCTCTTTTGGCGAAGTTTCAAGAGCGCCGCTGCCCAGCGTGAAAGCGGTGATCATGCTGAGTATCGCCATGCCTAAGGACTGGCCGTACGTCCGCATGGTGGCAATGATTGAATTTGCTACTCCGTAATCCTTCTCCTGTACACAGCTCAGAATGGCGTTGGTGTTAGGCGATGAGAAAAGGGCGAAGCCGAATCCAGTCAGGCACATGACTGCCATTACGTAAGGCACTCCCGTGCCGGCATTGATACGCGAGAACAGCAGAAGTGTGCAGGCGCATATGCCCATTCCCGAGCTGGCCAGAATGGCAGGGCGTATGCGGTCCGACAGGCTGCCTGTAAACGGTGAGAATATAGCCTGAGCTGCAGGCATGACTATCATCATGAGACCCGCTCTGTCTGAAGGAATGCCGAGTATTACCTGCAGGAATATGCTCATCTCGTAACTGATGGCGAATGTGGCCCCGTAGTTGAGAAGGGCGGCCAGGTTGGAGAAGGTGAAAGTCCTGCTTTGCCTGAACATGCTGACGCGCATTACTACAGCTGAGCCGGCACTTTCGCGTCTGTTCTCATATATGAAAAATGCAGCGAGCAGAATGATTCCGCAGACCAGCATAAACGGAGCGGCTTTGCGGCTTCCGAGCATGGTCAGTCCGCACAGACTGGAGATAATGGATAAAATATACAGCGATACGCCCGCGGTATCGAAAGCTGCGGGTTTTGAGTTTTCAGCGTGATTTTCCGGAACGGCTCTGAATGCCGCAAGGAAAGCTGCGATTGATATGAGGACAGAGGCTGCGAATATCGATCTCCAGCCGAACGTACTGTTGAGAACGCCGCCTGCGACCGGACCGGCAGTAAGGCCGGTATAGGTTGCCGCAACAGAGAAACCGAGCATCCTGCCCTGAATGCTATGCGGAAATGAGCTGATCAGAATTGCGTTGTTGGTGGCAAAGATCATTGCTGCGCACATACCAGTAAGAGCTCTCAGCGTGATAAGTACTCCGATGGTTGGAGCGAAGATGCTGGCGGCTGAGAGTATGCCGAAACCGGTAATGCCGGTAATAAAGATAGTCCTGCGGCTGGTTATATCTGAGATCTTTCCGAATGGAAGACTCATAGCCGCGATGGTTATCGTATATGAGCTGACTATCCAGCTGACAGAGCCGGCGCTGACACCGAAAAAACTCTCAAGCGACGGGACTGAGAGGTTGAGAGCGCTCGACATAAAAGTCGTCATGAATGATGTGATCATCGCAGCTGCGAGAATGTTCTTCTGGTTTCTGTTCATGCTGTAATTATCTGACCGCCGGGAGCCCGTGTCAATCACCAGCTCCGAAGCATGGAACTCAAAGGCATCTGCTTGTGATATTATAAAGGCGGGCGAATACATCGCAGATAATTATAAACGGGGGTACGCATGAATCTGTCGGAATATGATGGTAAGTATGTTCGCATTTGCGATATATATGGGGACACTTTTTCGGGCCGCGCATCATACGGATCTGCCGAATTCATTGAATGTGAATACGGCGGGGATGAAGACGGTATCTTCATTGAAGATGTCCTGATTTACAACTCTCAGATCAGAACGATCGAGGAGATCGTACCGCACGGAACGGCCGAGTTATGGACAGAACATCTTGTGCTGAGAAGATACCGCCCGGATGACGCTGAACAGCTGCATCAGTATCTCGGATCAGACCCTGAGATGTATAAGTACTCCGGCTGGAATCCATATGCGACTCCTGAAATGACGAAAGATACAGTGCAGCATTTTATTGAAAGCTATGACGATGAACATTCATACTCGTGGGTGATCGATGCGAATGGTGATGACGTTGTCGCAGGTACGATCGGAGCCTATGATTATGAGGATGATCAGATCGAGGTAGGGTTCAGCGTTTGTAAAGGCTGGCAGGGCCGCGGCTTTGCGACTGAGGCGCTAACGGCGGTTCTGAAGTATCTGACGGAGAACGAGGGTATCGCCTGTGTGACTGCCTGGTGTGCTGCGGATAATATCGGCTCGCGCAGAGTGCTTGAAAAAAGCGGAATGAAGCTGGTCCGGACGGAAAAGGACGGGCTCAGAGTCGGTGACAACGTATACGACAAGCTTATATATGAATACCGCAGACCGGCTTGAGCATATGTCATACCCGACTGGGGACATAATGGGAGATCTATGAAAATACTTTGCATTGGAGACTCGAATACGTACGGATTTGACCCGAGGTCATATATCGGATCGCGGTATCCGGAAAATGTGCGATGGGCAGATCGGCTGACAGGCCATGAAGTGATCAACTGCGGGCTTAACGGAATGACTGTGCCGCGCAATCACAACAGGGCAATCGGTCTCATAAAGAGCAATGAGCCTGACCTTGTTGTTGTGATGCTCGGGACCAACGATCTGACCGGCGGTCTGAGTGCGGAGCGGATCGCAGAACGTATGGGAGATTTTCTTGACTCGATCAGCAGCCTTGGGCGGCCTGTCCTTCTGATCGCTCCACCGGTCCTGCAGTATGGCGAGTGGGTGATGGACGATGATATCATCGAAGAATCTCAGCAGCTTGGGGATGAATACCGGAAGCTGGCAGAAAGAAAGGGCTGCCTGTTTGACGATGCAGGCAAATGGGGCATAGACCTGACGTACGATGGAGTACATTTTTCACCTGAAGGACACACTGCTTTCGCGGAGCATATGAACAACCTATTCCGATCAAAACGGACAGACTGTGGAGGCGATGCTCACTAATCCGGGTGACCACACATTCAAAGTGGGAGACAAACTAAGGATAAAGTATCTTCCGGAACGGCCGGATTATCCTGTATGGGTAAAGTCCTACTAACGCTTGCTTGACTTATACATACGGAAAATCATTGAATCATTTGCCAGTATACTTATGGTAAAATCTGGCGAAAACCTAATGAAAGAAATATAAAAAGGCGCGAAGTCTCATTTCTGAGATCGCGCCTTTTTAATACTTAATATATAGAGTTTTATTTGCAAGGGTTACGGACTCTCTTTGGTGGTTGATCAGCCGTGAGTCGCAGCCGCTCCCGGTGATTTTATTACCTGCTATTTGGAAAAACCTTTTAGGTAATACAGCAAATATCTTTTGTATTGCTTAAGTATTATCGGTTGGCACAGAGGCAATACATATATTTCGATATCAATAGTTCTTGTATTGCCAGACGGTAGCAATTGCCGCCTGCAGGCAATACAACTAAGCGGTTCGAATTCGGATCTGTATTGCCTCGGAATGAATCCTGAGTCTCGGGCAATACATCACTGTATTTTGAGGACGTGTCTGTATTGCCTGGGAATTAATCCTGAGCTTCGGGCAATACATCACTGTATTTTGAGGACGTGTCTGTATTGCCTAGAAATAAATACTGAGCCTCGGGCAATACATCACTGCATTTTGAGACCGGGTTTGTATTGCCTTAGAACTAATCCTGTGTTTCAGGCAATACAATGGTTTGTTGTATTGCCGTTGCCGTTTACAAAGCGCAAGAAAAAAGCGGACATCTTTCGATATCCGCTTCGTTGGTGGATGATAAGGTTCCCTACGAATCATACGGCGTTGCCGTAATGTAGGGAACCTTGCGAAATACTCGACAAGTTCATATTTCGACAGGGGATCGAAGTCTGGTGCAGAGCCTGAAACCCAGTAAAGAGAGGAGGTTCAGCGACATCATCCCATCCATTCCTCAAGCTTTCCTCAAAACACCTTGCTTTTATTCTTTTTATTACGACTCATAACCAGGCCTAGAAAAAGGCGATAAGAGGCTGAAATGTCTCTTTTTTGTTTTGATCAATCCGTCTTTCTGCATCTTTCCAAGCTCCTTGGATAAGGCGGTACGCTCTACATTCAGGTAATCTGCCAGCTGCTGCCGGTCGAATGGAATATCGAATTCATCTGAACTCTCCTGCAGCGACACGCTGTTCAGATATGCCATTACTCTGCCACGGATACTCTTCGGCGAAGTGTGAAAGCTTCTGCCCGCCAGCATAAGGTTTTTGTGCATGAACACATCCAGTATGTTGGTGGCCAGCTTGAGTCTCCAAAGGGATGGATCCTGACTGTACATACCTAAAGATTCTATTCGGAGCATCAATACTCTGCATTTTTCGTTCGCAACTGCATCAACCAGCATGGGCTCATCTTTGGCCATAGCATATGTCTCTGCAAATACCTGCCCTTTTCCTACATGACTCAGAATAGTCCTGTTTCCCCACATGTCATTACTTTCTATGCGAACACTGCCTTCAAGCACCAGGCCCATCATATCTGTTGTGCTCCCGGCATACAAAATGACTTCGTCTTTTAAGAATTCCTTCTCAGATGACTTAAGTGCAGATAAAGCCGTATCCAGCTCATTATCATTCATACCGCGGAATATAACAGTCTTTTTAAGTAAATCCTTATCCATAAAAACTCTTGCAATTTTTCAAAATGTGGTTATAACCACATACTTACAATACATACTTTACTATACTGACATTGGATAAACAAGAGACAAGTAATACGGAGGATACTGCGATGATCAGGAAGATAATCCATATAGATGAAGAGAAATGCAACGGCTGCGGACTGTGCGCAGAGGCCTGCCACGAAGGCGCCATAGATATAGTTGACGGCAAGGCGAAGCTTATGAGAGAACACTTCTGCGATGGCTTCGGCGACTGCCTTCCGAACTGCCCGACAGGAGCAATCACTTTCGAGGAGAGAGAAGCACCGGCATATGACGAGGCGGCAGTCAAGGCAGCACAGGCGAAGAAAGAGGAGAAGAAGATGATGGAGCATGTACATGAGGGTGGATGCCCGGGATCAAAGATGATGCAGTTCAAAGCGACGCAGGAAGAAAGCACACTTGAGCAGAGCCAGACCTATATGAAGCCTGTTTCCAGACTCGGTCAGTGGCCTTGCCAGATCAAGCTCCTACCTACAGAGGCACCGTTTTATAACGGAGCCAAACTCCTGATTGCGGCCGACTGCACAGCCTATGCTTACGCAAACATGCATGAGGACTTCATGAAGGGAAAGATCACTGTCATAGGCTGCCCTAAACTTGATGCGATAGATTACAGCGAGAAACTTACAGACATTATCAGGAATAACGACATAAAGAGTGTGACTATTGTACGCATGGAGGTGCCTTGCTGTGGCGGACTTCAGAGAGCGGCAGAAAACGCACTCAGAAACAGCGGCAAATTCATACCATGGCAGGTAGTCACTATTTCAAGAGACGGAAGGATACTGGATTAGTTTTCGTCGAAACAGATGCGGTATTATGGTTTTTTTATATACAAACTCAGCGCGTAATCATGGTTACGGAAATCAAAAAATAATGCATATATAATCGAATAGGGTACGGACATTGCTCGTAAAATGACGTGCCCTACTTTTATATATGTGGATGTAATAATGTGTAGATTGCTGCAGAAACGGAGGGAAACGATGGGTTTTGTTTACAAGACTGAAGAGTTCAACAAAGTCATCGAAGTTCTTGAAGGTAAGTACAGGATATTCGCGCCGGTGTTAAAAGTCGGAGAGGGCCGCTTCAGAGACACCGATGTGATCCGCTACGACTACATCAGCCGCATCGAAGATGCCGAGCTGGAGGAACGTTCGGATTTCTCCTTTAAGGAGATCCTGATACCTCTTTCGGAGACTATGTTCTACTTTACAGAGAACGAGATAAAGGAAGCGGATTATGATGCCCGTCCTGTAATCGT
>CADBKM010000026.1 GCA_902795265.1 uncultured Eubacteriales bacterium
CTTTTGGTCTTCCCATAAAACCACCTCCTTACATAAATCTTAGCATAAGAAAAGTAGACACGCTTTTTTGCATGTCTACTTTGATCTTACAAGTTCAGAGTCTGTGCTCCACCCGGCTATGCTTTTTAGCCATTTGTCTCTTTTTCTCCGTTACTTTATTAATCCTTTTTTCTGCATCGCCGTGATGCACCTCATCGCTCATGACAGACTCAAGGTCTCGGAAACGCATTTATTGTGGACATTTTTCCACATATGCGAAAGTATTGTCAAACGCAATACTGCTCTGAGAGCTTCTGTATCATCCCCTTCATTTTGTCGACAACACTGTCCGGTCCGACTATCCTGATCTTTCCGTCGAGCGACATGATCCAGCCCAGGAAGTGGCTGCTGACCGCGACCGACACGGTGGTCTGAAAGTGCTTGTCATCAACAGGCACTACTATGATGTCCTTTCCGAAGCGGTCGATCACGACTCCTATCATGTCGTTGTCAGCCTCGAGCCTCACCTTTATCTCCTCTCCGGCGTACATGCCGAAGAGCGATCTTGTGTAGTGCGCCAGATTGAACGCCTTGAATTCATCCTTGCCCTCGCGCGTCTCATCGAGTATCTCTATCTCTTTCATCTTGTCGACGCGGTAGTGCGTGATGTTTCCGTGCTTTGAGTCATAGACGACAAGGTAATACATCTCGTCATCCCACACCAGCGCCCACGGGCTCCTCTGATACCACATGCCGTCGTATCTTGGCTGCATCTCCTTTTTCAGATTCCAGTCGTAATATCTGAAGCGTATCTGCCTGTCCTCGTTGATTGCATCATGGAGCCTGTCGACATTGTAATAGATGGTCTCATTGCCGCCCTTCACGCGCCCGGTAATGATTACCTGCCTGTGCAGCTTTGACGCGTCATACTTGCTTACGAGCGATTCGAGCTTTTTGATCAGCTGTGATGACTTCCTGTCTGTCATGAATCTTGCCGACTGTACGGAATCCACAAGGAGCTTCAGTTCCGCCAGCTCGAAGTCACGGCTCGCCAGGTAGTAGTAGAAGCGGCGGTCCTCCTTGCATGTCAGAATGTCGAGGCCGAAGTTCCGCAGCTCTTCGATGTCGCGGTAAAGAGTCTTGCGGTCGGCGTTGACGCCGTAAGCCTCAAGTTTATTGATGATCTCAGGCATGGTAAGCCAGTGCATGTCATCAGTCTCTTCCGTGAATATCTTCACCAGATAGAGCATTTTCAGTTTTTGCTTGTCACCTTTGCGTTCAGCCATATTCATATTATAACTGATGGTGCCAGGCACCGAAAGGTACCTGGCACCATCTTATATCATCTTATATTCCGGCTGCTCTTATAAACTCCCTGAATACCGGATGGGCCTTGTTTGGTCTGCTCTTGAATTCAGGGTGATACTGCACTCCCACAAAGAATCTTTTATCAGGCAGTACAACTGATTCAACCAGACGCCCGTCAGGTGATGTGCCGGCTATCTGCATGCCCGCGGATATGAATTCATTACGGAATTCATTATTGAACTCATAGCGGTGGCGATGTCTTTCGCTTATATCACTGGTGCCGTAGATTTCTCTGAGCACCGAGCCCTCGGGAGCAACACACGGATAGGCTCCGAGCCGCATCGTGCCGCCCTTCGGGATATCACCATACTGGTCAGGCATGAAATCTATCACCTTATGAGAGCTGTTTTCAGCGAACTCTCCCGAGTTTGCATCAGCATATCCGAGCACGCTTCTCGCGTACTCTATAACGGCTATCTGCATGCCGAGGCATATGCCAAAATACGGAATGTCATGTGTTCTGGCGTAGCCGGCAGCTCTGATCATACCCTCGATGCCCCTGTCGCCGAAACCGCCCGGCACCAGGATCCCGTCCACATCACCCAGGATCTCATCCTCTGTCTCCGAGGTGATGTCCTCCGCTTCTATCCACTTTATTTCCACAGATAATCCGGTCTCATAGCCTCCATGGCGGAGGGCTTCGGCTACGGACAGATACGCATCATGAAGCTTTATGTACTTTCCGACCAGAGCGATCCTGACTTTCCTCCCGCCGGCTTTGATACGTTCTACCATTTCCTTCCAGTCTTCCATGTCGCATGGGCCCGCATCGATGCCCAGCTCGCGACAGACTATCCACGAGAAATGCGCCTTTTCAAGCATCAGAGGTGCCTCATACAGAACGGGCAGCGTAATGTTCTCTATGACACAGTCTCTTTTGACATTGCAGAAGAGAGCGATCTTATCGTAAATTTCCTCGTCGATATGCCTGTCTGACCGCATTATGATGATATCAGGCGAAATGCCCATATTCTGAAGCTCTCTTACCGAGTGCTGGGTCGGCTTGGATTTATGTTCACCAGAACCGCTGATGTATGGGACCAGTGTCACATGGATAAACAAGCAGTTTTCCTTGCCTTGCTCAATGCCCACCTGCCTTGCCGCTTCAAGGAAAGGCTGGCTCTCGATGTCGCCGACAGTGCCTCCGATCTCAGTGATTATGACATCGCTGTCACTCTCTCTGCCGACATTATATATAAATTCCTTGATCTCATTGGTTATGTGAGGGATCACCTGAACAGTGCTGCCGAGGTATTCTCCCTTGCGCTCCTTGTTCAGCACATTCCAGTACACCTTGCCGGTAGTAAGGTTCGAGAACTTATTCAGATTCTCGTCTATGAACCTCTCATAGTGACCCAGATCAAGGTCGGTCTCAGCTCCGTCTTCGGTGACAAACACCTCACCGTGCTGGAAAGGGCTCATGGTGCCCGGATCGACGTTGATGTACGGATCGAGCTTCTGCGATGCCACTTTCAGCCCTCTTGCCTTGAGCAGCCGGCCGAGCGATGCTGCCGTGATTCCTTTGCCAAGTCCGGAAACGACTCCGCCGGTCACGAAGATATATTTCTTGTTCATCCTTTTCACCCCTTTTCTCATTTTCATAGCGAACAGGGGATCATAGTGATCCCCTGTTTTTCACATAGTCATTTTATTTGCCTGAATCCCCGTAGTTGGAGAGAACGCGTGCTGACGGGTCGTCAACATCACAGCCTTCCCAGTCCCTGTTAGGCATCCAGAAGTCGGCTATCATTTCCGCCTGACCCGGATAATACTTTTCAAATATCTCGCGATACAGAAGCGATTCTTTGGTAAAAGGCTGCGCATAGCAGTATCTAAGACGCTTTTCCTCGAACTCCTCATCGGTATACTGATCTTCGGCAAACTCCTTGAGATCGTCCACCATTGAGTGCCCTACTGCATCTGAGAATGCAGCTTTTTCTCTCCAGAGTATCTCGTCTGGCAGATAATCGCCTTCGAAAGCCTTTCTCAGCAGATACTTCCCCTTGCCATAGCTGTTCATCTTGAGTTCAGGGTCTATAGACATTACATACTGCACAAAATCGAGGTCTCCGAACGGCACTCTTCCTTCAAGGCTGTTGCCCGAAATGCAGCGGTCTGCTCTGAGCACATCATACATATGAAGTTCCCTTATCCTTTTGGCCGCTTCTTCCTGAAATGCCTCAGCCGAAGGAGCAAAATCAGTATATTTATATCCGAACAGTTCGTCGGATATCTCGCCTGTAAGGATGACCCGTATATCTGTCTTTTCGTGGATCGCCTTGCAGACAAGATACATACCGATGGATGCTCTTATCGTCGTTATGTCATATGTGCCAAGGAGGTAAATGACGTAATCGAGCGCGTCCAATACATCCTGTTTGCTGATTATGACCTCTGTGTGCTCGCTGCCGATATATTCAGCGACCTTCTTCGCGTACTTGAGGTCTATGGCGTCCACATCCATACCTATCGCAAAGGTGCGTATCGGCTCTTTGCTCTCTCTCGCGGCGATCGCGCAGACCAGCGAGGAATCAAGACCGCCTGAAAGCAGGAATCCCACGGCGGCATCGGACACCAGGCGCTTTCTTACTCCTTCAGTCAGCTTATCATTGATGACGCTGCAGAGATCCGTGAGATCACCGCTTACCACCTTCTCCACTGCAGTCATGTCGCGATATCTTGTAAACCCGCCGTCTCTCCAGTAGCAGCCCGGCGGAAACGGCATTATTTTGTCGCAGATCCCAAGCAGGCTCTTAGGCTCGCTCGCGAAGGCAATACATCCATTGCTGTCGTAACCGTAATACAGAGGCCTGATGCCTATAGGATCGCGAGCCGCGATAAATTCATCCGAGCGCCCGTCGTATATGACGCAGGCAAACTCCGAATCCAGTGCGCTGAACATTTCTGTCCCGTATTCGAGCCAGAGTGGGAGCAACAGCTCGCAGTCAGATCCGGAGCGGAAGCTGTACCCTTTTGCCTCAAGCTCTGCTTTCGTCTTCCCGAAACCATACAGCTCGCCATTGCAGACAACAGCGCACTTCTCCATTTCGAAAGGCTGCATGCCTTCAGGTGAAAGGCCCATTATGGCAAGTCTGTGAAAGCCCATGATCCCGTTGCCGGCTTTTATGATTCTTGTTTCGTCCGGGCCTCTGTATTTTGTTCTTTCAAAAGCATCCGCAAACTCAGTCATCGTGGTATGCGGACCTGTTGTTGTCATTATCGTACACATACAGCACCCCCTACTTCTCTCCGAACAGCAGAAGGCCGTAGTTCGGAAGCGGCCAGCAGTTCTTTGATGTGTTCTTTTCAGCTGCGTCGCTGTCCGCTCTCAGTTTATCCATCTCAGGAAGCAGCTCATCCCTGATGATCACTGCATCTGCCATATAGTCACCGCTTTCAAGCCTGGTGAGTATGCCTTCTATCACCGCGACTCTACCGCAGATGCTGTCAGTCAGTTCGGACAGCTTAGAGATGGTTTCTGCCTCAAATCTGCATTCAAGATCAGGCAGCACGGCTTTCTTAGCAGCCATGTTTGCCGCCAGCTCAGCTGTATATCTTTCGACAGCCGGCGCTATCCTCTTGACCGACATGGACCGCATGGTCTTTGCTTCGATGAGGATGGTCTTGCAGTAGTTTTCTATCATTACCTCGCATCTCGATTCGAGCTCAGACTTTGAGAAAACATTCTGCCTTAAAAGCATTTCGATGTTCTTTTCGTCGAGCAGATGAGGCACGCAGTCGACCGTCGTTCTGTAGTTGGAGAGCCCTCTCCTCTCTGCCTCTCTGAGCCATTCATCTTCATAACCATTACCGTTAAAAATGATGCGCTTATGATCTCTGAGAGTCTCCCTCACCAGCTCATACAGAGCGCCTCTCACATCTTCTGCCCCTTCGAGTCTGTCAGCAAAGTATTCGAGAGAATCGGCGACCGCGCTGTTGATTATCACGTTCGGGAACGCCAGGCTGCTCATCGATCCCGGCATTCTGAATTCAAACTTGTTGCCGGTAAAGGCGAATGGTGATGTGCGGTTCCGGTCGGTATTGTCGCGGCTGAACCTCGGGATCACCTTTGTCCCCAGCTTCAGCAGCACGTCCTCGCTCTTTTCGTAAGGCAGGTCCTCTTCAATGGATTTCAGCACTGCGGTCAGTTCGTCTCCAAGGAAGATCGATATGACCGCCGGCGGAGCCTCATTAGCTCCAAGTCTGTGGTCGTTGCTTGCCGATGCCACAGAGATCCTCAGCAGATCCTGATACTCGTCGACCGCCCGTATGACCGAGCAGAGGAACAGCAGGAACTGCGCATTATCGTGAGGCGTGTCTCCCGGTGCCATGAGGTTGCCGCCTTTGTCAGTAGAGAGTGACCAGTTGTTATGTTTGCCGCTGCCGTTGACTCCCTCGAAAGGCTTCTCGTGAAGCAGGGCTACGAATCCGTGACGCTCCGCGATCTTCTTGATCATCTCCATCACCAGCTGGTTCTGGTCGATCGTCACATTCACCTTTGTATATATGCAGGCCAGCTCGTGCTGTGACGGAGCTACCTCGTTGTGCTCTGTCTTTGCCAGGACTCCGAGCTTCCACAGCTCTTCGTTCAGCTCTTCCATGAATCTGGTTATCTCAGGTTTGATCGGCCCGAAGTAGTGATCGTCCAGCTCCTGCCCTTTAGGCGGCATCACTCCAAAGAGAGTGCGGCCCGTAAACCTCAGATCAGGCCTCTGTTCGTACAGCTCATGTGGCACCAGGAAGTACTCCTGCTCCGCCCCTACTACAGCGTGCACCCTTCTGACCGAGTCATTGCCCAATATGTGCAGCACTCTCAGCGCCTGTATGTTCAGCGCATCCATCGACCGCAGAAGAGACGTCTTCTCGTCCATCGCCTCGCCGCCGTATGAGCAAAAAGCAGTAGGAATGCACAGAGTTTTTCCCTTGATAAATGCATAAGAAGTCGGATCCCATGCCGTATATCCCCTGGCCTCGAAAGTGGCTCTGAGGCCTCCGGACGGGAATGACGAAGCATCAGGCTCACCTTTTATGAGCTCCTTACCCGAGAAGTCCATGATGACTCCGCCGTCAGGCGATGCCTGTATGAAGCTGTCGTGCTTCTCGGCGGTAACTCCGTTCAGAGGCTGGAACCAGTGGGTGAAATGAGTTGCGCCCTTAGACACAGCCCAGTTCTTCATTGCTTGAGCGACAGCATTTGCTATCTCCGGATTCAGCGGATCGCCCTGATTGATGGTCTTTCTCATCGAGCGGTAAACGTCCGCGGAGAGCATCGATCGCATGACCTTGTCATCGAACACCATTGACCCGAAATAATCAGATACTGTACTCATAAGGTCCCCCTTTCTACAGTCCCTTGAATGGCATTTTCAGTTTTTGTGTTTTTTCACAATAAATAACGAAAAATAACATAGTTCAACAATAAACCTTTGTGTTTACGAAATGAAATATATATATCATATGGCTTATCATATGATTTGCATATGCAAAAAGATGGGGAGTTGATCCCCATCTTTTAGTTAATCACCCCTTCCGGGGACTGGCACCATCTTTTATAACATCGTGATTATTACCGTTATCACCAACGCAGGCAGCAGATTGGCTACCTTGATCATCTTAGGCCACATCAGGTTGAAGCCGATGCAGAATATGAGTATGCCGCCTGTCATCGATATGGCATTAAGCATGGTGTCGGTCATAAAGCGGCCGCCGGCAAGTCCCACCAGGCCGCCGGCAACTATTGCCGCGCAATTAATTATCGTCCCAAGTCCTATCATTATAAGCTCATCCGATTATTCCATCTCCACCGTCCCAGGCGGCTTGCTCGTGAGGTCGTAGAATACTCTGTTGACATGGTCAACTTCGTTGACGATCCTCGTCATGACTCTCTGAAGCACGCTCCATGGGATCTCAGCAGCCGTAGCTGTCATGAAGTCCGATGTTATAACGGCTCTCAGCGCGATCGCGTAGTCGTATGTTCTGAAGTCGCCCATTACGCCGACTGTCTGCATGTTTGTGAGAGCTGCGTAGTACTGGCTTATCTCGCCTGCGAGTCCGGCTTTGTCAATCTCTTCTCTGTAGATCGCGTCAGCATCCTGTACGATCTTTACCTTTTCGGCTGTAACAGCGCCGATGATCCTTACTCCGAGGCCAGGGCCAGGGAACGGCTGCCTGCTTACCAGATATTCAGGGAGGCCGAGCTCACGACCGAGCTGCCTTACTTCGTCCTTGAAGAGCATCCTCAGCGGCTCAATGATTTCCTTGAAGTCGACATAGTCAGGAAGTCCGCCTACGTTGTGGTGCGACTTGATGACCGCCGACTTGCCCAGTCCGCTCTCGATGATGTCAGGGTAAATAGTACCCTGTGCAAGGAAGTCAACCGCGCCGATCTTCTTTGACTCCTCTTCGAAGACTCTTATGAATTCCTCACCGATGATCTTACGCTTCTTTTCAGGCTCTGTGACACCCGCGAGCTTCTCATAGAATCTCTCAGCAGCGTTCACTCTTATGAAGTTGAGGTCGAACTGCCCTTCGCTTCCGAATATCGACTCTACCTCATCAGCCTCGTTCTTTCTCATAAGGCCGTGATCTACGAATACGCATGTGAGCTGTGGTCCGATGGCCTTTGCGAGCAGTGCCGCGACTACCGATGAGTCGACACCTCCCGACAGTGCCAGCAGCACCTTGCCGTCGCCGACCTTCTCTTTTACAGCCGCGATCTGTGTCTCCGCGAAAGAGCCCATCTGCCAGTCCTGATCGCACTTGCAGACGTCGAGCACGAAGTCTCTGATGAACTCAGCGCCGTGCTGTGTATGATTTACCTCAGGGTGGAACTGCACGGCATAGAAACCTCTGCTGCGGTCTTCCATCGCTGCGACCGGGCAGTCATCAGTATGAGCCGTTACCTCAAAGCCTGCAGGAGGCTCGCTGATGTAGTCTGTGTGGCTCATCCAGCAGATGTTTACATCGTCTGCGGTTCTGAGTATGCCTTTTTTGCCGTCTACGGTCACTTCGGTGCGTCCGTACTCGCTCGTAGGAGCGGATTCGATCTTGCCGCCGAGCCTGTATGCCATGAGCTGAGCGCCGTAGCAGATGCCGAGCACCGGTACTCCGAGCTCGAAGATGCCGTCATCGATAGACGGAGCCCCCTCGCCGTAAGCGCTCTGCGGTCCGCCCGTAAAGATGATGCCCTTCGGATCGAACTCGCGGATCTCCTCTAGCGTAACCGACTCAAAGCCTTTGATCTCCGAATACACGCCGCTCTCTCTGACTCTTCTGGCGATCAGCTGGTTGTACTGCCCGCCGAAGTCGATAATAAGGATTCTGTTCTGTGCCATTAGATTCCCCTTCGTTTATGTTCAGTTAAATATCACTATCTCGTTTATTATACTATACCGCGCTTCAAAAGTCGGTCATTTTATGCCGCGGTATTCCCAGGTTTCGGTATCTATCAGCAAGAATTCCTCGGTTCCGATAGGCTCACCCGTGCTGTATGTCGAGAACACGTCGCACGATATGACATTATTGAGCCGTTCGATCGATTTTACCGGGGAATGGCCTACCACCTGCAGCAGATACTTTTCTCTGTACATCTTTTCCGTGCCCAGCTGCGGTCTGGCCCACACAGGCGAACCGTCCTCCCACATCTCGTTCTTCCCGAGGCTGTTGACCCTGCGGATCACGTCATCCGTACTTCTGTAGCCTATATCTGACGCAAATTCCTTTACGAATTCGTGTGTCAGACCTCCGTGCAAAAATATTACATCATCGATCCTGTGAATATATGCCATCTGGCTTTCATCGGGCAGGACGCTTTTCAGCTTTCTGATCCCCTCATTGACAGCCGGAATGGCATACGGAGAAAAGCCGCTTTCATTCTGGAACCACATGTATGACAGCTCATGGTTTCCGTAGCACCACAGAGTATCCGGAAAGGTCTTCTGAAAGCTTATGGCCTTATCGAAGGTCTGCTCGTACAGATCAAGATTGAGCTCCTGGTTCCAGTCATCTGGAATGTCCATAAGGCAGACCGCCCGGTCCGCATCCCCCGATTTCATTGTTTTATATGCATTATCAAACATCCATGGTTTGAGATGGATGTCAGGAATTACAAGTATTTTCATATATTAAATACTCATGCAGAGCCGCGCGGATCGCTCCGCAGCCCGGGCTCTGCAGAATATGTCTCCTTTATTTGATTGGCCTGACCCGGTTTTTCACCGGGCACCGCGAATATTTTACCACAATAAGAGGCTCAGACATTACATATATTTGTCTAAAACTTCGTCGCCCCTTTTGCCATATTTTAGCACAAAAAAATGGAGCACGAATGCTCCATTTTGTCACTTTCAGCTTAGATGCTGTGATGGTCTTTCTGCTGTTTTTTGAATCCGTAGCCGCCGTATGTGATGAGGCCTTCATCGAGCAGATCCGTGATGATCTCCTGCGCCATCACCTGGTAGTTGTATGAGTGGCTGTAATTGGCAGCTCTCTTCTCGAGATACTGCATTATAGCGTCCTTGTCGGATACCTTGAACCTGTACATGTTCATGCCCTTGTATCCCAGTGAACCCTCACCGTTAGGCGGATAGTCATACTGAAGAGTCAGCAGTTCACTTATAGCCTGAAGGTTCTTTGCCATTTTTTCGTCCATTTTCACTGCCTCCCTTCCTACTTTTTATCTCTGTAGCGGAGAACTTCTTCGCCGTCCTTGATGACAACATCCATCTTCTCAACGCAGATGTCATGGATGTCTTTCAGCGGATCTCCGTCGATGATGAGCATGTCGGCATTCTTGCCTCTGGTGATCGAGCCTGTCAGATGGTAGCATCCGAGTGCTCTTGCGCCGTTGGCTGTTCCGGCTATGATGGCATCCATCTCGGTCATGCCGCAGTGGTCAACGAATCTGTGGATCTCGCCGATCGTTGTGACTCCGTAAGGTGTCGAGTCAAGGTTGAAGCTGTCAGAGCCCGCGGTTATGATAACGCCCATCTTGTAAGCCTTGTTGACGTTATCGTAAAGCCTTGCCAGTTCTTTTTCGACCAGAGTAGCGCCCTCGTATTTATCATGGACGCCCGGAATATACGGAGGCGGATATGTAGCCAGCCATGCCGGCAGGAAGTTTATGGTCGGGCAGAAGTAGATGCCTTTATTTACCATTTCTTCCATCGACTTTTCGTCGATCTCAAATCCGTGAATAATGAAGTCAACGCCTGCCTCTACAGAAGGAGTCGTTTTTCCGTATGTATGCGACCATACAGGGATCCCTCTCATTGCGGATTCCTCTACGACCGCTTTGATTTCTTCAAGTGTATAGTGGTGATCACGGGATGTATCCCAGCGGTAGATGCCGCCGCCTGTTACCCAGATCTTGATAGCGTCAGGGCACTCTCTGAGTCTGCGCCTTACCGCCTTGCGAAGCTCCCATGGACCGTCGACAGCCTCTGCCCAAGGGTGCCCTTCATAAACTTCCTGTACAGAGCAGTTATGTGAATCGCCGTGAGAAGCTGTAGCGCAGAAGCCTCTGCCTGTCGCGATGACTCTAGGCCCCTGCATCTGATTTGTATTGATCATATCCCTGATAGGAATACCGAACCTTGATATCTCTCCGACCGTAGTCAGTCCGTTCTCAAGGCAGTCACGCGCCTGCTGAACAGCCACTACCTGCTTCTGAAGCAGCGGCTCACGCACCCAGTCGGAATCGTTATCGTTGAGGTTTCCGCTGAAGTGAAGGTGCGTGTCGATGATTCCCGGCATAAGAGTCTTTCCGGTGACATCGACGATCTCATAGCCTTCAAGGCTCGGCGCCATATCGTAATTGCGCTCGCCCGCATATACAAATCCGCCCATGTCGACCATTACGAGCGAATCCTGTATCGCAGGCTGGTGTCTGCCGGTGATGAGCTGGCCTCCGACAAACGCCTTCTTTATATAATGTCTTTTTCTCATTATCGGTTCACCCCCTCACAATTAATTTAGCACAGCGAAAGAGTTCGGACAAGCTAACTGATCAAAACATATCACTGTTTTGATGAAGCAGTTTTCATGTTCATAATGAGTATCGAAATGACTACAAGCGCGATGCCGGCCATCTTGCCAGGGCTCAGCGACTGGCCGAACACGACAAAGCCTATTATCGACGCGGCTACTGTCTCAACTGATGCCAGCACCGGAACTACGGAGGTCTCTTTTATTTTGCTGAGTCCTCCGAAATATATTATGTACGCAAGGGCCGACGGAACGATTCCGAAGCCAATGAGCGTGAGTACTATCTGCCATGTCCATGCCGTACCGATGCCGTTTGAAGGCGGTACAAGGAAGAACAGCAGCACTGCGCCGAGCGCCAGTCCGTAGAACGATGACGTGAACGGATTCTCGTCATCGGCTCCCAGTCTCGAAAATACCGGCAGAGTGCCGTATGTGAATCCGGCAGCCACGCCCATGAGCAGCGCCATGCCTGTAATCTTTATCTCCGAAAAATTACCGCCAGTAACCGTAAGCACGCACCCCGCGATGTTCACAAGTATCGCGATCACCTTGTTGCGGGTCAGCGGCTCTTTGAAAAAAAGCACCGACATGATGGCCACGAATATCGGGGAGGTATAGAGCAGCACGGCAGCCACTGCCATGCCGCCGAGTTCTATAGCTTTCATGTAAAAGAGATTGTAAAAGGCCTGAGAAATAAATCCGACCAGTGCGCAAGATATAAGTCCCCTCTTGCTGATGCGGAACAGCGACAGCCCCTTGCCTTTAATGAGCAGCACCGGTATGAGAAGCAGCGATGCGGAAACGAGCCTGTAAAGAGCAACGGCTGAAGAATCCATACCCAGGCGCGATAAGATCGTAGAGAAAAGACCGATAGTGCCCCAAAGCACTCCGGTCACGAATACCATCAGATAGCCTTTGTTCTGTTCAGATTTCATATGCTGACAAATACCCCTTTTAAATTTTCCGTGCTTATAATATCACAATTCCCGTTTCTTTAAACGAGAAAACGCCGGCCTTTTCATTCAGCCGCCGCTTTCCGCTTGGTTATGGATTCTTTAAGTTTGGTTTGCTTTTTCATTACTTGCGGTCTGCAGGAATGTGCTCTACTATCTTTACCATAACGAATGTCATGATCGCTGTGTAAGCCATTGTGATGAGAATATCCATTTTGAGACCTCCTTTTCCGTGATCTTTTATTGCTATGAGCTTTGTGCTCTTTCTTTCTGGTATCAATATACAACGCATTTATTGTTTTGAAAAATTAATAGTTATAATGGTTGATATTAATTTTCTTAAGGGATAGAATCAACAAAAGACTTCAGGCAGGAGACCAGTAATATGAACAATTTCAAGTATGTTAAGGTGCTTTTGACATCTATAGACAGCGGCAGCTTTACGCGCGCCGGCGAGATCCTCGGATACACGCAGTCGAACATCACACAGATGATGAAATCCTTTGAGGACGATCTTGGTATTCCTCTTCTGATCAAGACTAAAAAAGGCGTTGAGCCGACAAGCGAAGCAAAGCAGCTTATACCTGCAATGCGTGCAATGGTCAGTCAGGAGGAAAGATTTCTGCAGGAGGCTGATGAGATCCGCGGTCTCAGGAGAGGTACTATCCGCATCGGTTCGTATGGCAGCACTTCCGCCGCATGGCTTCCGGGAGTTATATCGTATTTCCAGAAAGAATTCCCGGAAGTAAGCTTTAACATCATCGAGAGCGGCCAGGAAGATATGCTCCTCAGCCTTATGCACGGCAGCATCGACATAGCCCTGATGAGCCGGCCTGAGCATAATGAGGTCGAGTTCATCCCTGTCGTTGATGACCCTATGGTCGTCGTGTTCCCGCCGGGCCACCCGCTCAGCTCGTTTGATTACATCCCGCTCTCAGAACTGAGCAGATACCCGCTCATCATGACATATCCCGACTTTGATACCGACGCACAGAAGGTCATACAGGCAGCCGGCCTTGAATCATCGGTAAAGTATTCCTTCAGAGATGATATAGCCGTGCTCTCCATGGTAGAGAGCGGGCTTGGAATTTCCGTCCTTCCAGAGCTGTCGATAGAACGCTTCTCGGGGCAGTATGATTACCGAATGCTCAGGCCTGAATCATACAGATCGCTTGGCATAGGAGTACGTTCAATAAAAGAAGCGGGCCCTCTGACCCGCTCCGTGATCAATTACATAAAGGAACATGTGAGATAGGTTTTTACCCTTTGCGCTCTCTCAGCTGGCGCCCTGCCTCGGGCATCAGTTCGTCGCTTATGATGCCGAGCGTTATTTTGTGATCATGCTTTCGAGTGTTTCAAAGAGCGTTTCCGGTTCGATCGGCTTGCTGAGATGCGCGTTCAGGCCTGCCTGCATACTCCTCTGAACATCCTCGTCAAATGCATTGGCAGTCAGAGCGATAATAGGTATCGTTCCCGCATCACTTCTGTTCATACTGCGAATCGCCTTTGTTGCTTCAAGTCCGTCCATGACCGGCATGCGCATATCCATGAGTACGGCATCATAGTACCCCTCTTCGCTGGCAGCAAACAGGTCGACGGCGGCCTTGCCGTTCTCAGCCAGATCGGCCTCCATCTCTCTCATTGCAATTACCATCATGAGGATCTCTGCGTTGACCGGCATGTCTTCGGCAACCAGCAGGCGGCGGCCCTTTAGGTCTGCCGTGCTGCGTTCAAGTCTGCTGTTTTTCCTCCTGAATGCCGCTCTGAACTCATCCATGACCGTGCCTGCAAAGAGCGGTTTTGCCGCGAATGTATCAACACCTGCGAGCTTTGCCTCATCAACTATGTCTTCCCAGTTATATGAAGTAAGAATGATTATCGGAGTCTCATTCCCAACAGCAGCCCTGATCTGCCTGGTAGTTTCCAGGCCATCGAGATCAGGCATCTTCCAGTCCACGAGAAGCAGATCAAACGGTTCTCTTCGTGCGTGACGCAGCTTGACCATCTCTATTCCTTCAAGTCCCGAATACGCCTTCTCACACGATATCCCTATCTGCCCGAGTACGATCTGCGCATGTTCGCATGCAACCGGATCATCATCGATCACCAGTACGCACATCTCATGCGGATTCGGTATACCTTCCTCCTCAGCAGATGTCTCCTGCTCTGAATCCGTCAGTGTTATGGTAACGGTAAATGTTGTTCCGAGTCCTTTCTTACTCTCGACATCTATCGAGCCATTCATAAGTTCTACAATGTTTTTGGTTATAGGCATACCGAGTCCGGTGCTTCCGTATCTGTTCGTCGAAGTCGAATCTTCCTGTGAGAACGGATCGAACAGCTTAGGCAGATAATCCTCCGACATTCCGATACCTGTATCGCTTATGACAAATTTGAGCGTAGACTTTCCGTCAAAGCGTGATACCTCTTCTACGGTGAAAGAGACTTTTCCGCCCTCAGGCGTAAACTTTACGGCATTGCCCAGAATATTGATCAGCACCTGTCTCAGCTTCATGTCATCACCGATGTAACACTGATCAACATGCCCTTTTATGCGGCAGTCATATGCGATTCCCTTATCTCTGCACTGCCCGCTGATGATGGTATTCACCTGCTCGATCGTTTTGGCGAAAGAGAATTCCTCATTCTTGATGACCATACGGCCTGACTCGATCCTGCTCATGTCAAGAATATCATTGATGATACCCAGAAGATGGCGGGCAGAAGTGCCGATCTTTTCAAGATATTCCTTGACCTTATCACTGGCAGAAGGCTCGTTCATCGCGATATTATTGAGTCCGATGATCGCGTTCATAGGCGTACGTATCTCATGGCTCATATTCGAAAGGAAAGCTGTCTTGGCCTTATTGGCCTGCTCGGCTGCAGCCAGAGCATCGCTGAGAGCCTGATTTTTAGCCAGTGTTTCGCGCATCTCGGTATCGATCACCGTGAACCCTACACCGACCGCATGTACTACATTATCGTCGCGGTCTCTCGGATGGCGTACTCCCGCCATGCGCAGCATCTCGTAGTAATCGCTGCCGCCGCGGTGCGCCAGATAGCGGTAAGCCATGATATTTTCTGTCGCCAGAGTGCTTCTGATATTATCGATATCTATGAAATGCAGAAAACCTTCCCGATATTCGGGGTCAACGTGATTATTGCAGTACTCCACGAATGTCTCAGTATATGGGAAATGCGTACCCTCTTCTACCCTGTCAGGGTCTTCAGGGTCTGCCCGGTAGCAGACGGCATCGTCAGTGTCGATGTCTACATGGTAAACGCTGCGATAGTCAGATGCCATCGCGGTTATCATACTGTCGAGCTCCTTCTGCTGCTTTTCCTGCTCCTCTATATGCTCCCTGAGGGCGAGCTTTTCCTGCAGTTCCTCCTGCTTTGCCCTGGCCTCGGCTTCAGCGGTCTTGACACGTGTCATTTCAGTGACATCAACGCACATACCGAGCAGGCAAAGCCGGTTATCATAATCTATAAACTTGATTTTGGTTGTCTGAAGGTTGCGGAAAACTTTTCCGGTGGCGTCAGGTACATCCTCGAAGAATACATATGCTCCATCCATATTCAGAGCCTTCGTATCATCCTCCACGAAATGATCTGCAGTATCCTTGTCGAATATCTCGTGATCAGTCAGTCCGACTACTTCCTCAGGCGAGGATTTTCCGGCATATTCCGCAAATGCCTGATTGCAGGCGAGATAGACTCTCGTCTCTGCATCCTTGGAGAAACTCATGGCAGGCATGTTGGTAAGCAGCGATGATAAGGAGCCCATAAGCTCTGCCAGTCTGGCAGCGGACTGGACTTCCGCCATGAGCCTGATGTTCTCTTCTTCTGCTTTTCTGCCTTCCTCCAGAGCCTCCTGCACAGCGTTTTCTTCACGGACTTCATCATCTACATCCCTGAAGCCCATTGTGACACCGGTACGGCCACCCGGCATATTGACTTTGCCGAAATCGATCCGGTAATGACGCGGACCGCTGCTGAGATCTCTTATGAAATTCACCGAGAACTGATCTCTCGTCTCGAACTGTTTCAGGATATACGGCAGACCGATCTGTTCCTGCATGCGCTCCCTGTCTTCAGGAGCAACCATGGTATTTACATACTCAGACTTGGTGTCAGTATAGCGGGCATGGCTGAGGGCGTTATGTATAGCTTCAGCGTGCACCTCATCCATATCCGAGTGGAACAGTGAGCATTTCTCAGTTACGACATCATTTATCAGCCATACAGTATTGTATGTGTTTGTAAGAGCATCAATGACCGCCTTTTTGGTATCCACATCCTCTATCTGCATCGCCCGTTTCTCAGTGATGTCCGAGATAAATACCACATATATACCGCCATAGGCTTTCGTCTCGGTATAGTGCCCGTAGTCATCGACCCACCGCACTTTTCCGTCCTTCCTTATGATGCGGTACTCAGCATAATCCATCTGATCTTCGCTGGTCCCGATCTGATGATCGATCGAAGCGCTTATATCGTGATAGTCATCAGGATGCACCATGCCTCTGAAAGTGAATCCCGTATGAGCCTTGAACTCACTGAGATCATCACACCCGTATATGTCGAAGACTGCCTTGTTGGCGTATATCAGATCTTCGGGTTCCTCTGCCTTATATATAAAGAAGCCGCCCGGCATGTGCCCGCCTATCTCTTCTATGATAGCCAGTGTCTGCTCATTCAGCTCAAAACTTCTTGCTAACATACCTCAGCCCCCCTGACGCATCAATACGGCTATGTCTATATGCTTGTATTTTGGCATATTGCTGTTGATCCGGTCAACATCTCAGTTGACAATCTCACACTTTTGCACGCAATGTCTTTTCTTTATAATTATCTGAAAGAATACTATTCGGCATGCCTTTAGTAAAAAAATGGGACTATCTCATGAAAGAGCGTCCCGTTTATTACATGAGCGGTGACAGCCGCTGCTATTACTACTCGGCGACCTGCTTCGCAGAGGAGTCGACCGCGAGATCTATACCGAGCTTTTTATATTTTAGCGGCGCTGTTATTTGCCTGCCGCATTTTTTCTACATACTTCTCAAATTGAAGTTTAAGCAGGGCTGCTACAGGTACAGCGACCAGCATTCCTACCACACCGCCGATTTTTCCGCCGGCCAGCAGTGCAATGATAACGAGGACCGGGTGGACCTCTACGTTGCTGCTGAGCATTCTCGGATTTATTACATTTCCGTCTATGAACATGACTGCCGCCAGAATGACAGCGCCAATGATCAGCTTGCTTATCGAACCCTCTGCAAGTGACACTATTATAAGTGAGCCGAATCCGACCACAGGGCCGACATAAGGCACCAGATTTCCTACGCCTGTCAGTATTCCGATAACCAGCGCATATGGGATGCCTGCTGCGAGCATCGCGAGCGATACCATTGTACCGACCAGCAGCGCATCCAACGACTGCCCTCTTATATATCCTGAGAACACTCTGTTCGCATCGTGAGCGAAAGCACGCAACTTGGCTCTTGTCTCATCTTTTGTAAAGACTTTAAGCACTCTGCCCCAGTATGTCGCGATACTGTCATCGATAAGAAAGTATATCGCGAATAATACCGCAAACAGCATGGTGGAAGCTCCGTCCTTTACGCCGTTGAAAATGTTGCCCAGGAAATCTCCGGCGCTGCCGAGATTTATATTCATGCTTGCCAGTGTTCTCTTTATGGTCGTCCAGAATCTTGAGAACTGATCTGCCAGGCCCATCAGGAGCAGTTTAATGTCTTCAATATTGAATGAAGACAGGCTCTTGGTGATCGTAACCACCAAAAGGCCGAGTATGAAGAACAGAACCGCCAGCACTATCGCGAACGTGAGTACCACTGAAGCCAGCCGCTTTGCACCCGGCTTTTTCAGTGTCGCAAACACTCCATTCTCGAACTTTGCCACGATAGGGCTGAGCAGATAAGTCAGCGCGAGGCCGAGGATCAGCGGTTTCAGAACAGCGGACGCAAATGAAAATACTGCTCCGGTCTTACCCGCCAGATAATATATGATCATTCCCAGAACAAATATCGTCAGTACGGTCCTTACCGCATAGAACGATATCTGCGAATATTGCTTATTGTAGTATTTCTCAAACCTTTTCATTCTTTTGATCCTTCCCCGCCATCGTCAATGCTCAGGCCCTGCCCGGCACCGATCACCGGAATATCAAGGGTCCCCTTCTTCTGCCAGCCTATGACCTTGCACACTGTCACAACAGCAGATATAACGAAGACGATAAAAGATATCTTCTTTCCCGGCTAAACATTCTCTGAATATCCGTATCAGTGTTCTTTGAGGATTATTTTAGCATATAAAAAGAGAGAATACTCATGTCAAAGAAATACTTAGGGCATAGCTGTCTGGTTAACGCCAACAGCTCTCCCGGCTGATCTGTCCCTGCAGAGCTGTTTTTATTACAAAAAACATAGAAGTAATAATCAAAGATTCATAGTATAATCGTAGTCGCAGCGTGGCTGCATGGTGCAGTGCTGCGTACATGAGAAGCGTCCTTATTCACGGAGAAAAGTCAATGAAAAAACAGGCTCTTGTAGGAATGAGCGGCGGAGTCGACTCCAGCGTTGCCGCATATCTTGTGCGGGAAGCAGGCTACGATGTCACCGGCGCTACGATGAGATTATTTGATAACGAAACGATAGGCATCACAGACCGCACCTGCTGTTCGCTGAGCAGCATCGAAGACGCATGCGCTGTTGCAAACAAACTCGGGATAGGCTATGTCGTATATGACATGAGGCCTGATTTCAGGTGCACGGTTATCGACCGCTTCGTCAGCGCGTACGAAAACGGCATGACTCCTAATCCGTGCGTTGCCTGCAATAAATACCTCAAATTCGACAGGCTGTACGACCTTGGCGCAAACGATCTGCTTCAGGACAAATCAGATGTCACAGCCTGTGAGTCCGGCTTCCCTCCGCTCAGCATAGCAACAGGGCACTATGCCATAATCGAAGAGTCCCCATCCGGGCGGTACATGCTGCGCAAGGGCAAAGACCCTGGCAAAGACCAGAGCTATTTTCTCTACGATCTGACCCAGGAGCAGCTGGCCCGCACTCTCTTTCCTCTCGGCTCACTTACCAAGACGGAAGTCCGTGAGATAGCCGAGGCTCAGGGGCTGGTCACAGCCAAAAAAAGAGAAAGCCAGGACATCTGCTTTATACCGGGCGGCGACTACGCATCGTTCATCTGCGGCTACACGGGAAAGACCTATCCGCCGGGAGACTTCGTCAGCGCAGACGGAACCGTCATGGGTACGCACAAAGGCATCATCAACTACACGATCGGTCAGCGGAAAGGCCTCGGACTCGCCCTTAAAAAACCTGCGTATGTGCTTGAGCTCGATACCGCCGGCAACAGAGTCATCCTTGGAGATAACGAAGATCTCTTCACCAGAGAACTGACTGCCGACAATTTCAACTGGGTCTCTATGCCAATGCCTGAAGGCAGCATACGGGCATCCGCACGTATCAGATACAGGCACAAGGAAGCACCTGCAGAGATCATTCCCCTGTCGGATGATTCAGTTAAGATCGTATTCGATGAGCCGCAAAGAGCCATCACCCGCGGCCAGTCAGTAGTTGTATATGACGGCGAATACGTAATCGGCGGCGGAATAATTAAATAAAAATGAAATGAGTCAGGGGACGTACCCGCTGACTCACTTCTTTTTTTATCGCGATTCGGTGAGTCAGCGGGTACGTCCCCTGACTCAACTCCACGCTGGCATCTATACTACTTTATATCCTTCTGAGGCTAAAATGTGCAATGCATTCTCATAGTTTTCTTCTTTCACAAGAATATAATCTGTGTTGTATGTTGATACTGCAAAGATGCCGATTTTATGCTCTGCGAGGATCCCGGACAGTTTTGACAGAATGCCGATCAATGAAAAATCCAGAACTCCCTGAATACGGAAGCCTCTCCATCCATCTTCGCGTTCGATCGTGTTCTGAGGCGTATCCTCAGTCTTGCAAACCAGCGACAATTCTTCGTCCGTCTTTCCGATAAAATAGAAATCAGCATTCACTTTTATATCTGATATCTCAGACACTTTGCAGACAGTAAGTTCATATCCTATTCTCTTCAGTTCCATTTTATCATCTCCTCCACAAACCTGTATGTTTTATTGCTTTTCCATATAAATACACAGACGCGGCAAAGCAGTCAGCCAATGCTGCCGCTTCTTTTTTTCAGCATCCTGCTGTTTTTTTAGATTGTATCACAGGGCCTGCCCTAAAGAATATGAGTCAGGGGACGTACCCGCTGACTCATTCAAAGTCCATCCTTATTTGTCCGGAATCCTGCTCGCATATCAACTCCGGCTGTTTCCTTCCAAGGAACTCCGGAAGCTTTGTGTCATCATATATCCACGGTCTGATCTCATCCCGGCTAATCATTACAGGCATACGGTCGTGCACCTTTACCATTGATTCATTCGCTTCTGTAGTTAAGATTGTGTACCGGTTAGAGCCATGCTCCTTGCGGTAGAATCCTGCCAAAAGTATCAACTGATTATCTGGCAAAGTGAATCTGTATCTTGCCTTAAAACGGTCCCACTCATAGAACCCGCTAGCCGGGATCACACAGCGCCGCCTGTCTATACTTTCAGCAAACAAGTTCTTTTCTCTTGCAGTCTCGGATCTTGCATTGATGATGAGCCCTTTTCTATAAGGATTTTCGAAACCCCAAATCATTTCCGACACACCCAGAATATCCGTCTTATGACTACCATTTGATTCAGCAGAATGTATCGTGACAGATGCCTGAGATGGAGATATATCCCGGTTGATTGTTTTGCTGCGGTCAAAGCCAGGCAGCTGCACTACTGCCTCTGCCTTCATCAGTTCTCTTAATTCTCTTTCGAAATCTTCGTAATAGTATCTACAGCACATAACAATACTTGTAAGGGTTATCTCTAAGGGCTGCCTATAAAAACTCATTCAAGATATTATCACCGATATGATCGCTTGTATATCCTCTTATTGATCTGTGTTTTACCATAAAATAGGCGAGAAAGCCCCTATCCTCTGTAGGTAGTGGGATGAATCGCCCGGACCGCAGCTAAGATCAGGATCCCGGCATATGGTTGCAGGATGATTTTTGTGAAAATCGTCAGAACAGTAATGATCGTCCCGCAGAATCGCAGAAAGCACAGAATTGCTCCTGGTTTGGCGCATTCAGGCGGTTTCGGCGAAATAATTGCAGCAGGATTAAACCCCTTGAAAACACTGAGTTTCTGCGATATAATAGAACATACGTTCGGAGGTATATCATGGAGCGAAAAAGAGGATACAAATATCGTGCATATCCAAATAAAGAGCAGCGGGAGTTCTTTTCGAAGAACTTCGGCTCATGCCGCTATGTGTATAATCACTACCTTGCGAAAAGAAAAGCAACGTGGGAAGAATGGCATGACACCATGTCATTTAGCGAAACATGTAAGGATCTGTCAAATTTCCTCAAGAAAGAGAAAGACTGGCTGAAAGAAGCAGACAGCAGTGCGCTGCAGCAGAGCCTGAGACATCTGGACAATGCGTATCAGAACTTCTTCAAGAAAAGATCCGGCTATCCGAAGTTCAAGAAGAAAAGGTCAGTACAGAGCTACCGTACGATGAATAACAATAACAGCATCCGCATAGAAGGCGATCACATAAAACTGCCAAAGGCAGGGAGAGTGAAGATCGTCAACACAAGATCATTCGAAGGACGCATCACCGGTGCGACAGTGACGAGGACTGCAAGCGGGAGATACTACATATCACTCCAGGTAGAAGAGGAATATGAGATCCTTCCTAACAAGGGCGGCGTGCTGGGTATAGACGCAGGACTCACCGATCTGTGCACAGATTCAAATAGTAATAAGATCATGAACCCTAAGACGCTGACAAAGCATGAGAAGCGTATCAGGAGACTACAGCGGTCACTGTCTCGGAAGGCGGAGGGATCGAAGAACAGAGAGAAGGCAAGGAAAAGACTGGCAAGAGAACACGAGAAAGTGGCGGACATCAGGAATGACTTCCAGCACAAGATGACCCATAGACTGGCGAACGATAACCAAGTCGTCTGTATAGAGGATCTGAACGTGAAAGGAATGATGAGAAACCACAGACTTGCAAAGTCGATATCCGACGCATCATGGAGTGAGTTCTTCCGCAAGCTTGAGTACAAGATGGAAGATCATGGAGGGATACTGATCAGGGTGCCGAAGACATATCCGTCGAGTCAGCTATGCAGCTGCTGCGGCAGTCAGAACAGCAAAGTGAAAGACCTGTCGATACGCGCCTGGAAATGTCCGGAATGCGGAGCAGTACATGACCGCGACGTGAATGCCGCGGTCAACATACTAGCCAAAGGCCTTGAGATGCTCGCATCCTGAGGCAAAACATATAAGTTAAAACAAATACCGTGGGTCGCACGGGAATTCAAGCCTGTGGATTTGATACAAGGGGGACCGACGCGTCAGCGTTGGTGGATCCCTTATATCATGTGAGAGTGTTAGACGTTAGCTCTAAGGAGCGAGCGCAGTTCTCGATGGAGACTGTGAGAAAAAGTCTGTAAATATGTAACAAGTAAGCCTCCTATGGTAGTATCAAGTTGATGTACCATAGGAGGTTTTGTTATGGCACGCAAGA
>CADBKM010000027.1 GCA_902795265.1 uncultured Eubacteriales bacterium
AGCAGACTGTCGACGACTGGATGATCAGATCCTGTCGGTGACGGTCTGCTTTTTTCAAGTTAAGAGGCTGCCACATTTTTTCAAATGCGACAGCCCCTTTTCTGATATGACCGGCATATAGTTTGACAATAATAAGTACAAAGCTCTTCCGAATTTTGTATAATTATAAAAATAGCGGTAATGGAATCCGGAGGAATCGGCAGCATGACGGTATCTGCTACATTGATCCATGAAGAAAAGTATCGGGGATGAAAACAGGGGGTACAGGTTCGGCGCCGAGATGCTCATAGTGATACAGTCACTTGTTTACGGCTTCGGCGATCCGATATCCAAGATAGCTTTCGAAGTCGTACCTGTCTATTCGATGATGACTGTGCGCTATTCGATAGCTTTCCTGTTTTGCGCGGCCGTATTCGGAAAAAGGATAGTCCGAACGGTCAGGAGCGTCCCCGTGAAGAGCTGGCTCATACCGGGACTTTGCATAGGCATGAGCTATGTGCTCAATAATATCGCACTCGATCTTACAGAGGCGACCTCGGTTGCTTTCCTCAGATCGCTCTCAGTTGTAATCACTCCTGCACTGGCGTTTCTGGCATTCAGAAAGAAGTACAGGTGGCAGCACATAGCCGCACAGATACTTGTGCTTCCGGGCATGTATCTTCTGTGCGTCAGAGGCGGGCTTTCGGGCTTTGGAGCAGGTGAGATAACAGCGCTCTGTGCTGCGGCCCTTATGGCTGCAACACTTGTATTTACGGGCCGGTATATAGACGAAGTCGATCCGGTATCGATGACAGCCCTGCAGGCCGGCTGCTCCGCTCTCATAGCGTTTGCGGGAAGTCTCGTGGTTGAGGGCGGTGTTCATACTCAGAATGCGACTCCGAAGGCATGGCTGATCATCCTGTATCTGGCGATACTCTGCACATTCCTGGGATATCTGCTGCAGAATCTGGCGCTTACAAAGATAAGCGACAGGGAGGTCTCACTGCTGCAGAGCCTGTGCCCGGTCATGACGGCCGTATTCGCATTCATACTATTGGGAGAGAAACTTTCCGCTGCCGGCATCGCCGGGGCGGTCATAATAATAATCTGTATTTCAGTATCTGCCATAATCAAAGATTAGGGGGATGACGTATGAAAGATCTGAAACACATTCATTTTTACGAAAACCTGCTCGAACAGACCGGGAACGATCTGGTGCTTCAGGAGAAAGAAGCAGGGGGAGTAGCCGTAGGCTACACCTGCTACTATATCCCAGAGGTGCTTCTCAACTGCGGGAAGGCTTTTTCGGTACGCCTGCGCGCGCCTAACACAGGTTCGCTCGACATCAGTCAGTACTATATGTCGAGCTTTATCTGCGGTTATACGCGCGCTCTTTTTGAACGCGCATTTGAGGGCGGCATGAACTACCTTGACTTCTATGCGAGTTCGGATACCTGCCAGCAGATGGTGAGAGTGGTCGAGAATATCCGCGACCTCGGCCTCATAAGCAACCCTGATTTCGGATGGGGCATTATCGATGCGCCTCTGAAAGTCACTCCGCATGGCTTAAGACTCTATGCCGATCAGATAACTGAGCACATCCTGAAGCCGCTTTCCGAAAAGTACGGAGTGGATATCTCGGACGAAGCCATCAGGGCCGCTGTAAATGAACATAACGAGATGTGCGCTATCTTTGAAGAAATATCGGAGCTGCGGAAAGAAGAAAACCCGAGGATAACACCGAGGGAATTCCACATACTGTCGCTGGTCAGCTATGCCAGCCCGACATCGCGCATACTTCCTTATCTCAGAGAAACTCTCGAAGACCTACGCACGAGAGAGGCAGATGCTCAGAACCGTTGGAGGGCAAGAGTCGTGGTAGTGGGCAGCGAGCTCGATGATTATGACTTTTCAGAGATAATGGAAAACGCACGCTGCTATGTGGCTGCTGACAGATATTGCTTTGGTTCGATACCGGGCCGCCAGCAGATCGAGCTCAACGACGATGAGCCGGTCCTCGACCAGGTGTGCCGTTTCTATCTTGAAACAAACCAGTGCCCGCGATTCATGTCGCAGGCTAAGATAATGCAGCGCCGCGAAACCATACGTGATCTCGTACGCGAATACAACGCAGAGGGCATAGTGATAGAGCAGGCGAAGTTCTGCGATTTCTGGGGCTATGAGCGTACACTGAACGCCCAGGTGATGCAGCAGGAGTACGGGATACCGACTCTCGGCATCGACCGTGAGTATGTTGTCAGGGGCTCGGGCCAGCTTGCCACCCGCATGCAGGCATTCGTTGAAAGCCTCGAAATAAAGAGACTCCAGAAAGGGGGCGGCGAAAAATGAAAAAGAAAAGAGGAGCGGCTGACAACCTTAACGACAAGACCGCCATTCAGAAGCACAGAGAATGGCGCGGCGGACGCGATACAGCATACGACTACCTCCAGTGGTGCCGCCTCTGGGGCATACTCATAAAGTGGGCGGCCTCGCATCCGGTGCAGAATGTAAAGGCGCTTTTCAGATACCGCTGGATGTTCACATACCTTACGGTTCCGTCGTTCTTTGACAGAGTCTGCGAGGGTCACAGAGGCGCGGCTTTAAGGGGCGCCCGCAACAATCTCAACTATCTGGCAAGCGATGTCACAAAGACACTTACGACGATCTTCAGCGCAGACATGCATCTGCATCCGGGAAGCAAGAAGGCGGAAGAGCTCAACAGGAAGATCATCTGCGTCGATGAACTGCTCCCGAATCTTCTGGGCAAGGGATTCCCTGACTGCAAGATGATACTCTTCCAGGAATACCCGATGTACCTGCCTTCGCTGATAAACCAGCACAGCCCGGTGCACTATATAGAGCAGTCAGAGCTTTACGGACTGCCTGCTGATGTCTGCCCGCTTCCGTCATTCGAAGCCGGGCTTGCCATCGAAGATGACTTCCCGAAGATCGGCTGCTGCATGCTCACATCCAACATGCCTTGCGACGGGAGCATCATGACCACGATGCTTCAGGAGAGGCGCATAGGACTTCCTTCACAGGTGCTCAATGTGCCGCTTCGCTGGAAGGATGAAGAAGTGCAGGGCTATGCCGTTGAAGAGATAAAATCTGCGATCAGCTTCCTTGAGGAGCATACGGGCTGCAGGTTCGACTGGGATGCCCTGAAAGAGGCGTGCGAGGTATGGAACAGGCAGAACGAGTGTAAGTTCGAAAAGTGGGATTACAACAGGACAGACATACCTCCTCATACAGGTTCATCAGCCTGGCTCTACCGTATTTTCGAACATCAGGCTGTAGCAGGCGAGCCGCTGGCACTCAAAAACGACCTTAAAGTCAATAAGATACTGCGCAGGCAGGTTGCGGCGGGCAAGTGCCCTAAGACCATACGCCACCGCGCAATAATCTGGAACACGCCGTGTAATAACTATGCAAATTTCAACAACTGGCTGCTCAACTGCTGGGGCATAGATTCGGTGTGCGAGATGATAGACATACACGGCACCGACCTCATAGACACAAGCACCCATGAGAGCATGCTGAGGGGGCTGGCCGACCACTATCAGACAGCGACGATGCGCGCGCATACGAAGGGCGGAAATGAGGTCATACTCGATGCTCTATGGGAAAAATATGAGGAGTACAATGCCGACATGATAATCATGTTCGATCAGATATCATGCAAAGGCGTAAGTGCCATAAACGGACTGTTTGAAGAGGGAGCGATGAAGCGCGGGATCCCGATGGTGCGCGTAAGACAAGACCTCATGGACCCGACTTCGATCTCGAGGCGCGAGATGCGTAACGACATAAACATATTCATGCAGAACGTCATGAACGAGGAGCCGGTGGATGCTTCCCTCGTTGAGTTTGATGACGACCAGAGCTGGTAGAGAGGAGATGATAGGACATGAAAGTAATAAAGGTGATGCTTGCGGTTACTGCGGCGTTCCTTGCCGTAACAGTGCCGGTCTACTGGTTCAATCTCGACACGAAGCTCGTCAAGCTTCTCGAGAAACCGATGATGAAGCACTACGATTCGATGCCGAGAGATAACAGACTGTAACAAAAGGGATATAATCAATATAGAGGGCAATCATAAGGTAACCATTATTCATCAGGAGGAAAGATATGTACGACATGTTGTTTTCACCGATGAGTATCGGGACTATGGAGGTAAAAAACAGGATAGTCATGACTGCCGCTGAGTTCAGCCTCGGCGAACCGAGCGGCAAGGTGACGCAAAGGCTGTCGGACTACTACGAGGAAAGGGCCAAAGGGGGCGTCGGCCTTATCATTCCCGGCATCTGCAGAGTCAATGACATGGCAGGAGCGGCAACATATACGCAGCTCGCCATGAGCCACGATTATCACATTGAGCCGATGCGTGAAATGGCAAGGAAGATACACAGCCATGGCGCTAAGCTGGCGATACAGCTGCATCATGCCGGCAGACAGGGTCTCGCAAGCTCCATCAACTCGCTGCCTGCGGTGATCCCGGTCGCCGAACGTGTTCCGAAGTTCATGGATCTCATGTACAGGTGCACACCGGTACTTCTCGGTCTTGAGGAGAAGGGGATATGCTTCTCCGTTCAGGCACCGTCGAACGGGCCGCTGGCTCCGCACGGGGCGATGCGCATGCACGCGATGAGCAAAAGAGAGATCCACAGGCTTCAGCAGGATTTCATCGACGCAGCGGAAAGGTGCAAGAAGGCAGGCGTCGACGCAGTGGAACTCCACGGAGCTCACGGCTACCTGATACAGCAGTTCCTCTCGCCGTATACCAACCACAGAAAGGATGAGTACGGCGGCAGCTTTGAGAACCGCATGAGGTTTCTCGAAGAGATAGTAACGGGCATAAAACAGCGCTGCGGAAAGGATTACCCGCTGATGGTGCGCCTCACAGTCGACGAGATGATGGAGCGTATCGGAAAGCCGGGCGAGGGATACGGCCTCGAGACCGGAAAGAAGATCGCGAAGAGACTCGAAGAACTCGGTGTTGACGCTATCAACGTGTCGAGCGCTAATTACGATACATATAACTGCTGGCTCGAGCCTACCACATACGAGCCGGGCTGGCGTAAATATCTGGCAAAGGCGATAAAGGAGACCGTAAGCATCCCGGTAATCGCCGCGAATGTCATGAGGACTCCGGAACAGGCAGAGCAGCAGCTCGAGGAGGGCTGCCAGGATTTTGTGGCATCCGCCAGAGCATTCATATGCGACCCGCACTGGCCTGAGAAGGCTCAGTCCGGTCATCCGGAAGACATACAGAGATGCATCGGATGCCTCAACTGCATTCGCTCTTTTATGACGAACGCGGGTGTTGGCAAGCCGGGCGAGTGCGCGCTCAACATGAGCATTGCCAACGAGAAGGCATACTACAGCATGCCAAGGGACGGACAGGGCCGCAAGGTAATCGTCATCGGAGCCGGTCCGGCAGGGCTTACTGCTGCCAAGACACTGGCCATGAGGGGCTTTGACACCGAATTGTATGAGAAGTCTGAGAAAGCCGGCGGCCAGCTCAAAGCCGCTTCTTCAGGACTCCATAAGGAAAGGCTGTACTGGGCAGTTGAGGACCTCATGACAGCCGCAAAGAAAGAAGGCGCAAAGGTGTTCATGGGCACTGAGCTCTCGGCCGAGGAAATAAAGGCAAAGAAGCCGTATGCAGTCATATGCGCAGCGGGAGGCACTCCGCTGAGGCCCCGCTCTATACCGGGCATCGGCAGAGAGAATGTAATAGAAGCTCCTGACCTGCTGCTTGGAAGAAAGAAGATAAATAACAGCAGGGTAGCTGTCATTGGATCGGGAATGACGGGCCTTGAGACGACCGAATTTCTCAACGCCTGCGGGAATACAGTGACCGTCGTTGAGATGGCCGATGAAATAGCTCCGGGAGCATGGTTCCAGCTGGTAGATGACGCGATGGAGCGCATCAGACCATACGGGACTGTGTTCATGACCGGAACCAAGCTGTGCTTGATAGAAGACGGCGGAGTAGTTACGGAAGACATAACAAGCGGAAAACGTCAGAAGACGGACTGCGACTACGTGGTGCTCGCCATGGGAGTCAGACCGCAGACCGGGCTTGCTGACAGACTTAAAGAACTGGGCGTTGACAGGGTATTCTGCGTCGGAGACGCGGAGAAGAGCGGCACCATTGCGCATGCCTGCCACAGCGCCTACGATACAGCGATGAAAATAGGGAAAGGTGGACATCAGGAAAGCGGAAAAGAAAAGGAGGCGGCAACTTTGGGTGTTATCAGCAGTATTACCGGAAGGGTACTGAAAAAGGAACTGGGACACATAGAGGGGAAAAATATCGTGATCACGGGAGCTTCAAGCGGTATCGGCAGGGAAGTGCTTGACAGGCTGTCCGACCCGTCTAAGAAGAACAGGGTGCTGGCGACCAGCAGGACCATCGAGAAGCTCAAGGGATACGGCAGCAATGTCACGCTTTTCAACAGCGATGTCAGCACTCAGGAGGGCGTTGACAGACTCTTTGAAAAGGCTGAGTCGATGTTTGACAGGATCGATATAGTCATCGCGAATGCCGGTGCACCGTATTACGAGAAATTCGATTATGTAGACTGGGACCGTATAAGGAAGATCTTTGATCTGAACACGATATCACCTATATACACGTATTCAAGATATCTCAGCCATCTGAACGGCAGAGAAGGCCACATCGTATTTACTATCTCCGCCATGGGCGAAATGGCCATACCGGGATATGCCCTTTACACAGCGACTAAGTTCGCAATGAAGGGATTCCAGGAGGAGATAAGGCTCGAAGCACCGAAAAACATTAAGATCACTGCAGTTTATCCGGTATCTACGGCGACGAATTTCTTCAACGTGGGCGGAAACGGCATCGACGTGGGGCGTCCGTTCCCTGTACAGAAGGCCGAACTGGTAGCCGAGAGAATGATCAGCGGCATAGAAGCGGCAAAGAAACACATATATCCGTGCCGCATATGGAAGCCTTCAAAACTGCTGATGGCTGCTGTGCCTCAGGTAAAAAGTGTATACTGGGGCATTGAGAAGAACAGACTCAAAAGATTCATAAAGAAGAAAGCTGCTCTTGAGAACAAGCTTGCAGACAAGCTGTAGCGGGAAAGAAATGGGACCGGAGCTATCGTTTCTGAATGTAAGTGAAAGGAGTCTGAGATGGCAAATATCCATGATATAACACGTGATCGCTGGATGCTTTACGGTCCGCTTTCGAGAAAGGGCTATGACTGGTGGTGGCATTCGATGACAGCCGAGAATGCCGAGACCGGCGAGCTCAAACCTTTCTACGTTGAATTCTTTACATGTAATCCGGCACTGGCGGAGGACGAGCCGGTGATAGTATGGAACGATCCGGAAGCTCAGAAGGCAGGCAGGAGACCGTCTTACCTTATGGTAAATGCAGGTTTCTGGGGCGAAGACCACGGACAGCTTCACAGGTTCTTCTCCCTTAAGGATGTGGATATACATGCAACGGCGCCGTACAGGATAGTTGCGGATGACTGCAAATGCAGCGAGGTGCACACTGAAGGGCATATCAAAGTCACTCCTGAAGAGGCTGCTGCACACCCTGAATGGATGAGCGATGCCGGCGAAATGAGCTGGAAGTTCGATATCCGCAAAGAGATAGCATTCCATGTCGGATATGGCGCGGGCAAGTTCTTCAGGGCGATAAACGCTTTCGAGATGTTCTGGCACGCGGAGGGAATGAAATCCGCATTTACAGGCGAGATAGTCCTGAATGGAGTTAAATATATCCTCAGACCTGAAACATGCAATGGCTATTCCGACAAAAACTGGGGAGGCGATTTCACCAGCC
The DNA here is from genome assembly GCA_902795265.1 of uncultured Eubacteriales bacterium. Taxonomy (GTDB): domain Bacteria; phylum Bacillota; class Clostridia; order Peptostreptococcales; family Anaerovoracaceae; genus Crickella. Next base: position 7,808 of record CADBKM010000027.1, read on the forward strand.
CGTGGGTATGGCTGTCATCAAATAACCTCAGGAGCATGATCACAGGTAAGAAGCTCGAAAACAGCGTGTTCAACATAGGGGGAGGAAGACCGAAGGTGTTCTTCCTGGCTCTGGACCGGAAGCTTCTGGGCGAATTCTACTATGAAGGCAAGGATTACGAATTCAAGCTCGACACGCAGATCCGATGCTATAAGAAGGACATGCTTAACATAAAATATGAGGCGCCGACCGGGTACAAGAGGCACAACAGGCTCTGGAACGGCGGCAACGGTACAGGAACTCTTAAGCTGTATAAACGGTCGCTCTTCGGACGCAAGGAAACACTTATAGATGAGGTGTACGCGGAGGGCATAGGCTGCGAATACGGCGAATACTGCGATCCTGAATAGAATAAAAGAAAAGGGACTAAAGTATGTACGATATTTACAATTTGGCCTGTGATGTGACACAGTGCGGAATAAAGGTGTTCGATTATTTTCTCGGATACAGGCTGCCTGAATACATCTGCGGCAGAGGCTTCATAAACAGGCTGCCTCAGATGCTCAAGGATAAGGGTGCCGGCAAGGTGCTCGTAGTGACTGAAAAAGCTCTTATCGATCTGGGAACGGCGAAAAAGATGCTCGGCCCTATGGACGAGGCCGGCATTGAGTACGCTCTCTTTACCGATGTGGAGCAGAATCCTACCAGCGACAATGTCGAAGCCGGCTTCAGGGCATTTACTGATAATGCGTGCAAGTCAGTTGTCGCTCTGGGCGGGGGCGCTCCTATGGACTGCGCCAAAGCGATATGCGCCAAGGCGGCTCATCCGCGCATGAGCACAAGGCAGCTTCACGGCATACTGAGAGTCCACAAGAGAGTGCCGCTGCTGTTTGCGATTCCTACAACTTCGGGAACGGGATCCGAAACGACACTCGCCTCTGTCATTACAGATTCAAAGACGCGCCGCAAGGCATCCATCAACGATCCGGTCCTTATACCGAAGTACGCTGTACTCGACCCGGAGCTTACACTTACGATGCCTCCGGGGCTTACAGCTACTACGGGCATGGATGCTCTCTGCCACGCTGTTGAAGCGTATACGAATCACTTTTATAATACAAAGGTGGAGAATATAATGGCTGTTAGGGCCGTGAAGCTTATATACGATAATCTATATAAGGCTTATCAGGACGGCTCTGACATCGATGCCAGAGAGAACATGCAGATCGCCGCTCTTTATGCGGGCAGGGCCTTTACAAGGGGCTGCGTAGGCTATGTGCATGCTGTCGGCCACACACTCGGAGGCCTGTATGGAGTGCCTCATGGAAAAGCCATGGCGATACTTCTGCCTCATGTGATGAGAGCGTTCGGGCCGGCTGTGCATAAGCGTCTGGCTGAGCTTGCCGATGCCTGCGGCATCACGGGAAGCAGCGATGCCGAAAAGGCGGAAAACTTCATAGAGTGGATCGAGGATATGAAGAGAAAGATGAACATCCCGGAGAAGCTCGACATGATCAAAGATGAAGATACAGATCAGATAATAAAATGGGCAATGAGAGAGGCCAATCCTCTCTATCCGACGCCTGTTCTGTGGAAATACAACGATCTGAAAGCGTTTATTGATTCCGTAAGGGAATAAGGAGGCATAAAAGTGAAGACACTGTTCAAGGGCGGAATGATATATGATGGTACAGGCAGAAAGCCGTATACCGGCGACGTGCTTATCGAGGATGACCGCATCGTTAAGATCGCAGAGAAGATCACTGATAAAGCTGATAAGACAGTGGATATCAGCGGATATCAGATACTCCCGGGCATAATTGACGCACATTCGCATAACGATTTCTTCTATGACAGGGAGGATGCCGAGAAGTTCTACAGACCGTTCATCGAGCAGGGCGTAACTACTCAGATCACGGGCAACTGCAGTTTTTCGCCGTTCGGCATGGATAAGGACACTCCATACCGTGACAAGATCGGAGGCGGACTCTTCGATTGCCTGCATCCGGGAAGCTTTGCTGACTTCAAGAAACGCGCCGAGGGCAATCTTTACGTAAACATGGTTCCTCTCATCGGACAGGGCTCGGTCCGCGCAGGAATGACCGGATATGATCCGGCTCCGTACACGAAGGCTCAGATCGAGGAAGAACTGTCGCACGTCCGTGAGGCTATGGAAGGCGGAGCTTTCGGAGGATCCTTCGGATTCATGTACGAGCCTGACAGATACGCTCAGCATGATGAGATAGTCGCCTTTGCGAAGGAGATCGCGAAGTACGACGGTATCGTTACCGTTCATCCGAGAGCGAATTCGATCGTCAGCGCCGACTATCCGCTGCTCACGAAAAAATCTCATCTTGAGATGGGCGTGGATGAAGTCGTCGACATCATGCACGAATCAGGCTGCAGGATGGAATACAGCCATATCATATTCGTCGGACAGCGCAGCTGGAAGCTGCTCGGCAAGCTCCAGAAGATCTTCTATCGTGAAGCTTTTGAGAATGGAAATCCGATAGCGTACGACAACTACGTATTCCACTACGGAGCTTCGGTCATTACCGTAGTCTTCCCTGAGTGGTACGCAAAGCTGACTCCTGAAGAGGCAAAGAAGCCTGCCAACAGGCGCAAGCTCGAGCTCACTATACTGATGTACCGCAAGGTGCTCGGCATCGACTGGGACGACATGGTAGTTGCATACATCTCGGATGATCATCCTGAGTACGAAGGCAAGACTATACCGCAGTGCGCGGCAGAAGAAGGCCTCGAGAACCTCGACATGTACCTCAAGCTCGTCGAACTCTCGAACAGAGCCGGCAGCATCTATCTCGGCAAGTATTACAACGACGAGATCGTAAAGCACCTGATGAATGACGAGCTTTCGGTATTCATGACAGACGCGTGGATAGAAGACAAGGGACTGCAGAATATCGCTGCATTTCAGACGTTCCCGCAGTTCTTCGTACTGGCGAAGAAATACGGCATGCCGATGGAGAAGATCATCCGCAAGATGACCGGAAAGACTGCTGACCGTTATAAGATCCCTGAAAGAGGTTACCTCAAAGAGGGTTACAAGGCAGACATCACAGTCATCGATCTCGACACCATGAAGGTCGATGAGTCGAAGCCTGATTTCAGACCTGAGGGCATCGTACATGTCTATGTGAACGGACAGGCTGTCATGGAGGACAGAGAATATAAGGGCGGAAAGGCCGGAAAGGTAGTCCTCAAAAAGTAAAGGATGTTGGGAGAAGTATCATGAAATCATGTATGGGAAAGGTCCTCAGAGTCGATCTGACTGCAGGGACAACAACTGTTGAGAAGATACCTGACGAGGTTTATGAGGCAGTGCTTTCGGGCAAGGGCCTCGGCGCGTGGTATCTGTACAAGAATATTCCGGCCGGAGCAGATCCGCTGGGTCCCGACAACATTCTGGGCTTCTGCTCAGGTGCTCTGACAGGTACCGGGGCTTTCATGACGGGCAGGTTTACGGTAGTATGCAAGAGCCCGCTTACCGGAGGCTGGGGTGATGCCAACTGCGGCGGAGTATTTTCACCTGCAATAAAGCAGTGCGGATATGACGCAATCTTTTTCTCGGGTATTTCCGAGAAACCGGTATACCTGTACTGCGACAACAAGGGCGCGGAGATCCGTGATGCTTCGGCTTACTGGGGCCTTGACGCTGTTGAGGCTGAAAATAAACTGCTCGAAGACAATGTCGGAGGCAAAAAAGCACGCGTTGCGGTCATCGGCCAGGCAGGCGAGAACCTTTCGCTGATATCCGGTATCTGCAATGAGGGCGGACGTATCGCCGGCAGAAGCGGAGTCGGTGCCGTAATGGGCAGCAAGAAGCTCAAGGCTGTGGTGCTTGCCGGAAGCAGGCCTATGCCTTGTGCAGACCCTGAGGCTGTAAAGGCACTTTCGAAAGAACTGGGCCGCAAGATTCATAAGATAAAAGTCCCTAAGGGGCTCGGCGGTTCGCTTGCATTCGGCGGCATGGCCATGGGCGCAGGCCCGTCGATACCTCTCGACGGAGCGCTGACACCTATGCTGTTCAAACACTGGGGAACTCCTTCGAACACTCCGATGGCTGTCACCAGCGGAGACGGGCCGCTCAAGAACTGGAGTGCAGGCCCTAAGGAGGTCGGCGGTGTAGGCATGGCTCTGGCTTACAGCCCTGAAAAGATCAATAAGATCGAGGAAGCGAAGTACCACTGCTATTCGTGCCCGCTGGGCTGCGGAGGCAGGCTCGACATCAGCGGCATAGATTACAGCGAATTCTATGAAACACATAAGCCGGAGTACGAGACTCTTCAGGCATTCGGACCTCTCTGCGTGAACAGAGACATGAAATCCGTCCTCTACATGAATGAGATCCTCAACAGAGCCGGAATGGATTCCATATCTGCCGGAAATACCGTTGCCTGGGCTATCGAATGCTATGAGAACGGCATTCTCACAAAGGAGCAGACTGACGGTCTTGAACTCACATGGGGCAACTATGAGGCAGAGATAGAACTGATCAGAAAAATGATCTCCAGAGAAGGCTTCGGAAATGACCTCGCTGACGGAGTAAAGAGAGCTTCTGAGAAATACGGCGGCAAGGAATTCGCGATGCATGTAGGCGGACAGGAGCCGGGCATGCACGATACAAGAAACGACCCGCAGCTCGGTATCCATATGGTAGCTGAGCCTGCTCCGGGCAAGCATACTATCGGAATGGCGCTTCAGTACGGAGCGATGTCGCTATGCGACATATGCTCATGGGCACCGCCTGTAAAGATGCACGCAAAGGCCGAAGACCTTGAACCTACGGAAAACATGGGCCTTATCTCAAAGGCAAACGCCTGCTACTCGATGCTGTTCGACGGCATCGGCGGATGCTACTATGCTGAGATGATGGGCGTCCACATGTATAAGGCTGTCGACTATATTAACGCGGCAGCAGGCTGGGACTATGACGGAGACCACTACATGGAGGTCGGAGCACGTATCCAGACCATCAGGCAGATGTTCAATGTAAAGCACGGTTATGAGCCTGCAGACGTTAAGCTCCCGGCCCGCATGCAGGGAAAGCCGCCTCTTAAAACGGGCCCGCTTAAGGGAGTCACTCTTAAGAATGAAGAGCAGGTTTCTGAGCACTGGAAGGCATTCGGATGGGATGCAAAGACCGGGCACCCGCTGCCTGAGACAATCGAAGCTCTGGGAATCAACAAACTGATGGAGGTGTGACATGGCATTCAAAAAATCACCTGATTTTAAATATGAAAACTGTGTCAGCTGCAGCATCTGCGTACAGGCGTGCCCGGTAGGTGCCCTCGATCTGACAAAAAAAGGCAAGAGCAGAGGATATAAAAACCTGTTCCCTGAGCTCGTCAACAAGGACTGCATCGGATGCGGGCTGTGCGCTAAGAGCTGCCCGATGGAATGCATAAGCATGGTGATTCCATATGAGGGTTAAGGTACTGCCGCCTGCCGGCTGTGACAGAAGCGCTCTCGATGACAGATCGTGGACAGAGATGCCCGAAGGAAGCACTGTGAACGACGTACTCAGGCTGATAAAATGCAGCCCGGTCAAAGCGAAAGTCCTTCTTGTCAGCGTAAACGGTGAAAGGGCGAAGCTCAGCAAAGAACTCCGTGACGGAGATGTGGTGGGATTTTTCTCACTTGTTTCAGGAGGATAATACTTGATAGACAGGCGGTATGCCGGAGTCTCCGGTGTACCGTCTTTTTGCTGAAAAAGCATTCTTTATAGTAAATCGGCATATCCTATATATCGATTTGTGATATAATTGTTAACATATATTAAGGTTTTTTATTCGTGCTTGATTCATCCGGAGCGGCCATGAGCAAACATATAATAATTGCCGGAAAAAGACATGTAGGGAAAACAACACTGGTGAACCGCCTGCTCGAGAACAATGATGCTCCGCTGTATGGTTTTCGCACAGCTGCCGGAAAGAGCATGCAGAAGGGCTGCCGGTCATTTTTTATTCATCCTGCAGCTGCCTCCGAAAGGTTCGAGACTGAAGAGAATCATATAGGCGACGGAAACGGCATCAGCAAGGCCGGATATCCGGATGCCTTCGACAACTACGGCGTAAAATGCCTCGAGGCTGAGCCGGGCGGCATCATAGTGATGGATGAGCTCGGATTCATGGAAAAGGACGCAAAAAAGTTCTGCGCCAGAGTGCTCGAGCTTCTCGACGGAGACATTCCCGTTCTGGCAACAGCCAAATCGGGGCACAACGACATAGAATTTCTGAATAAGCTGCTTGATCATCCTAATGCGGATGTATATGAGATCACCCCGGAAAACAGGGATGATCTGTATGAACTTCTAAAAACAAGATTCTGATCTTGAGGAGAACGGCATGCAACACAGGGGTACAGGTCTGAAAAAGAGTTTTACCGCGGTGATAAGGGCCACATTAATGGCTGCCTTGTTTACCGCGGTTTTTTTAATTGTGCCGGATATTACATATGCGGACGGAACCGTGCTGACCGTACAGAAGGACGGCGTGACGGTACATGAATTCGATCTGAAAGAACTACAGACAATAGAGGCAGGTCAATACAGCTATTCGGCATGGGACAGCACGCCGGAATTGCATGAATACGGCGATGAGAGAGGCCCTGCCGTGGCTGACATACTTAGCTCTGCAGGTGTGATCGACGATTTGTCAGAGAAAAACCCGGTAACATTCACATCATCAGACGGAAGTGTGTGCCTTACGGGAAAGCAACTGCTGGGCGAGACGAGATACTATTACCCTCATGCTGGTGAAGTGGATCACGCAGCAGGACTGATCCCGGATTCAGCTTCTGACGGGAAGAAGGAAGTACCGGCAATAATAGCTGTCACCGGAGACGGCGGATCAGCAGACGGGCTGCTCTGCGTCGGGCAGACGGGGCCTAATGAGGAAAATGATGAGCTGTTTATAAACGGTCTGATAAATGATTCGTCACCGGGAGTGATCAATGTCAGTACGAAGGATGATGCACCGAAATGTGCCGGGATTAAGAGCACAGAGCCAAAAGCCGGGTCGATATGTGACAGCGGTACGGAAGTGACTTTGGCAGAGCCGGCTGAAGGTGAGAAGATCTGCTATACATTTAAAGGTTCTCCGGCCTACGGGTGCCCGATCTACAATTACGGAACAGGCATGGCCTGCAAGCCGGTCCTCACGGGCGAATGGGAGCATCTGACTCTGTCAGTTAAGGTGAAGTGCTACGGCAAGCAGGACAGCAGTCTGCAGACTTTTTCATTTTCAATAGGTGACGCCCTTCGTATCATCGTTGACGGTGAAGTCGTCAGGACTTACAACCAACCGGAAGATGTCACCGGAAAATTCGATACTGAAACATTCAGCTATTCAGGATTCAACTCGAATCCAAAACTGCATTTCAGAGAAGACGAGAAGGGGATACGGGTAGAGAATATCATCAAAGACGCAACGGGCAAGGACACCGGTGACTTCGATGGAAACAGCACCATAAGCTTTACGGGGTCGGACGGATATGGGTCTGTTTTTACCATGGAGCAGCTGTTCGGGACTGATAGATTCTATTTCCCGAATGCCGGTGAAGAGGGAGAAGACAGCACCGGAGGCAGGGCGGATGCCCAGGCTTATGAAGGAAAGCAGGCTGTCCCGGTGATAATACAGACTGGTGATGTCAATAAGCTGATGATCGGTCAGTCTGCGCCTAATGATCAGAACTTACCTGAATGCGTCGATCACATGCTGAATCTCGGCACTATAGAGATCGTGACAGACCCTGCAGAAGCGTGCACGGCTCCGTCGCCGCTTATCGCATCAGGCTCCGTGGTGCAGCCGGGAACCGCGATAAAGTTTACATTTCCGCCTCTTGAAGAGGCAAGAAACAAGCTTTACTACATCATAGATGCTCAGCCGGGAGAGGTACCGGGTCCGGGAGACGATTTTTACTTCTATGCAGCTTATCACTACAGTGAAGGAAAGCCTGCACCGGTCGATAAGATCAATCCGCCGGTTCTGCGCACTGGCGGAAAGCACACGATAACTTACGTGTATACCGCTTACGGAAAACAGGACAGCCAGGTAAAGACGCTCACGTATTACGTAACAGAGCCGGTTGGAAAACCGTCCGTAAAGCTGAAGGCAGGCAAAAAGCGTATAACTGTCAAATGGAGCAAAGTGTCGGGAGCAAGCGGATATGTCATTTACAGATCGACCAGGAAAAACAAAGGCTTCAAGGCAGTAAAAACAATAACGAGCGGAAGCAAAGTCTCTTACGTCAATAAAAAACTTAAAAGAGGAAAGAAATACTATTACAAAGTCATAGCCTACAAGACGGTGGGCGATAAAAGGGTGTACGGAAGTTACTCTTCCGTGAAATATAAAAAAGCAAAATAAATAACTAAGGTCTTTATGAAGTTGTATTTGGGTGAAGGAGGGAAGTATGCTATCCGGAAAACGTTGGAAAGCCATGACCTCAAGGCTGCTGGTCGCAGTACTGGCCGTGGCGATGCTTATCACGATGATGCCGGCAGTACCGGGCTCTTATGCCTATGCTGAGTCAGGCAGTCTTGATATCAAAACACCTGAAGTAGTAGTCACCGGCAGTAATATCATCGGCGGCACTGCTTACACCAAAGACAATGTCGGTCTGGAGCGGTCATATACCAGAGACGAGCTGAAGGCTCTGGAAGGCGGCACCGATGTACAGTACTCTTCGGTCAAGAACCAGAGCCCGTTCACTAAGCTCCTGTACAGGGCAAGCGGAGTCTATCTGTCATCGCTTCTGGCAGGAACGGCGTTTGACCCGGCAAACGATGTACTGACATTGTTATCTAATGAGAAAGATCCATGGGTCGTAAACTTCGATCCTTCGTTATCCGAGTCGGTCAACACTGACTCCGGTATGGATCTCAGAGGTTTCGGCGAACAAAGATACTTCTTCCCGGGAGTTCTTGCAGAACTGCCTGATGATCCTGAAGCGTCGGAGCCTATGCTGGCATGGGCAAGCGATAACGACAGCTCGGCCGATCCGGGCAGCGCAGGTCCTGAAAAGAAGTACCTGACCCTCGTTGTCGGGCAGGAGGCTGTTACAGAAAGAAACAACAGAGCATACGGCAAATACATGACGTATATCACCAGCGGTGATGATCTGAACGAGGTCGTTCTTACCGTGGGAAGCAACAGCTACACACGCAGAGACATCCTCATGATGGACTTCGCTGAGGGAGTATACAAATACACCTCAAAGAAAGGCGAGATGACTGACTCAGTCCGCGGAGTTCCGTTCTCTGTTCTTCTTAACGGCGAGGATGGAAGCTCGAGCGTAAGCTTCGAGGCTGCAGACGGTTATGATATGTCATCTGCGACAAAGACGGTTCAGGAGCTCATAGACGGCAATTACATGCTCGCATATGAAGTCAATGGCAATGGCGTTTATGAAAGCAATGAAGACGGATACGGTTTCCTGACCCTCTACGGCGACGGTGCAAAGCCATCAAAGATGATCAATAAGATCACAGTCACTTCAAGCTCGGGAGAAGATTATTCGAAGAGTCCTTACAAGCACATCACAAACGGCGGCCAGGGCGGTGATGCTCCGTACAATATCGACTCGATAACAGGAGCTACTCTTACCGTTGAGGGGCCTGGTGTCACTACAAGCGTACCTGTTTCGGTCAAAGACCTTGAAGGAAGGGATTCAGGCGTCAGAAGAGCTGACTATACCGATGAACGCGACGGTGCTGATGCTGTAAGAAAATACGAAGGAATCGACCTGTACTTCATCCTTCACAATATGACAAGCGGCGAAAGCGGCATAAAGCTTACAGATACTGCGAAGAAAGTCCTTATCAAAAACAGGAACCGCAATACTATCGCCGAGTTCACGCTTGATCAGATAGAAGAAGCTCACAACAGCGAAACTCCTATTATCGTTGCTTACGGAACTTCTCTGAAAGACGGAAGCAATATAAGGCCGTTTGTGTTCAACGGAGCTGCAGGCGCCGATCCTGTTCTGGGCAATGAGGACGGATGTATCAAGCTCGTTTACAACAAGGCCTCCATAACAGGAGATAAAAATACTGATTACACAAAGTTCGGCAATATGGCATATATCTATGTTGCCGAAGCAGATACACCTGGTTACAAGCACGATAAAGACCCGTATCAGTCACCGGAGATATCGAATTATGTTCTGACGGTAACCGGCGACAAGATAGGCAGGGAAGTCAACTACAGGGTGCAGGATCTCGAAAATATGGTTGGCTATGATGCCGGAGGCAAGCCTGACAACAGCGGCATGGGCTATCGCGACGAATACAGCCTGGCGAACTCGACATACTGGTATGTCAATGAATACGAGGGAGTCCAGCTCTGGAAGCTGCTGCTCAGATCGGGCGCTGATCCGTCTCTTGCAAATGATGAGAATACGATCGTAAGCTCGACCGCAACTGACGGATATCCTTCGACCGATAAGTTCACGACAAAGCAGGTGGCCGATCCTGACAGTTTCGGATTCTATGAGAAGAATCCGGCAGATCTCAATGACGGTAAATATGAAGGAAACGAGAATATCCGTCAGGGAGATAATGTCAGCACGGGAGACAAGCTGCGCACCGGATATCCTGTATTGGTAGCTTACGGTGTAAACGGATATCCTTACGTAGAGAAGAGCTCGCAGGACGGTTATATTTCGGGACTGCAGAATGACGGCGGCCCTCTGCGCATAATATCCGGAAAGCTGAAGTACAATCATGCCAACGGATCCAATCAGGCTAAACTGCTCGACAAGATCATAGTCGGTGAGAATACATATCATTACAGCACGCATAAATATCACAGCGACAAGGTATACACAGATCTGGCCGAGAACAGCACGGTTGAGATAAAGATCCTGAACGGAGCGGATGCTGATGCTCCGGTACTTAAGGAAAAGACATACAAGGTCGGTGACATAGAAGAGATAATTTACGGCGGAAGCCTTTCCGTTAATCAGCTCAAGGCCGCAAAGGTCAAGACTTATTATCAGCTGGCAAAGGGAAGCTCGTCGTACAGCGATCTGTATGAAGGAATCGATCTTAACTACTTCCTCAAGGAAGTTGTGGAGCTCCCGGGATACAAGGGAACGATCACATTCAGCAACGGAAGCGACGAGCTGTCGCTCAGCCTCGAAGACGTACTTGCGACTGTGAACGGAAGCAATACAGAGACCGGCATGGACGGGCTTGCTCCTGTTCTGGCATACGGCAAGAACGGCGCTCCTATGGTGGCTGATAAGAATGCTGAAGGATACCAGAATAAGATCACTCTTGCCGAAGGAACAGATTATCAGAACCAGATCGCCGTCAAGAACGACGGAGGTCCGCTTGCTGTTCTGTTCCCGCATACTGACAGCAGTGTATCCGACAAGAGTCTTACCAACATCAGCTCGATAACGATCAATCTTTCTGCAGACAAGTATGCTCACACAAAAGAGCCGTATGACACTTATGCCGGTTACACGATCAATATCGGAGGCGAAGGCACGAGGCTGGGAGCAGAAGGAAAGGATTTCACTCTGTCTGAGCTTGAGGGCAAGCAGACAATTGCCTTCACGGGTGACTACAGCATTCTGAAGGACGGAGCTGCAGAGGCAACACAGACCAGATACCGCGGTATCAATCTGTATTCACTGCTCACCTCGTCAGCAGTAGGGCTCAAGAGCAATGCCGACAAGGTCATCATTAAGACCAGCGATGATAAGTCAGTGGAATTTACTCTTTCGGATATCAGAAAGAAATACATGAACTCCATAACAGGTGACTCTGATCTGCCGGTGCTGCTGGCTTACGGAACAGGTAAGGCTGGCGATGCCGATAAAGAGGACGGAATGCCTCTGGTTGCAGACAAGAATGAAGCCGGTTATGTAAGCGAATACGGCAACAGCGGCGGTCCGGTGCGCCTGGTAGTAGGGCAGGCCGAGGCCGGTGATGTCAACAGCGGCAAGAACCAGAAGTTCGTCAAGTCCATTGAAGTCACTGCATCAGAGATGACCAGCTGGAACCATAACAGTGCTGAAGTTTATAAGCAGTATCGCGACGAGAAAGTGCAGCTGGTCGTAAATGATAAGGCCGGCAAAACGCTGTTCGACAAGACATTTACTGTCGGAGAGATAGAAGACAATACGGCGCTCGTAGAGAGAGTAACTGCCAATGTAGTCCAGGAGTTCACCTGGGAAGGAATCAACTTCTGGAGATGGGTAAAACAGGAGGTCGGAAGCGCAGCGGATCTCAGCGATCCTGTAACCGTAACTGTTGCGGCGGCTGACGGGTATTCACAGGAGATCAGAGCCAAATTCGGTGTGGACGGTCTTGAAAACGGAATAAAAGACGGAAGCAGAGTAGTCCCGATCATAATGGCATACGGAGTCGGCGGATATCCTCTGGTTATCGGTGACAAGACATACCCTACAGGAGAAGGCTACGATGCAACAGCCGGCAATGACGGCGGACCGCTCAGGCTTGTGACCCATAATTCGCAGGGAACTTCACTTACATACTTAACGAAGATCACTATAGTTGCCGGCGAAGGCGGCAGTGTTGAACCTGAAGAGCCTGGCGAATTCACCATCAAGGGACTCAAGAGCGGCGACATCAAGATGACCGTCGCAGACATCAAAGAGATCAAAAACAGTGCCGGAGACAGCGTCGGACAGGCGACAGGCACATATATCAGGAAGGGAGTCACAAAGACCGTAAGAGGCATCCTGCTTAAGAATCTCCTGTCTGCAAAAGGCATCGAGAACGAAAACACCGTAATGACTCTTAACACGCCTGACGCGTTTGAGACTACTGAAAAGGGAGCTTCATACAACAACATAACTCTCAAAACAGCCAACGCTCAGAAGTACTTCCTCGCATATCAGGAGAAAGATGCCGAGACCGGCGAGTGGAAGGACATCGATGATGTCGTAAAGGGTACGGATATCCACACGAACTTCAGGATGTACCGCTACTACTGCGACGCGACAGAGGGAGCAGACAATCAGAATGACTGGTACGATGAGTGCTCCAACGTCACAGCCATCACACTTGATGTACCTGAGGTAACAGCATTCAAGGAATACCCTACAAAGGGCGGTGTACGCTCAACATGGGTCGACGATGCAGGAACCACATGGGTAGGAACTTACGGAGGCGGACTGTACTGCAAGGAAGCAGGAGAAGACGAATTTGAAGTTCTGAACACATCGAGCACTCCTGCTCTGAAGACAGACTTCACATCTGCAGTCGCGGCTGATGCTGAGGGCGGCATCTGGGTAAGCCAGAACGCAAGCTATACAGACCCGACAGGCAATCAGGGCGTTCTGTATATAAAGGACGGAGAGGTAACTCAGTATCTTGAAGGTACTGACCCTGCTACGATCCCGAATAACTACGTGCAGGCCATAAAGGTCGATACTGACGGAAAGGTCTGGTTCGGTTCGTTCGGCGGACTGACCATCCATGACCCGGCAGCCGGCACATGGACTACCTACAGCAAGGCTGACAAGGGATTCCCTGCCAGCTCCATAAACACTATCGTGCTTGACGGAGAAGGCGGAGCATGGCTCGGATTCTATCCTGAAGGATCGGGAACAACCGAAGATCCGTACACAGGCGGCTTCTGCCACATCGACAAGGACGGAAACGTAGACAAGATCAAGACAGAGACCGGCGATACTCAGCCGATGTTCGCTCAGATCTGGTCGCGCAGCATCGCGATCGATAAGAAGGGAACAGTCTGGGCTGTCGCAGCCGGTACGAACCTCGATGACAACGTCGGCGGAGTCGTATGGAAGTGGCAGTCAGGCAAGGACGAACCTTCGAGATACACCGGCAAGGAGCTCTTCCCTGAATACCTTGACGGAAGCAGCACTACAGAGGTTCGCGTAGTCTCTGTAGACAAAGACGGAAACCTCTGGTTCGGAACATCAGCTGACGGCGTACTCAAGGTCAGCAATCCTAAGCTCAACAGCGACGGGACCATGAACGTTGATGCCCAGTATGCAAAGGAGACAGGCTCCTGGAGCGCTGCTACCATGAATAATGTATACAGCATCGACTTCTGGAACGACGGAACCGCATATGTCGGTACCTCGGGAGGTCTGCTCGTACTCGGCAATGAGCCTGGTGAAAAAGACGTCATCGGCGGAGAAACAAAGGAGACTGCACAGTTCATCGTTGACGGCAAGGGAACTGTCAAAAACGGTTACTTCAGCATCAAGAGCCTTAAGAATGCCGAAGGCGTCAATAAGGTAACTGCTGAATACAGCTGGCTCAACAAGAGCGGAACTGCAGGAAAGAACAGCTTCCAGGGTGTATATCTTGATAACCTGCTGAGAGAGGTCATCGGCCTGAAAGATAACGCTTACAAGATGACTGTCATCGCCAGCGACGGCTACAGCAAGACCTTCGATCTGTACAGGATCGACGAGACTGATATTGACGGCAACAAGATAATGATCGCATGGCAGTCCGATGAAGATCCGGATAACACGAAGATCAACCCTAAGCTCGTCGTCGGACAGATGAGTCCTGAAGACAAGAACAAGAGCAGCTGGATTGGCGATGTCAGTGAGCTGCGTATAGACGTTGCTTCGGCCGAAGACATCGATGCTGCCGATCAGGCACGTGCGGCTGCGATCGAAGAGATCACAGCTTATGCTGAAGCAAGTACCGTAAGCGAAGAGCACAAGGATTCAGTCGCTGCTATCAGAGACAGCGTAATAGAAGAACTCAACGCTTCACAGTATGCTAAGCAGATCGCAGACATACTCAGCAAGGGTAAGGGCAGGATCGACGCTGTAAGCACAGTTGAAGAGAAAGAGGAAGAACTTGCCGGAAAGACTGAGGAGGCAGCTGCTGCGGAAAGTGCTGCAGATGAAGCTCAGGCAGAGGCTGCTAAAGCGGCAGACAACGGCGACGAAGAAGCCGTAAAGGCAAGTGAAGAAGCTGTAACAGCTGCAGAAGAGGCTCTCAGTAAGGCCGAGGCAGCAGAAGCCACTGCAAACGAAGCTCTCGAAGCAGCCAAGATTGCGGGCGATGAAGCGCTCATAGCAGAAGCCACTGCTGCAGCAGATGCTGCAGGCGCAGAGACGCTTATACAGAAAGCAAAGCTGAGCACAGCCAAAACAACAGCTTCAAGAGCAAAAGCGGCAATGGCAAAGGCTGCAGCAGCAGAAGCCGCAGCAACACCTGGCCCTGAGGCGATAGAGGCAGCCAAGGCAGCTCAGGCTGCAGCGGCAGAAACAGCAGCGAATGCAGAGCAGGCTGTAAAGGATGCCGAAGCAGCTCTTGCAGCGGCAGGTGATGATGAAGCCAAAGCAAAGGCACAGGGTGTTCTTGATGCAGCAAAAGCAGCCAAGGCAGCAGCGGATATCGCTCAGGCGGATGCTGATTTTGAGGAACTGAGAGAAGAAGCAAAGAATACTCTGGTTGAGGTTGCGGAAGCGGCTAAGGAAGGACTCAGCGAAGAGGCTGCAGCAAAAGTGGATGCTGAGCTGCAGGGAGCACTTGCTCAGATTGCTGAAGTCAAGGGGGCAGACAGCCTTGCTCCGATCGCCGCCAAGCTTGCGAACGACATCAACCGCACAGCAGAGACAGAGAAGGAGAAAGCTCTTGCCGATAAGAAAGAGAAGGCCATGCAGGAGGTTCTCGACCATCTGGAAGAAAACCTCGTAGCCAGCGAAGAGGCTGCCATGACCAGAGCAGCACTTGAGGCAATAGTGGCGATCAACAATGCTAAGGACGCGGATTCGATCGAATCAGCAAAGAACAACGCAGTAGCTGCACTTGACAAGATCGTTACGGATTACAAGACGGCTGTGACTCCTCCGGGCAAGCCTAAGATCAAAGTAAAGAACACGGCAAAGAAGACCGCAAGAGTCAAGTGGAAGAAGGTAGCAGGCGCTGCCGGATACGAGGTATACAGATCGACAAAGAAGACCAAGGGCTTCAAGAAAGTCAAGACCACGACTGCTGTCAAGTTCGTGAACAAAAAGCTCAAGAAGGGCAAGACTTACAAGACTTATTACTACAAAGTAAGGGCATACAAGGTCTATAATGGTAAGAAGATCTACGGTAAGTTCTCGAAGGTGAAGAAGGTAAAGATAATAAAATAGCGCATAAGCGCTGAATGCAGGAGATCAAAACCTGTGAAAAACGATTCGTTATCATTGAACAAAAGGAAGAACAGAGGGGTCATATTGGCCCTTCTGTTCTCGTTGCTCTGTCTGATGCTGGCATGCCTGTGCGTGGGAAAGTATTCCATATCGCCGGGCGACTGCCTGAAGATCCTCTTCGGAAGATTGTTCGGGACCGAATCGACATGGGACGGCATGGATGAGAACATGCTGCTGGGCGTCAGACTGCCTCGCGTAATGGCTTCGGTAATAGTCGGAGCAGCACTGTCGCTTTCAGGAGCCGTGTATCAGGGGATATTCAAGAATCCTCTCGTATCGCCTGACTTCCTCGGAGTTTCGTCCGGAGCTTGCGTGGGTGCCGCTATAGCGATCCTTCTGGCTCTGCCTTCAGGGCTGATCCAGGCAGGAGCCTTTATCGGGGGACTGCTTGCGGTATCGCTGACGCTCCTTATACCGAGAATGATGAGGAGCAATTCAAATATCATGCTGGTCCTGGCCGGCATAATCATCGGCGGCGCTATGTCATCGATCCTCGGATTCATAAAGTACATAGCCGATCCCGAGACCCAGCTTGCCGCCATCACATACTGGCAGCTCGGAAGCTTCGCATATGTCGACAACAAAGCCGTGCTCAGCATAGTGCCGCTGTCACTTATCGCCGCTGCCGTTCTCATAGCCATGTCATGGTGGATCAACGTGCTGTCTCTCGGCGAGCAGGAGGCTCAGAGTCTCGGCGCAAATGTTCCGTTGTTAAGGGGCATCTGCATTGTCTGCTCAACGGTGCTGACTGCAGGAGCGGTCTGCATTTCAGGAACGATCGGCTGGGTCGGCCTGGTAGTGCCGCACTTCGGCCGCATGATGGCAGGCTCTGACAACAGAACGCTGCTGCCGGCCTGCTGCCTTACAGGCGGCATTTTCATGCTGCTGGTAGATACAGTTACAAGAATGATCGGACCGGCTGAAATGCCGGTGAGCATACTGACGGGGCTTATAGGCGCGCCGTTCTTCGCATGGCTGCTTTACCGTCAGAGAATGAATGTCAGGTGACCGGCATGGAAAAGATTTACGAAGTAAAAGATCTGACATTCAGATATCCGGGTTATGACAGAAAGGTGCTCGATGGTGCCTCTCTTGCCGTGAATAAGGGAGAGGTACTCTGCATCTTAGGACCTAACGGAGCAGGAAAAACGACTCTGCTTAACTGCATGGCCGGGATTTTGAAACCATCAGCAGGTGAGATAAAACTGTGCGGAAGAGATATCCGCACAATGACAGAAAAGGAGATAGCTGCGCTTGCAGGCTATGTGCCTCAGCTCCACACTCCGGCCTTTGATTATAGAGTCATCGACTTTGTCATGATGGGTCTGGCTCCGCGCATGGGCATGTTCGGAAGACCGGGGCTCGAAGACGAAAAGAAGTGCATGGATGTTCTGGACAGCATGGGCCTCGCAGACCTGGCTGAAAAGTCATATCTGGACATCAGCGGAGGAGAAAGGCAGCAGCTTCTCATAGCCAGAGCCATAGTGCAGGAGCCTGAAGTGATACTGTTCGATGAACCGACAGCTCACCTCGATTACGGCAATCAGCACAGGGTGCTCGGGCGTATCAAGAAGATGGCGGCTGAAGGCTATTCGGTCATCATCACAACGCATAACCCCGACCATGCGCTGCTGCTGGGCGACAAGGCAGCAGTTGTGAGCAGGGACGGAACTATCACGCAGGGAACGTCCGCTGACATCGTTACAGAAGTCATTCTGAGCGAAGTTTACGGACTTGATATACGCATAAGATACATCGAAGAGCTGGGGAGGACGGCATGTCTCGTACCGGGATTATAAAGAAATATGCGATCATCATGCTTGCTGCTGTGCTTGTCATGACATCTGTGACATTATCCGGCTGCGGAGCGGAAAACAGCTCATCGGCAGGCGGCGCGGTACCCGGAACGGTGATATCGGAGACAGATTCCGAACTTACCGTGGTCGATCAGGCAGGCAGGGAAGTAACGGTCGTAAAAGATCCGCAGTCGATAGCCCTTTGCTACCGCGTTGTCATCAGATTCCTGATCAATCTTGACGTGGGAGACCGCATAACAGGTATCGGCAAATCGGAACCATTCCTCGAAGAGATACAGCCGTCGCTCAAGGACTGCGCCGATGTCGGAAAGGGCGTCGCAGATATAGAAGCTCTTGCGGAGCTTAAGCCCGATCTGTTCATACACAAAGCTTCAGACGTCGAATCACTCGAAGCCGTGCAGAAAATAGGCATACCTGCGATCGGCATCGACGTGGAGACGCCTGAAAACATGATAACTGCGCTCAGCCTTCTCGGTAAGGTGTGCGGTGCTGAGCAGAAGGCACAGGAGCTCATCGATTATTATCAGAAAAGTATTGAGCGGTCGGAGGAGCTTGCGGCTGAGATCAGCGATGATGAGCGGAAAACTGCTGTCGTTATGGGCTCGTCTATAGGCAAAGTAGCTGACGGGTCAATGCTGCAGGGTAAAATGCTCGAAATGGCCGGAGCTGTCAATTGCGCGGCCGGTCTGAAAGCGACCGAGCTGTGGCCACAGGCAGGGGTGGAGCAGATCTTCAGCTGGGATCCCGACTACATATTCATAACGGGTAGCGAAGGCGCGGTTTATACTGCAGAAGATATTTATAAAGACCCGGCCTGGTCTGAACTTAAAGCTGTAAAGAACAGGCATGTGCTTACGATACCGGCCAAGCGTGATTCCTGGGAGTTCCCGGGAGTCATAAGCGCTCTCGGCATCGATTATATGATGTCGGTCATGTATCCCGATCTTATGAGTGATGAAAGCCTTGAAGAGAATGTCAGCGCATTTTATGAACTGGCATATGGCAAGACATTCAGCCGTGAAGAACTGGGCTATTAAAGAGGTATGATCAGTAGACACAGAAACGAACAGCATACGGCAAAGGCACTCGCTGTCATGGCAGCGGCTCTTTTGCTGCTGTCCCAGTTTTTGTGGTTTGTGCCTGCTCTCACGTTTGCTGAGACTGCAGGCGATGAGCTTGTGGTGCGCGTGCAGTATTACGGGGAGATCGGCGATAAGATACGTGAAAAGGCGCGCTTCTCAAGAAGCGAGCTTGAATCCATGGGTGCTGCCACCTACTATTATTCGAACATCACAAGGGTAGGAACGGTCATGTCCATGGCGGCAAGGGGCCCTGAAGTGATGACCATTATCGAGAGTGCCGGTATAGACCCCGGATCGATACAGAACGTCACCTTCAGAACGACAGACGGATATACGAGGAACTTTACGGTCGCAGGGCATCTGACCGCGAAGAAGTACTACTATCCGAATCTGTCGTCGCTGTATGAGAGGAATGAGGCTGGCAATGCTCTGACACCTCTCGAGGGCGCGACCGAGGATCGTGAAACAGTTCCTGCCATACTGGCTCTCGAATTCGGCGATTCCAAGGAGCCGGGCGTGCATGCGGAAGATCTTCCAATGAGCACAAAAAAGACGTACAGATTCTGCATGGGGCAGTCCGATCTTAAAGAAGGAAAAATGACGAATCCTGATGATGGAGCGGGAGACATCTCTTCGATGGAGTCCTGCCACAGCATTTATGGAATCGATGTAACACTTTCGGGCTCGCCTATCTATGGGATGAGTCTCGACCTCGATGACCCTACAATCAAAGTTGGCAGCATGAAGCAGATCTCTGTAAGTCTCGATGTCGATGAGGCTTTTGAGGGAGCTTTCACAGCTGAAGACCTCACATGGACCAGCAGCGATGAATCCATTGCCGAGGTCAACGGCAAGGGTGAAGTGACTGTGCACAAAAATGGGACAGTGACGATAACTGCCACCGCTCCCGACGGAACTTCGGCATCGATCACGATCAACGGCGTAGGCGAAGAGGACAAGGAAAAAGAAGCTGAAAAGGACAGCTCAGCTCCCGCTAAAAACAGCAGTAAAAAAACTAATACAAGTTCATCAAGCAGAACGACGAGCCGCAATACCGCACCTAACAAAACGCCGCAGAAGGCAAAGCGCGTATCGCTCAACGTTCATGAGATAGTGCTAGGCGATGTGGTCGTTGAAGAAACAACAGGCGCTGAGGAATTCAGAAGCAAAATGGCAGAAGACGCGAAAGCGCTAGACGCGGCCCGCACATACAACCCGGCTGCGGCTGCAGGAACTGCTGCAGGGGCGGGAGCGCTCTGCGGAGCCGGGGCAATTGCGAGAATAATTAAGTACAGAAAGAACTTTTAGGAGGACGGGATATGTCAGAAGCGGTGAAAGACGTGCTGAGAGTGATCAGTGAATCCATGCAGATACCGACGATAATCGTACTTATTCTGCTCATCGCGGTATCGGTGGTCATGCTGGGAAGCATAGTCGCAGAGTACTTTACGGATCACAGAAAGCTGAAGACCAGCATACCGAAGCTGATCGACGATCTGCAGAACAAGAATCCGGTGGAAATGGAACTCATAATCCGTACCGCGCAGATACTTAAGAGGCAGAAAGCGGCTCTGCTGTATCTTCTCGAGAGGATATCGTACCCGGACAACACCCGGGAGGCTCTGGCGCGCCAGCTGATCGCAGATGAAGAGGCAAGGTACCGCAAGATCACAAAGGTGACCGACATCGTTGCCAGAGTAGCTCCGATGTTCGGACTCATGGGCACCCTGATACCGCTGGGACCGGGACTTATAGCTCTCGGGCAGGGCGATACCAAGACTCTTTCGGATTCCTTGCTCATAGCCTTCGACACTACGGTTGCCGGGCTTATAGCTGGTGCGGTATCTTACGTCGTTTCAGGCATCAGAAAAGGCTGGTATGAAAGGTACATGGTAGCTCTTGAGACCCTTATGGAAGCGGTGCTCGAAGAGCAGTCGCGCGAGCGCATGAGAACATATATCAGGCTGAAGGAAGAGAAGGAAAAGAAATGAGAATAAGCAGAACAAAGGGACTCAGGGTAGAATATAAGGACGATGACTTCAGCCCGATGGAAGGTGTCGGCAACATGGCAGACGCCATGCTCGTATTTGCCTGCGGCATTCTGCTTGCACTCATAGTCAGCTGGAATGTCGAGATATCCGAATACGGCGAGATAAACCGTGATGCGGGCATTAAGTATGAGGTCGAGGACATAGGCGAAGGGGCAGAGGAAACCATTGATCCTGCAGAAGGCCTCGAAGAAATGGGAAAGGTTTACCGCGACCCTGAGACAGGAAAGTACTACGTTATAGAGGAGTAGCGCGGAAGATATATGAGAGAAGGCGGCTTCAGGGGAAAGTGCATTATCAGAGCAGCGGTGATGTGCCTTTGCATATTCACTGCCGTATTTGCCGTGTCATGCGGCACTGACGATATTGATATCAGCGCTTATGAGAATGAGCAGATAGAGCTTATCGGTATAGGGGAAGGCTCCGTAAAGCTTTCGATCGCCGATCTTAAAGCGATGGAATGCAGGACTCTTAAGACTGAAAGCACAAGCGATAAGATCGGAAAGGTTAGGGCGACCGGACCGGAGCTCGACACCGTGCTTGCGGAATACGGGCTCAGCAAGGCCGACTTCTCAAAAATAATAATCAACGGCTCTGATGAGTACGATGTGAAGCTGCTAAATGACTATATCACTGAGCACGATATTTATCTGGCCATAGGCATAGACGGCGAGCCTCTCGATGAGGAAAGCCGGCCTTGCAGAATAATAATCCCTAAGTCGGATTCGGCTTACTGGGTCAGAATGGTTAAGTCGATAGAGTTTGTAAAGTAAGGCGCAGGCCGGAGTTAAGCATGTACGACGAGGTCTGGGCAGTAGACGCAGAGCGGATAAAGAGGTTCTTTAAAGATCACCCCGATGAAGTCACGGTAATACCTTTGCCTGACAGAACTCTCGGGTCGATGACCATGCCTCAGACCCGCATAATATGCTCATGTACGGTAAGGAAGCAAGCAACCGAAAACAAGAGATAGACCGCCAGCACTACACTATTCCGAACCAAAGACCAAAAGATAAGCATTGTGGG
>CADBKM010000028.1 GCA_902795265.1 uncultured Eubacteriales bacterium
GTACCTGCAGGCGGATATCAGGAGTTCCTGAAGAACGAAGCAAGATACAACAGACTGACCAGAGAGAATCCGGAAAGAGCAGAGAAGCTCTTCGCTCAGAACGAGGCAGCTGCAATGGCACGTTACGACAAGCTCGTCAAGTTCGTAGACTTCTACGCACCAGCAGAATAATTGTTACAGTAGGGACGGTTCCAGGTGTACCACTTGGTACAGCAGGGACGGTTCCGGGTGACCCAAAACGTGCAATAGCATAATAATTGAAGGAGCCGGTCTTCGGACCGGCTCTTATATTGGTCTGACTTTTAGGATAAGGTCAAAATAAGTGTGAATTATGTTGAATCTGAGGCGACTTAAAGGTAGAATATCGGTGTATATGATTGAAAAGGAGGTCAACAATATGCCACTCGTTACAACAACTGAAATGTTCAAAAAGGCTTATGACGGCGGCTACGCTATCGGAGCTTTCAATGTAAACAATATGGAGATCGTTCAGGGTATCACAGAAGCTGCCGGCGAACTCAGAAGCCCGGTTATCCTTCAGGTATCCAAGGGTGCACGCGCTTACGCTAACCACACATATCTGGTAAAGCTCGTAGAGGCTGCTATCATCGAGAACCCTGACATTCCTATCGCACTCCACCTCGACCACGGCGATTCGTTCGAACTCTGCAAGAGCTGCATCGACGGCGGATTCACATCGGTAATGATCGACATGTCTTCGAAGCCTTTCGAAGAGAATATCGCTGTTACAAAGCAGGTAGTAGAGTATGCTCACGCTCACGGCGTAGTAGTTGAGGCTGAGCTCGGAACACTCGAGGGCGTTGAGGACGAAGTAGTAGTAGAAGCAGGCCAGGCCAGCTATACACGTCCTGAGGAAGTTGAAGAGTTCGTAACAAGAACAGGCTGCGACTCCCTCGCTATCGCTATCGGAACTTCGCACGGTGCATACAAGTTCAGACCTGAACAGTGCACAAGAAATGAAGAAGGAATTCTCGTACCACCTCCGCTCAGATTCGACGTACTTGAAGAGGTATCAAAGAGACTTCCTGGATTCCCTATCGTTCTTCACGGATCGTCATCCGTTCCACAGGAATTCGTAAAGATGGTCAATACATATGGCGGAAACATGCCTGACGCTGTAGGAATTCCTGAAGAGCAGCTCCGTAAAGCAGCAGAGATGTCAGTATGCAAGATCAACATCGACTCGGATATCCGTCTTGCTATGACAGGAAACATCCGCAAGTACTTTGCAGAGCATCCTGAGCACTTCGACCCACGCCAGTACCTGAAGCCGGCAAGACAGGCTGTAAAGGACATGGTAGCTCACAAGATCGTGAACGTTCTCGGATCGGACAACAGAATCTAATAGCTTAATAAGCTGATTACACGGCGGCGCGGAAGCAATTCAGCGCCGCTGTTTTATTGTGCGCGTTTCCGGCGCATCACATTATGTATATTCTGTAAGGATTCGGACTGCGAAGTGCCTAAAATGCTATAATTCCACCGAATATGATGTGCTCAGCATGTCATAGCAAGGAGGAAAAGTTTTGTCTCACACGATCGAGTTAAGAAGGGTCTCGAAATACTATGCCGGCGAAGATTCCGTCAGCATGGGTTTTTCGCGCATTGATCTCAACCTCGACATCGGCGAGTTCGTTGCCATCACCGGCGAGAGCGGAAGCGGAAAGTCCACTCTGCTGAATGTAATAAGCGGACTTGACACCTACGAAGAGGGTGAGATGTTTGTGTGCGGTGAAGATACTACGGCCTACAGCACGGAAGACTACGAAGTATACCGCAAGACCTACATCGGAAATATTTTCCAGGATTACAACCTGATCAACAGCTACACGGTCTATCAGAACATAGAGATCGTCATGCTGCTGTCGGGCAAAAAGAAGAACGAAATAAAGAAGCGTGTTCTCGAACTTATCGATCTTGTGGGACTGAAAAAATACCGTAACACAAAAGTCTCAAAGCTTTCGGGAGGCCAGAAGCAGAGGGTGGCCATTGCCAGAGCCCTTGCGAAGAACGCGCCTATCATCGTTGCTGATGAACCGACGGGTAATCTCGACAGTGCTTCGGCCGCAGCCGTAATGGAGACGCTTGCGAAAGTATCCAAAGATAAGCTTGTAGTCATGGTAACTCATAACTACGAGCAGGCTGAGCCGTATGTGACGCGAAAGCTCACGATGCACGACGGCAAGATCATCGAGGATAAAAAAGTAGGGCATTCACGTCTCAGCACTGCAGATGATTATCTTGCTGAGGTCAGCAATTACGGCGCAGAGGCTGCAGCGGCCGCGGCAGAGCGTGACGGCATGCCTAGAAGAGAAGGCCGTGTGGCGAGGGCCGAAAGAGCCAAAAAGGCTGCGGAAGCCGGAATAACCACACAGCATTCAGAAGCCCCGGAACCGAAAAACATGAGCAAGGCTTCTGAAATAAGGCTTGGTATCCGCAACACATTCAACATACCGTCGAAGTTCATACTGCTGTTCATTGTCTATTTCTTCGTGTCTACGGCTGTGCTCGGCCAGTACGCGACTACCAAGAACAGCATGCACGAGAGTGAGCTGCTTGGCGGAAATCCTTATTTCATCAATTCAAGCACCAACAGAGTGGTGGTAAAGAAGTCTGATGAAAGCAGATTCACTGATGAAGACTTCGAAAAAGTTCTTTCCACTCCTAACATAGACTATATAGTAAAGAACGATCTCGCGCTCGACACCGGCGTCAGCTTTACGCTGGGCGGTTTTTACGTTGAGGGCCCGGTGATGCCTGCGTCCGAGATCAGCGAGGGCGACCTCACATATGGGCACATGCCTGAAAACGATTATCAGATAGTGATAATGCTCGACCCTGCAAGCGAAGCGGTCGCGGGTTCGGGTGATGTGCAGGCTTACATCGGTGAAACTGTTACTCTCAAGGACATGACTCAGATGCAGACCTACGAGTTCAGCAAGAACATCGAAGTCGCAGGCATTATCGTGAGCGACCATGTCAATGAGGATTCGGGAATGTCCCTTTACGGCTATTCGACCGTATATGTAAGCGATGAGCTCAGCAACGAGCTGCTCGTATCCATGATGGCTGCAACATCAAAGGCGGAGCTCAATTTTGCCGGCAACAAGATAAACACAGAGTATGAGAGACCTGTTTACTCATCTGCGAAGGTGCCTGAGGGCAAGGTGTTCCTGCTTGAAGATCAGTCATATTTCTACGAAGATGAAGAGGCAGTCGGCAAAAAATTCAGCCTTAAAGTCAGAAACAGATTCTTCGAATCCGAAGGCACGTACACTGTAGACAAGGTGCTGACGAACAAGAACTGCGCAGATCTGGTGGGCATAGCAAAGAGCGACTTTGACATGTTCTACAACTGCGTATTCATCAGCGAGAAAGATTTCAAGGAGCTTTTCGACAAAGGCTATTATCAGATAAGCGCGTACATGATCAACGAGCAGGATTCCGACGAGACCCAGCAGGCTCTCAGAGATGCAGGATTCACGACAATGGCTCTCAAGGATTCCCTGTCAGATATGACAGAAGGTTTCGGAGGCGTCATCAGCCTGATGACATACGTAAGGCTTGCGGTAGAGTTCATCATACTCTTCTTCATCGCTTACGCTGTAATAAGACTCATCATGAGATCGCGTAACTCTTACTACTCGACACTCAGAATACTCGGCGCAACCAAAGGAAACACCGACACCATCCTCAGAGTAGAGCTCATTCTTATGATGCTCATCGCTTACGGTGTCGATATATTGTTCGCTGTTCTTGTCAGCAAGGGAATACTGCAGAGGCTGACAGGAAGTGAACTCAAAGGCATAACACAGCTGCTGTACTACCTCACTCCGCTCGATTACGGTATTCTCGGGGCAGTGCTGCTGCTCATGTCGCTCCTGATCGCTAACAGATACTCCAGGCACATCTTCACGAAGAGTGCCATGAAGGCATTCAGAGAGGGGGCATAGCGATGATAAAGATTGACCAGGTCAACAAATACTTTAATAAAGGTAAGGCCAATGAGATCCACGTCATCGACAACACCACGATGACACTGCCTGATAAGGGAATAGTGTGTCTGCTCGGTCCGTCGGGCTGCGGCAAGACTACTCTTCTGAACGCGATCGGAGGACTCGATACAGTCGATAAGGGTACGATCACTATCGACGGACAGCGCATTACGCGATTCTCGACGAGCAAGATCGACAGCATACGTAACGCGCGCATCGGATATATATTCCAGAACTTCAACCTGCTTGACGACAGGACTGTCTTTGAAAACGTTGCCATCGCGCTCCGCATGATCGGTATCAGAGACAATACTACCGTTACTGCCCGTGTCAGATACTGCCTTGAGAAGGTGGGTATCGATCAGTACAGAAACAAGCTTGCGGGCTCTCTGTCCGGAGGCCAGAGGCAGAGGGTGGCGATCGCGCGTGCGATAGTCAAGAACCCGAGCATAATCCTTGCGGATGAGCCTACGGGAAACCTCGACAGCGCCAACACCCTTGAGATCATGAACATTATCAAGACCATCTCGAGGGAGAGGCTTGTAATACTCGTCACGCACGAGCGCAACATAGCCGAGTTCTACTCTGACTACGTTGCCGAGATGAGAGACGGTAAGATCATCAAGGCATACAACAACGATTCGTCAAGGTACCTCGATTACCAGCTCGAGAACAAGATTTATCTTAAGGATATGGCTGTCCACAAGGGCTTCAGGCAGGATGATGTAAGCGTCAATGTCTACAGCGATGAGGAACGCCAGGCGGATATCAAGGTTGTAATAAGAGGCAACAACCTGTATATAAATACGGGCGGAAGGCTCAACGTGGTCGACGAGTCATCGAATATAGAGATGATAGACGACCACTATACGGCCATGGATGAGAGCTATTTTGACGAAAACAGCTTTGATTACACGGCCTGCCTGCCTTCGAAATACAAAGCCAGGTACAGCTCGGTCTACAGGCTGTCAAACATGATCAGCAGCGGCTGGAAGACAGTGCGCGGCTTCAAGAGGGGAAGAAAGGTGCTCATGCTCGGATTCGTCTTTGCCGCGATGTTCGCATTCCTGGCCGTGAGCAATGTGATGGGTATCATCGATGTAAAGCCTGTCGATTACAGAACGACAAACGGAAATTACGTAACTGTATCAAATCCGGAAAAGAGCGAAGGACTGCTCGACTCGGTTGCGTCCGCGGACGGAGTCGCGTTCGTCGTTCCGGGCGGAAGCCTGATGAGCATCACTCTTCCGATGGATGATTACCTGCAGACAACATACGCGCAGGAAGACCTCAGCGTATCGCTGGTACAGAACGATGTTCTGACGCCTGAAATGCTCGCTGCTGGTTCGATGCCGGCTGATGAGCATGATGTCGTCCTTGATAAGTCCATAGTGGATAAGTTCCTGAGGGACGGACTGGGCACTTCGGTTGGACTCGATACGGCTGAAGAGTTCTTGGGTCGCCGACTTACCGTTCCTAATCTGGATGATTACAGGATAGTTGGACTGTCGGATACGGAATCGCCTTCGCTGTTTGTCGATGAGAGCCAGGTGATGTACATACTCACCAACGGAAACGAAGCCGAAGACGACATGTCGTATGCGTATGGTGATAATCCTGATGAAGAGGATGAGATCAAAAGTGGCAAAGTCAAGGATCTTGCTCTTTCGGGAAACGATATAAAGATCAAAAAAGGAAAAAAGCCTTCGAAGGCATTCGAGACTATCGTCAATGAGGTGCACGATGAAGAAGTCTCGCTGGGCGGCACTATCAGCACGAAGGCTGCAGGGCACAAACTCAAGGTCGTAGGCTTCTACTCGAGCGACTCGGTCGATGACGATACTTACTATGTCACTGCCGATACTATAAAAAAGGACTACATAAGCAAGCAGAAGAACTTCTCGGCTTATGCAGCTGATGCTGATGCGCTCAAGTCGGCTCTCGAAAACGAGGGACTGTCGGCAAAGGTCAATGACAGCCGTGACAGGAAGTCATACGTCAACGCCAGAAAAGACCAGCTGACTTCATCGGTTATCGTAGCAGCGATAATCATGCTGATATCTCTCATAGAGATGTTCCTCATGCTGAGATCGTCATTCCTGTCGAGAATAAAAGAAGTAGGAACGCTCAGAGCCATAGGTCTGAAGAAGAAGGACATTTACAGGATGTTCACGGGTGAGATTCTCGTCATAACATTCCTGACTGCGGTGCCGGGCATCGCGGCAATGTACTTCATACTTACCCAGATGGTACAGATCACTTACTATATCGAAGGTTTGTATATAGTATCGCCTGCAGCAGCGCTGATCACATTCTGCGTCATACTGCTGTTCAATCTGCTGTCGGGTCTCATACCGGTATTTACCACC
The DNA here is from genome assembly GCA_902795265.1 of uncultured Eubacteriales bacterium. Classification (GTDB taxonomy): domain Bacteria; phylum Bacillota; class Clostridia; order Peptostreptococcales; family Anaerovoracaceae; genus Crickella. Next base: position 6,386 of record CADBKM010000028.1, read on the forward strand.
ATGAGAAAGACACCTGCTCAGATACTCGCAAGAACGGATATTTAAGAACTAAAAGAGCCTGCCGGTAAAACGGCAGGCTTGCTTTTTACAGATAGAGAACTTCACATTCCTTGAAGTAATTCTTTACAAGAGCCCTCTGTATCTCGTCTATGGTAGGGAACCTGAGTCCTATCGTAGCCGCGGTCGAAGGGTCTTCGATCTCATCGTTTATCTTGGTGCCTACGATTATCTGGATCTGATCTGTCTCGCGCAGAAGCTGTATGATTCGTTTGGCAGCATCCTCGCTCATGTGCTTGAGAAGGACCTTTTTGGAAAGCCTCTTCGCAACTTCTGACAGTGTCAGCATTCCTTCAGTCACCAGATCGATTCCGTCGATTTTGCTCGAAGGCGGAAGTGAGCCGGCTGCGAGACCGTCAGCCTTGACATCCTTACCGAGTTCACGCGCTATTATCTTTGCTGTGGTGCCTCCGCAGATTATCACCTGGCCGTCGAAGTTCTTTACGCGCTCACCGAGCCTTTTATCTGATTCGCGGTTTCTCGGCGCGCCTGTGACTATGAGCGTACGGCGAGGCTTTCTGATGTTGATGACGCAGCAGGTTATGTCGTCGTTCGGTCTGTACTTGTCGTTCTTGTACGCTTCGGTGACAATGGCGCGGGCGAGCTGTCTCGAAGAGATCTCCGGGTTTTCGGACAGAGTCTTCTGTATGAATGCCGAAACGTTTTCGGTACCCCAGCCCTTGTTTTTTATGACCGACGGAAGGTTTTGGGCAGGGCGGCCGTGAGGTATGTACGCTGCATAAGGATTGTCGTCTTTGATCTTGTTTTGCGAAGATCCGAGAGCGATTCCTGACTGTGCAACGCCGTCGCTGAAGAATATAAGTCTGTCTCCGTCAGTTACCTCAAATTGGGATGAGTAAACTATCTCCTCCTTGATGGCTGCCTTACGCTTCAGTCTGAATGCGGTCTTGTCCCATTCCACTGGCTCGCTTCCGTGGAAGCGGAGGCTGTCCGGGTTGTCGTACTCAGCAAGCTCGATGCGGATGAATGACTTGTTGTCTGAGAAGATCATCCTGGCTATGGTGAAAGTCGAGTAGCTGATGCCTTTTTCACTGTCAATCGGAAGGGTGTCCATTATGACCTCGGCTGATTTTTTGAGATCCATAGGCGACAGTGACAGCTTGCTTGCCATGTGGGCGGTAAGCGAGGCGAGCACGTTTGCTCTGACGCCGCTTCCGAGCCCATCCGAAAGAGTAGCGGTGATTACGTTGCTGTCCTCGTTTCTGTCAAGGTAAAACACATCTCCGCCGATCTTCTGACCCTGCTTGAAAAGCTGTGAATAGTCGATGTCGATACATAAATCGTTCATTAGACCTCGCCGCCTCCTTCGGCCATAAGACCATCTTCTTCAACCTCATTGCTGTTGACGTTGAACTCTTCGATGATAGAGTTCAGCACTATCTCTGTCTCTGCTGCGTTGTCGCCGAGAAGAGCAGCTATCTGCTGTACTGTGGTCATGGATTTCTTTATGACTTCCTCTGCCTTTTCGACAACGGCCTCTCTTCTGACGGAAGGGGTCGTGATATCTTCGAACATCGCACCGAGAAGTGCTTTGTTTTCAACAAGGAAGAATGTGATCCTGTAGATCTTGCTGCCGTGCCTGAATCTGTACTGCTGCGGTTTGCTCATGAAGAACTGCTCGCGGAACTTCTCGGCAAACGGCACGAATGCTGATACCGGATATCCGCGGAACGCTCTAAGGCCTTCCGGATCAAGGAACTCGTCAGGATAGTCTTCGAATATCTTTATAAAGATCTTATTGCACTCGGCAATCTCGAGATTGCTGTCTACGATCACTATGCCATGAGGGATCGTGGAAAGAAGTATGTCGACCTTTGTCTCGGCATCTTTCCTCATCTTTGTGACGCACATCTCGGTCTCGGCGAGGCCTGCCAGCAGGGCTCTTGCCATATCGCGGCATGTAGGGTAACCGCAGCCGCCGCAGTTGAGTTCGTCGTCTTTGGTCGTCTTGCCGAGTCTGGCAAGGGCTTCGGTGATCTGCTCTTCGCTGTAGTCCGAGTGTTCCAGGCCTGTAGGTTCAGGGAAAGCAGCCCCGAGCACGCCATAGCCTTTCTCGTATACTTCTCTGGCAAAATCTTCGTCACCCTGGAATATATCAGGATCACTCAACCTCTCAAGCACGTGTGAAGCGACCGCTTTTTTGCGGATAAGCGCCGAATCGTTGTGGGAGGTTCCCGGACCGTTGATGCAACCGCCGTCGCAGTTGAGAGCCTCAAGAAAGTCGTTGGTATGAGTGCCCTTGAGCGAAGACATGACTCTCGTGACGCCCGATACCGAAAGGGCGGTCTGCTCTATGAAGTGGTTCTGCCAGATCTTTGAGGTCTCGATCTGCCCGTTTTCGATAGGGTAAACAGCTGCCTTGCCGGCCTTTGCAGGTACGAAGTCGACAGGGATGCCCGTATCCATGTTTTCGAGGTCGATGTTTTCTTCTTCGAGCCACTGGCGGACTTCCCTGAAGGTGAGCGCGATATCCGGATATCCCGGATGCTCATCGGCTTCGACCTTTTTAGCGATGCACGGGCCTATGAATACGATTACGATGTCTTTTCCGTAAAGTCTGCGCAGATAAGCGCTGTGGGTCTGCAGCGGGCTAGGTACAGGAGCCAGTGCATCGATATCCTGAGGGAAGTACTTCCTTACCAGCTGTACGACCGAAGGGCAGGCTGTCGAGATGTACGGCGCCGAACCCTTCTCTTCCATGTATATATCGAGGGCGCGTGATACCAGCTCTGCGCCGATCGCTGTCTCTGAAACAGCACTGAACCCGAGCCTGTACAGAGCTCTTACGAAGTTATCTTCGTATCCGATAAATTCAGAAACATATGACGGAGCGAGCGACACGATGACCTTGCGCTTTGAAAGGAATGCCATGTTGACTCTGTCGACATCGTTTCTGATGACCTTTACCGAGTTAGGGCATTCGTTGACACAGGTGCCGCAGAAAGTGCATCTGTCATATATGATCTCAGCGTGCGCATCCTTGATCTGGATGGCTTTGACCGGGCAATGCCTGACGCAGCGGTAGCAGTCGCGGCAATTGTTGATTTCGGTATATATAGGGCGCTTTTCCAAAACTACACCTCCACAATTAAACTCTGAATAATAAGCGGGTCGAATGTGTATCAGCAGGCGGCTTGAGGACGCCGGCACTTGGCGATTGCCAAGCGATAGCGCAGGCAGAGCTTAGTACCGCTGCGTCCGAACGCCAGCGAGAGCGTGCCTGACGATACACATTCGACCCGCTTAATAATTATAGCATTAAATGTCCAAGTTTAGGGTTTGGTATGCTATAATATAACAGAATTTTTGGGACAATACTCCGGAGGTATTATTTATGGCATTTGCAACAGCAGAAGAATATAAGAATATGGCAGGCAATTTCATTCACGATATCATCAATGAAGACCTCGCCAGTGGCAAGCACAAAGAGATCGTTACGAGATTCCCGCCTGAACCAAACGGCTATCTTCATATCGGTCACGCCAAGTCGCTCTGCCTCAACTTTGGTACAGCTCTCAAGTACGGCGGACGCTGCAATCTCAGATACGATGACACGAACCCTACAAAAGAAGACATCGAGTTCGTAAAGTCCATCGAGGCTGACGTCAACTGGCTCGGATTCCAGTGGGATAAAAAGCTCTGGGCTTCCGATTATTTCGACACAATGTACGAAGCAGCCGTTGAACTCATCAAGCAGGGCAAGGCCTTTGTATGCGAACTTACTCCGGATCAGATCAGAGAATACAGAGGAACACTCACAAAGCCGGGCACAGAGAGCCCATACAGAAACAGACCTGTAGAAGAGAACCTCGAACTCTTCGAAAAGATGAGAGCAGGCGAGTTCGCTGACGGAGAGGTTTGCCTCAGAGCTAAGATCGACATGGCAAGCCCTAACATCAACATGAGAGACCCTGTCATTTACAGAGTCGTTCATGCTCCTCACCACAACACAGGCGACAAGTGGTGCATCTATCCGATGTACGACTTCGCTCATCCTATCGAAGACGCTATCGAAGGAATCACTCACTCCATCTGCACACTCGAGTTCGAAGACCACAGACCTCTTTACGACTGGGTAGTCCGTGAAGTAGGCTGGTGGCCGAATCCTCCTCGTCAGATCGAGTTTGCTCCGCTCAACATCACAACGATGCTGATGAGCAAGAGATTCATCCGCAAGCTTGTAGAACAGGGCAACGTAGAGGGCTGGGATGACCCTAGACTCTGCACACTCGCCGGAATCCGCCGCAGGGGCTACACTCCTGAGGCAGTCCGTAAGTTCTGCAATGATATCGGCGTTACAAAGGCTGACACGATGATCGACATCGCGCAGCTCGAGCAGTGCGTCAGAGAAGACCTCCAGCTCAAGGTGCCGGCTATAAATGTAGTCAAGAATCCTATCAAGGTCATCATCGACAACTATCCTGAAGATAAGATCGAGATGTGCACTGTAGAGAACAACGCTAAGGTTCCTGAAATGGGCACACGTGAGATCCCATTCGGAAGAGAGCTTTGGGTAGACGGCGACGACTTCATGGAAGTCCCTGTAAAGAAGTACTTCAGACTCTTCCCGGGCAACGAGGTAAGATTCAAAGGCGCTTACTTCATCACATGCAACGAAGTTGAGAAGGATGCCGACGGCAATATCGTCGCTCTCCACTGCACATACGACCCTGAAACACACAGCGGCTCCGGATTCGAAGGCCGTAAGGTAAAGGGAACCATCCACTTCGTAGAGGCAAGCACTGCTGTAAAGGTAAAGATCAGAGAGTACGGCTACCTCATGAAAGAGAACGAGGAGACGGGCGAGCAGGAATTCGACCCTGAATCACTGGTCGAGACATGGGGCTATGCAGAGCCATCTGCAGCTGATGTTAAGCCGGGCGAGAGATTCCAGTTCTTCCGCAAGGGCTACTACATCGCTGACTCCAAGCTCACAACAGACGATGAAAAGGTATTCAACAGCATCGTAGGTCTCAAGAGCAGCTGGAAATAAAACTAAATAAAACAATTACATTTCATAAGAGGTCCGTATACCTGTGAGCGGACCTCTTTTATTGTTGATTTATATTCTTTAAGAATCAAGGAATGTTCACATTAGGTGCGTATAATCTGAATGATTGGATAACTATCGGAAAAGGAGACTGATCGAAATAGATACTTTTATTACTGAAATCCTGAGCTTCTCTGAGAACTATCCGGAGCTGGCGGTGCACATCACCACTGTTTTCCGGTGGATCTTTGTGGTGCTCGCAGCTTATATACTCCTCATATCCATAGTATCGCTGCTTTCCACGAGGGCAACGCCTGAGATATGGGGCTACTTTATGGTGGAAGACGGCGGCAACTACCCGATCACTCACTGGGAGAACGTCATAGGCCGGTCGAGGTCTACAGACATACGGATCCCTCTAAGAACGATCTCGAATAACCAGGCGCTGCTGATACGGCGCTCCGAAGATAAATGGATGATCAAAGACCTCGGTTCGATGAACGGCACCAAGGTGAACGGCTTCAGGCTCGACCCCGAAAAGCGTTACATCATAAATCCGGGGGACCGTATCGAAATGGGAGGGACGGTGTCTACGATAACACCGCCGAGCCTTGAGGAGACGCGCAACAACAGATTCATGCGCCGTCTCGACAAGGAGCCGGTTGCTCCGTGGAAGATCCTGCTTGCGATCACTGCCTTCCAGGTAATGACCATGGTGCAGCTGGTGCTCAGCATGGGCACGGATATCACGGCATCCGCTCTTATCAGCATAGTCGTGCTGATGATCGTTATGTGGGCCTACGTGATGATCTTTAATACAATGGGAAGACGCGGCTTTGAGATGGAAATGATAGCGTTCTTCCTGTCTACCATAAACCTCGCGGTCACGGCGTCATCTGACCCGTCGGCAGTGGCCAAAGAACTTGTCGCTATACTCATGGGACTGGCTCTCATGATATTCATGTGCGTATACATGAGAGATATCAGCAGGCTAAGAAAGATCAAGCCTGTACTGATAGGGCTTTCGGTGGTCGCGCTCATAATCAACCTGGTTTTCGGTACCGCCAAATACGGCGCCACAAACTGGATCAAGATAGGTGAGAGCGGATCGATACAGCCGTCTGAGCTCGTAAAGCTTGCCTTCATTCTTATAGGAGCAGGCACACTCGAAGAGCTTTATGACAAGAGAAACACTATCGTATACGCGGCGTTCTCGCTCTTCTGCCTGGGCTGCCTGGCGCTTATGAGCGACTTCGGAACTGCGCTTATCTTCTTCGCGACATACCTCGTTGTATCGTTCCTGAGGAGCGGCGACTTCTCGCGTTTTGTGCTTACTGGAGTTGCTGCAGGCGCGATGGGGCTTATCGTGCTTAAGTTCAAACCGTATATCGCGTCGAGATTCGATGCCTGGGGCCACGTCTGGGAGCCTCAGTTCATGGATGATCTCGGCTATCAGCAGACACGTACAATGTCGTTCGGAGCCGGAGGAGGGCTGCTCGGACTTGGTGCGGGCAATGGTTCGCTCAAATATGTCGGAGCTTCCAATACTGACCTCGTATTCGGATTTGTAATGGAAGAGTGGGGCTTCATAATAGCCGTGCTTGCCGTGCTCTGCATCGCGACTCTTTCGGTATTCGCCGTTATGCACATCGTTGCCGGAAGGTCAACTATCTATACCATACTGGCCTGCAGCGCAGCTACCATGTTCCTGGTGCAGACAATGCTGAATGTGTTCGGCGCTATCGATCTGTTCCCTCTGACAGGTGTTACATTCCCGTTCGTTTCGACAGGCGGAACGAGCCTTATGACTTCGTGGGCGATGCTTGCGTATTTCAAGGCCGCGGATATGCGGCGCGATGCGAGCCTCGCGGTGAGAAAGGAGGACTGACATGCGGAAACAGGAGAGACGAGCATGGATATGCCTCCTGCTGGTAGTTGCTCTTTTATCGGGCATCGGACTGTTCACGTACAGGTTCATCAAATCGGGAGGCGAGTGGGCGACCTTTTACGGAAACTCGCAGATATACACCGACGGAGTGATCAACCGCGGCACTATTACAGACCGCTACGGAGAAGAACTACTGCAGTGCACTCCTGACGGCTTTAATTACAGTTCGGATTATGAGACCAGAGTGGCGACTGTGCACGCTGTAGGCGACCCTTACGGCAATGTATCAGACGGAGCCATCTCTTCATTCAAAAGCCAGCTGATCGGCTACGATATACTTAACGGCACCTACGATACAACGGCCAACGGAAAGAAGATCGCGCTTACGATAGACGCCAACGCCAATCGCACGGCATACGAGGCTCTTGCCGGGCGTACAGGAGCTGTGGGCGTATATAACTGGAAAACAGGTGAGATAGTCTGCATGGTAAGCACGCCGACATTCGACCCGGCATACGACCCGGAGGCATCAGCTGACGGAGACAGCTCTTATTTCTTCAATAACTTTATAGACGGTCTTCTTACGCCGGGGTCCACTTTCAAGCTGGTCACATCGGCTGCGGTGATCGACAACATGGATGACAGGGAGGCGTTCAGGTTCGAGTGCGACGGAACCAATCAGGTGAACGAGCGTGAGGACAGCAGCCTCTCAGACGTGATCGTACATGGCGAGGTCAATTTCAGGGAAGCTCTGGCAAAATCGTGCAACGGCGCGTTCGGAGCGCTCACACGTGAAGTCGGCGCAAAGACCATGGCAAAGTATGCCGAAAAAGCAGGCCTTACGGAACCGGTAGAGATCGACGGAATCAAGACCGCTGCAGGGTCGTTCGACTTCCCTGACGATAACGAAGTAAAACTGAGCTGGGCCGGAATAGGGCAGGCTGACGATCTTGTAAACCCTTGTGCAATGATGGTATATATGGGAGCCATTGCCAACGGCGGAGAGCCTGTGCAGCCGACACTTATCAGGAGCGCGACTTTTCTCAAGGAGCTGACCGGAGGCAAGAGCCTTGGCAGATATCTCGACAGCGACACTGCGGCTGAACTCAAAGACATGATGAAGTACAATGTCACCGAAAACTACGGCGAGTGGAACTTTGAGGGAATGGACATGTATGCCAAGTCAGGCACGGCAGAGGCGGGCTCTGACAGCCCGGACGCCTGGTTCGTCGGATTCACTGATGACGCTGATGCACCATACGCATTCGTTGTATGGGTGAAAGGCGGGGGCTTTGGCTCTGAAGTCGCTGCGCCGATAGCAGCAAGAGTTATACGATCACTCGGCACGGCTGAAGAATAAAGCAGAAAAACAGTCTTATATGAGAAATGATGACGTTATTGCAAAATAGCGTCATTTTTTATTGGGAATTTGTCATAATTAAATGGAAAATGACGCTTAAAATGACGTTTTGCATGCTATTATCTAATTACAGAAAGAGCTACAGAAAAACCTCCCTTAAATCATACACGCATAATACTTAATCTTCATAAAATCCTCTTATACAAGCTCCCCGGACCCGGTTCCGGGGTGTTTGTATAAGAGGATTTTTTGTATTTATTTACAAAAACTGATTGACATTGCTTATTAATATAGTTAATATGTACAACGTTAACAAGTGAATAACACCTGACCCGATAGAGGTCGCGGAGATTATGAGTAACGGTCTTAACTGCGCAGGGGATGCGCGGCCGCGAAAGGATGATCCGCCGAAGCTGAACGGAGTCCCTGAACCGGTCGGCTGGGACGGCGCAATAAGATGCGCCGGACTGTCACGCAAGTGGAGCGCTATCATGGTAGGCGGTAAATATAATATAGCAAGTTACCTGATCCATGGCAGTTTCGTTTCAAGCGTTATTCATGGATCTTTTCTTATTATACGGAAAGCATTAGGAGGTAACTTATTATGGACACACCTGCTCTGTACGCAACCGCGTGGGCGATACTACCGCCTCTCGTAGCCATCGTACTGGCCCTTATCACAAAAGAAGTTTACAGCTCGCTCTTCATCGGTATCCTTACGGGCGCCGTTATTTACGCAGGAGCTGACTTCGGCGGGATCGTAAATCACGCTCTTCAGGACGGCATCATCGGTTCACTTTCTGACCCGGGCGATGTCGGAATCCTCGTATTCCTTGTCATTCTCGGAATCATCGTCGCTCTGATGAATCTTTCCGGCGGATCAAAGGCTTTCGGCAAGTGGGCTCTCAGACGCGTAAGATCGCGTGCCGCAGCTCAGGCCGCTACAGTCATTCTCGGAATTATCATCTTCGTAGACGACTATTTCAACTGTCTCACAGTGGGCTCGGTCATGAAGCCGGTAACAGACGAGTTCAATGTATCGAGAGCTAAGCTCGCTTATCTCATCGACGCTACTGCTGCTCCGGTCTGCATCATCGCACCTATCTCTTCGTGGGCTGCTGCTGTTTCAGGATTCGTAGAAGGGCAGAACGGGATCTCCGTATTCATCCACTGCATCCCTTACAACTTCTACGCACTCTTCACGCTCGCCATGATGTTCGGCCTCATCTTTATGAAGTTCGACTTCAGCAACATGGCAAAGTATGAGAGAAACGCTGTTGAAAACGGCGACCTCTTTACTGTAGATGACATCAATGCTGACGCTGCAAGTGACGCTGATGACGGAAGCGACAAGGGCATCGTGCTCGACCTCGTACTTCCTGTAGTGATCCTCGTTATCTGCTGCGTATTCGGAATGGTATACACAGGCGGGATCTTCGATGGTGAATCGTTCGTAAACTCGTTCGCTAATTCAGACGCAACATACGGCCTGCCTCTCGGCGCATTCGTTGCACTTGTTATCATCGTTATCTACTTCGTATGCAGAAGAACGATCACATTCACAGAGTGCATGGGCTGTGTACCTGAAGGCTTCAAGCAGATGGTATCGCCTATACTGGTACTCACACTTGCATGGTCGCTCAACTCAATGACAAGCAGCCTCGGACTTGCTGATTTCGTAGCAGGGCTCGTTGAGAACATGAGCGGTGCTGTTATGGGCCTCATTCCTGCAGCGCTCTTCATTATCGCTTGTCTGCTCGCGTTCGCAAGCGGCACATCATGGGGAACATTCGGCATGATGATCCCTATCGGTCTCGCGATCACTCAGTCGCAGCCGCAGCTGACAATGCCTATCCTTGCTGCGTGCATGGCCGGAGGAGTATACGGAGACCACTGCTCGCCGATCTCGGATACCACGATCATGGCTTCCGCAGGCGCGGCTTGCAATCACCTTTCACACGTTACTACGCAGCTGCCTTACGCAACGACCGTTGCGGCAGTATCCGCGATATGCTATGTAATATCCGGATTCACGGGCGGATGGCTCATCCCTCTCGTCGTCGGCTTCGTGCTTCTGTTCGCTGTTCTCTTCTGGCTGAAGGGACGTGAAGGCAGCTACAGAGTACCTGACTCGGCAAACGCTAACAACGCTGCTGAGTAACAGATCTGCTCTGGCGGTAAATGCAAAGGACTCACGATCATCTTGGATTGTGAGTCCTTTTTTATTCACTCGAGTAGTATAATCTTCTTAAATAAAGAAAAAGGGGGAGAGATATGAACTTCAGCAGCAGCGAAATGGATTTTGTGAAAGAGAATGAGGCTTACAGGCCGGTTGCTGACAGTGAGAAACGCCGCGTCAACTCGCTTGAGGAATTTGAAGCGGCACTGGGCGAAGCCCGCGCGAAAGCAGGCGGCGGCATGCCTGATATGCGTCACTGCATTATAAAAGGAACAGATCTTGCCGGCCGCAATCTGACGGGAATAGATTTCAGGCGCGCCACCTTTGACGGCTGCAATCTTCACGAGACAGACTTCAGCGGCTCCAATATGGACAATGTTGCTTTCTATAATAATGACCTTACGGGAATGAAGCTCTGCGGATGCAAGGCGCGCGGCTGCAGCTTCAGATTCCAGGATATGACGGGGATCGACCTCAGAGGCGCAAACATATACTCGTCAGTGCTCGAGGATGCGCTCAATCAGGACAAGGTGATCATCGATGACGACACAAAGTGGTATAAGATGCGCTGCCCTGAGGAAGGGGAGGCGTTCATTGCCTGGAAGTGCTGCACCGACCTCCGCGTCGTTATGATGCTTGTACCTAAAGACGCCCACCGCTGCATGGCGACTCTCGAAACAGGCAGAGTATCCAAGGTAAAGGTGCTCAAGATCACCAATATTGATGAAACAGAAAACTACACATGGGCTCAGTCTACGGTCGACCCTGATTTCTATTATGAAGTGGGCAAGTGGATCGAACCGGCCAACGGCTTTCAGATGGACCGCTGGAAGGATTCGTCCCCGGGAATACACTTTTTCCTCGATCGTCAGCAGTGTGTGGATTACCAGTCAAAATAAGATCGGTTGTATAAGTACAACACATTGAAAGAGCAGTCGATGAGATGTATAATATTTGGTGCAAAATGTAGTTTTTCTTCTATATATATCGTATAGAAGCTAATGATGGCGTTAGGGCATTCAAAGATAGAACCGGGTATTTCAGCTTCTGAGATACCCCTAAATTATGTAAAAGGGAGGAAATGCTTTATGAAAGTTATCATGTCCGGTAACGAAGCGACAGCCCGCGGAGCATACGAAGGCGGCGCAAGATTCGCATCGGCTTATCCGGGAACACCAAGCACAGAGATCCTTGAAAACATGCCTCAGTACGGCGATGCCGTATATTCAGAGTGGGCGCCTAACGAAAAGGTAGCCACAGAGGCAGCGATCGGAGCATCGATCGCCGGTGTCAGATCTTTCTGCGCAATGAAGCACGTAGGAATGAACGTCGCTGCAGACCCTATCTACACATTCGCTTACACCGGAGTTACCGGCGGATTCGTAATGGTAGTAGCAGACGATCCGGGCCAGCACAGTTCACAGAACGAGCAGGATAACAGAAATACTGCAAAAGCAGCCAGACTGCTGATGCTCGAACCTTCGGATTCTCAGGAGTCGAAAGACTTCATGAAGAAGGCGTTCGCACTTTCCGAAAGATTCGACATGCCGGTACTCTTCCACGTTACAACCAGAACATGCCACTCGAAGGGCATCGTTGAGCTGGGCGAAAGAGAAGAGGTTGAGGTTCCTGATTACGAACCGAAGATCAGAAAGTACGTTACAGCACCGGCAAACGCTAAAGTGCTCAGAGCTACACTCGAAGACAGAGTCGCAGCCGCAAGAGAATTCTCGAATAACTGCGAGTTCAACAGATGCGAGATGCACAGCACAAAGATCGGCGTTATCACATCCGGAGTTTCGTACCAGTATGCAAGAGAGACATTCGGAGAAGACGCTTCCTATCTGAAGCTCGGTCTCACATTCCCTATGCCTGACGATCTCATCAAGGAATTCTGCGCTAAGGTCGACAAGGTCTATATCGTAGAAGAGATGGATCCATACATCGAAGAGCACGTAAAGATGCTCGGAATCGAGTGCACAGGCAAGGATGTAATTCCTAGATATGACGAGCTCAACACAGATATCGTCCGCAAGGCATTCCTCGGAGTTGAGCCTGAGACTTACAAGTCTGATCTCCAGCCTGTAGTAAGACCTCCTGCACTCTGCGCAGGCTGCCCTCACAGAGGATTCTTCTATGCTCTCTCGAAGAGAAAGAACATCATGATCGCAGGAGATATCGGATGCTACACACTCGGCTCCGCAGCTCCTCTCGGCGCTATGCATACAACTATCTGCATGGGCGCATCGATCTCACAGGGTCACGGCGCAAGCATCGCTTTCAGAGATGCCGGCAAGGATACAAAGGTCGTTTCGGTAATCGGCGACTCCACATTCTTCCACACAGGTGTCAACTCCCTGATGGATGCCGTATATAACAGCGGCCACAACCTGACAGTCATCCTTGATAACCGTATCACAGGTATGACAGGCCACCAGCAGAACCCTGGCACAGGATACACACTCATGGGCAAGGAAGCTCCTGAGGTAGATATCCCTGCTCTCTGCAAGGCTATCGGCGTCAAGGAAGAGAACATCATCACAGTCAATCCTAACCACCTCGACGAGGTCAACGACGCACTCGACAAGCTGCTGCCGAAAGACGAGCCATGCGTACTCATCACAAGATGGCCGTGCGTACTCAAGAAGTTCAGCAAGCAGGATATCGACGAGTTCCCGACACTGCACAAGACACAGTGCGTGATCGATCAGGACAAGTGCAAGAACTGCAAGATGTGCGTAAAGACAGGCTGCCCTGCACTTATCTCCACAAAGGATAAGGTAGTTGTAGACGTAACAAGCTGCAACGGCTGCACAGTGTGCAAGCAGGTTTGCCCATTCAAGGCTATTGAGGAGGTGACAAGATAATGAGTGAAGTTAAGAATATCCTCCTGGTAGGAGTAGGCGGACAGGGAACTATCCTCGCATCGAAGATCCTGACAAGCGGTCTCATGAAGGCAGGCTATGATGTAAAGATGAGTGAGATCCACGGAATGTCTCAGAGAGGCGGTTCTGTATCCACACAGGTAAGATACGGCGAAAAGGTCTATTCACCTATCGTAGGTAAGGGATCCGCTGACGTTATCGTAGCATTCGAAGAGATGGAAGCTCTCAGATGGCTCGACCACCTGAAGATCGGCGGAACAATGGTCATCAACGATCACCAGATCCAGCCGGTACCGGTCAACCTCGGCAAAGCTGAGTATCCGGAAGGCATCATCGAGCACCTCAGCGCCATCTGCGACGTACACGCATTCAAGGCTGCAGAGATCGCAACAGAGCTTGGCAACCCTAAAGCAATGAACATCGTACTGCTCGGCGCTCTTGTAAAGAACATGGGCGGACTCGATGACATCGACTGGGATGCAGAGATCGAAGCTAACGTTAAGCCTAAGTTCGTAGAACTCAACAAGAAGGCTTTCCACGCAGGCTACAGCCTGTAAAAACAGCCATAAACAGCTGACTTATACCCGCTCTCTTGCGAGAGCGGGTATTTTAATGGTAATATTGTACGGATTCCGAAGGAGGCAGCAATGAGAACACTTATGATGATCGCGAGTGTCGCGATGATAGGAACGGGAATATTCTGCGTGGCTAACGCCAGTGCGGCTTTTCTGTCGGTTGCGTTTGTGATCGGCCTGGTATTCATTCTGCTCGGAGCGTTTGAACTTCTTGTCGGAAGACGTGCAGACTTTGATGTTTCTGAGATCGGCGTAGGCATCGCGAAAGACGGATTCCTGATGCTCGTGTTCGGGATCGTTATTATATCCGGACAGGTTACAGACGACAACACGGCTCAGGTCATGTTCGCGCTGTGGATGCTTATCGAAGGCGTCCTCGCGTTCAGGTCGGAGTGGTTCGATATAATGGAGACCGATACAGACAAGAGGATCGGCGTTACTCTCAGCACGCTCATGCTCATATTGGGCGGTTATATGTTCTTCAATAACTCAACTATAGGGCTGAGCCAGACTCTGCTCATCGGTATCTGCATGATCATCCTCGGACTCAGGAGATTCTTCCAGTCATTCAGCATTGAGTACTCGAGGCCTAGCTTTATTACAGGCAACGAAGAAAAGCTGCGTGAAGCACAGGAAGATGAGAAGAGGGCGCTGGCAAAAGCGAAAGAGGGTATCCGTGAACAGAAGAACGCTCAGAGGCGCATTGCCAAGATCAAAGAGGATATGGCAGCTGAGCAGGATCTCATGATGAGTGCCGCTATAACACGTCAGGAGCGTGAGGCAGAGAGAAACTCAGGCGAGTAAAACAGGCCGCATATATAGTCAACAATTTGCACTGACAGGAGTGCAAAACTTTTTCAAAAAAGTGTAACAAAAGGGTTGACTTAAAATTTGAAAGTGGTAATATAAACGAGCGCTTGAAAACAGGGCAAACAAAAGCCCTGTTTTTCTAAGGCAAGCAAGCAGTGGAAAGCTGCAGCAGCTCAGAGGAGAGCGAAAAAGAATTAAAAAAATTCTGAAAAAGCTCTTGACACAAACCACTGAGTTGTGTATACTAAACAAGCTGTCGCTGAAAAGCACAGCGGAACCTTGAAAACTTCATAGTGCAGAAC
>CADBKM010000029.1 GCA_902795265.1 uncultured Eubacteriales bacterium
TGAACTACCCGGCCGCAAAATGGTGGGCGCAATAGGGCTCGAACCTATGACCCCCTGCTTGTAAGGCAGGTGCTCTCCCAGCTGAGCTATGCGCCCTTGTTTTGGTAGCGGCGACTGGACTTGAACCAGTGACCTTCCGGGTATGAACCGGACGCTCTAGCCAGCTAAGCTACGCCGCCGCAATATTTGATTTCTTGAATCGCGCTTGATTATAGTAACAAAAGAAACCCCACTTGTCAACAAAGTTTTTGAAAAATATGTTATACTATTTTTGCTCTTTGATTTTTCAAAGAAAATACGCAATACGGAGGTACAGGAATGGGACATCCCGACCCGATAGCATTCACAATTTTCGGAGTTGATATAAGGTGGTACGGCATACTCATAGCGGCAGGCATGCTTACGGCAGTTCTGATATCATGTAAAAGAGCCCCGCTTCACGGCATCACCGATGAGGATGTACTCGATATCGCTCTGTGGATGCTCCCTGTCGGTGTCATAGGCGCCCGCGCTTATTATGTTCTTTTTAACCTTGATTACTATAAGACGCTCGGGTCCATGCTCGATATCAGAAGCGGCGGTCTTGCCATTCACGGCGGACTGCTATTCGGTCTTATTACCGTATTGCTCGTGTGCAGGCATAAAAAGATCGATCCGCTCAATGTACTCGATCTCTTCGTTCCTACCGTAGCCCTCGCCCAGGCCATAGGCAGATGGGGCAACTTCTTCAATGGAGAAGCTCACGGTGGGCCTACCGATCTTCCATGGGGCATAATGGTTGACGGCGTCAGAGTCCACCCTACTTTTCTTTACGAGTCCATTTGGTGCGTGCTGCTGTTCATAGCTTTAAGCTGGTTCAACAAACATAAAAGATACGCACACGGACAGACTCTTGCTCTGTACTTTATATTCTATTCATTGGAGAGATTACTGGTTGAGTCTCTGCGTACCGATTCTCTTATGATTGGCCCTTTCAAGCAGGCACAGGTCATCAGTGTCTGCGCCATTATCGCCGGAGTCATCCTTTATCGCTGGTGCTCAGCCCATAAGCGCTTTTCCGATCATTAAAAAAACGCAAAAAATGAAAGAAACTGCAAGGGGTGCAGTCTCTTTCGAAAAAGGGTATTGGGACTAGAGATAGGATTGCTTCCGCAATCCCTAAACGCATTATAGTAATCCATACTGTCTTTTGCAATGCTTTTGTACGTCAAAAAAACATAAATGTAAATATAAGTACAAGACCGCAGCATTGTCAACCGCTACACGTTAAACAGGAAGTGCATAACGTCTCCGTCCTTGACAACGTACTCCTTGCCTTCAGATCTGAGCCAGCCCTTTTCTTTAGCAGCTGAGAGCTTTCCATCGACCTCCATGAGCTTGTCATAAGCGATCGTTTCGGCTCGTATGAAGCCTTTCTCGAAGTCGCTGTGGATCTTTCCGGCAGCCTGAGGCGCAAGCGTTCCCCTCTTTATAGTCCATGCTCTTGTTTCATCTTCACCGGTTGTAATGAAGCTTATGAGGTCGAGCAGTGCGTACGAAGACTTTATGAGCTTATCGAGTCCGGACTCTTCGATCCCGAGTTCCTCAAGGAACATCTCACGCTCATCTTCTTCAAGTTCTGCCAGTTCGGCCTCTACCTTGGCGCTTATGACCACGACTTCAGAGCCTTCCGCCGCTGCGTATTCCCTTACGGCCTTTACATAGTCGTTATCTTCACCCGAAGCTTCATCTTCCGAAACATTTGCAGCATATATGACCGGCTTATATGTAAGCAGATCGAGCGATTTCACAAAAGCTGCTTCTTCGTCACTGAGACCGTCGATCTCTCTTGCCGGTCTTCCTTCTTCAAGCACAGCGTTGATGCGTTCAAGGAGCTCCAGCTCCGCCCTTGCCGATTTATCGGCCTTAGCCTGCTTTGTCGTCTTTGCGATCCTGCGCTCGAGCACCTCCATATCGGCAATTATGAGCTCGGTGTTGATGACATCGATATCCCCTACCGGATCGATCTTTCCGTCTACATGTACGACGTTTTCATCGTCAAAGCACCTTACTACATGAACGATCGCCTCAACTTCCCTGATATGCCCGAGGAACTTGTTACCGAGGCCCTCGCCTTTGGAGGCACCCTTTACAAGCCCGGCGATATCGCTGAACTCTATCGTGGTGTAGATAGTTTTTTTAGAATTATATACTTTTGACAGTGTGGTGATACGCTCGTCAGGTACCGTTACAACGCCCACGTTAGGCTCGATCGTGCAGAACGGATAATTGGCTGCTTCTGCGCCTGCCTTGGTGATGGCATTGAACAGCGTGCTCTTTCCTACATTCGGAAGTCCTACTATTCCTAATTTCATTTTTGCAAGTCTCCTTTTTTATGTGCCGATTTACTCTATCACGAAGATAAGTTAAAATCAAACGGATGAAAGTTTTTACAAGAGATTACAGAATAACAGGCGAGTATCATCCGGAGTGGGATGCCTATTTCAAAGGCATGAAGCCATGTGTGCTCGATATCGAAGCGACCGGGCTTGACAGGAGCAGATGCAAGGCAGTGCTGATCGGTCTGCTCATGAGGACCGACAGCGGCGTGCGTATCACGCAGTTTCTTGCCGAAAACCACTATGAAGAGGCAAAAGTCCTCGAAGCATCGATGGATCTTCTTGAAGACAGCGGCGTTGACTACCTTGTAACATTCAACGGCTGCGCTTTTGACGTGCCATTCATGAACGCAAGGCTCGAGGCCAATTTCATCGGCAGGCAGCTTAAAATGTACCACTTTGACCTCTACAGATTCCTGCGCAGATGCACCGATCTTAAAGACCGCGTCGGCTCCATGAGCCAGATGTCGATCGAAAACCATTACGGCATACTGTCGGACCGCGGAGACACCATAACAGGCAAAGAGAGTGTTGCCCTGTTCGATCAGTACGCGATCAGCGGGAACAGCATGATAGAAAAGATAATTCTCACGCACAACCGTGAAGACGTTCTGCACCTCAACCGGCTCATGTATCTGACTCTGGCTGATGTTCCTGATATTCACGGAGCTCTTGCATCGTACGGTTTCCCTGCCGCGGGCGGAAAGCTGAGCGTACGCCCGAAACTGAAAAAATTTCCTAAGATCCTCCGCATCACAGGCGAGCAGATAACCGATCCGGTCTCCTCTGCTTATTTTCCTGATGCCGACGATCCACTGACCGTGACTTTCAATTCCTCATCATCTTCGTTTGAAATACTCGCTCCGCTCGGATGCCATGACGAAGAATTCTATTTTGATCTCTCTTTTTTAAAGAAAAAGAGCGCCGGAAACAGCGCTCTTGACAGTCTTTTGTCGGACCCTGACTGTGTGAACGGGTATCTTATTCTCAACCCGCGCACCACATGTCTTCTGTCTGGATTTCTTGCCGAATACTATTATTTCAGATAGGCAGCTAATTATCCATATCGCGGATGTCAGAGAATCCGCGGCCCCTTCCCCATACGGACTTGACACTTATAACCGAAACGAACGACTTAGGGTCCTCTTTAGCCAGGTGCCTCTTGATAAGAAAACTCTCGCGCGGCGAGCAGAGTATCTTAAGCTGTTTTCTTTTATCTCCCGTATACTCACCTGTAACTTCAATGCTCGAAACGCCTCGGCCCAGTTCATTCATGATATACTGCGTCAGCTTCTCGGCATCGCCCGGAATGATATCGAGCTCTACTATCTTGTCACTGAAACCGTACATGACAGTCTCTCCCACCTTCATCGAGACGTATATTATTATGACGGCATAAAGAGCTATCTGAAGTCCGTATACGATAGCGCTCACAAGCACGATAATCGCGTTTATGGCGAAAGTAATATCGTTTATGCCAAGATGGGGCAACCATCGGTATTTAATGACCTTAGCAAGAGAATCTGTGCCTCCTGAGGAGAATCCTGCTTTGAATGTAAGGCCGTTGGATACGCCAAGCACCACGCCGCAGAATACCGATACGAGAAACAGGTCATCGCTCTTTATGAGCACAACATGATTCAGCTCCAAAAAAAGGTTTACAGCCGGATATAATACCGACATCAGAAGGATCTTGCGGACTTCTTTGAATCCCAGAAACGCCCATACGATTGCAGTTATTATCAGTGAAAGCGCGTAGTTTGTCAGAGAGAAGTTCCAGTCGGTGTAATGCTGGATTATCCTCGTAATACCTGTAATGCCCCCGAAAGTAAGACCATTCGGAAGCATTATGGTTACTGTAGCGGTCGATCCTATAAGAACCGCAAGTATCGCGTATCCGACCTCGATAGCGCTTGCCTGAAGTCTTGTTTTTCCGTGCAGCTCGGGATCGCGCGCGTATATCTCATTTACTTTTCTGTTGGCAGCGGTCTCCTTTTCGAGCTTTTTATCGATAGCGCTGACCGCCTTGTTTTCTTTTTGATCAATCATATCATTCTCCGATAACTTGTTATTCGTTAATTACTTCGGCAGGATACTCTTTCCCGAATCTGTCCACTACCACAGCGGCAAAATTGCCGTCTGAAATGAAGCTCATGCTGTCTTCCGCAGCATCGAAAATGTATCTGCTTTCAAATGACCCGTTATAATCCGGATCTATCATCACATGGTCGGCAAACTGCAGTCTGTCGGCCTTCAATGCCTCTTCGACATATACCCGGTCCTTCATCTGAATGGATCCGGTATCTACATCCGGCACGAAATCTTTGAGTCTGCACTTATAAAGAGTACGCCCGTCTGACAGAGCATCTTTGCTGACTACCTCAATATCCGCCCTCCCGTTTCTCGGGCTGGCTTCCTCGAGCCTTGTAAACCTGAAATCAGCCCCGGCCTTTCTCAGTCTTCGTCTCGACATTGCAGCTGCCAGCTCTTCGCTGTCACATGCTATCCATCTGCGGCCCAGCATATGTGCAGCCTCAGGCAGGCTTCCGCTTCCGCAGAAGAAATCACCGACAAGATCGCCTTCATCTGTCGAAGCCTCGATTATGCGCTTCATAAGCTCGAGCGGCTTCTGAGTGGCGTATCCGGTCCTTTCGGACGAAGTACGCCCTACCATGTCGATGCTCCACACATCTTTCATATTGACGAGAGTGTACCAGCCGCCCTCATCCTTATATTCGGCAACGCCTCTGAACCTGTACGGCTTGCGGTCCCTGTTGTAGGATTTTTCTTTCGGCACGTTTATGCGGTACCCGGAAGTTTTTGAGTAAACAAGTATGGTGTCATGCTTGCGCGCAAAATGTCGCTTTCCGGAGCCGCCGGACTTGTACTGCCATATTATCTCATTGACGAAATTCTTCTCGCCCATCAGTTCGTCGAGAACCAGTTTGATGTAATGCGAAGAATGCCAGTCGAGGTGGATCCACATTAGACCGTCGTCAGCAAGGAGATCTTTCATCATCAGCAGTCTTACAGTCATGTTCTCGATATAGTATTCGAGACTGCGGTCGAACTTGTCATCGTACGCAAGATGATGCACCTTATGGCTTGACCCGGATGAATCCTTCACGCTGACAGAAGCGTTGAAGCTGGAGCGCGTAAAGAACGGCGGATCTATGTAGATCAGCCTGAATGCGCCCGAAAGCCCGCGATTGGTGAGATCTGTCATGTACGCGAGATTATCGCCCAGGCATAGCTCATTTAAGCTGTCAGAGCGTTTTTCATCTGGACGTATAAGAGAGCCATGCACACAATCGTACATGGCTCTGCCTTTATTGATTCCTTCTAAAATCTGTTCTATTACTGTCATATCAGTTAAGCACTTCAATATCGTCGAAGTTTACACCGATCATCTCTTCAAGCTCGGCGCTTACACTTAAAATGAAATCTATGCCGGATTCCTTGGAAATGACTTTGATCTTTTCAATGAAGCTAGGAAGTACTTCGAGAGCGAAGTCTCTGTGCCTCATGATACCGTCAAGGAAAATTGTTTCGATATCGTTGTCAGAGCTCATGATGCCGAACAGGAATCCGATATACTCGTCTTCATTTGTAATATGCGGGAAATCCTCCATGCATACGACTCTGATTTTATAATCAAGATCGTAAATAAGTCTGGAATTCTTGTTTATAAATACGATGCTGCCTCTGGCTGTCTGGACTGTTTCATTAGCGAGTTCGATCATTCTTTTGGTCTTGCCGCTTCCTTTATGTCCAATCAAAAGTTTCACCATAGGTCAGTACCTCCTCTGTTTTATGTAAAATTCGATTTGTCTGTACATTCTACAACAGCAAAAAAACATAATCAATGATTTGCCCCGCCTTTTTTCAGAAAGACGGGGCATTTAATTCAAAACAATTGGTTTTTGCGGTTTATTTAGCCTCTGCTGCCTCTGCTGCCTTCTTGGCATCGAGTTCTTTTACGACAGCATCGATCCTGTGTGCAACTTCACGGAAGTCATCTTCGAGGTATCCTCTTGTTGTCATAGGAGCAGTTCCGATACGTACACCGGATGTCTGCATAGGCGATCTCTTCTCGTTAGGTACGCAGTTCTTGTTGAGAGTGATGCCTACTTCGTCGCATGCAGCCTGAAGCTCCTTACCGGAGAATTCCTTGTCGCTGAGGTCGAGCAGGAATACATGGTTGTCTGTTCCGCCTGTAACTACCTTGTAGCCCATCTTTGTGAACTCGTCTGCAAATGCAGCGCAGTTGAGTCTTACCTGGTGCTGATATGTCTTGAATTCAGGCTTCAGAGCTTCTTCAGCGCATACAGCCTTGCCTGCGATGATGTGGCAGAGCGGGCCGCCCTGTGCATAAGGGAATACTGCCGAGTCGACCTTCTTTGCGAGCTCAGGTCTAGCGAAGATGAGTCCGCCGCGAGGTCCTCTGAGAGTCTTGTGTGTGGTTGTTGTTACGATGTCGGCATATCCGAATGGTGACGGATGCTCGCCTGCAGCTACGAGACCTGCGATATGAGCCATATCTACCATGAAGTATGCTCCGACTTCCTTAGCGATCTCTGCAAATGCAGGGAAATCGATGATTCTTGAATATGCGGATGCACCTGTAAGGATCAGTTTAGGCTTAAGCTCGTGAGCTTTTCTTCTGACGTCTTCCATGTCGATGCGGCCATTGTCATCTACATCATAGAAATGAACGTCATAGAGCTTTCCGCTGAAGTTTACGCTGGAACCATGTGTAAGGTGTCCGCCGTTGTCAAGATTGAGTCCGAGTACTGTATCTCCCGGCTCGAGAACCGACTTGTAAGCAGCGAAGTTAGCCTGTGAACCCGAATGAGGCTGAACGTTGACATGATAGTCAGTATTGAATACCTTTCTCCAGAGATCGCAGCAATACTCTTCGAGCTGGTCTACGATAATGGTTCCGCCGTAGTATCTGCCCTTGTTTCCTGAAGTTCTTACAACAGGAGCCTGCGGGTAACCTTCAGCATACTTCCATGAGAGGCAGCTTCCGCATGCAGCCATTACTGCCTCGGAGCAGTAGTTTTCAGAAGCAATAAGCTCTACGTTGTTTTTCTGTCTCATGTACTCCTGATTTACAAGGTCTGCGACTTTCTCGGAACTCTTGCGGATTTCCTCAACTATCATCTGGTTATAGTTGCTGTTGTCATTTCCGTTTCTGTCAAACATACGCCAATCCTTTCTCTCCTTAACTGTTTTAAATATGGGTTAATATAATTAATAGCTAAAGCAATTTGTAGTCCAGCAAATACATGCGCCTTAATTCACCGGCGATATATATCGATCCGGTCACAAGAACGCAATCGTAATTGCCTTCTTTAGAGATTTCATATGCTTCAGCCGCAGAATCGCACACGATACACCGTTTACCGCATGACACGAAGATTTCGCCGAGACGTCCGGGATCTTCTGCCCTGTCGTATTCGACGGCAGCTGTCGCAAATGTGCACCCTCTCATATTTCCCGATAACAATTGTATCATACGAGTGTAATTCTTGTCTTTCATGCAGCCAAAAATTACAAAAGTTCTTTTTATTTTATGCGCGCGCGCAAAGACTGAATGTGTATCGGCAAGCGCGCTGACTGCATCCGGATTGTGCGCTCCGTCAACTATAAAGAACGGTTCTCCGCTGCCTGCATTATCTTCATTCAGGATCTCGAATCTTCCCGGCAGATATGCGTTTTCGAGGCCCCCTCTGATCGCTTCTTCGGATACCTCAATACCTGCTGCCCTGATCGCTTCAACAGCTGTTGCCGCGTTTCTGAGCTGATGCTCGCCTTTCATCGCGAGTTCAAAGCTTCTGTATCTGTCGAAAAGAGGCGAAGCATCTATGAATTCACATCCGTTCTCATCAGCAGTCCTCCTGAGAATTGTCTGAACATTCATGTCAGGAGTCTGTGATACTACAGGTACGCCCGGCTTGATGATACCGGCTTTTTCGCGGGCTATTTTAAATATGGTATTTCCCAGCTGTGCTGTATGGTCAAGGCCTACCTGAGTTATTACTGAGACGAGAGGCCTTTCTATCGTGTTTGTAGAATCAAGGCGTCCGCCCAGTCCGGTCTCGAGCACGATATAATCAGGCTTTTCTTCAGCAAAGAACAGATAAGCGGCAGCCGTATATACCTCAAAAACGGTCAGTTTTCCGGGCTCAGCACCCTCATTATGTAAAGTCTGCTTTACTTCAGGCCATGCATCCCTGACTCTCTCTTTCAGCTCATCGAAGTGAGCCTGATCTATCATCGTATGGATGCCGTCCCATATCTGTACCCTTTCACACTCATCTTCAAGATGCGGCGAAGTATACAGGCCAACAGTAAAACCGGCCTCCTCCAGAATGGACGCCGTCATTACCGAAGTGGAACCTTTTCCGTTTGTTCCTGCTATATGTATAACCCTGAAGTCTGCCCCGGGATCACCCAGAGCAGACAACAGGGTCTTCATTCTTTCAAGTCCGTCAAAGCTTGCCATTTTTATTTCAGTGAATCAAGACGAGCGATAACCGTCGCGAGCATTTCGCGGTATTTCTCGCCTTTTGCTCTTTCTTCCTCAACGAGTTTCTGAGGAGCCTTGTCAACAAATCCCTTGTTTGCGAGTTTCTTCTCTACACGCTGTACCTCGCTTTCGAGTCTGGCCTTCTCTTTGGTCAGTCTCTCGATCTCGGCGTCTCTGTCTACGAGGTCATCCAGTTTAACAGCTATCTCGGCACCGTCGATCACAGCTGTCATTACATCTGAAGGCATCTCGAAGCCTGCGCCCTTGAATTCGATCTCAACTACATTCGCGAGCTTTCTGATCCTGTCAGCTACAGCTTCAATGTCGCTTTCGAGGGAATCTGTCTTGATGATGAGATTGAGCTTTCTGCCCGGAGCAGCCTCAGCCTCAGCGCGGATATTACGTACTGCCTTGACAACAGCCATAGCTGTCTCGACTCTTCTTACGGAATCTGCGTAATCCATAGCCTCATCATATTCAGGCCATTCGGCTCTGATCAGCATGGCGTCGCGTCCGCTCTTCCCGCCGTCGTGCGGGAGTACTCCCCAGATCTCTTCAGTGATGAATGGCATGAACGGGTGCAGGAACTTCAGGAGATCCTTGAGCACCTTCGTCAGGACCGCTCTTGCGACCTTCTTATCCTCTTCATCGTCGCCGTAGAGTCTGCCCTTTACCATCTCGATATACCAGTCGCAGTATACGTCCCAGATAAGTTCATAGACTCTCTGGCCCGCCAGGCCGAGTTCGAATTTATCGAGCTGCTCTGTGATATATTTAGCGCCGTCATTTGTTACCTGAAGGATCCACTTATCTTCATCCTTGAGCTCTGCCTCTTCATAACCCATAGGCAGCCACTCTCCGGACTCATCCTGCAGATTCATGATAGTAAATCTGGAAGCATTCCAGAGCTTGTTTGCAAAGTTGCGGGCAGCCTCGATCCTCTTAGGGATGTAACGGGTATCGTTACCAGGCGAGATTCCTGTGCAGAGCATGAATCTCAGAGCATCGGCTCCGTACTGGTCGATGGATTCGAGCGGATCCACTCCGTTTCCGAGCGATTTTGACATCTTGCGTCCGAGCTCGTCCCTGACAAGTCCGTGAACGAATACGTAATCGAACGGAGCGTCTCCCATGCACTCGTATCCGGAGAATACCATTCTGACTACCCAGAAGAAGATGATGTCGTATCCTGTTACAAGCACGTTGTTTGGATAGAAGTAGCTGAGGTCCTCAGTCTTCTCAGGCCATCCCAGAGTCGAGAAAGGCCAGAGAGCGGAGCTGAACCATGTATCGAGCACGTCTTCATCCTGTCTGAAGTGAGTGCATCCGCACTTAGGGCATACTTCAGGCTTATCTGCTGCGACGACTATCTCACCGCATTCTTCACAGTAATAAGCCGGGATCCTGTGTCCCCACCAGAGCTGTCTTGAAATGCACCAGTCACGGATATCATAGAGCCAGTTGAGGTAGATCTTGCTGAATCTTTCAGGTACGAATTTCATGCGTCCGGATTCAACAGCCTTGATTGCAGGTTTTGCAAGCTCGTCCATTCTGACGAACCACTGATCGCTCATCATCGGCTCAACAGCATTATGGCATCTGTAGCACTTGCCCACAGGAATTACCATATCCTCTGTCTTTACGAGGAATCCGTTGTCTTCGAGTTCCTTTACCCAGGCTTTTCTGCACTCGTATCTGTCCATGCCTTCATACTTGCCGGCATATTCATTCATCGTAGCGTCATCGTTCATGCAGGAGATCATTTCGAGGCCGTGTCTCTGCCCTACTTCAAAGTCGTTAGGGTCGTGAGCCGGTGTGATCTTTACAGCTCCGGTTCCTTTTTCAGGATCAGGATATTCATCTGCGATAACAGGGATCTCTCTTCCGACTATAGGAAGAATGACCGTCTTTCCGACGAGGTCCTTATATCTCTCATCGCTCGGATGTACCGCAATTGCGATATCTCCGAACATTGTTTCAGGTCTCGATGTGGCAACAGTGATGCCCTCGCCGCCGTCCTTGGCCGGGTATCTGAAATACCAGTACTTTCCGTTCTCATCCTCATGCTCTACTTCCGCGTCTGACAGCGAAGTCTTGCAGCACGGGCACCAGTTGATCAGGCGGTTTCCTTTGTAGATCCAGCCCTTATTGTAAAGGTTGATGAAGTGCTCTACTACCGCTCTGTTGCATGTCTCGTCCATAGTAAAACGCTCGCGGTTCCAGTCGCAGGAATCACCGAGCTTACGGCACTGCTTTGTGATGCGTCCGCCGTACTCTTTTTTCCATGCCCATGCGTGTTCGAGGAACTCCTCACGAGTGAAGTCTCTCTTGTCACGGCCTGTCTTTTCTCTCAGCTCGTTGGCTACCTTTACCTCGGTAGCGATGCTGGCATGGTCTGAGCCAGGAAGCCAGAGAGCGCTGTAGCCCTGCATTCTCTTCCATCTTGTCAGAACATCCTGCAGTGTCTGGTCGAGCGCATGCCCCATATGGAGCTGGCCGGTGATGTTCGGAGGCGGCATAACGATAGTGAACGGTTTTTTGTCTCTGTCCACTTCTGCTTCAAAAGCGCCTTCCGTCTCCCACATCTCATAGATGCGGTCCTCAAAATCTTTCGGGTTATAAGTCTTTGCGAGATTCTTCATTGCTACTCCTTAATAATCGCTGTATTTACTGTCAGTCTTCAGTACTTCGTGACGTACTCTTGACATCTTTTCATCTATTTCATGCAGGTTCTCCGCGCAGTCCTTGAGAGTATCAACGATCTCCTGCGCGAGCTGGCCCTTGTTTTTATATCTGAGCTCGTGTTCGAGACTTGCCCAGGCGTCCATCATAACGCTCCTGAACTGTATCTCAACCGGCACCATTTTCTTTGTATTTACAAGGTAAACAGGGACTGCCACTACCACGTGCATGCTGCGGTATCCGCTCTCTTTAGGCTTGTCGCAGTAGTCCTTCACCCTTATCAGTTCGATATCCTCCTGGGCAAGAAGCAGCCCCGACATTGTTGCGAGGTCTTCTTCGTAGTTGCACACTACCCTGATGCCGGCAATATCGAGTATCTCCCTTCTTACCGTACTCAGGTTATTAAGAGGATCATCTATCCCGTACCTTCCGGCTTTTTCCATTATGCTTTCGAAAGTCTTGAGCCTTGACTGTACGTGATGTATAGGCATATATGAATGCTTCTTGTCAAAATCGTCAGAGAGAATGCTGAGTCTTGTTTCGACCTCTCTCATAGCGGACTTGTACAGAAGACTTATGTCATCAATGGCTGACTGGAGTTCCTCATCGGTGCCCCTGAATCCGGGCATCTTTTCACGTATGCGGTCAGCATTGTAATATCTGAATCCCATGTTTAACCTCTCTTTGCGGCCTTAATGATATTTCTGAGAAGTATGGCCGTTGTAACTCTTCCAATTCCTCCCGGTACCGGTGTATATGCGAGATCATCTATCTCGCCGGAAGCCATTATCTCTTCAAGATCGAGGTCTCCGTGCATCTTTCCGTCCCTGCCGGTTCCGGTGCCGACATCAAGTATCACCTGTCCGTTTCTGAAATACCTGCTTCCGTAGCCCTGAGTGCGGCCTGTTGCCAGCACGACTATGTCAGCATCCCTGCAGGCTTTTATCTGATCTTCTTCAGGTGTGCGCGAATGACATATGGTAACAGTCGCATCCGCGTTCAGCATCATGATCGCAAGCGGCTTTCCGACCGTGAGACTTCTTCCGAGTATGGTGACTCTGCGACCCGAAGGATCGATACCGTGGTAGCGCATCACTTCCATGCACGCCTCTGCGGTGCACGCGAAGAAGGCATCTTCCTTACCGGCAAAGAGCTCGGCTATCGAGATATCCGTTATGGCATCCACATCCTTTGCAGGATTGAGCATTACGCGGAGCTTTTCTCCGTTGAGCCCTGCCGGAAGCGGTCTCAGCATTATTATGCCGTGAACGCTTTCATCCTCGTTGATAGCCTGCAGTGTGACCTCAAAGAGAGCCTGGCCGATATTGCTTGTAAAGTTAATGGCCTGTGTCTCGATGCCATATCCGGCACTCGCCTTGAGTATGGCATTCTCATAATACTTCTGGCCATCATCATCGCCGGCTCTTATCACAGCAAGCTTAGGAACGATGCCTTCTGCGGCAAAGTTCTTTACAGACTCGTGGATATAAGCATCTATTTCTTTTTTTACACCATCGCCGGGTAATTCTCTGAACATTATTTAAAGCAGTCCCTTCACTTTTATAATTTGAGATTGTGTAAAGTTTACTTTACATCTACAGCGCCGGCCTGATCATTTCAGCTTTCTCTATCCTGTCGTTTCTTATGTTGACCGCAAGCAGCACAACAAGCGCAACGACGAAGATGATTGACGAGAGTGCGAAAAGGCTCGGCCTTATTCCGATCTTTACTTCGCTGTAAATCAGCGTTGATATCGTATTGATCCCTGCTCCCCTTGTAAAGTATGTGATTATGAAATCATCTACCGACATCGTGAAACTCAGCAGGAATCCTGACATGATTCCCGGTTTCAGCTCAGGAAGAACTATCTTGCGGAACGCATAGCGCTCAGATGCTCCGAGATCGAGAGCAGCTTCAAACAGCCTGTCCGTGTTCTTGTTTACACGCGGGCGTACCGAAAGAATTACATACGGGATGCAGAAAGTGGCATGGCTGAACAGAATCGTCATATAACCGCGCGGAGCTCCTAACATCAGGAAGAAGAGCATGAGCGCGATGCCTGTAACGATATCGGCATTCAGCATAGGTATGTTGTTGAATCCAAGCAGTATATTCTGAGTGCGCGGTTTCATTGCTGCCATTCCCAGCACAGCCATAGTGCCGACAACCGTAGCAATGAGCGCAGCAAGGATCGCGATCGAGAAAGTATTTACGATCGCGCCCATCATGAGCCTGCTGTGGAAAAGCTCTTCATACCATTTGAGGCTGAATCCGCCCCAGACTGACATTGATTTTGTTTCGTTGAACGAGAGCACGATCAGCGTCAGTATCGGCAGATACAGGAAGAGCATGATTATTAATATATATATTCGTCCTAAAGTCTTTTTCATCTTTTAAATCAGGTTCTCGCCGCCTGTCTTGTCGAACTTCTGAAGCATGAGCATGCTCAGGATTATGAATACCATCATTACGAGTGAGAGGCCCGAGCCGAGATACCAGTTGGAATTGATGGTAAACTCCTGCTCGATGATATTACCTATGAGGTTGATCTTGCCTCCGCCCAGCATGTTCGAAATAACGAAAGTCGTCAGTGCCGGAATAAACACCATCGTGATACCGCTGACAATTCCAGGAACCGAGAGCGGCAGTATTACTTTTGTATAAACCTTGCTCTTTGTTGCTCCCAAATCGTAAGCAGCTTCGATGAGATGGTTATCGATCTTGGAAACAGTGTTGTAGATCGGCAGTATCATGAACGGCAGGAAATCATATACCATGCCCAGCACGATCGCGCCAGGCGTATTCATGATCTCCTGTCTCGGAAGTCCTACCGCTGTTATCAGAGCATTTATGACGCCCTGTCTTTCGAGAAGCACCTGCCATGCCATCGTACGGAGCAGGAAGTTCATCCACATAGGAAGAATGATTACAAAGATAAGGAATCCCTGTTTTCCGTACTTGCTTTCCCTGAGCACCATCGCCATAGGAAAAGCCAGCAGAAGGCAGATAACTGTACTTATAATGGCAAGCGAAAGCGAGAGACCCAATGCCTGCAGGTGATCTCCCCTGAAAATCGCTGTTATGTTGCTGAAAGTGAATCCTCCGTCCCGGGTCGTAAAGCCATAGTAGGCGATCGAAGCCAGCGGAATGACAGTTCCGGCAACTATCCATATTATGAATGGAATCGAGTATGTCTTTTTTGCTATCATTTCTTTTCCGCTCTTTTTTCGCTATATATCGAGTTCCATAGCGCTTTCAGCTTCACTCTTTGGCTTGTGCATTATCTGGATGTTTTCCGGATCAACGTACATGCCTATCTTTTCACCCACATCATGCTGATCGTAATTCTGGAGCAGCCACTCGATCTTTCCGTGCTCGCTCTGTACCAGCATCTCATAGTGCACTCCAATGAAGAGCTTGGAAACGATGGTTCCGTTCCACAATCCTTCACCGTAAGGTACTATATCTATATCTTCAGGTCTGATTACCACGTCTACCCTGCGGCGAGGAGGGAATCCCTCTTTCGTACCGTCGATACAAGGGTAATCGACTCCATCGATGCGGACGACCTTTTCATCGACCATCTCGCCGGAAACGATATTGCTGTCTCCGATAAAGTCCGCAACAAAAGCATTGACAGGCTCGTCGTAGATCTCCTGAGGCGTACCTTCCTGCTGTATGTATCCTTCGTTCATTACCACAACCTTGTCTGACATCGTCAGAGCTTCTTCCTGGTCGTGAGTAATGTAGATGAATGTGATACCGAGCTCCTTTTTCAGGCGCACGAGTTCGTACTCCATCTCCTGACGGAGCTTTAGATCGAGCGCTCCGAGAGGCTCGTCAAGGAGCAGCACCCTAGGTTCGTTGACGATGGCTCTGGCCATGGCAATTCTCTGCTGCTGGCCGCCCGAAAGCTGGTCGATGCGTCTGTTCTCGAAGCCCTTGAGGTTTACGAGTTTAAGAGCGTCAGCGACTTTCTTTTTGATCTCGTCTTCACTTTTATTACGCACCCTGAGACTGAAGGCGATATTCTCGCCTACTGTCATGTGCGGGAAGAGAGCATAATTCTGAAATACGGTATTGACCGGACGCTGGTTCGCCGGAAGATCCGTTATATCCTTGCCCTCAAAGTATACCCTTCCCTGATCAGGCTTTTCAAAGCCTGCGATTATACGAAGAGTAGTCGTTTTGCCGCATCCGGAAGGCCCAAGCAGTGTTACGAATTCATTTTCGTCAACGCTGAGGTCTATTCCGTTAAGCACATTGGTATCATCGAAGCTTTTGACGATACCTTCGAGTCTGATAAGTTCGCCCAATGAATTTGTCCCTTTCTAAAAACAATTGATCAGGTAAAAGCCTATTCTGCTTTGAGCCCGAGGTCATCGAGAACCTCAAGAATGGACTCCATCTGTGTTCCTTCGTTGAATTCGATCTTTCCGAGGTCTGCTTCCTGGGAAAGTACCGGATCAACAGGGAGCTGCTCGATCAGCTTGATGCCGTATTCTGCTGCAACTGCCTTAGCCTGGCTTGGACCGAACATCTCGATCTTGCGTCCGCAGTCAGGGCAAGTGATGTAGCTCATGTTCTCTACAAGTCCGAGAACCGGGATATTCATCAGATTGGCCATCTTAACAGCCTTTCCGACTATCATGGATACGAGATCCTGAGGTGATGTAACTACGATGATTCCGTCGATAGGAAGCGACTGGAATACTGTAAGAGGAACGTCTCCTGTCCCCGGAGGCATGTCGATGAAGAGAACATCGAGGTCGCCCCAGCATACGTCTGTCCAGAACTGTTCCACTACTCCGCCGATTACAGGACCTCTCCATACGACAGGATCAGTCTCGTTTTCAACGAGAAGATTGATGGACATGAGCTTGATATCAAGCGGTGTGGTCTCAGGAAGAATACCGAAGTCGCTGCCGTATGCCTTTGTATGTACGCCGAACATTTTAGGGATCGAAGGACCTGTGATATCAGCATCCATGATTCCTGTTCTGTAACCGTTTCTTGTAGCAGCAACAGCTGAAAGTGCTGTGACCATCGACTTTCCTACTCCGCCTTTACCGGAAACGATTCCGATCACCTTCTTTACAGAGCTGTTGGGATTGAGCTGTGCTTTCTGGATTCCTCCTGCTCTTGAAGGACAATCAGCGCCGCACGAGCTGCAGTCATGTGTGCAGTCCTCAGGTGCCTGGCCGCCTTCGTTTGCTCCCTCATGCATAACCTTATTCTTATTGTTGTCAAGCATTTACTTATTCCTCCCGCTAGGTTTATTAGTTTAATCTGCAGCGAGCGTTTCCATTTCACTCATCATGCCACCGAATATGGCATCCTGCAGTTCTTTATTATCTTTTATTCCTGCGATCCATTCTCCGTTATCAAGAGGATCGATGCATACTATATCAAGATCTTTTATATAGCTTTTTTCATCAAGAGCGTCAAGCCTTGCGAAAAGCAGTTCGTAAAAGTCAGTCAGGTCGTCTTCGCTCAGGCCGTCGGGATGTGAACGGAGGAACTCCGTCCATGCAGCAAGGTATTCTCTGCCGAAGTCATAAGTTCTGACTCTGACGCTTACAAGTGTGTAGTCATCATCCTTGTCGTCGTCTTCCCTGCTGCCGGTGATCTCAAAATCGAAATCCCTCAGCTTTTCCAGAAAGCCATCGAAGTGATCCCTGCCCTCATCGGAAAGAGAGCTCCTGAGGTTTGCGACCTCGCTTCCGACAGTCTCTGATGCCTGAAGCGCCTTGAGCTCGGTCGATACCTTTTTTTCGGCATGACTCTGATGTGCGCAGCCTGCCAGAACGATCAGACATAAGAACACCGCCAGCCATACAATGATGGCTTTCGGATATTTATTCTTTACCGATAATCTTTCTTTGTCCGTCATGTTCCTTTTACTTTACGACCTTGCGTGCCTCCCCGTCAAAGACTGTTATACCGGCCTTATCCATTGCCGGCAGAAGCTCCGCAGCAAACTTTCTTGAAGTTCCGAGCCTATCTCTGTATTCTGCAAGCGTGAAACTGCCGTCAAACTGACGGGCAGTATCCACTGCCGTGTTCCATGCCTGAGTTTCAATATAATATGAAGGATTTACTTTATAAATAACGCCTTCCGCTTCTAGATCCTCAAGAATAGCGCGAACTATTCTGACATCCGGATACAGGGCAAAGAATTCATCATTCTTAAGCATCTCTATGCCTGCATCGGCATACATTGCCGCGAACCTGCTCTTAAGTGCTTTCTGCTCATCAGTGTACTCAATGCTGAATCCGCTTATCGCTATGGATTTGCCGCGATCCTCAATAAACCCTTGTGCGAGCATGTGCCTGATCACGGCCTGTACCATCTTGTCATCGTCAGTGAACCAGTTCTTTTTCAGTCTGGAGATAAGTTCCTGACGCGGGATGCCATCCGCGAGAGGATTCTCTGCGTGATAATCGTTTATGAGCCTTTCCGTGAGGTCCTTCATATATGTGAATTTTGTATCGCTTACGATAGTTCCGTCAGGAAGAAGTATCAGCGATCCGTTCTTCAGACCTTCGTCGGAAGCTTCATCCATCTCATGGCCAAGAAGCCCCAGCTCGGAGGCGAGGTCCTGCTTTTTCACAAAGCGCCTCTCGCATGATTTCGCGTATATTATTTCGCTGATGGAACCGCCCGAAAGAACATCCATACCTGCAAGGATATCCGGCTTGTTTCTCTTATGCTTTGCAGGAAGCGTGTCGATTATGCGGCCGCCTCCCACTGTAATTATAGGTGAATAGAACCTTATGATGAAACGGTCACCGCGTCTTACAGCTGCAGGCTCCTCGAGTCTGAGCTGAGCATATGCGGTCTCTCCCGCCGACAGCGAATCTCTGTCGAGCAGAATGACCTTGCACAGCACTTCGTCTGACCCGCAGTACAGATGCACTCTGCTGTTGTTGAGGATCACTCTATCTGTAGAGCTGAATATGGTAAGCTCTGTATCTATCATGCTGGTGACTGTCACCGCATCCGGATATGCGACGATATCGCCTCTGCTGATATCTTCCTTTGAAACACCGGTAAGGTTGATCGCCGTTCTCTGCCCTGCCAGGGCGACGTCGGTTTCTTTTCCGTATGTCTGTATACCCCTTACCTTTGCTTTGGTTCCTTCAGGGTAGATAATTACATTGTCACCGACTTTTACGTTTCCGTCCATCAGAGTTCCGGTAACGACCGTACCGAAGCCCTGCATGGTGAACACTCTGTCCACAGGAAGCCTGAACAGCTCCTTCTCTTCGCGGCGCTTGTTTTCTCTGTCGCACTTGGCGATTATCTCTTTCTTTAGCTCTTCGATGCCCTCGCCTGTCGCTGCACTTACAGGTATTACAGGTTTTCCTTCAAGGAAAGACCCTTTGAAGTAGTCATCGACTTCCTCGAGGACCATCTCGAGCCACTCTTCTTCTACCATATCGGTCTTCGTGACCGCGATTATTCCGTCGTTGATGCCGAGCGAATTAAGGATCTCAAAATGCTCTCTGGTCTGAGGCATTATCCCCTCATCGGCAGCCACTACGAAAAGAACGAAATCGATCCCGCCTATGCCTGCGAGCATATGCTTTATGAACTTCTCATGGCCCGGAACATCGATGACTCCGATGTTGTATCCGGCGTCATTCGGAATATGCGCGAAGCCGAGTTCTATGGTGATACCGCGTTTTTTCTCTTCTTCGAGCCTGTCAGTATCGATACCGCTGAGCGCCTTGATAAGCGTGGTTTTGCCGTGATCGACATGACCGGCTGTACCGATTATTATGTTCTTCATTTACGAAATGCCTCCGCGACTGTCTCAATTTCGTCATCAGCGATGGTTCTGACACAGAGCAGAAGTCTGTCCTCGTTGATCCTTGCTATGACCGGGATCTCAGCTTTGCGGAGCTTTCTCTCGGTTCTGTCCGCTGACTTTATGCCCTCTTTTACGGATACTGCCCATCCGGGGAGTCTGACCATCGGTGCCGAACCTCCGCCAATCTGATCTTCTACCTGTACGAGTTCGATCTCGAGAGAAGGATCCACTCTTTTGAGTGCATCGGCAAGAGTTTCCGCTTTCTTTCTCATCTCTTCATTTGAAGCGGAGATCATGCGGAGCACCGGAATGTCTCTCAGCGCTGTTTTACGGTCTTTATACTTCATAAGCGTCGCTTCAAGAGCAGCGAATGTCATTTTGTCGACTCTCATGGCTCTTGCAAGCGGATGCTTCTTCATTGCCTTTATATATTTTTTCTTGCCGACAATGATGCCGGCCTGAGGCCCTCCGAGCAGCTTGTCGCCGCTGAAAAGCATTACATCTATTCCCGTAGCAAGTGATGCCGGTATATTTGGCTCTCTGAGACCGAATTCCGACATGTCGAGCATGAGGCCGTTGCCCATATCGAAGATGACAGGAAGATCGTGCTTTTTGCCGATCTCAACGAGATCTTCGAGTGAAGCCTCTTCGGTGAAGCCCACGATGTCGTAATTGGACTTATGCACCTTCATGAGAGCGCCCGTCTCAAAGCGTTTTCCCTGACGCGGATCTGCGTCAAGCCAGTCGCCCTTTTCGAGCATTTCTTTGGTCATGACAGCGTTCTCGTAATCAGATGCCTTGGTCTTATTGCTGGTGCCGACTTCCTGAAGAAAGGCTCCTGACTGCATCATGATGTCAGGGATTCTGAAAGCCCCGCCTATTTCAACCAGCTCACCTCTTGATACGATGATCTCTTTGCCCTTGCCCATGCTGGCCAGTACTATCATCGTTGCGGCTGCGTTGTTGTTTACCACCATCGCGTCTTCCGCTCCTGTAAGGTCAGCGATAAGATCGCCTACGAGATCGTGGCGCGAACCGCGCTTCCCTTTAGGTACGTTATATTCAAGGTCGGAGTAACCCTTCGACACTCTTGCGACATTCTCGACTGCATCTTTGCAGAGAGGCGCCCTTCCGAGATTAGTGTGCAGAATGGTTCCTGTCGCATTGATAAGCGGATAAAGATTGAGTTCCTCTTCCTGAAAGACTCTGGCAGCTGCAGCTTCGGCAACAGCTTCGACCGAAAGAACAGACGAGTCAAAGCCCTCTGCATCTCCTTCTCCCAGATCAAGTATGGAAGCTCTGAGCGCGGCAATGACAGCCCTCACAGCATCCGTTACGAGAATCTCTCCCTTCTCTTCTGACAATACAACAAGAGACTCCTGCCTCATCACTTCGTCGATTTTAGGGAGTCCTCTAAGTAATTCTTTTTTTGTCATTGCAATCCCGACCTCCGTAATCAAATTGGCGGGAGTACGTGGGAATCGAACCCACCCGGGAGGCTACTAACCCCCTGCAAACGGTTTTGAAGACCGCGAGGCACACCAGCACCTATCTACCCATTCAGCGTTTTTTTTACGCTAACCGCACTCAAAAGATTCTATCAAAAAAGCGCCGTGGTAGCAACACCACAGCGCTATTTTTGCGCAGTTTCAGATAAACCATTCTATTGTTTCCTCAGGATCAGGCTGGTCAGTAGACATGGCCTGTCCGCTAGGCTTTGTTACTATGGTCACACCCGGGTCAAGCGAATGTGTCAGCCAGACGTTTCCGCCTACGACACAGTCATCACCTATCTTCGTATCTCCGCCGAGGATAGTCGCTCCGGCATAAATGACTACTCTGTCTCCGATATCCGGATGACGCTTTATTCCCTTTACCGGAGTACCGTCTTCGTTGACCGGGAAGCTCTTCGCTCCGAGTGTCACATGCTGATAGAGCTTTACATGATCGCCTATCGTTGTCGTTTCACCGATTACGACGCCGGTACCGTGGTCAATGAAGAAATATCTTCCTATAGTCGCTCCCGGATGGATATCTATTCCGGTTATCTCGTGAGCCTGCTCTGTCATCACGCGCGGTATCATAGGTACTCCGAGCTCATACAGCTTATGAGCGATCCTGTATGTCGCTATCGCTATAAACGCAGGATAAGTGATAATCACTTCATCCATGCTCTTGGCGGCCGGGTCACCCTCATAGCCTGCCTGGATATCAGTCTTCAGTATCTCAAGTATTTCAGGCAGCGAGTCGACCAGCGCCTCAACTATTTCGTGAGCTTCAGCCTGGTCTTTATATACCAGCTCGAGTGTCTGATCGAGAGCATCGTATGCCCTCATCAGCTCGTATGTTCTCTTTTCAGTCTCGACGAATCTTGCACGCGATTTGCCGAAATGATACGGGAACATCGCACGCATCAGGTAGGCAAGCGCTTCAGCGACTTTTTCCTGCATTCCAAGCAGATGACCGTCATTCGGACGCGTATCTATCTCGGTAAGTCTGTAAGCCAGGTCTTCAAGATGAGCAGCCTTTGCCCCTTTCTTCTCTATAGTCATATGATCTCTGTCCTTTTTTTATAAACTATGCCGCGGCTTCTGCCATTGCCTGCCTCAGAGCCTTGCTCAGCTGGTCAGGGCACGAAGTATCTTTGAAACCGCAGGTTGTACCCTCTAGTCTGTCTATAACGTCCTCAGCCTTCATCCCCTTGATCAGCTTTGAGATACCGCTGAGGTTTCCATTGCAGCCGCCTGTAAAAACAACGTCCTTAATAACATCTCCGTCAAGTTCTATCTCGATCATCATCGAGCATACTCCCTGCGGATAAAACGTAAACTTCTTTGTCATTATACTAAATAACCTCTTTTTTAAATTGTTTATAATCCGATCTTGTCGGCGATCTCAGTCATAGCTTCAAGCGAGACATCGATAAATTCATCCCAGCTCATTCCGGCCTTCTCGATAAGGCTCATGTACTGCCTGTTCGCTCCCGCGGCAAAGCGTGTCTCTTTGAATCTCTTGTTGACTGATTTATGCTTTACGCTGGCAATCTTCTTGTCAGGATAAATCTGTGCGATCGCCTTCAGGAAACCCGACATAGGGTCAGCAGCAATGAGAGCGTATTCGAGCTGAGTTTCAGGATTCTTTCCGCACGCAGGATTATGAGCCATTATGGCATTTTCCATGACAGGATCTCCGAAGCCTTCGTCTCTGAGGATCTTTGCGGATGTAGGTCCGTGTGTTCCGAAGTCATCTCTCCATGGAGCAGTCTCTTCGTCGAGATCGTGCAGCAGTCCGCAGATGCCCCAGTATTCGACATCATCCGGAGCAAGCTTCTTGGCAAGTCCTCTCATGATCGCCTCGACAGCATAGCTGTGAGTTATGTAGTTTTCGCCTTTTACATATTTGTGGAGCAGATCGTTGGCCTGCTCTCTCGTAAGTTTCGCTTCCATATATAATCCCTTCTTTCTTATGATTGTCTAAATCTCTATCGCCAGGTCTACTACCTCGGCAAAGATATCCTGAACGTGTGTTGCCGCCTCATTGACTTCCTCTCCGGTCAGCGGTTTATCGAGAACTCCGGCTGCCATATTCGAAAGGAATGTTATGCCGATTACTTCGCGTCCGGCATGATTTGCGATAATAGCCTCTGGCACGGTCGACATTCCGGCAGCATCGGCGCCTATGGCCCTTGCGAACCTGATCTCTGCAGGAGTCTCAAAGCTCGGTCCGGTAAACATCGCGTATACGCCTTCCCTAAGGTTTATGCCCTTGCCGGCAGCAGCTTCTTTCAGCTTTTCTCTGA
Organism: uncultured Eubacteriales bacterium; assembly: GCA_902795265.1. Taxonomy (GTDB): domain Bacteria; phylum Bacillota; class Clostridia; order Peptostreptococcales; family Anaerovoracaceae; genus Crickella. The sequence continues at coordinate 23,212 of CADBKM010000029.1, forward strand.
GATCTTTGTTATATGTATATGTCATGTCCGGGAATCTCGGGCCGAAGCTGTCGAGATTCTTTCCGATGAGCGGATTGTTTCCGGATAGATTGATGTGGTCACTGATGAGCATGAGTTCACCGGCATTCCACTCCGTATTGATACAGCCCGCGGCATTGGTGATTATGAATCTCTTTACGCCCAGAGCGACCATTACCCTTGCAGGATACGCTGTTTTATCCATGTCGCGGTTTTCATAGTAGTGGAACCTTCCGGCCATTATGATGATCCGCTTTCCCTTGTAAGTTCCGTATACGATCTCGCCCCTGTGATCGGAAACAAGACCCGCCTCCATATACGGGACGTCATTATACGGTATTACTATCGGATCTTCTATCCTGTCTGCGAAGCCGTTCAGGCCCGAGCCGAGAACGATTCCTATCTCGGGCTTCAGAACGCCCTTGCCGTAAAGAAAGACCGCAGTCTCACGGATTCGCTCCTCGAGCGGCTTACTCATATCCGCTATCATTTTGTCCCCTTTCCCTGTTAAAGTGATTCCAATACCAGCCTGCGGGCTTCCGCTATGCTGATGCCGCGTTCGCGTGCTATGCGGGCAAGGTCTTCATACTCGAGCTTGGATCGTTCTGCTCCGTATCCGCTTACGGATTTGCACCTGACATCACCGTACGGCGTGCTCAGAGTCTTTTCACTTCTTTCGAGTATATACCTTTCGGATATCAGCTCACGGATGCCTATAGTCGAAGTGTATTTGAATATAAGGCGCACGAAGCACTCCTTCTCGGCCTCTTCATCAGCGCACATGACAGTCATCAGCGTCGCAGGTCTGCCCTTCTTCATCTGAACGGGCGAGAGAGTCACATCCTTTGCGCCTTCTTCCATCAGACGTTCGGCAGCGAAAGCGAGTTCCTCTGCCGTCATGTCGTCGATATTGCATTCAAATTCACATATCCTGTCTTTCATTGTCTAGTAAACCTGCTTGGCAAGGTGCGAGAGTATCTTAACCTTGATAACGTCAAACACGACATCGTTCATGCCGCTGTTCAGCACGATATCAGCAAGATACTTAGTCGGCTCAACATAAATATAATGCATAGGCTTTACAGTCGTAAGATACTGCTGAGCGATGCCCTCGACATCTCTGCCGCGGTACTTTACGTCACGTATCACACGGCGGAGAATCCTCTCATCTGCGTCTGCCTCGACATAGATCTTTATGTCGAGAAGATCGCGCAGATCTTCATTCTGAAGCACCATGATGCCCTCTACGATGATGACCGGTGAAGGCTTTATGGTAACAGTCTCTTTGCTCCTGTTGTGGACGGTGTAGTCATATACAGGACACTCGACCGATTCACCGTTCCTCAGCTTTCTGAGATGCTCTATGAAGAGATCCGTCTCAAACGCATCAGGATGGTCATAGTTGATAAGCTTGCGCTCTTCGAAAGGGATATCATCATGCGCACGGTAATAGTTATCATAATAAATGACGGTGACCCTGTCGCCGAACTCGTCCTTGATGCGGTTTGTGAACGTTGATTTACCGGAACCGGTTCCGCCTGCTACTCCTATGATCAGACAATCCATAGGTTATCCTCCGTTTTATAAAATGTAAAAACGATTAAGCCCATACCCTATTGATTCTATAATTTCAGGCTGCCACGGTCAACAGCGGAGGCAAAAAGTATTAACGCAAAGGCCGCGGTTTTTCATCTATCTGCACGCTGTCATAAAGGCCGCCGATAGCAGTTTCTATCCTCTCTGACATATCAAGAGCCCTTGCATGCTGGTCTTCTCTTATCTGTACAAGAGCGGAATCCCCGCGCATCCTTACTCTGAAGTCGGTGAAGCCCATCTTCTGTAAAGCCTCTTCGGCCTTTTCCGTTGTTCTGAGTTTCTCTTCGGTGATGAGCTCTCCGTGAGCGATCCTTGTCGCAAGGCATGCATATGCAGGCTTGTCCCATGTGGGCAGGCCGGCTTCTTCAGACCGTTTCCGGATCTCCTCTTTTGTAAGTCCGCATTCCCTGAGAGGTGATCTTATTCCGTATTCTTTAAGCGCTTTGAATCCGGGTCTTTCGTCCGCATCATCAGAAGCGTTTGTTCCGTCACATATTAAATCGTATCCGTCAGCATGAGCGGCATCAGATATGGCAGACATTATGTGCTGCTTGCAGTAATAGCAGCGGTTTTCCGGATTTGATGCCACTCTTTCATCAGAAAGAACGTCGGCTTCTATCAGCTTCATTTCACACCCTATAAGCTCAGCCATCCTTCGGGCATCTTCAGTCTCGAAGCCGGGCTGGAACGCAGACCTCACGCAGTACGCCTTCACATCCGCCCCCGCCGAGCAAGCCGCATAGAGCAGGTACACCGAATCGACTCCTCCTGAGAAGGCTATGGCTGCTTTATTATTCGCTTTGAAAAACTCTTCAATCGTCATTTTCGAGTCTCTCCTTTTTTCTCTGAAGTTCGGGGATCAGCTTTTCGATCTCTTTCCAGCTGTCCACGCGTATCATCCCGTTGGATTCGGCGTCATAATCGCGGTTGTGCGGTGCCGTCATAAGGATCTTGAAGTAATCTCCTCCTTCGAGGTTATGTACTCCGTCATCTATCAGAACATCGCCGCGTATAAGCTGTTTGCGCTTTGTTATTATCACCTGATCCCACGTGATGAACGGGAACCATCTGAACAGAAGGTCGTCCATCTTTTCCGCTACAGAAATATACGGTGTTGCAGTAACGATATACACCTCGTGCCCCGCGTCCATGAACCCGCGTATCGCTTCGGCGGCGCCTTCGATGGGTTCGACCGTGCCCCAGAAGCCGGGCTCGTCAGGTATTGCGTATACCTGTTCTCTGGTAAGTCCTGGGAAAGGCTTTGACACATCCCACGAAGTAACATCTTCATATCTGACGCTGCGGCCATAGCGCTCGTTCACTCCTCTGAGCCAGGCCCTGAGCAGCTGCTCGATCGTGTCGTCCATGTCGATTAAAATGATCAATCCTGTACCCCTTCCTTAATAACTGCCCACGCATCGATCAGTTTTTCGAGCGACCACTGTGCATTCGCAGGGCTGGTCGAAGGCAGACACACCGCTTCGCGGCCGTTTGCAGGCTCAATATACCTCCGGTAAAGATCGTGTGACTTGCGGCCGTTGCAGTATATCCGCTCTATATTGCAGTTATCCAGTATTATGCTGATATCGTTGGCTCTGGCATTCCTGATGCTTGAGTCAGACGACCCGGTTATCTCACAGCTTGCTATGGAATCCCACAGAGCAAGTCCGCTGCTCAGTATCAGCAGCTTCTTCTCCTCTATGCTTTGAGGAACAGGCCGATCAAATACTGCGGCAATGACTCTCCAGAAACGGTTTTGCGGATGACCGTAAAAGAAGTTCTGTTCACGCGATTTTACCGATGGAAACGATCCCAGTATAAGTACCCGGCTGTCTTCATTAAATAATGGTCCGAATGGATGCTGTAAGTTCTTCATTACTGAATCATAACATATATGGCGCTGATATTTGTCAATATGTATTATTTAAAGCGCAATTATTGTTAACCATCACAAAAAATCAAGGATTTTTTTGTTTTCTTTTAATACATTAATATTCGCCGTAATTTGTTGCATTTTTGTATAGATTTCTATACAATTTAGACAACAAGAAGGAAACAGCAGCCGGACGGAAGGCAATCAGACGACTACATATCGCTGTCAATGCAAAGTGATCCGGCAAAACAAATAAGCGCGAGGCGCGCAGAATACGGAGGACAGACCGATGGGAACATTTGAGACAGAGGCTGTTCCGGTATAGACCCACTGCTAGGCAGGCCAGCTTAGAGGCAACCCACGGTGATGAATAACGGGACACCAGATCAATATCAGCAGATGTGATTACGGGACAGCCAGAAAAGCAAGTTAACAACCGAGTTTAAAATCGATGCCGTATTGGAGATATGTACGGCGGAGACACAACAGAATATAGGAAGTAACGAGGGACGGGCAAGGCCCGTCCCCATTTTGTTGTTCTATAAGTTTTGATGTTACTGCAGCTTATTTGATAAGAAGCTCTGCGATCTGCACTGCATTGGTAGCAGCTCCCTTGCGCACCTGGTCGCCGCAGCACCAGAGATTGATACCGTTCTCGTTTACAAGGTCTCTGCGAATCCTTCCTACATATACGATATCCTGGTTCGATGTCAGAAGAGGCATCGGATAAATCTTTTCCGAAGGTTCGTCATAAAGTCTTGCTCCCGGAGCTTCAGCAACGGCAGCTCTTACATCATCGAGATCAAGCTTATCCTCTGTAATTACGTTGATCGATACAGCGTGCGATCTTTCCACCGGCACTCTTACGCATGTGCAGCTGACTTTGAGCTCAGGCAGATGCATGATCTTACGTCCCTCATTCTGCAGCTTCATCTCTTCCGATGAATACAGGTTCTCGCCAAATCCGCCGATCTGCGGGATCACGTTGTAAGCGATCTGATACTGGAATACCTTCGGCTCGATGTCTGCGCCGTATGAATTGCCTGTGCCGCCCTCTGCCCTTGCCTTCAGAATAGCTTCGGACTCGTCATACATCTCTTTCGGACCTGCAGCTCCGGCGCCGCTTGTAGCCTGATACGACGAAGCATAGATGCCCTTGATCTCCGAGAGCTTGTTGATGGCATTGATGGCAACCAGCGAAATGATAGTCGTGCAGTTAGGGTTGCTGATGATGCCGTTGTTCCACTCAACATCTTCAGGGTTGATCTCAGGAACTACCAGAGGAACGTCCGGGCACAGTCTGAACGCCGACGAGTTGTCTACGAAGACAGCTCCCGCCGCTTTGATGTGAGGAGCCATAGCCTCTGCAATATCATTCTCGGAAGCTCCGAGCACGATATCAAGGCCGTCGAAAGCTGTTTCGCATGTCTTCTGTACCGTCACATCTCCGAACGGAGTCGAAAGCACCTTCCCTTCCGACCTCTCGCTGGCAAGGCATCTGAGTTCGCCTACAGGAAACTCTCTCTCAGCGAGCACTTTTATCATCTGCTGTCCGACCGCTCCGGTCGCACCCATAATTCCTACGTTATACTTTTTCATTTTTACCCTTCCTTTTTATCCCATTTACAGTGCGAAGCTTTCATAGAGGAGTCGCACTGTTTTTTCAAAGTCTTCGTCGAATACGCCGACCATAATGTTGATCTCGTCGGCACCCTGCTCAATAGTCCTGATATTGATATGATTATCTCCCAGAGTCTTGAATATCTTTCCGGAAATACCGGTCCTGTAAGCCATCTGCCTTCCGACGATCGCTATCAGGCTTATGCCTTCGGTAAGAGCACAGTTATCGATCCCCTCGAATTCCGAAAGCTCGTGCATGAGTTCGTGCTTCCTGACCCTGATGCTTTCACTCGGGAATACCACCGAGAAGCTGTCCACTCCGCTCGGGATCTGCTCTACAGGTATATCGTAGCGGGCAAACACTTCGAGCACCTGCCTCAGGAGTCCGAGCTTTTCCTCTCCTATCCGGCTTTTATATACATTGATTATGGAGAAGTTGCGCTTGCCGGCAATGCCTGTGATAAACCTTTCGTTTTCTTCCTCGAGCTCATCATCAAAGTTTTCCCTGATTATGGTGCCCGGATTGTCAGGCTCGTTGGTGTTACGGATGTTTACAGGTATATCCTTTATTCTTACAGGGAACACGGTATCCTCGTGAAGAACCGAAGCACCCATGTAACTAAGCTCTCTGAGCTCATCGTATGTGACTCTTGCGATGGATTTAGGATTTTTGACGATTCTCGGGTCAACCATCAGGATTCCCGAAACGTCTGTCCAGTTCTCGTATATGTCTGCATCGAGATAAGCTGCAGCCAGAGCACCCGTAATATCCGAGCCTCCTCTTGAGAACACGTGTATATCACCGTTAGGCAGAGCACCGTAAAAGCCCGGTGTGACTATCCTGCCATAGATGCTTTTGAGTTCTCTGAGCTTCTTCTCCGATTTTTCAGCATTTACCTTGCCGCTGAATTCAAAGCTGAGCCAGTCAGCAGCGTCCACGAATGTATAACCAAGGTATTCCGCCATAAGGACCGCGCTGAAGTATTCGCCTCTTGATACGATAAAGTCCACCGATGTCTTTTTGTCGACTTTTGAAAAGGTCTCATCTATCAGGGCTTCAACATCTGTCTTCAGGCCGCAGCCGTTTCTGATCTCGGCATACTTCTGCTTTATCATTGCAAGCACACCGTCGTATGCCACTCCGTACTTGATGTGAGCATGGATCAGATAAAGAAGGTCAGTCACCTTGTTATCTTCGCTGTTTACCTTGCCCGGAGCCGACACGACCACAAGCTCGCGTGTCCTGTCGCTCTCTACTATATGTTTTACTTTGGCGAACTGAGCGCTGTCTGCCAGGCTCGATCCGCCGAATTTCAGTACCTTAAGCATTTTATCCCTTTCTTACTCTGCAAGTGCGGCAAAGAACATCTCCTTGCCCTTCTCCCTGCGGTGATGTCCCATCTCATGCATCTTCTCAACTGAGATCGGCTTTGAAATGCAGTAGTACATTCCGTCTCTCTCTTCATAAGTATCGACCAGCGGCTCAATGTGCTCGCACATGCGGTCATGTCTTATGTAATAGCGGTGTACAGCTTTGCTGTTGTCTGCCTTCATGCCGCTTGCTCCGGTGCTGCCGATGCACTGAACCTTGCCGTCGCGAATGTCTACTACATCCTGTATTACAGACTCTCCGGTCGGAAGCATTCCCGCGCCCTGTCCGTAAAAGCTCTGTGTTCCGACGTTCTTTCCTTCGAGAGTGATCAGATTGTTGTTGAGCTTTACGTTAGCTTCAAGCGATGTTACCGCAAAGGCTGTCGGTTCAACATACGCTTCGATCGCTCCGTCCTTTTTCTCTGCCTTCATCATGAGCTTGCAGACGAGCCCTTTTTCTTTCAGATAAGCGATATCGCACGCCTGGATGGTGGCTATGCCATAGCAAGGAACATCTTCTTCTTTTATTGCGGCATCGAACGCGAGGTTAGCGCTGATTACGGTTTTTCTGAGCGTATCGGTACCTTCGATGTCTGATGACGGATCCGCCTCAGCATATCCGAGTTCCTGCGCTGTCTTGAGCATCTCACCGAAGTCAGCACCCTTGTCGTACATTGCGTCAAGGATGTAATTGCATGTGCCGTTTACGATTCCTCTCACTTCGAGAACCTCGTCACAGCGTTTGGTCCTGAGGAGATTATAAAGCCACGGGATACCGCCGCCTACAGCAGGAGTGAATCTGAGCATGACTCCGTTCGCCTCAGCTTCATCCATGAGCTCCTTATAGCAGGCGCTTATGAGGTTCTTATTAGGCGTTACGACATGCTTTCCGGCTTTGAGGCACTTCAGCACAAACTCTCTTGCGACGCCTACACCACCCATTGCCTCAACAACGAGTTCGATTTCAGGATCACCGACAATATCTTCTACATTTGAAGTAAAGATATCTGCAAGATTTTCGTACCCTTTTCTGACAACTCTGTCAAGAATCCTTACTACTTCTATTCCGCCTTCTGCCCTGGCGCTCTCATATGCACCGCTTCCGACAGTCCCGAATCCCATAATTGCGATCTTCATGTGTAATGCCTCCAATGTGTTATATCTGGTTATTGTATTATCTTGTACGGAAAAATGTCCAATATTTTTTATGCTTTCAGCAGGAAAAGTCACCCCGTTTTTTAGTGAAAAGCACAATTTTTTATGATATTTTTTTACGCATTCCGTTTGTCGTGGACAAAAGCTTTATGCGTGTCCGTCATTCGAAAACACTTGTCTTCAAGTCTAAAGTAATGTATCATAATCGAGATGTTATTTCAATAAATAGTTACTTGTCCGCCCGCTGCACAAACACAGCGATCATGCGGAAGAAAGGCAAAATGATGATTGAATATATAAGCACAAGGGACCCATCCATAAGAGTAAGTTCCAGCAAGGCAGTTCTCGACGGCCAGGCTGCAGGCGGTGGTCTCTATGTTCCTTCCGATATCGATCTTATCAAAGCTGATTATCACGATATTATCAACGGAGATTTCAGAAGCATGGCAAAAGCCGTCTGGAATATATTCTTCGATGATTACGGCAATGAGCTCATCGATGAGCTTGTCGAAAGAAGCTATAAAGATAAGTTCACTTCTGACGAGATCACCCCTGTTGTCAGGACGCACAGCAGCAAAAGTGATGCCTTTGTCCTTGAGCTTTATCACGGACCGACATCAGCATTCAAAGACGTCGCACTCTCCGCTCTCCCTAATCTGATGAGCGCTGCGCGCAGCATGAATGATTTCACGGATGATATCATGATCCTCACCGCTACTTCAGGTGACACGGGAAGCGCAGCTATTGCAGGATTCAGCAATGTTCCGGGAACCGGCATAATCGTCTTCTATCCTCATGGAGGAGTTTCAGACACTCAGAGACTACAGATGGTAACGCCTGATGCAGCCAATGTTACCGCATGTGCTATCCGCGGTAACTTTGATGATGCCCAGACCGGAGTCAAGCGCCTGTTCAGAGAGATCCCGAAGCCTGTTGACGGCGTATCCCTTTCGAGCGCCAACTCGATCAATATCGGACGTCTTGTACCGCAGATCGTCTACTATTACTCTGCATATGCTCAGCTGCTCAGAGATGGAGTCATAGCTGACGGTGATAAGATCGATTTCGTAGTGCCTACCGGCAACTTCGGCGATATAATGGCAGGCTGGTACGCTCTTAAAATGGGGCTGCCTATCCGCAGACTCATATGCGCATCAAATAAAAACGATGTTCTGACAGAGTTCCTTACTACAGGCCACTACGACAGGAAGCGTGATTTCCACAAAACGACTTCACCTTCCATGGATATCCTCGTTTCGAGCAATCTCGAACGCCTGCTCTTCTACATCTGCGGACCTGAACATACGCTCGAGTATATGAAGCAGCTCGAACAGACAGGCGAATACACTATAACTGCCGATGAGCTCGCAGAGATGAAGTCAGTCTTCTGCGGTATCTGCGCAAGTGACGAAGAAGGCGCCGCCGCAATAAGAGATGTGTTCGAGGCAGACAGATACCTTATGGATACGCACACTTCCATAGCCTGGGCATGCATGGAAAAATACATGGCTGATCAGGCATATGAAAGCGCTCCTGCAGTTGTTCTGTCTACCGCTTCACCTTACAAGTTCTCAGCTGCAGTGCTTGAGGCTCTCGGCGAAGACCTCACAGGAAGCGATGAAGGCAACATGATGAAGTGCCGCGAGATCACCAACGCCCCTGTTCCGTCCGGTCTTGCCGGAATATTTAAAAAACCTATAATACATGAAGATGTTATCGAAATAAGTGATATGAAGTCTTACGTTGTTGAAAAGAGCAGGAGCAGGGATTAACATAATATGGAAGGTAAATATTTCATAGTGGACAAGGCTCTTCTGCCTTCATATTGTGAGAAGGTCTCCCTCGCAAAAGAACTGCTTGATGAGGGCAAGGCCGCCGATGTAAGCGAAGCCGTCAAAATGGTCGGTATCTCGCGCAGCACTTTTTACAAGTACCGCGACATGGTCAGAGACATAAGCACAGTCTCAATGGGCCGCCGCGCTATCGTTTCAATGATGATGCGTCACAGCGCCGGTACTCTGTCAGCTGTTCTCAACATCATCTCACGTTACGGTTACAGCATATGGACTATTACTCAGAATCCTCCCGTAGACTCCAGGGCAAACGTTGTTATTACGCTTGAACTTGGAGAGGATGCCGCCAGTCTTGACAGCATGCTGAGAGATATATCTGATGCGCCGGGACTATCCAGAGTACAGCTTCTGGGAATGGATTAGGAGGATCAATGGATTTCAAACAAATAGAAGCATTTGTCAATGTCGTAAGGTATAAGAGTTTCAGCAAGGCTGCTGACGCTACATTCTTCACCCAGCCTACGATAAGTACACACATCCGGAATCTTGAAAAGGAACTCGGAGTAAAGCTGCTCGACCGCAAGAGCAGAGCGGTAGAGATGACTTCCGAAGGAAGTAAGTTCTATAAATACGCAGTTGAGATGATCAACGCTCGTGCTCAGGCATTTGAAGCTCTTAACGATAACAGTGAAAGCATCGATGGTGTCCTTGAAATTCAGACCTCGTCTATTCCGGGGGTCACTTTCCTGCCTTCCCTTCTTTCCGGCTTCAGAAAAGAGCACCCGGGAATCCAGTACTATGTTTCCGTCTCTGACACACAGACTGTTATTGATAACATAGCAGAGCGCAGAGGTGAAATAGGTTTTATCGGCGAAAGCGCAGCCGTCTCCTCAATGGAATGCACTAAAGTCGCTTCCGATAAAAGCGTACTGATATCGCCGGTTTCATTCGACCTTCACTCGAAGGTCTCATTAAGAGACATTATCGCTTACCCTTTCATTTGGCGCGAAACAGGCTCTGCCACCCGCAAGTCGTTTGAGCAGGCTGCCCTGAAAGCCGGTTTTGAAAAGGAAGAATTTGATGTAGCAGCTCTCGTAGATGACATGGATGCCATAATCCGCAATGTCGAAGCGGGTCTCGGAGTCGCCATTATATCTGAGAAAGTCGCATCGGCTCTCGGAAGCAGAGTCAGAGTATCGGAGATCGAAGACTATAACGAAGATCGTTTATTCTATATGATAAACCTGAAGAGCGCATCTTTCTCCCCTGCCGCGATCGCATTCAGCGAATATGTCAAGTCTCAGATGGCTGCTGAGTAGGCTGTAAAAAAATATCATAAAAAAGAGCGGTGCTCCTTTGAACTGCTACCCGTCAAGAGGACAGTGAAAAATCAAAAGATTTTGGCAACCAGTAACAGTAAATGTTGCTGGTTGCTTTTGTGTTGAGCAGACAC
>CADBKM010000030.1 GCA_902795265.1 uncultured Eubacteriales bacterium
CAAGGACACCTTTTAGCATCCTTGCACATTCATACCTGTACCTGGTCCAGCCGGATAAGACCTTTTATTGGATGCTTTATTATACCATGAAACGCCATTACGAACAACCGTTCTTTATTGGCGATTTGTCATTTTTTAGCAATTCATCCCGCCACCTAAAGAGGATGGGGGAATTCTTGCTGATTTATGTTAAAGAAATGTATAATTGAATATATTTCTTGTTGTACTTAGTTATTTGCGATGGGCGGATATGTAATGAATGTATATGATTTTGATGGAACGATTTTCCCGACAGATTGTACAATAGGCTTTTTCCTGTGGTGTATGAAGCGCCATCCCGGTATGTGGATCACTTTTTTCCCTAAGGTCATAAAGAATCTGATTCTGAGAAAAACAGGGAGGATGCCGGAGTATTTGATGCAGCGGAAGTTTTTCTCTTTTCTGACCCTGATCGATGATTTCGATGAACAGATAGAGCGGTACTGGGATAAAAATGAAAAGAGAATCGTTCCGTGGTATCTTGCGCAGAAGAAGCCTGATGATCTGATCATAAGTGCATCTCCTGCGTGCATAATCGGGCCTGTTGCGAAAAGGCTTGGTGTAAATTACATAGCATCGGAATATGACCGTGAATATGGAGTATTTACTAATAACTTTATGTACGCAAAGGAAAAGGCCAAATACATCTTTGACCATGGATTCCCGGAAATAGATAATTTCTACTCAGATTCTCTTTCCGACACGCCTCTCGCTTTGTGCGCTGAAAAAGCTCATCTGGTAACCAACAAGGCAAGAACCGTGATCGACTGGCCTTATCTGGATGCGGAAACCATGGGTAAAGTAAAAGAGAAGATCAATACCGGGTGGGATATACATCTGGAAGAGTAGGATGATCACATGGATAATCAATCAAAGCAAACGACAATTTATATCGGATTGAATGATTCCGAGACCGGAGTCCAGAAATTTGATTCCGAAAAGTATCTTTCGATCCCTATGTCGGTGATCTTTATTCGTTAAAATAGGTACGCAGATATTTAGGCGCAGGGGACAAGGAACCGTCCCCTGTATCTTTTAAGGGGAGGAGAAAAATGATAAAGAATAAATCAGTCGCGTTCGTGCTCTTTGTGGTGCTGTGCATTGTGCTCTGGAACATTCTTGAGCTTATTTACGCCAGCTTCATCACCAAAAGCGGTTATCAGTTTGATGCAGCAAAATGTATAGGCACGCCTGCGATCCTTTCAATACTGGTGGGATACCTGCTGTTCCTCAGAAAGAAAGACGAGGACTGATTTGCAAAAAACTATTGGCATAGGAGTAAAAATCGTTAATGAAAGATCAGGATATAAGAAGAATACGGAAGAGAATAGATACAACACTTAACAATTTCAGAAGCATATACGGATGCTATGTAAACGCGGCAGGTGAGATCGTATCGACAATGGAGATACCGGTGCTCGATATGGAGACCGAAGAGCGCGAAATGTATGCCGCTATCCTGAAGAAGGTGCTTTCGGGCAAGGCCGAGAGAAACCAGATAGCGCTTGAATTCCCTACGGAAAAGGTCGGGAACAGCGATGAGCACAGGCTGCTCATGGCACTTAAAAGCACTCAGCTGAGAGATGACAGCATGAGAGATCTTCTGTATCAGAGGATAATCGAGAATCTCGACATGGACGGCGAGAGCTACGTTATCATACTCGCTGCGGATACATACGATCTGAGAACGAAGGATGTAAATGACGAGGAGTGGTCTGAGGAATCGAACGAACAGTTTGAGTACTTCCTGTGTGCTATCTGCCCCGTCAAGACTTCGAAAGCGGCTCTGCAGTATCTGCCGGGTCAGCAGGAGTTCAGGGGTATCTCGACAGGTACACTGCTGGCGCCTCCGGCGATCGGATTCATGTTTCCTGTGCTCGATGAAGGCAGCGCGAGCATTTACGAGGCACAGTACTATACAAAGAGCACGGCAGTCAACCACGGTGAGCTCATAACAGCTCTGTTTATGATGGAGAATCCACCGATGGCTGCCGATGTACAGAAAGACACTTTCAACTTCACGCTCTCCGAATCTCTCGGAAAAGAGTGCAGCCTTGATGTCGTCACCACTCTTCAGGCAAAGCTGACCGCTAAGCTTGAAGCCGTACATGAAGAGGATCCGTCGGCAATAGCCGAGGCGTACATAGAGGACATCGAAGATATACTCTCAGACAAGGGAGTTTCGGACGGCAGCATAAAGGATTTCTGTGAGTCGGTAGGCAAGCGCTTCGACGGCGCGGCCTCTTTCAACATCGGAAACATAGTCCGCAAAAAGAACTTTGAAGTGAAGACTCCTGAGACAAAAATTGTCACCGATTCCGAAACGGCGCTGAGGATCAAGACCAGAAAGATCGACGGTGTGACTTACATACTCGTACCGGCAGGCGAGAGCGTAACGGTAAATGGTGTAGACATCTCAATAAAGGCGGAAGAACAGTAATAACGGAATGCCTGCGAAGCAGATAATCATTCATGTGGATATGGATGCTTTCTATGCATCGGTGGAGGTCAGGGATGATCCTTCGCTGAAGGGAAAGCCGCTTATAATCGGGTCGCTGCCATCCGAACGCGGGGTGGTATCGACCTGCAGCTATGAGGCGCGCAAATTCGGGGTCCATTCCGCCATGAATATAAAAGAGGCATACCGGCTCTGTCCGCAGGGCATTTACATGCACCCTAATTTCGACAAATACATAGAAGTGTCGAGGCAGATACGTGCTATCTGGTATGACTATGCCGTCAAAATGGAGACCATCGCGCTCGATGAAGCTTATCTTGATGTGACCTACAGCGCGGGCACCTTCGAACGGGCAGGCGAGATGGCCAGAGAGATAAAAGCCAGAGTGCTCAGCGAAACGGGCCTCACATGTTCCGTGGGTGTCGCGTATTCAAAGACCGCTGCCAAGACCGCAAGCGAAGAAAAGAAACCTGACGGGTATTTCGAGATACCTACGGCACAGGACTTCGTCGATCTCATGATAGACCGGGATGTCAGAGCTCTTTATACGGTAGGGGCGAAGACTGCCGAAAAGCTGCATCGCATCGGGATACACACCGTGCGCGATATAAGCGATCGGAGCGATGAGATAATCGAGCGCTTCGGCAAGCACGGCAGACTCATAACTGAGCTGGCAGCCGGTATCGATGACAGAAAGGTCGTCGAATACAAACCCGAAGATGCAAAGTCGCTCAGCCGTGAAATCACCTTTCAGGAGGATACAGGCAACTTCGAGCTCCTTAAGGATGTTCTCGTGCTGATCGCGATATCCGTTGAGGACAGAATGCGCAGGCACGGCCTTCACGGAAGCGGCATTACGCTCAAACTCACATATGGCGACATGAAGAGCATAACACGGTCGAGGGTCGTGACTTCGGCGGATAACGCGGGCACCATTTACAGCGAGACCGTGAGGCTTCTGGAGCAGGTAGAAAAAAGGCCTGTCAGGCTCATCGGCGCAGGTGTTTATAACATGAGCGGAGATGAAGGCCGGCAGATGACTATAGATGATTACCTCGAGGAAGCGGAGGAAGAAAAGCGCCGCATAATAGACATAAGACTCGGTGAGCTGCAGCAGAGATACGGACTCGATTTCGCAGCTCATGTCGACGACATCTGCCACGGGACCGTGCTGTACAGAACTGTAGAATACATGAGAAAGCATTTCCCGAAAAGCTGAAAGAATGAGAACGAAGACAGAAAATGCCCGGCCTCTGGCCGGGCACTTTTGATACTTGTTGTTTTCGCGGTTTTACTCAGCGAAGAGGTCTACGAAGCTGAAAGTTCTGCAGTCTACCAGACCGCGGTTGGTGAGCCTGAGTTCAGGCAGACATGCAAGCGGGATCAACGCCATTGTCATATATGGCGAGTTGATCACGCAGCCCATCTCTTTCCATGCCGCGTCGAGTTCGCTGACCTGTGCGGCAACATCCTCGACAGGCAGGTCGCTCATCAGGCCGGCAATAGGCAGAGGCACGACTGCCAGCACCTTGCCGTCGGCAACGGCGCAAAGTCCGCCGCCGCATTCAACGAGCGTGTTGGCTGCGAGAGCCATGTCTTCATCGTTCGTACCTGCGACAAGCAGATTGTGGGCATCGTGCGAAACGGTCTGAGCCATCGCACCTTTCCTGAATCCGAATCCTTTGACGAATCCGCAGCCCTTGGTGCCGGTCTCGTGATGACGCTCAAATACAGCCATCTTCATTACATCCTGCCCGGCATCAGCTTCCACGAAGCCGTCCTTTACCGGCAGATCCAGGAGTCTCTCATAGTCGCCTACCTTGTTAGGGATAATCTCAAGCACGCGTGTCTTTACGGTATCTTTGCCCTCAGGCGCGGCGATCTTAAAGCAGTCAGTCGTGATGTCATATCCGACATGCATCGTATCGTAGACTGCCTCAGGGAATGCGGACTTCCCGATATCTACGGTAAGCTCTCCGTTTTCGGCTACGATATCGCCGTCGATAATAGTGCGGGTTATGCGTATGTCGTTAAGATCGTCGAAGAAGACGATGTCGGCACACTTACCCGGTGAGATGCTTCCCATCTCGTGATCCATGCGGAAGCAGGTGGCCGGGTTGATCGTAACGTACTGGATAGCCTTAATAGGGTCGAGGCCCTCTTTGATAGCGAGGCGTACGATGTGGTCGATGTGGCCCTCGCCTATAAGCGTATCAGGGTGAGTATCATCCGAGATGAGGCAGGCGAAGCGGTCATCTACTTTATTGTCGAGAATCGCGCGGATTATGACCGGCATATCGTGCCATGCGCTGCCGTAGCGCATAAGTGCGTACATGCCGCGGCGCATCTTCTCGAGCACATCCTCGGCACGTGTCGATTCGTGGCAGCATCTGACGCCTGAAGCTATATATGCGTTGAGGCCCGGGCCGGTCTCAGGTACTGAATAGTGGCCGGTGATCACCTGGTCGGCCTTAAGTGTTTCGGCCAGCTCTCCGTGTATGTTCGGTTCGGCACCGAGTACGTTAGGGAAGCTCATCATTTCGCCCAGACCCATAATGCCGTCCCATGTCATCATTTCGCGGACTTCTTCAGGACCGATATGGGAACCTGTGTCCTCGAATCCGGCTACTGCCGGCACGCATGACGGAACGTTAGACATTGCCTTGAGCGGAGCTCTTTTGGCATCCTCGATCATGGCCTTTACGCCTTCAGGGCCGCAAACGTTGCATATCTCATGCGGATCCATGAATATTCCTGTTGTACCGTGAGGCACGACCGCGCGGGCGTACTCTCCGACGCTTATCATGGCTGACTCCACATGGATGTGAGCGTCCATGAATCCCGGAGCGATGTACTGACCGGCAGCATCAATTACTTTTGTATTATCACCAATGCAGTGCGATGCGTCGCCGACGAGAGCTATGCGGCCCTCGGCTATCGCGACGTCGATCCCTTCCTGGATCTCCGCTGTGCATACATTTACCAGTCTGGCGTTTTTAATGACCATATCCGCCTTTTCGACGCCCATAGCCACGTTCGCCATCTTTCGTGTTACTTCATAAAGGGGCTTTTTGCAAAACTTGTTAAGCATGATCTATCACCTCCTGTTACCGGAAGTATAGCATATATCTAATGACGCACTGTATGGTAAAATAGTGTTGAATTTACAGGTGATACTATTGCAGCCTGCGAGGATAAACAATATGAAGAATAAAAAAGAAGCACTGAAAAGCGCCATGATCGAAAAGATCCGCAGCGGTGGTGCCTGGTTCACTACCCGGAAAGACAAGTATGTGAAGATAGGGTTCAGCGCAGCCGATAACTGCTATTTCGCGAGGGAATGCTTCTTTAAGGAAGGTTCGATTGATGGTGGTGCGTACTCATTCGGCACGGACTGGTTCGACATCAGCTTCCACGGCAAATACATTGACATCTATGTTGACCCGGACACATTCCGGCAGTGGGCTGTAGAGAGGAGCCCGGAGCGTGGTACTTATATTAAAGATGTGCAGAAACCATCCGGGCAGACAGAGCGTGTGCTTGACTTCTGCAGGCAGGCAGACGCGGAAGCCTTAGACGGAATAAAAGATGCGTATATTATCGACGGAACAAACTTCGACGTTATAAAACAGAACTTATGATAAAAGGAACTACCAGAAGACGTACATATAAAGCCATATACCGCCTGCTCGACCGCGTGTCGCCGGTACCGTTTGACTGCGGCACCATATGCGGCGCGGCCTGCTGCAACGCGGCTTATTCGGATGAAGATATGGGGATAATGCTTCTGCCGGGCGAAGAGAAGATACACGATAAGCACGATGACTGGCTCAGCTGGGAGTCGTTCAGTACCGAAGAGTGCGATCTTCCGGTGTCATGGAAGGGCAAGATCTTTTTCGTGAAGTGCAAGACTCCTCCGCACTGCCCGAGGCATCTGCGGCCGATACAGTGCAGAAGCTTTCCGCTGCTTCCGCATCTGAGCGAAGACGGTGAGCTCGGTCTGGTATTCAATGATTACGACCTTCCGTACGTATGCCCGATGATAGAAGACGAGATCGAACTTGATGAGCGCTTTGTGCAGGCTACGTACACAGTCTGGAAACATCTTATACGTGATCCGCTTATTTACGATATGGTGTGGGCTGAGTCACGCGGCCGCGATGAGGACAGCGAACTATGATGGCTAAGGCTCATATCGCGGTCGGAATGGCTGCCGCGTTCACGATAATGAGGCCCGGATCGATACCCGAAGCCCTTCCGGTGGTGACCGGAGCGGCGATCGGATGCCTTATCTGCGACCTTGACTGTGAAAACCCAAGAGAACGCACGGAATCATCGCATTACAGGATCGCGATGGCTGTGCTTGCCGCGGCTGCCCTGATAGAAGATCACCTGATCGGCTCGGGCATATGGAAATCTGCAGGCAGATACGGGCAGTATGTATGGTTCGCGGGCTTCGCTGCATTCGTTCTGATATGCGCGTTTGCGAGCATCTCAAAACACAGGGGCTTTGCGCATTCGTTTCTGGCGCTCGCGCTCGAGGCGGCATCGCTGTGGCTGGTGTTTCCGGTGACGGCAAAACCGTTTGTCATTGCGTTTTTATCGCATCAGGTGCTCGATCTTCTCAACAAAAAACCCATAAGGCTGTTTTACCCGGCGGAGAAGGGCTTCAGGCTGGGGCTGTTTTACGCCGACAGGTTTGCGAATAAGGCTTTTGCTGCTGTGGGCACTGTGTGGCTCATCGCAGTGATACTTATCAGCGCCGGGGCATAATGATAATTGGCGGATATGGAAAACAGAGATATCGCGGTAAGGATAGCTGAATATGTAAGAGAAGCCGGCGGGAGAGTGTTCTTTGTCGGCGGTTTTGTGCGTGACAGGCTTCTGGGCATAGATAACAAAGACGTAGATATTGAAGTGCACGGGATAGAGCCTGATGCGCTTTACGGAATACTTAAAAAAGCCGGCGAGCCGCTGACTTACGGAAAGAGCTTCGGCGTGTTCGGACTCAAAGGCGAAAGCATCGACATCGCGATGCCGCGCCGCGAACACGCGACAGGCCGCGGGCACAGAGACTTTGAGATAGATGTTGACCCGTTTATAGGGACACAGGCCGCGGCGCGCAGGCGCGACTTCACCATAAACTCCATGATGGAAGATGTTCTCAGCGGGGAACTTATCGACCACTTCGGCGGACGCAGCGACCTTGAAGCGGGTATCATCAGGCATATAGATGCAGACGCATTCGTGGAGGACCCTCTGCGTGTGCTCAGGGGCGCTCAGTTTGCAGCGCGCTTCGGATTCAGCGTAGCAGCCGACACGATTGAGCTCTGCAGGGGCATCGATCTTTCGGCTCTGTCTGCGGAACGTGTAGAAGGAGAGCTCAGAAAGGCTCTTCTGAAAGCGGAGAAGCCGTCGATATTCTTCGAAGTGCTCCGCGAGATGGATCAGCTCGATATCTGGTTCCCTGAACTCAAACAGACGATAGGCCTCGAGCAGGACCCTGTATTCCATCCGGAAGGAGATGTCTGGACACACACCATGGAGGTCATCGACAGGGCGGCAGCGTTCAGAGATAAGGTGTCCGATCCGTACAGCTTCATGCTTCTGGCTCTGACGCACGATCTCGGCAAGATAGTGACTACAGAGGTGAAAAACGGACGCATCCACGCCTACGAGCACGAGACAAAAGGGATGCCTCTCGTTGAGAGCTTCATCGGAAGGCTCACCGGCGAAAAGGCGGTAAAAGACTACGTGTTCAACATGGTCCCGCTGCATATGCGGCCGAATGTTGCGGCATTTTCGAAGCCGGTGCTGAAATCCACAAACCGGATGTTCGACGCAGCAGCTGCGCCTGAAGATCTCATATGGTTTGCCGAGGCGGACAAACCTGTTTTCTCCGGCACGGTTGAGTTTTCGGGAGACAGGGAATTCCTGTTTGACAGGCTGCGCTTATATAAAGAGACTATGGCAAAGCCTTATGTTATGGGCCGCGATCTTATCGAAGCGGGGCTGGAGCCCGGCGAGGATTTTGCGGAAATACTCGGATATGCCCACAAGCTCAGACTCGCGGGCATTGAGAAGGAATCCGCTCTCAAGCAGGCTCTTACATACGGCAGAAAGATGAGAAAATCAAGAGAACGGAGAAAGTGAGCTATGGGACTGTTCAGCAAAAAGAAAGATTATCCGAAGATGCCTGCAGGCGACTTCGTACCGGTTATCAGATGCAGCATCTGCACCGGTGAGCAGGTGCTGTGCGCCAGAGACCGCCGGACCGGAAAGCTTGTAGAGATAATGCTGATAAGATCACCGGGGGAACTCGACGGTTTCTGTGCCGCGAACGGCATTTCTCCTGAAGGCATAGAAAGAATCTATTGACCGCCCGAATGGCGCATGCTGACACGCAGCTCCGGAAACTCCGGGGCTGTTTTTAGTACTGCAACTTCAAATAAACTGCGTCTTTTGATGTATGATGTGATACAATTTTAATAACTGTAGATACAGTGCGTTAAGCTCAGAATAATTGCGAAAATGAGAGGGAGAAAGTAAATGGAAACCAGAAAAGACAAGCTTATCAGGCTTGCAACTGAGATGGCGAATAAGGGTGAGCTTAAGATCACTCCTGAATGCGCAGAGTATCAGCTGCTCGACTATCTGCTCAATGACGACGAACTCGAACTTATGAGCAACATGAAGCTGGTCATGCCGTATACTGCAAAAGCACTTGCGAAAAAGACAGGCATGGATCCTGAAAAGGCCAGACGCGTACTCGAAGGATGCGCAGAAAAGGCTTACTTCATGGACGTAAAGATAGGAAAGGGCGGGAAGCTGTTCCTGCTGGTGCCTTTCGCACCTGGAATCTTCGAGTTCCAGCTGGCCAGAAGCGCAGAGTACAACGAAGCGAATCCGGAAATTTCATATCTTTTCCAGAGACACGCGTTTGAATCATACGGTCAGGTAGCTGCCTCGATGCCGATGGGCGTCGGCATCATGAGAGTCGTTCCTGTAGAGAGCGCTCTTCCTGCAGATACGAAAGTAATGACTATGGAAAGACTTAGCACACTGATCGAGACTACAGTCGGCGGAGCTTTCTGCAGAGTACCGTGCCAGTGCCGCCGTGTACGCCGCATCATGGGCGAGGGCACAGGCGACCTCGAAGACGGCATGTGCATCTACATGGGACTCCTTGCGGAAAGCATGCTCAGACACGGACGCGGAGAGAAGCTGACCAAAGAGCAGGTCTATGAGCATCTCGAAAGAACAGAGGCCATGGGATGCATCCATCAGATCACTACTCTCGAGAGCGGCATCTCGTTCGCTATCTGCAACTGCCAGCCGCAGAGCTGCATGGCCATCGGAAGCGCCACATACTACGGAGCACCGAACATGGTACGCAGCAATTATGTAGCTGAGATCAACAAAGAAAAGTGCGTAGCCTGCGGACAGTGCGTCGAGACATGCGCAAACAACGCGCTCAAACTCGGACAGAAGATCTGCTCAAAGACTCCTATCGTTCAGATCCCGACAGAGCTTCCTGATGAGCAGGAGTGGGGACCGGAAAGATACGACGCAGATTACAGAGATCACAGAAAGAACGTGGTCGAGACAGGTACATCGCCTTGCAAGACCACATGCCCTGCGCATATCGCAATCCAGGGATATATAAGACTGGCTGCTCAGGGCAAATACATGGAAGCCCTTGAGCTCATCAAGAAAGAGAACCCGCTGCCTGCAGTCTGCGGACGCATCTGCCCGCATAACTGCGAGAACGAGTGCACAAGAGGCGAGATCGACCAGGCTGTCGCTATCGATGAAGTAAAGAGATTCATCGCAGACAGGGAGATCGAGGCATCGAAGAGATTCATTCCTAGAAAACTCTGGGATCACGACAAGAAGATCGCGGTCATCGGATCGGGCCCTGCGGGCATCTCCTGCGCTTACTATCTTGCTGCAGGCGGATACAAGGTAACTGTATTTGAGAAAGAAAAGAGACCGGGCGGAATGCTCGTAAATGGTATTCCTGCATTCAGACTCGAGAAAGACGTAGTGGAAGCTGAGATCGACGTTCTCAGATCGCTCGGCGTTGAGTTCAAATGCGGCGTAGAGGTCGGAACCGATGTCACTATCCCTGAGCTCCGTGAGCAGGGCTTCGAGGCATTCTACCTCGGCATCGGACTGCAGAACTGCGGCAAGCTCGGAATCCCTGGCGATGACGCTAAGGGAGTTGTTGCGGGTGTTGAGTTCCTTAAGGACATCAACCGTGGCAATGATGTCGAGCTCAAAGGCAACGTAGTTGTTATCGGCGGCGGAAGCATCGGAGCTGACGTTGCACGTACAGCAAAGAGATACGGCGCAAAGAAAGTCGACCTGTACTGCCTTGAGTCATACGATGAGATGCCGATGGGCGAAGAAGACCAGGCATACTGCAAGGAAGACGGCATCACTATCCATGACGGATGGGGACAGACAGAGATCGTAACAACAAAGGCCGGCAAGGTAAGCGGCATCAAGTTCCGCAAGTGCACAAGCGTAAAGAACGCTGAAGGCAGATTCGACCCTAAGTTCGATGACAGTATCACCGAAGAGGCTAAGTGCGGCATGGTACTGTACTGCATCGGCCAGAGACCTGACTGGGGCAAGCTGCTCACAGGCGTCAATGTCGAGACAGACAAGAGAGGCCTCGTTATTGCTGATCCGCTTACATATCAGACGAGCGAGCCTGACATCTTCGCAGGCGGCGACATCTATACAGGACAGAAGTTCTGCATCGACGCCATCGCAGCAGGCAAGGAAGCATCTATCTCGATCAACCGCTTCGTATGGCCTGGCCACAGCCTGACTCTCGCAAGAGACAGAAGAGAATACAAGGCGCTCGACAAGAGCGATCTCGATTTCGATCACATCAGCTGGGACAACATCAAGCGTCAGGTGCCTAAGGTCGACAAGAGCAAGGTCGGCACTAAGCGCAATGAGAGCCTGACCTTCACGGAAGAGCAGCTCAAGGCTGAGACCGCGCGCTGCCTCGGATGCGGAGCTACAGTAGTTGATCAGAACAGATGCATCGGCTGCGGTGTCTGCACAACAAGATGTAAGTTCGACGCTATCCATCTGATCAAGAAGTTCGACGAACCTATCCACTCGATCCGCTTCCGTCAGAAATACGTTGAGAATTACCGCAGGAACCGCGAGATGAAGATCGCTGTAAAGAAATTCATCAAGGAAGACAACAACAGAGGCGAAGCCGGCAAGCGTTAAAGGAGCAGTGACAGATGCATGAACTAACGCTGCTTTACGGAGTCGCGCAAAAGGTTGAACAGGTAGTAAAAGAAAACGACCTCGATCACGTCGATGCGATAGTGATCGAGGTCGGTGAGGCCACTTCGGTGATCCCCGAGTTCCTCCAGGACGGGTACGAAGTCATATCAGATGACTACGATTTCCTGAGGGGCTCCGAACTCATAATCGAAAAGATCACCGCAGTAGGCCGCTGCCGCAGCTGCGGAACAGAGTTCCCGATAGTTGCCAACAAGGGTATTTGCCCTGAATGCGGCAGCTTCGACAAAGATATCATTGAAGGCACGGACTTCTTTATAAAGGAAGTCCGTATCATGGAACATCCGGAATAACAGAAAGTACACAAGAGTATGCTTAGAGGGACCCTGGGGATGATCATTAAAATGTCACTAATCACATTGTCATATGTGGCAGTGACATTTTTGCTGTGGAAAAGCGTACGGGACAGAAAGCTCAGCACAAGCGAAAAGATCGCATTAGGCGCTTTATACGGCATTCTTTCGATCTTTTCGACACATTTCGGTGTGGATTACGACCGCATGATACTCAATGTGCGAGATCTCGGACCGATGGCGGCCGGCCTGTTCTTTGACCCGTTAGCCGGTGTGATCGCCGGCCTGATAGGAGGCATCGAGCGCTACATCGTCGGCACATATTTCGGTGTAGGCGAATATACGCGTATCGCATGCAGCGTATCCACGGGCCTGGCAGGCTTCTTTGCGCTGTTTCTGAATAAATGTATTTTCAAAGGCAGGAAGCCTTCGCTCGCATATGCTTTCTTTATGGGCGCTGTAATCGAGGTGTTCCATATGTACGTCGTATTCCTCACGCACAGGAGCGACATGCGGATGGCTTATGAGGTCGTAAGGGTATGCTCCGTTCCGATGATAATATTCAGCGGACTGGGCCTTATGCTGTGCTCGGCCGCAATAAAGGCGAGCCTTGGAGAGCTTCAGATCCCGTGGACTTCAATACCTGCAAAAGAGATACCTGTATCCCGGAGATTCCAGACATGGCTGTTCGGCGTTACGGCGGTTGTACTGCTGATAAGTTTCGGATTCAGCTATATAATGCACTCTGCTTCCGCGCAGCAGGAAGCCAGGATAGACCTTACCGCTGCGTCACGTGACATAGGCAACTCCATCACGTGGATCCGACAGCGGGGAGGCGATACCAGCAAATACTCTCATTCTGTAGGATGGGAGGGAACATTCCTGGTGACCGATGAAAACGGAGATCTGGTAGCGGGAACCCAGTATGATAAATACTTCGGCAAGGACGCTGTCGATCTTATGAAAAAACGTGAGCCCGGAGAGTTCTTCTTCGCTAATATTCTCGGCAGCGAATCACTTTGCTTTTTGACGGAGACGAACGACGGCCTTAAAATCTTTACTCAGATGCCTTTAGATGAGGTGTACGAATCCAGAGATATTCAGGCTTATGAGACCATGCTTGCAGACATATTGTTCTTTACGGTCATCTACGTGCTGATCTCTCTGCTGGTGCAGAACATGGTGGTAGACAATCTGCTGCGCGTCAACAAGTCGCTCAACAGGATCACAGAAGGCGATCTGAATGAAAAGGTAGACGTTTATACATCCTCGGAATTTTCATCCCTGTCCGATGATATCAACCTGACGGTAGACGTGCTCAAGGGATATATCAGCGCGGCGGAAAAACAGATAGAACAGGAGCTTCAGCTTGCGCATAATATACAGGACGCAGCTCTTCCGAAAAACTTCACCTTCAATCATAAGGGCTTCGAGATATATGCTTCGATGGATCCTGCAAAGCAGGTCGGCGGTGATTTCTACGACTTCTTCTTTGTGGAGCAGAATAAGATGGCCCTGGTGATCGCTGACGTAGCAGGCAAAGGCATCCCGGCGGCGCTGTTCATGATGAGAAGCAAATCCTCTATCCGAGGCTTTGCGGAATCCGGATACGGACTTAAGGACATCTTCGAAAAGGTCAACGCTGAGCTTTGTGTCGGCAATGACCTCAACATGTTCGTAACTGTGTGGATGGGAATAATGGATCTGAGCACCGGCGACATGGAGTGCCTGAATGCCGGTCACGAATATCCTGCAATAATGCGCAGCGGTGGAGATTTCGAGCTCCTGAAAGACAAACATAACGCACCTTTGGGAGTAATGGAAAACATCAAATACGATGTCTATGATATTCACCTCGATCCGGGGGACTGCCTGTACGTATATACAGACGGAATCCCTGAAGCGATCAACGTCAATGATGAGCAGTACAGAACTGACCGCATGACGGATGCACTTAATAAAGGCAAAAATCTGCCTATGAAAGATCTCCTCGAATATGTAAGGATTGACCAGGTCGAGTTTGTCGGGGAGGCCGATCAGTTCGATGACATTACCATGCTGGGATTCAGATATCATGGCCTACAAAATAACTAAGTATTATTATCAATAAGAAAAATTCAGCGGCAGCGGTCCTCATGGGCCGCTGCCTGTTAACTGCAGGCAACAATGAACCGGACAGATATAAAAAAGGATATTAAAGAAGAATACAAGGAATATACCCTGGGACTGGCAGTATTTGACTTTCTGCCTGTTTTTCTGTTTTTTATCAGCGGGATCGTAATATATCGCATGTATGAAAGCCCGGTGCTTCTTGCCGGTGTGCTGGCCTGCTTTGCGGGCGGGCTGAGCAAGGCTGTCTGGAAGGCCATCGTTGTACTTCGGGGCGAAGACCGCGTGGAACTGACACGCGCTTTTCATGTACTGATGCCTGCAGGCTTTGCTTTGATGATCATTTCAGTTCTGATCAGAGGCGCGCCGGCTCTATCGGGACTTTGGCACTCGTTAAGTACGATGCCTGCCGCATTGTTCTTCATATGCGGCTTTCTTCTGATGTGTATTATGGGGTATCTCGGTTCGCACATGGATAAAAGCGCCCGCTCAAACTGGATCGAGGAGGCGGTAAACACACTTGCTCAGGCAGCAGTGCTGATTGGCGTGATCACTATATATCTCGGCAAATAACAAGGGTGATATAATCGGAAGCAGGGAATCATTTTTAAAGAGGAGGTCTGCTGCCATGAATAAAAAAATAGGTATAGGAATCGCAGCCGTGCTGATTTGCCTTATCGCTGCAGGCGCGTGGTTTTTCATGCGGCCGCATACAGGCACGGAGATCCCGACCGTGATGATTCACGGATACAGCGGTTGGGGGCAGTATGATGAAAGATATGAGGAGACTCCTTACTGGGGCCTCACTCTTACCGACTTCAGGCTCATGTTTGACAGGTGGGATCAGGATATTTACATGCCGTCCGTCGGACCTCATTCGAGTGCGTGGGACAGAGCCTGCGAGATATACGCTGAGATCACAGGAAC
This sequence comes from uncultured Eubacteriales bacterium, assembly GCA_902795265.1. Lineage (GTDB taxonomy): Bacteria > Bacillota > Clostridia > Peptostreptococcales > Anaerovoracaceae > Crickella. The sequence continues at coordinate 15,160 of CADBKM010000030.1, forward strand.
AAGGGTAGATTACGGAGCGGCTCACAGTGAGAAGTGCGGACATGAACGCTTCGGAGAAGATTATACAGGTAGGGCGCTTATTCCGGATTTCGAGTGGGACGATGATCATCCGGTAAATCTGGTCGGACACAGCTTCGGCGGCAATACCGCCAGAGTACTTCTCGATCTGCTGGCAGACGGGGCGCCTGAAGAAGTTGCGGCTACAGGTGATGAGACCAGTCCGCTGTTTACGGGAGGCCACAGCGGCAGGGTGTTCTCGCTGACTACCATAGCTTCGCCGTCGAACGGAGCTACGCTGGTCAACGCAGTGCTTGAAAACGGTGAAGCTACGGGAAACAGTTTCAGCCAGTCAAGTAACTACGATGCTCATCTTGAACACTTCGGTATATCTGCTGAAGATCATAATACCCGTGAGAGTGTTGATGCAGCCATTGCTGAGACGGGTTTCTACGAACACTATGACAGCGCAGTAAATGACATGCAGGTCGACAGAGCCTGCGCCATGAATGCTGAGATAGAGCTTCAGCCTGATGTATATTACTTCAGCTATTACGGATGCCGCACAGAGACTGACGGCAGCGGCGTCAGCGTTCCTACTGACAAAATGTGCCGCTACCTGAAAGACCAGGCCACTGTGATCGGTGCATATTCAGGCAAAACGTCAGGCAGTTACTCAGACGGTTACGGCAAGGCTAAGGAAACTACAGAGGTCCCGGTGCAGAAACTTGATGAAGAGTGGCAGCCGAACGACGGAACGGTCAATGTTGTTTCGGCATACTGCCCGTATCACCTCGATGCTGACGGAAACCGCGTGTATGATGAACACGTCGAATACTCCGGCACAGGCGCGGCAGAACCGGGTGTGTGGAACATACTGCCTGAGTTTGATATGGATCACTACGGTTTTATAGGCGGCATCTACTCTGAAGATATCTTCGAGGTCAGGCAGATATATCAGGATCTGCACGACCGTCTCGATGCCCTTAAGGTGAAATAAGCACGTAACCGGGCATGTTACACAGGTGAATCCAACTGTGATACTATAATATTTAAGATTACTTATCCGGTCTTTATCAGAGCGGAATACCGGGAGAAGATAATGCTAAAGCTAGAGAAAAAGACTTCAATGATAGGGCTGGGCATTGCCATTGCTCTGGCTGTCGCCGGCGCAATAATCGGAATTCCTGCCTATGAAGCGGGTCGTGAACCGATGACCATGTTCCATATCGGCATAGATATGTTTGGAGCTTTTATTTGTATTGTTCTTTTCTACGGCTGTATGGCACAGGTCGAGGAATCCACAAGAAGCTTCAAGCTGCTGGTAATAATGAACAGCCTGTCATTTGTTATCAATGAGGTGATGTGGATCGTTCAGGGCACATCGGAGTGGCGCCTGCTGTATTTCGGGTGCTGCATCGTAAGCAAAGTGCTAAACCTTGCCATGATCTACTATTTCTTCATATATGTAAGAGATACTCTCCGCTTTGAGGGAGCGCTTGAAAGATGGGCTGACCGGGGGTTCTCGATACTGCTGATCGTTTCCATACTGATAGTGCTGACGAATGTGTTTTATCCGCTCAGCTTCAGCGTGGATCCGGATAGACTGTACTACAGGACCGGATTACCGTGGCTCGAAGACATCTACCTTATAATCGTATCGGTGGTGACTACGGCTCTGATAATAAAGTGCACAGCTGCCCGCAGACAGAAATGGGCTGCGATGTCGTTCATTCTGATCCCTATAATGCAGTTTATCGCAACGGGCGGAGCTTTTGCATACGCGACCCAGTACGCATCGGTTTTGCTGTCGCTGATACTGATGTACTGCATCATATTCAATGACAGGAGCAGCAAACTTGCCGCTACACAAACCGAATTGAATATGGCTTCTCAGATACAGGAGGCCATGCTTCCGTCGATATTCCCTGCGTTTCCGAGCAGGACCGAGTTTGACGTATATGCGCGCATGGATCCGGCCAAGGAAGTAGGCGGAGATTTCTATGACTTCTTCCTGATCGATGAGGATCACCTCGGACTCATCATAGCTGATGTAGCAGGGAAGGGTGTTCCTGCAGCGCTGTTCATGATGATCTCAAAGACGATAATCCAGAACTACGCAAAACTCGGGCTGAGTGTGGCTGAGATCATGAAGAAGACGAACGAAGCGCTCTGCACGGATAACAGCACCGGGATGTTCGTTACTGCATGGGCGGGGATACTCGAGATATCAAGCGGAACACTCGTCTGTGCAAATGCAGGGCATGAGTACCCGGCAGTCAACACAGACGGCAAGTTCATCCTGCTCAAAGACAGGCACGGATTTGTTCTGGGAGGAATGGCAGGCTCGAAATACAGTGAATACACGATCAGCCTGAAGAAAGGCGACATGATATTCGTATATACAGACGGCATTCCTGAGGCTACAAACGCAGAGCAAAGCATGTTCGGAACTGACAGAATGATAAACGTGCTCAATAAGAGCTCAGCGGAGACCCCGAAAGGACTGATCAACGCGGTTAAAAGAGCTGTTGACAAGTTCATGAACGGCTCGGATCAATTCGATGATCTGACGATGCTTTGCCTTTTGTATAACGGCAAGTAGCATAGAGCAGGGCTGAAAACTGTGTACGCAATGATTATGGATAGCCTGCAGGAGACACAAGAAAAAAAGACAGACGCAAGGTCTGTCTTTTTGTGGTGTCCCTGAATCGAGTGTAATAGAACTATCGTTCGGACTTTTGTCAAAATAGCGTTCTATATCGGCAGCCTCACTATTCGAGACTCTGCCTTTCCGGCCTGAATGGTTCAGAAATATGCTAAAGTGATCATCATATAGATAAATACGGTCTATGAGTGTGTTAACCAGTAGTTTCTGATACTCAAGATCGTCACGGCTCCAAATTTTTATTGACCTCATGAAAATGCGAACCAGGTCGGGTTCTATAACCCTCTGCTTTGCTTGTTCTTTCTTCAGCTGCTTCTTTAGTTCTTCGAGCTCATCCTCTCGTTGCTTCAGTCTGTTTACTATTCTTGTGGAATTCACACCCTCTTCGAGCTGATCCAGCAAGACTTCTATTTTATCTTCAATAGACTTGATCTTTTCGCGCAAGCTGATTGTTGTGGGGCTTTCCTGATCCATATGGTTTTGTTCTTCAACAGCCTTTATGATGTTATCTATCATTTCCTCAGATATGAGATCTCGACAGGCTTCAAGAACAAGCGGCTCTATGAAATCCTTTCTGACATTCTTCTTGTCACATTTCTTAGGAGAGTTCAGGCACTTATAGTACCTATAAGTCTTTCCGGTACCTGAGGTACCCGAGACACCATCCATAGGATCTTTGCAATGTCCGCAGAACAACTTCCCGGAAAGAAGATAGTCCTCAATCGCCGGCCTATGTCCGTGCTTGCGTTTTCGTGTGATTTCCTGTACTTCTTCAAAGAGTTCATCGCTGATTATACGAGGGACACCGTCCGGGATGCGTACATCTTTGTAAATGTAAATTCCTTTGTACATTTCGTTATGAAGGACAGTGGATAATGAGCCTCGTTTAAACTGATTCCCAAGCTGGGTTTTGATGCCTCTGTCATTGAGATCATCCATTACAGATTTTATTGTTTCACCTGAAGCTACACGCTCATATATCTCGAGCACTATCGGAGCTCTTTGCTCATCCAGAATAAAGTGGTCATTTTCATCGACGGCATATCCCAATGGGACAGTGCTGCCGTTGTATTTACATTGCGCTGCTCTCTGGAGCATTCCACGAGTTACTTTTTCGGAAAGCTGAGCACTGAACCACTGGCTGATAGTCTCAAGCATACCCTCTGTGATGATGCCGGAGCTATCTGAGGCAATGTTCTCTTTGGCAGATATAACTCTTACTCCGTTGTCGGCAAGTATCTTCTTGTAGTAACCGGAATCATTCTTGTTGCGAGCAAAGCGATCCAGCTGGTATACAAGTATGACTTCAAAGTTACCAAATTCGCTGTCAGCGATCATACGCAAAAATTCCGGTCGCCTGTCGGTCTTCGCACTCTGCGCCCGGTCGATATATTCCTGAACGATAAGAAGATCATTGGAAGCCGCATAGCGCTGGCATTCCTCAATCTGTCCCTCGATGGACATCTCATTCTGCTTATCTGAACTGTATCTTGCGTATATTACTGCGTTTTTCATGTGATCCTTTCTGTGGTTTAGTGCTTTGATAATATCACTTCTCCCATTCTACTGACGTCAGTAAAATGGGAGATATTCAAGACTTCCAGTGGGCATACGTTTACTTCAGTATCAGCTTATTGTTACTCAGGAGGGATGCTATCATTCCTTGATATTCCGTTACTTCCGAGAGCTTTGATATTGTAGTTATCCGCTTTCCCGCGTCCTTACTGCTGGCTCCGCAATGGTAGACTTTCATCTCGGCAGTGCCATTATCGAGAATGATGTATCTGTCATGAGTTCTATCCTGCGTCTTGATAAAGTCAACAACTTTTGAAGGATATTCCTTCAGGAAATCATTATATTCCGAGAGTTTTAAGAGTCGGAGCTTATTGTCACTTATAATTGTCAGTTTTACGCCTGGCCTGGCATGTACAAGGTGCTGTAATGTCTTTACTCCGATGTAATCATCGACTATGATGATGGATTTCTTTGCACTTCGATATATCTTCTGATATGCGACATCTGCCTTGAAAGGCTGACCATCAAGGATAAGAATTTCTTCATTCTGTATGCCTTGATCGAATAGCTTCATAAATTTCGGAAGGTCGGACTTGGTCAACATGTTTGATTTGACTTCATCCAATTCTTTGTTAGTTTCATTCATCTGCTGAAGCAGATATGCATATGCATCACCACTAAGTAATGGCTGGCTTTCAATTATATATTCCTTCATAGCACGGAAGGTGCGAATCAAAGCGATGCTTTGTGCTACTGCAACATCGCTTTTTAATATGGTCATGAGCATATATACTCCGGACTCTGTATAACACCATGGCAAGTACCGTGAGCCACCTGATTGCCCCTTGAAAACATTGTTTCGTGAGGTAACTTTTTGTGACCTCACCAGGTTATCCAGTTCTTCTCTTGTAATCTGGAATCTGAAATCCTCCGGGAATTTATCAACGTTCCTTCGCACCTGCTGGTTGAAAGACTTAGTCTCATATCCATAGAGCTCAGCAAGTTCAAAATCAAGCATGACCTGAACTCCTCGCACAATATAGATTTTATCTCTTAGTGATTTCTCATCAACAATAGCAACTACCGTTGGTTCTTGAAGCTTGTTATCACTAGCAGGTTTTGCTGTATTACTCATAAAACTCCTTCCGGGATACGGATCGCACCTATTTGTCGTTTGTTTTTTCCATTAATTGGTCTTTGTAAAACTGCAGGATTTTTACGACATCACTTTCGCTGTAAATGGCGGTGTTATCTCGTACTTCCATTGCTGGTGGCTGAACACCGGAATTCTGGTTGTAATAATAGCCTTCTTTGCTTCCCGCATCCTCTCTGAGCATAGGATATTTATATCTCCACTCATCATAATCATCCTTGGATATGCTGCCTGTCGTAAGCTTGTTCTTCATGACATAC
>CADBKM010000031.1 GCA_902795265.1 uncultured Eubacteriales bacterium
TTCACCCGCTCCATAAATCGGGCTCCGAGACATACCCACGGAGTCCTTTATTTTGCTTAGATTCCTTGATTTTGCTGTATTTGAGAGTTTCGAGGAAAGTCCACCGAAGTCCATAAAAGTCTATACTGGTCCATGCCGTTGGGGTAAAAATGGTGGGATGTCCCGTGCGGGTCTACAGAAGCGAAGTTATATTTCGCTCATTTTTAAGAATGCCTGTTTTTCAAGGGGTAAGGATCAACTTCGATTCCCTTAAAGAGACTAGGGAATCGAACCCACAGGATCTTTACGACTTCGAAATAAATCAGCTATAAGATGCTGGGCAAAGAAAAGACATATCCTATCATTGCCAAAGGTGAGTATGACGCTGCCGAGAAATACAGGAACGTTGTAGCTGATTTCCCTGAAGTCGAAGAAGTGATGAACGATGAAGTGCATCATGGAGACGCTGTGATGGGGCTTCTCAAAAAATGATCTTCCGGAATAGAGATAAAGCAAAACAATACAAAGACCGCTGCCATTTGGCGGCGGTCTTCGTTTGGAGAAGCTGATTTAATGGCTTATTCCTCTGGCTGTGGCGGTACGAACGCGAGGCCCGCTTCGAGGTCTTCGTCCGTAGGGATATAATCCGTCATAGTGCCGTCATTGAACTGCTGATAAGCTACAAGGTCGAAGTATCCCGTGCCGGTGAGACCGAAGACGATGTTCTTTTCTTCGCCCGTCTCCTTGCACTTCAGAGCCTCATCAATGGCTGCCTTTATGGCGTGGCTGCTCTCAGGAGCCGGGAGTATGCCCTCGACTCTGGCGAACATTTCTGCTGCTTCGAATACTTCGGTCTGCTCATAAGATACTGCTTCCATAAGGCCCTGATCATACAGTTCCGAAAGGGCAGGGCTCATTCCGTGGAATCTGAGTCCGCCGGCGTGGATAGGCGATGGCATGAATCCGTTGCCGAGTGTGTACATCTTGGCGAGAGGGCACACCTTGCCGGTGTCGCAGAAATCGTAGAGATATTTGCCTCTTGTAAAGCTTGGGCATGAAGCCGGCTCTACAGCGACGATCCGGTAATCCTTTTCTCCCCTGAGCTTTTCACCCATGAACGGCGCGATCAGTCCTCCGAGATTGGAGCCGCCGCCGGCGCATCCGATGATGATGTCAGGAGTTACGCCGATCTTTTCGAACGCTTTGTGTGTTTCAAGTCCGATGACGCTCTGGTGGAGCAGCACCTGGTTAAGAACGCTTCCGAGAACGTATCTGTATCCTTCTCTGGTAACAGCCGCTTCGACGGCCTCTGATATCGCGCAGCCAAGGCTTCCTCCGGTGCCCGGGAATTCCTCGAGCAGTTTGCGTCCTACTTCGGTAGTATCCGAAGGCGATGCAGTGACTTCTGCTCCGTATGTCCTCATTACTTCGCGGCGGAACGGTTTCTGCTCATATGATGTTTTTACCATGAACACCTTACAGTCGAGTCCGAAATAAGAGCAAGCCATCGAGAGGGCTGTTCCCCATTGCCCGGCGCCTGTCTCTGTAGTGACACCCTTGAGGCCCTGGTTCTTGGCGTAGTATGCCTGAGTGGCAGCAGAATTGAGTTTGTGGCTTCCGCTGGTGTTGTTGCCCTCGTATTTGTAATAGATCTTTGCAGGTGTATCTAGCTTCTTCTCCAGGCAATATGCTCTTACAAGCGGAGAAGGTCTGTACATGCGATAGAAACTTCTGATCTCTTCAGGTATATCGATATATGGAGTTGTATCATCAAGTTCCTGCTGCACGAGCTCGCTGCAGAATACGCCTTCGAGTTCTTCTGCTGTCATAGGCTTAAGAGTGCCGGGATTGACCAGCGGAGCAGGCTTTTTCTTCATATCCGCGCGAACGTTGTACCACTGCTTTGGCATCTCTTCTTCAGTCAGATATGTCTTGTAAGGGATCGTTGTAACATCTTTAGCCATTTTCCTGTTCCTCCTTTTTGAACACTGTTCTCCCGATGGCTCTACTTTCGCAACCTTTTTCCGGCAGTCGGTTAAATAAAAAACTCCTGTCCCAGAAATACTGCTGGGACAGGAGTATAAATATCTCCTGCGGTGCCACCCGGCTTGACAGAGTCGCCTCTGCCCACTCACTGCGTACCAACATACGCATCATTTGTTAACGAAGTTTTCTCTCCGTCTCCCATACTCAGTCCATTCGGATCCGCCTCCGCATGCCGCGCTCTCACCATCCGCGGCTCGCTCATATGTAAGCATCGGAACCTACTCACTCTCATTCATAGGTTTGTTTGGTATTTAATTTAGTCGTAATGTAGCACTATATTTGGGGCATGTCAATAAGAAAAATGTTATTTTTGTGATTATTCATATTTTATGCTCTACTATTGAGTGGTATACTTATTGCGTTCAACCAAAAACTAAGAAGCAGGGAAGATCTATGATAGTAATACTCAGACACAATGTTACGGATGAAAAGCGCGATCAGCTGATCAATTGGTTCAAGTCGCAGGGCCTGGGCGTCGACGTGTCGAAGGGAGAGTATCAGACTATACTCGGCCTCATCGGCGATGTGCTAAGCCTCGACACCGACATGATCGAGAGCCTCGACATAGTGCAGGCTACTCGCAGGGTCACAGAGCCTTTCAAGCGCTGCAACCGCAAATTTCAGCCTGATGACACAATCGTTACTGTTGGAGGAGCGTCTATAGGCGGAGGCAACTTTGCCTTTATCGCGGGGCCTTCTTCTATAGAGAGCGAAGAACAGCTCCTGCAGGTGGCTGCCTCTGTTAAAGAGTCGGGCACCGACATACTTACCGGCGGGTCGATAAGCTCTAAGACGGCGAGACACAATCTTCAGAAAAAGAATCTTGCCGAGCTGGAGCATCTGAAGAAAGCGAAGCAAGATGTAGGCATGCCTGCCGGCAAGGAGCTCATTTCGGTAGAAGACATCCCGAATTATAAGGATCTGGATATCCTCATCATCGGTGAGCGCAATATGTGCAACTATCCGCTTCTCGCGGCTGCCGCGGAATCGGGCAAGACTATCATTCTCAAAAGATCCGTCTCGGCTACGTTGGAAGAACTCCTGATGTCTGCCGAATACATCATGGCGGGCGGAAATAAAGATATCATCCTCTGTGAGAGAGGACTTCGTACATTCACAAATGAGACTAAAGCCACGTTTGATATATCCGCGATCCCTCTGCTCAAGGAGATGACGCATCTCCCTGTTATAGCGGATGTAAGTCGCAGCACAGGACTGAGCCGTCTCGTAAGGCCACTTTCACTGGCTGCATGCGCGGCAGGGGCAGACGGCTTGATGATAGACGTTCATAATGACCCGGGAAGCGCCAGACGTAACGGTGGTCAGGCCATTTCGACGGAGGCCTTCGGAACTTTGGCTCAGGAAGTGCGTAAACTAAGAGAGGCTATGAAATAATGACAGTAGGTGTTGTAGGACTCGGGCTTATAGGAGGCTCGATCGCGAAGGGCTATCATGTGGCGGGGCACACCGTATACGCGTGGAACAGAACAGCAAGCACGCTTGGCTTTGCTCTCATAAGCGGTGATGTAGACGCTGAGCTTAATGAGAAAAACGTATCGGAGTGTGATCTGATCTTCGTATGCCTCTACCCTGAGGCTTCGATAGAATGGGTGAAGAATATGGCTCCGTACTTCGGAGAAAAGCCTTTGGTGATGGATGCCTGCGGAACAAAACGCAACGTGTGCGAAGCCTGCTTCAAGCTGGCGGAGGAATACGGGTTCACATTTGTGGGCGGCCATCCAATGGGAGGCACCAAAGACAAGGGATACAAGTATTCAAAGGATGATATGTTCGTCGGCTGCCCAATGGTTATAGTCCCTCCGAGATATGACGATATAGAACTGTACGCAAGGATCAAAGAACTGCTTGCTCCGCTCGGGTTTGGGCGATTCTCCATTACTACCGCTGAGGATCACGACAGCATGATCGCCTTTACATCACAGCTCTCGCACGTCATTGCCAGTTCATACATAAAGAGCCCTTCGGCAGAAAGACAGGGCGGATTCGCCGGAGGAACTTACAGAGACATGACTCGCGTGGCTTATCTGAACGCTCCGATGTGGTCCGAGATCTTCATCAGTAACAAGGATTGTCTTCTGGCTGAGATCGACTCCCTGATAGACAATATGAGCAAGTACCGAAAGGCTATCAGTGAAGAGAATGTGGACGAGCTTAGAGAACTTCTCGAAGAGGGATCCCGCAGAAAAGAAAAATTAGGCTGATCAAGTATTGATAAGTGTTCAATTTGCTTGACTTTAAGCCTGTATAGTGCTAAATTTCAGGCATTAAATTATCGGAAGTATCCGTCAACGGAGGATATTTTGAAAAAGACAGGGACAGTTAACGTATTTGGGTTTAAGGGCTATTTTGGAGGCTACTTTAAGGCCTTCTGATTTTACTGTCCTTAGATCATATGATTAGGTTATCCAAGCCGGCTGTGTTCTAAAGGACGCAGCCGGTTTTTTAGAAGTCAAAAAGAGGTGAACTATGGAACTGAAAGATGCAAGGGAAACTATCAACAGGATAGACTCTGAGATGGCAAAACTGTTCGAGCAGAGAATGGACGCGGTCAGAGATGTCGCTGAATACAAGCGCGCTCGCGGCATCCCTGTTGAGGACAAGGAGAGAGAACAGAGCCTTATCGAGAACATGTCCGGAGAGATCAAAAGCGAGGACGTCAAACCGTTTTACGTCAGTTTCCTGCAGAGTACCATGAACATAAGCAAGAACTGGCAACACAGCCTCATAAACGGTATCAAGATAGCCTGCTCCGAAGGGAAATATTCCGAGGATAAGCAGGCGGCTGAGAAAATATTCCCTAGTGAGGATATCGTGACTTATGAAAGCTATGCTGACGCGTATAAAGCTGTCGAAGAAGGTGAGTGCGAGATCGCTGTATTGCCTCTTGAAAACAGTGACAGAGGAGATGTCGGTAAGGTTTATGACCTGCTGTACGAAGGGACTCTCCACGTCAACAGCGTAAGGGCCGTCGAGACCGAAGGAAGTACTACCAGATACGTTGTGCTCTCAAGAGCTGCAAGCGAACCTGATACCACAAAGGAGACAGAGTTCCTTATGGTGATGTTTACCGTGAAGGACGAAGTAGGCGGTCTGGCCAAGGCTATAAACGTCATCAGCGCTTATGGCTACAATATGCATGGCCTCAGATCCAGACCGATCAAGGATGTTCCTTGGAATTACTATTTCTACGTTGAGCTCGAAGGAAAGAGCAGCGCAGACAGCGAGGAGAGAATAGTCAGAGGCCTGAGCGCGGCTTGTCTTTCAGTCAAGATCGCAGGTCGTCTGACCGATGACACCTTCAGCACAGGGAGGTAAGCTATGGTACTGACCATATCACCGGGCGGAAAAGAATATGACGTGACCGTCGAAGCCGGCTGCCTGAACAGAGCATCTGAACTGTTCGATCTCGGCAGAAAATGCCTGGTCGTGACCGACGATGGAGTGCCGGGGAAGTATGCTGAGAAGATCGTCGCCCAATGTAAAGAACCGGTCCTTGTGACTCTGCATCAGGGTGAAGAATCCAAGAGCATGAAAAACTTGGAGAAACTTCTGACTGTGATGCTGAATCACAGTTTTACGAGGGGCGATTGCGCGGTTGCGGTTGGAGGCGGTATGCCGGGTGATCTTGCCGGATTTGCTGCTGCGACTTATATGAGGGGCATCGATTTTTACAATGTACCTACGACTTTGCTCTCGCAGGCAGACAGCTCTATCGGAGGAAAGACAGCAGTCGATCTCGGTGGAGTCAAAAATATCGTTGGCGCTTTCCATCAGCCGAGCGGCGTGCTGATAGATACAGACACATTAGAGACTTTGAGCGCAAGGCAACGAGCTGCCGGACTGGCCGAGATAATCAAATCAGGGCTTATAGCTGATGCAGATCTTTTCAGTTACATAGAAGAAAACATTGCAGGCGGGCTCGATATGGGGCGCATTATTGAAGAGGCGCTTCAGGTAAAGAAAAAAGTCGTTGAGGAAGATGAGCGCGAAAGCGGACTCAGGAGGATACTCAACTTTGGTCACACCATAGGGCATGGCATCGAGAGCGTGACAGGATTACTTCATGGTGAGTGCGTGGCTACAGGCATGATACCGATGTGCTCGCCGGAAGTCAGAGAAAGACTTGTCCCTGTGCTTGAAAGCGCGGGACTTCCGGTACAGGCTGAGTGCGATCCTGAGGCAGTGTTCGAGGCTGTGACACACGACAAAAAAGCAGCCGGCGGAATAATAAAGACAGTATATGTCCCTGAGCCCGGCAAGGCGGAGATAATAGAGATGGGGCCTGAGGATCTCAGGATCAGGATAAACAGTATTTGTCATATATAGAGGGTAGATATGAAGAATACATTTGGCACAAGTGTTGCGGTAACTATATTTGGAGAGAGCCACGGAGCTGCTGTGGGAGCAGTGGTCGATGGGCTTGCTCCCGGCATCAAGATAGATGAGGACTTTATCAGAACGCGCCTTGAACTCAGAAAGCCATACGGCAGCATCTCAACACCTCGTCGAGAGAAGGATGATTTTCAGATCGTCAGCGGAGTGTTCGAGGGCAAGACGACAGGGACACCGGTCTGCATATTGATCCCGAATACATCGCAGAACAGCAAGGATTATGAGGCAGACAGACCTCTTGCCAGACCGGGCCACGCGGACTACACCGCTTACGTCAAATACCATGGCCACGAGGACTACAGAGGCGGAGGACATTTCTCAGGCAGAGTAACGGCTGCGCTGGTAGCTGCCGGAGCGATATGCCTTTCTGCGCTTTCTGCTAAAGGCATAGAGATAGGGACTCATATATCGCGCCTCGGAGGTATAAGTGACAGTGAGTTCAGCACAGATGAGGCTGAACTGGTATCCGAGATCAAGGCTCTTAACGGCAAGCGCTTTGCGGTGCTCGATGAACAAAAGGCAGAGACGATGCAGGAAGTGATAAAAGAAGCTGCCGCAGACGGAGACAGCATAGGCGGCGTTCTTGAAACAGCTGTGACCGGATTGCCTGCCGGCGTTGGGGAGCCGTGGTTTGACACTCTTGAGGGTGTGCTGTCACACGCTTTATTCTCGATCCCGGGGATAAAGGGGGTGCAGTTTGGCGGTGGCTTTGATCTTGTTGACGCAAGAGGCAGCGAGTACAATGATGCGTTCCGCATGGAAAGCGGCAGAGTCGTATCCAAGACCAATAACAATGGAGGGATCAACGGAGGCATCTCAAATGGCATGCCGATCCTGTTCCGCTGCGCGGTAAAGCCGACTCCTTCGATACACATCGCTCAGGAGACTGTCGATTTTGTCAAAAAAGAAGACGCTAAGATAGAGACGGGCGGAAGACATGATCCTGCCATAATTCACAGGGCCAGGGCTGTAGTTGATTCGGTTGCTGCTTTGGCGCTCATCGATCAGCTGGCGCTGAGATACGGAACAGACTGGCTGGCATAGTAAAGGATAAGGAAACAGGATATGAAATGCGGACTGATAGGCGAGAAACTGGGGCACAGTTTTTCAAAGGAGATCCATCAGAAGCTGGGTGATTATGAATATGACCTTATCGAACTGGCTCCTGACGAGCTGGAGGGCTTTATTCTGTCCGGCGATTTTGACGGGCTCAATGTGACGATCCCCTATAAACAGGCCGTGATGGGATATCTTGATGAGATAAGTGATCTGGCCCGCGAAGCCGGAGCGGTAAATACCGTAGTCAATAAAGATGGCAAGCTTGCCGGATACAACACGGACTGCGGTGGCATGAAGATGCTGATCGAAAGGATGGGGATCGATCTTAAGGGAAAAAAGGCGTTCATAGCAGGTTCGGGCGGGACGAGCCGCACAGCAGCGGCTGTTTGCAAGAGCCTTGGAGCGTCAGAAGTGGTGCGAGCGAGCCGAAGCGGCAGAAACGGGGCCGTCACTTATGAAGAGGCTTACAGGGTCTGCGGCGACGCGGCTCTTCTGATCAATACGACGCCTGCCGGGATGTACCCCGATACAAACAGCATGCCTTTTGACATCAGCCGTTTTGATCGTCCCGAAGGCGTGCTTGATGTGGTATACAACCCGCTGAATACACGTCTGATACAGGACGCGAGATCAAAAGGGATACGCGCCGAAAACGGGCTCTATATGCTTGTAGGACAGGCAGTTTTAGCATCGAGTCTGTTTATCGGTAGTGAGGCAAGTGAGTCTCAAGATATAACAGAAAGAATATATGCAGATCTGCTTAAGGAGAAGCGCAATATCGTACTGACAGGTATGCCGGGAAGCGGCAAATCCACGCTTGGCAAGATGCTTGCAGAAAAGCTTGGCAGGGAAATGGTCGAGACAGATGTAATCATCTCAAAGGAAGCAGGCACATCCATTAAGGAGATCTTTGCAAACCACGGCGAGCAGCACTTCCGCGATCTCGAAAGCGAGGTCATAAAACGATTCTCGGTGAAGAGCGGACTTGTGATCTCTACAGGAGGCGGAGCCATACTTCGCGAAGAAAACATAAGTGCGCTTCGCCTAAACGGAGTTATCGTGTTCATCGACAGGCCTCTTGACCAACTCAAGGCAACAGACAGCAGGCCGCTTTCAGACGATAGGGAAAAACTCGAAAGGCTCTATAAGGAGCGCTATGAGATATACAAGAATACAGCGGATATAGTCGTAAAGACCGGCGGCGCAAAGAAGGATTCGGCGAAGAAATTGTGGGAGACGCTGAAATGAAAGTAACGATAAACCCACAAGGCCATATCACCGGCACAGTGAAAGCGCCGCCTTCAAAGAGCATGGCTCACAGGGCACTTATATGCGCGGGACTGGCAGAAGGCAAAAGCGTTATCGATAATATAGCAGCTTCCGAAGACATACTCGCGACTATAGACTGCCTCAGGGCGCTGGGCGCTGAGATAAACTATGATACTGAGGCCATGCGCGCTGAGGTGAAAGGGACGGATCCCGCGTCAAGAGGGGAAGCGTCACTTCATTGCAGAGAAAGCGGAAGCACTTTGAGATTCATGTTGCCGCTATGCGCGCTCTCAGATGATCCTGCAGCACTGACCGGAAGCAGGAGACTTATGGAAAGGCCTCTGACGATCTATGAGGATATATTCAGGTCTGAAGGTATAGACCTTGACAGATCCGGATCCTCGATACGAGTGAAGGGAAGATTGACCGGCGGAGACTTCGGTATGCCGGGAGATATAAGCAGCCAGTTTGTGAGTGGCCTATTATTCACGCTCCCGCTCTGTAAAGAGGACGGCCTGATCAGACTTGAAGGAAAAATCGAAAGCAGGCCATACATAGATATGACCATAAAGGCACTCAATGATTTCGGCATTGAGGTCGGATGGAAGAATGAGACGGATCTGGCTGTTCCGGGATCACAGAGGTATAAAGCTAACGACACGACCATCGAGGGAGACTGGTCTAACGCGGCCAACCTATTAGCTCTCGGGCTTGAAGTGACCGGAGTGGACCCGGATAGCTTACAGGGCGATAGGGTATGCCGCGAATACTTTGGTCAGCTTGACGAAGGCAGGGCTGAACTGGATATCGCCGATTGCCCTGACCTTGGGCCGGTGCTTATGGCATATGCGGCCCTTAACCACGGTGCGACCCTGCTCGGTACGCGAAGGCTGAGATTCAAAGAATCTGACAGAGGCAACGTTATGCGGGAAGAACTCGCTAAATGCGGTGTTGATGTCAAGATGTCTGAGGATTCGATAACAGTAGGATGCGGAGTGAAGGCGCCGAGTCAAATGCTGTCAGGACACAATGATCACCGCATCGTTATGGCGCTGGCGGCCATCTGCGCAAGGACAGGGGGAAGCATCGAAGGCGCCGAAGCTGTCAGCAAAAGCTTCCCGGATTATTTTGACAAACTTGAGGGTCTCGGCATAGAGATCAGAAAGGAGCAATAACCTGATGAATATGGACTTTGTACGTAAACTTCCTCTGCCATCTGAGGTCAAGGAGATGTTCCCGCTGACCGCCGCGGAGAAAGAGATAGTGAAGCGAAAGACTGAAGAGCTTAAGGACATATTCTCGCATAAGAGTGACAAGCTCGTTCTGATCATAGGGCCGTGCTCTGCCGATAACGGGGACAGCGTGCTTGACTACATCTCCAGACTTGCGGAGGTGCAGGAAAAAGTCAGCGAAAAGATAATGATAGTCCCTCGCGTTTATACCAATAAGCCAAGGACTACCGGTCAGGGGTACAAGGGATTCGTGCATCAGCCTGATCCTGATGAGAGCCCCGATCTTTTCAAGGGCATCATGTTTACGCGCGAGATGCATATGAGAGCCGTGAAAGTGGCATGCTCGGTGTGCGCAGATGAGCTTTTGTACCCTGAGAACTACAAGTATATAGATGATCTTCTCGGCTATGTAGCGATTGGAGCGAGAAGCGTCGAGGATCAACAGCACAGGATGACAGCGAGCGGCGCTGATTGCCCGGTAGGCATGAAGAACCCTACGAGCGGAGACCTTTCGGTCATGATGAATGCGATCACAGCAGCCCAAAGCGAGCACGACTTTATATACAGGGGCTGGGAAGGCCATTCGCACGGCAATCCATACGCGCACGCTATACTGAGAGGCTATGTAAATACGCAGGGAGTCTCATACCCGAACTACCATTACGAAACGCTTCTGCATCTCTCTGAGCTCTATGCAAAGAGCGATCTGGTCAATCCGGGCGTCATAATCGACTGCAACCACGCCAACAGCGGCAAGGATCCGATGCAGCAGCCGAGGATCATGAAGGATGTCCTTCTCTCGTGCAAATACAACGAAGACATAAATGATCTCGTAAGAGGTTTCATGGTCGAGAGCTATATCGAGGACGGCAATCAGCCTATAGGCGGCGGCGTATACGGCAAGAGCATAACGGACGCCTGTCTCGGATGGGAAAAGACTGAGAAGATGATCTATGAGATAGCGGAGATATTGTGATGATTATAGGATACCAGGGCGTAAGCGGAGCATTCAGCGAGACCGCTGTAAGGAATCTCTTCGGAGATAAGGAATATGAGGACAGAGGATACAGCGACTTCATCTCGCTGCTCGGAGATGTTGAGAATGGGGTCGTAGACTATGCTGTCATACCTGTGGAGAACACGACTACAGGCATAATCGCGAGAACATATGACCACTTACAGAGTTACCGTATACACGCGGTGGGAGAGACAGTGGTCCCGATCAGGGAATGTCTGATCGCAAATCCGGGCTCAAAGATAGAGGATATCAGGGAAGTATACAGCCACCCGGAAGCGCTTTCGCAGTGTCAGGAACTGTTCAAAGAATACCCGAACATGACTCCTCATGCCCACGAGGATACTGCGCTGAGCGTCAGCTACATTAGGGACACCAAAGATCCTACCAAGGCCGCGCTCGCAAGCGAACTTGCGGCAGAGACTTACGGCATGGAGATCCTGCTTCCTAACGTCCAGGACAACAACGTCAACATGACAAGATTCCTCTGCGTTACGGCAAGGGATGAACGGCCAAAGGACGCCAATAAGATCAGCCTCAGGATGGTGACATCGCATACTCCGGGAGCTCTTTTCAACGCCCTCGGGATATTCGCCTCGAAAAACATCAACGTGCTCAAACTTGAGAGCAGGCCTATCTTCGGCAGGGTATTCGAGTATTGCTTCTATCTGGATTTTGCCGGCAACCTCAAAGACCCCGACGTGGCGGAGGCTCTAAGGAGGCTCGAGTACGATTGCACTGAACTGAACATTTTCGGAAATTATAAGGCTGCAGAGGAATACATGTGATCTGCAGCGGTAAAGGGCGAGAAAGAGTGAAAACGGTCAAAGTAAGAAATGTAATAATAGGTGAAGGGATCCCGAAGATATGCGTCCCCATATTCGAAAGGACAGAAGAGGAGATCCTGAGCGAGGCGAAGCATGTAGCAAGTCTTGAGCCGGACGTAGTCGAGTTTCGCGCAGACAGATTTGAGAATTACTGCGAGCATGACAGCATAAGGAATGTTCTGGCAGGACTAAGGGATATCCTTGGCGAGATACCGCTGCTGTTTACCCTCAGAACAAAGGATGAAGGGGGCGAAGCGGAAGTCGGAAGAACCGTTTATGCCGACCTTATAGTAAAAGCATGTGAAAGCGGGCTTGTCGATATGGCAGATGTGGAAGTCCTGAGGCAGGATGATGCTGAAACTATCATCGAAGCGGCCCACTCGTTCGGAGTAATAGTCGTAGCATCACACCACGATTTCGAAAAGACCCCTACAAAGGATGAGATACTGAAAGACCTCAAGGAGATGCAGAAGACATCAGCAGACGTTCTGAAGATAGCCGTGATGCCTCAGGGCATCGGCGATGTGAAAGTGCTGATGGAAGCTGCGGAGGAAATGGTTAATGAACATGCGGACCGCCCGGTCATCGCTATATCCATGTCGGAGAAGGGGACGGTCAGCAGGATCGCAGCTGAAGCGTTTGGCTCGGCCATGACATTTGGCACTGCGTCCAAAGCATCGGCTCCCGGTCAGATCGGCGTGGAAGAACTGAGAGAATCTCTTGAAGATTTTCACGAAACGATGGAAGCGGAATAATAGGGGTAACCTTTGCAAATACACATCGCTGTTATGTGAATCAATTGATGAAGAGAGCGGGAAGGAATCTAGATAAAACCCATTGGAGGAAATCAGAAAAAGCTGAAGAAAACATGAACATTGACTTTGTGAGTGCTGCAATTACTAGTGTTTAGAGACAAGGAATCTGTTCATCCGCTCCATAATTCGGGCTCCGAGGTATACCCACGGAGTCCTTTATTTTGCTCAGATTCACTTGCTTTGTTGCAACTGCGGGCTCCGGCAAAAGTCCACTCAGGTACATAAAGACCCATGCTGTTGGAGAAAAACGGTGGGATGTTAGGGAAGCGAACCCACAACAGTAAAATAGCTGAAATGATTGAATAATGATGTGATAAATGATACGATAATGATGTGATAAATGATAGATGATTTGAGGACCTGATTATGAAGGAAACAGAGCGGATCGAGTTTAAAAAGTCAACAAGTGAATTAAAGCCGGGCGTTATTTCGATTGCATCAATGCTTAATAAAAACGGCTACGGCGAGCTTTATTTCGGAATACGTAATGATGGCTCTGTTTGCGGACAGCAGATCGGAGAAAAAACAACCCGAGATGTTTCGGTTGCCATCAAGGATAATATAAAGCCGAATATAGTTCCGTCAATTGAAACGATAACGATGGATGACAAAGAAGTGATAAAGGTTGTATGCAGAGGCGAAGATACTCCTTACTCTGCATATAATCGATACTATATAAGATCTGATGACGAGGATCTGATAATGTCTACTGCCGATCTTGAATCATTTCTTCTGAACAAGAATTACGACTATTCAAAGTGGGAGAAGAAGAGCAGCGGCTGTGGAATTGATTCTGTTGATGAGGATCTGCTTATTGAATATGTAAATGGAGGAAATGAATCCGGACGAATAGGGTTTATTTACAGAGACGCAAAAACTACCTTGGAGAAATTAAACCTGGTTGTTGCAGACGAATTAAATAATGCCGGATATTACCTGTTCAGCAATCAGAAGCCTTTAACGCTGAAGCTTGCGATATATCCTACTGATGAAAGGCTTTCTTTTGTGGATATGAAGACTTATCAGGGCAATATATTTGAATGCATAAATGAAGCACTAAAGTATATTCAGAACAATATCCATTGGAAGGCGGAAATCGTTGGCGCCAAAAGAGTTGAAATCCCGGAGATTCCTGTAGAGGCGATACGTGAAATTGTTGTTAATAGCTTTGCACATATGCGTGTAAATGATTCATCGTCAAATGAGATCTACATAACACCAACCAGAGTGCATATTTATAATCCTGGACCAATGGTTCCGGGGACAACACCGGAAATGTTTGCTTCGGGAGAACAGGGGTCTATGATCCGAAACCCAATAATTGCTTCAGTACTGTATTATAATCACACGATTGATGCTTTCGGAACCGGTTTCGAGAGAGTTTTCCGTCTATGCAGGGATATTGATTATAGATACAGTAATAATTCATTCGGTTTTACATTTGAGTTTTTAAGAAAACCATATGATGCGATAAATGATGCGATAAGTGAGACGATAACCACTGAACACGAAAGAAAGCTTTCATCAATTGAGAAAAAACTTTACCAAATGATATCAACCGGAGAAAGGCATACGAAAAAGGAATATGCTGAAATGATAGAAATGTCAGTTGCAACTGTTGACAGAGCAATAAAGAAACTGACAGAGGCAGGCCTGATCAGACGCGTAGGTGCAAATCGCAATGGCAGCTGGGAAATAACAGATCCGCAGCAGAGAACCGTATAGCAAAGCAGGTAGTTATTATTATGCTTTATGATATAGTGCCTGACAATTTCTTCAGCCCGCTTTCGTCACCAGGGAGAACGGTGTACTGGGAGTGTATAAAGAGGCTGTTTGCAATCACAAGCAGACAGCTTTCTTTTGGTGTGGAGAGAGATGTTCTTGTCGATGATTTGGATTTTTATTTTGAATTCGATTTCGCGGCGGATATCCGTGACCTCAGCGATATGCAGCAGGGAGAGCAGCCGGGTTCATCGAGCAGAGACAAAGCAAATCAGATGCTGCGCCGGCTAGAAAGCTGCGGATGGATATATACAGAAGTGGATTACAGCTATGTCCAAAGAGTAAATTTCAGGGATTATGCTGTACAGATCATCCGCACACTGAAGCAGATAGAGACGGCAAAGACCACGGAGTATCAGGGCTACATCTATACGATCTACAATCTGTCCCGAGCCAAAGGAAATCCGGGTCTGGCTCTAACGCAGATCGTTGAGAATACTGATTTACTTATCACCGGTCTCAAGAGCCTCAATGCGAATATCAAGAAATACATCGATGATCTGACAAAGCACAGCACGGTATCGGAGATTCTCGATGCGCTTCTCAACGATTATTATACGAATGTGGTCGATAAGGCTTACCACAGGCTGATGACCTCTGATAATGTGTCGAAGTTCAGACCTGAAATAATCAGCAATCTCGAAGCGAACTCGCAGAACGGCAGATACCTGAATTCCGCGGCTAGGGAGCTGGCGGAAATGATGGAACAGTCCGAAGAAGAAGCAAAACAGACAGCGCTTAATATGCTGCATAATGTGATCGAAGCATTCCGGCAGATGGATGACATCCTCGAGCAGATCAATGACAAGAATTCCAGATATCAGAAAGCCGCGGTGGGAAGAGCGAGATTCCTTCTGTCATCAGCGGATGATATCCGCGGGCAACTGAAAAGCATCATCTGCACGCTTAACGATGCTTTCAACGAGGATGGGTATACCGATTACAATACGGTATATGAGCTTGCAGAGACGGATAGTCTGATCCGGCTGTTCTCGTGGGATTATCTGGATATGGATTCTCTGTATGCACCGAGACAGGGCAGGAGCGAATTCATACCGCAGGATATGGAGTCTCATCGGGTAAGTGAGGCTGAAAGACGCAGGCGCAGAGCGGAGTTTGAAGAAAGAATCAAAAACGTTCTCAGTGCGCCGAGAATAAACGAGTATGTAATGGAGCTGCTTGGCGCGGACGATGCGCTCCTCGCGTCGGAACTGCCTCTCGGTGAAGGCGATACATTCATTAAGCTGATATATATAAGACTGTATGGAAGTCGCAAGCTGATGGGCTATACCGTGGAGCCGGGAAGGATAATCGAGAAAGACGGCTTCAGGTTCCGCGATTTCATAATACGCAGGAGGTAGTAAAAAATGGATCTCTTCGAGGGTATGATCCAGAAGGATCAGGATGAATTCAGGAAGATCATGAACCGTCTGATGAGCACGGGTTTCATTCTTCGCAGGAAAGAACAGACAAAGAGTGATTACTATTTCATTCTGAGACACCGCAGCGTGTTTGAGAGATATCTTGATGTGCTCAGCTATCAGATAGATATCAACGAGGAATACGGCGTGATCCAGCTGCTGAACCGTGAAAATTACAACCATCTGCAGCTTACAATGCATGAGTCGATCATCCTGCTGATACTGCGCATATTGTTCGATGAGAAAAAGCGCGAGCTGTCTCTGACAGATGTAGTGGTCAATATGGGCGATATCCAGGAGAAATACCTGTCGATGCAGATACGAAGCGAGCAGATCGGCAAGACCGTGATGGGGAATGCCCTGAAAAAATTCAGGAGATACAGCCTCGTTGAATTGCTGGACGGGAACAATATCCGTGAAGAATCCAGGGTGCTGATCTATGACTCCATCATGATGGCTGTTAGAGTTGATGACATTAAACGGGTGAGCGAGCTTCTGGAGAGATACCGTAAAGACGGGAAGATCACAGAGGGTGAGGACAACAATACCTGTGAAGGTGATGATACTGAGATATATGAAGCCGACGCCGAGCTTATGGAGGAGGAGCTGTAATGAAATCCATGACGCGTGTCAGACTGATCAACTGGCACAGATTTGAGAATGAGACAATAGAATTTGCCGAGTCAGTCCTCCTGTCCGGTGAGAACGGTGCAGGTAAATCCACGATTCTGGACGCTATACAGTTCGTTCTGACCTGTACCACTGCGAATTTCAACAAGGCGGCGCATGAAAAAGGCGACCGTACTCTGGGAAGCTATGTAAGATGCAAGACCGGCAAGGAAGACAGACCATACGAGAGAAGCGGCAATATCTCTGCGCATATCGCGCTTGAATTTTTTGACGAAGAGAAAAGCCAGTATTTCATTACCGGAGCTGTGATGGATTCCTCAAATGAAGAAAAAGAGCCCGCAGTAAGATGGTATATCGCAGAGAACAGGGAGCTTGATGACGATCTGTTTTTCTCCGGGAATAAGGTCAAGAGCATATCCCAGTTCTTGTCGACCAACAAGGGCATCAGGGAAGATAAAACCAGGACCGGTGCGCGCAAAATGATAGCCAACAGGTTCGGAAGGCTGGATGAAAAGAAATTCTGCTCTCTGATACCAAAAGCTCTGGCGTTCAGACCTATACACAACATCAAGGAATTCGTGTATACATATGTGCTTGATGAAAAGAAAGTCAATATAGATGCTCTCCGGGAGAATGTCCGCACCTTCCAGGAGTTTGAACGAATGCTCAGGGATGTGCGCCGCAGGATAGAGGAACTCGAGGAGATACTTGCCCGGAAAGCCGAGGTGGATAATTACGTACGTATAGACGGCCGTCACGAGTACTATCTGGCGAGGGTCGAGCAGGATATTCTGATTGAAGATTATGATGGTGCAAAGAACACGATCAGGCAGGCGAAGGGTAGCATCAGACAGCTGAAGAGCGAGGAGGCTAAACTTGATAAACTCCTTGCAAGTAAACAAGAGAGTATTATACAGCTGCGTCTTGAGCTTGAGAACGATGAGAAATTCCAGGCCAAGCTGGAGCTTGAGAAGCGCAGGCGCAATCTCGAGGATATGCTGGAAGCTGATAAGCTAAGAGTCAGCGAACTCTATGATGCTGCAAGCGAAGCTGCTTCAGGTGCAGAATCGCTTATTGCAGAACTGAAATACGAAGCTGATACTCATGCCGACGGAGAGGTGCTCCGTATGCTTGCGGATTATGTCAAGGCACTTAAGGGCTTATCAGCTCTGGTTGATCTGACAATAGTACATATCGGACTTCAGGCGGTACAGGATTATAAGAAAGAGCACTATGATACCTATAACCGCAGACTCGCTGAATGCAGCCTGAGCATCGGAACTCTGGAGAACGATCTCAAAGATCTGAACAGCCGCATCCGGATGCTTGAAGACAAAAAGCTGGTCTATCGCCCTGAGGTGGAAATGCTGCAGTCGGGAATCAGAGAGCAGCTGAGGAATGTCGGCAGGACCGGAGAAGTCAGGATATTATGCGAACTGCTGGAGATCACAAAGCCTGCGTGGCGCAATGCGGTCGAGGGCTATCTGAATACGCAGAGATTCTACCTGATCACGGAACCGGAGGACTTCGATCTGGCGCTCAGTGTCTATGACAGATTAAGGCAGCAGAAGAAAATCTACGGAGTAGGTCTTGTCAACACAGCAAAGCTTTCGGAGTACGATGAAGCGCCGGAAGGAAGTCTCGCGGAATGCGTGACATCGAAGAATATCTGGGCCAGACGCTATGCCAATATGGTGCTTGGCAAAGTTCACTGTGCCGGAAGCTATCAGGAGCTAAAGCAGTATCCGGTCGCGATTACCCGGCAGTGCATGAGGTATCAGAATCATGTCGCTTCTGCGATCTCTCCGAAGATATACGAAAAGCCTTATATCGGAGCCGGAGCCGTTGCGGTGCAGCTCGAGCAGGCAAGGGAAGAGAAGAGAAAACTCGAGATCAGCATTGAGAACCACAGGAGCGAGCAGGCTCATCTTGACAGGATGACGAAGTGCCTGAATGCTGATATTGACAGAGAGGTCAGGTATAATCTTGCTTCACTGGAAGCCATGCGCGGCCATGAGACAGAGATGGAAAACTGCGACAGAGAGCTTGCGGAGATCAAAGCAAGCAGGACGATGATCCAGAAGCAGGACAGGCTCGAAGCTCTGGAAAGCGAGAAGAGTGAGCTGAGCAGCAGACTGAAGGAGACCAGCAGAAATATTGGAAATCTTGAAAATGTGATACGTAATACTGAAGAACAGATGGACAGATTGTTTTATAAGCAGATAAGGCAGAAGGAAATCGTGACTGAACTGTATAACCGGCTCGGAGATGATGCTGCCGACTGTGAAAAAGACTATATAAAGCAGACTTCGGAACATGACTATGAGAAGTATCGCCAGAATTATGAATCCGCGAGGAAGGGCAACCACACCAGACGGGAGAAGGCTGAAAGGATGATGGCAGAGGCGATGAGCAGATACAAATCCGCACATGACTTCGGAGCTGCAGATTCGATGGAGGGCTTCCCTGAATTCAACGCCGAATATGACAAACTGAAGAACTCGCAGCTGCTCGAATACGAGGAGAAGGTGAGAAGTGCCCGGGAGAAGGCAGAGCAGGAATTCCGCGAACAGTTCCTGGCGCGTCTTCAGGAGAACATCAAACAGGCACAGAATGAATTCAAAAGCCTTAACAGGGCGCTCGCCGACATACATTTCAGCAATGAAAGATATGAATTCAGGCACGAGCCGAGAAAACATCTCAGGAAGTTTTACGATATGATCATGGACGATTTCAATATCCTGGGCGGTGAGAGCCTGTTCAACAGCTCATTCAATGAGACACACAGGGAGGCCATCGATGAGCTGTTCGAGAAGTTGGCTCTGGATGATGAAAGCAGTGAAAAGACACTTGAAGAATATACAGACTATCGTACATATATGGATTACGACATCCGCATCACATTTGATGATGGAAGCTATATGTTTTATTCCAAGGTCAGTCGTGAAAAGAGCGGGGGCGAGACTCAGACTCCATTCTATATCACGATCGCAGCATCGTTTATGCAGCTTTACCGCAGCGGCATAGGTGGAGACTCCATAGGGCTCGTTATGATGGATGAAGCATTCAATAATATGGATGATAGCCGCATGTCGGGAGTCCTGTCATTTATGACAGGATCCAATCTGCAGACAATCATTGCCGCTCCGCCGGAGAAGATACAGTACATAGCGCCTTCGGTCGAAAGCGTACTGCTGGTGCTCGCGGATGGAGATATGAGCTATGTAGAGGAATTCGACAGGCTGAAGGCATAAGAGCAATGTGGCAGATCCGAGAATAGAATATGAAGAGATACGATAATATAGTCCTTAATAAGCTGCTTGACAGCTACGAAAAAAGTGCCGGGTATGCTGCTGAGCATTACACAGCCCGTAAATCTGATGATGCCTGCAAGGGAGATAAAATGCCGCAGGCTGCAAACACAGCTGCGCATCGTCGTGGAGTATTCTGCCATATAGACCGGAGAAGTTTTCCCGATTATTTTGACACAGCTTCCGGTGCATATGAGACACTGCATGAACAGCTGAGGGATCTGGAGCATAAAGGCCTGATCAGGCTGTACTGGAAGGGCGGTGCCCGGGACCACATTCTTGAGAAAGCAGGACTGGAAACAGATAATGCAGAAGCCTGTTACAGGTATCTGAGACGCACTCCAAGGTGGAAGAGGGAAGAAGAGCTGTATGCGATATGTATCCGATATAAACAGAAAGCTGCTGAGATCAGTGACGCTGCCGGATGTGAGAAGTACGCTGAGGGCATAAGTGTGCTGGATTCTTTTCTGGACTGGCTGATGGACAGTCTGGCATGCGGAGACAGAATCAGACCTTTGGCTGATATTGAAGATCCTGACGGCCTGGAGAGACTTTGCAGATTACTGCTTGCGATATTGACTAATGAACAGGAAGTTTATCTGAGACAGTTCTCAACAACGGTTTTCAATGATTCCAAGATCGCAGAGAAGGAACTCGACAGAGCGGCAGCTGTGATAAGAAAGTTCGGTGTCAGCAATGATACCGATGACAGTGACGAGGTTCTCAGCACTGATGAGATAATGGAACTATACGGGATATACAGGAATCCCGTATGGATCTATTTGAAAGGCTGCGCAGGCTTTCGCGTCAGTAATACCGGGGGTGGTGATCATGCTGATGAAAGCGGCAGACATGCAGCTGCTGCCATCGGGCTGCCTGCTCTTGAAACCGGCATAGGGATCACGGTGCGCGATCTTGAATTGCTGGAGCCTGATCCTGAAATAACGCCTGAGTGCATCCTGACCATAGAGAATCTGACATCATATTATCAGCAGAATGCTGTTGTTAATGGAATGAATGCACTGGTTGTCTACATCGGAGGATATGCGGGGAGAAAGAAAAGGGAATTTCTGAAAAAACTTGCGGAAGCGTATCCGGATGCATGTTTCATGCATTCCGGAGACATTGACTGCGGTGGCTTCATGATCTGGAAATCGCTTTGCGAGGGAACCGGGATACCTTTCGAAACATATAAAATGGATATAGCAACATTCGATCAGTTTCGGTACTCGGGAAAACCAATCACTGAGCATGACAGGATGAATCTGAACACAATGGAGGAAGATCCTTTTTTCTGCGGACAAAAGGACCTGTTTGACAAAATGCTGGAAACAGGGATAAAGATTGAACAGGAAAGCTTCGTGGGATGATGAGTAGTGACTTTCTGCATCCGAGCTGGAGAACCGGCTGAAAATGCTGGCTTCCAGAAAAACGATGTTGGACTGAAAGCACCTACCCTATTCGGACACAAAAGTCCGAGTGGTAGGTGCTTTATATTGCAATCAAAAAGACACAGGAGTTTTCTGTATCGGACTGAAATACAATTTGTTCAAAAAATATTGCTAATCTGTGGAAAAAGAAACATCTTCGAACTCAGATGTCCGATGCCGTATTACTCTGAAGGCCTGTTTTTACTGAAGTATTCAGATTCTCTTTTAGCCGGAGTCCTGTATTGGAACATCTTTATTGGCCGCTCATTGTTATAGAACGACACATATTTTGATAGAGCTTCAAGGAATTCGCGCTCAGACCGGTAATCCTTTCTCTAAAGTTCTTCGCGCTTTAGAGTTGAGAAGAAAGATTCCATAACTGCGTTATCGTGAGGAGAATGAGGAGCAGAAAAGGAATGGAGAATATGCAGGCTGGCAATATATGATTTTACTGCTTCGCTTTGATAATTCATGCCCCTGTCGTTGTGAAGAATAAGGCCTTCGCCCGGATGACGATTCTCATAAGCTTCCTTGATAGCCATCTTCACAAGTGCTGAACTGTTCCGCTTGCTAACTTTACAAGCAATTACCATTCTGGAGTACAGATCCAGGATAACGCAAATATAGTAATGTCTTCCCTTAAGCTTGTAATAGGTAACATCGCTGACCCAGACCTGATTTGGGGCATCAGGGTTGAACTGACGTCTTACTCTATTCTTATGACCTTTATTGTTCTTTTCATAAAATAGTTTGGAATCATTGCGTATACTGAACAGCCCTATTACTGACCTTGATGCCGCGAGATCTGAGAACTGCAGCAATAGAATCGTATCCAAAACGTTGTTCGCTCTCATCGTATACTTCCTGAATGAGAGGCTTCAGCTCCTCGCGCCTTCGAACAAACCAGGCGTTATCGCCTTTTCGTCTTCGTATATGATTGTATAGCGTTCCTCTTGGAACATTCATGGCGTCACAAAGGACATGAACTGAATACTTACTATATAGACGCTCCATCTCTGCGAGTTTTTCCTTAAGTGGTGCGTTCGGCGTGCAAGTTGTTTCTTTCAGACAGGAAATGACTTTCTCCATGTGCTCAGCATGATGCCTTAGCCGATGAAAGTTAACAGCGCTGAAATATGAGGCGTCGTTAGCAGAGGCCTCACGCTCAGTCTCTAGCCATACATAGAAGGTGCTTCTGGGAATCCCGGTATCGTTAAGGATATCTGATACAGGTTCTTTGCTGACTGCATATCTGGCAATAACGGATTGCTTTTCTTCCTGTGTGTACTTACGCATATTACTTTTCCTCCTTATTATGTGCAATGGATAAGTAGACTTGTAATGATATGGTATTATAGTCTTGACGATGATGAAACGAGTGGATTGTACAAGTAAGTTGCTGAAAGTACTGAGATATGGAGAATAACTCATGAATGTAGAAGCTTATGATCTGGACTCCCTCAGAAAAATAATTAGAGACCTGCAGGAAGAAAACAGAAATCTTAAGGACCAGCTTAAGACAGCGGGGATTGCTTTCAGCGAGCAAAATCATTTTTCTGATGGAATCGAGGAGATAGAAGACTATGACCCGGATCAGGGTGCCAGAATAATCCGTCCGTTTATTACGATAGATCTTGCGCGGGATTTCTACCGCATGTTCCATGGAAGGTGGGATGTATTTGCGAGAAGAGGCAGAAAAGGAGGCTACTTCCCGCAATGTGCAAACAGATGGAATAATTATGTCTGCCCCAAGCAGCACGGGGAGAAAATGTTTTGCGATGAATGTGAATTCTGTCAATGGATATCACTAAGTGCGGAAACAATAATGAATCATCTGATAGGCTATAAAGAAGATGGCACGGATGTCATAGGCATCTATCCGCTTTTTCCTGATGGCACATGCAGATTTCTGGTATTCGATTTTGATAACCATGCCAAAGGAGCCGAGAGTACTGACTTTGCCAATGATGATGATGAATGGCATGAGGAAGTAGATGCTTTGAGGTACATGTGTGAGAAAAACGGAGTGACTCCTTTAGTGGAGAGATCAAGATCCGGAAGAGGTGCACATGTGTGGATATTTTTCGAAAAGCCTGTTCAGGCATCTCTTGCGAGGAACTTCGGATTCATGCTGCTTGACAGAGGCGCAGCAATGATAAATATGAAGTCATTTCACTACTATGATCGAATGTATCCGTCCCAGGATGCTGCAAGCAGACTTGGTAATCTTATAGCCTTGCCGCTACAAGGCAGGGCGCTAAATGATGGAAACAGTGCTTTCGTTGACAAAAACTGGAATGCGTATCCTGATCAGTGGGATATCCTTGTTAACCATACGCCTAAGATATCTCAGCGCGAAATGGAAACTATGATGATCAGATGGCAGAGGGAGACAGCCACTTCCTCTCTGGAGCAACCTGCGTTATCTTCTGCTGAACGCCTTAAGCCATGGAGAAAGAGCGAGCAGTTTACCCGAAGTGATGTTATTGGTTCATTACACATAGTTCTGGCTGACGGAATATATGTGGATGCCCTGAATCTGATGCCTAGGCTGCAAAACCTTATAAGAAGGATGTCTGCTTTTGATAATCCAATATTCCAGAGGAGAAAACAACTTGGATTCTCAAATTACTACAACTTCAGTGCAGTATATTTGGGAAAGGATATTGACGGATACATCAGGATCCCCCGCGGACTTCTGGAAGAACTGACCAAAGAATGCAGCAAAGCAAACATCCCATATGATATTACTGACAGCAGGGAAAAAGGCAGGCCGATTAGAGTTCAGTTCAAGGGAACACTTAAGCAACAGCAGGACCTTGCTGCTCAGAAGATGCTCGAATATGATAATGGCATTTTAAGCGCGGCGACAGCCTTTGGTAAGACGGTTGTTTGCAGTTATCTGATAGCTGAGAGAAAGGTAAATTGCCTGATTCTGCTTCAGAGCAAAGATCTTTTGGAACAGTGGGTAGAGGAGCTTGGTAGATTTCTGGATATTGATGAGGAACCACCGGAATATACAACCAAGACAGGAAGAGTTAAGAGGCGTGACAGCGTAATAGGCGTTCTGCAGACAGGAAGAGTTAAGAGGCGTGACAGCGTAATAGGCGTTCTGCATGGATCCAAGAAAGCCTTGACGGGTATAGTTGATATTGCAATGATCGGATCTGTTTATGCCAAAGGTGAATTCAACGAGATGATAAATTCGTACGGAATGGTCATCATGGATGAATGCCATCACGCTGCCGCAAATACAGCAGCAGAGGTTTTGCAGAAAATAAACGCAAGATACGTATATGGGGTATCAGCCACGCTAAAGAGAAGCGATGATATGGATAAAGTGATCCCTATGCTCATAGGGCCGATGCGTCACAGCTACACTGCGAAAGAACGGGCAGCGGCTCAGGGAATCGGTCATTATGTTTTCCCGCGTTACACCAGAACGATCGATACATTCGAGAGCAGGAACAATATAAATCAGGCTTTTGCACTCATATGCAAAAGTGCCGACAGAAATCAGATGATAATGACTGATATACATGAGTGCATATCACTTGACAAGACACCGGTGATCCTCACAAGGTATAAGGAACATG
>CADBKM010000032.1 GCA_902795265.1 uncultured Eubacteriales bacterium
GAGCTGTTTGAATGTGCCGTGATGAGCGCCGAGCTGGAGAACCGGATGGAACGGATACAAAGAATGGCCGACTGCTATATGGATGATTCGCGGAAGGAGAAAGAACGATGACGAGCCCCTCAAGAAACATCACCAACCTGCGTATACGTTCCGCCGTTCTGCTCGAAAAAGGACTGCGTATTCATGAACAATTCCTCCCATAATTGGTTTTGAAATACCTGGGCAAGAGACCTTATTGCCTCTTTGCCTTAACTTGAAGATATCCGAAGCTTTTCAAGAGGATGGGAGCGGCAATTACCGCTCCCATCCACGATCTTTTTGCTTCTTTTTTTCCGGCTTCTGTGCCTGATTGATCCGTTCCTTCTCCTGTTCTTTGCGTCTCAGGCGTTCCATGATGGATCGGGGTTCTTCTTCACCCAGCATCTCCGCCACATCCCGTTTCGCGCCGATCATGGTTCAAAAATCATACTTGTCTCCATAGGCGGCCTGGATCTTGCTTTCAGCAGAAGCTTCTTTCTGCGACCGGATCTCAAGCTGCGCCATAGCAAGCTCATCGGAATCGAAATCCGCTGCCTGGGCTTTCAGCTCACTGTATTCCGCAAGGGCAGCATCCAGCTCGGCAGTATATTTCTGCTCCTGCTGCTCCAGTTTGGCGAGATTGGCTTCCATTGCGGAAACGTCCATTTTCACAGCGGAAAGTGTGGTATCCTCCACATAATCCAGCATGGCAAGAAGCTGCTTCTTTTCAGAGCGGAGTTCTTCCAGTTCTTCTGTCAGCTCCGCAATGCGGCGGGAAAGATCTCTGTGTTTGATGATGTTGAGTGCCGGAATTTTCTTTTTCTCTGCAAGCAGCGTGTTCCGTGCTTTGCTCTTTTCCTTGATCTATCCGGCGATCCGGGTATAACGTTCCAGCTCCGGCTTCATCACGTCAAGGCTTTTTGTCAGCCTGCGTTTGCCGGTCAGGATATATCCGAGCTGGTATTTGAAAATGATCATCTTTTCCCGCACGGACTCCATGGCCTCCGCAAGCGCCGGGATCGTGTTCTTGACAGCATCCAGCAGCTTTTTGACCTGCGCTTTGATCTCACGCAGCAGGGCATTGTCCCGCCTGATCTGCCGGTTCAGCTCACAGCGATCAGAGACGATTCCCTTCTTCTCCAGCGCACGGGCTGCAACGCCCTCATGGATCGTCGGCTGTTCATCACGCCCCTGCTCAGCAAAGCTCCGGTGATCCACACGCTCGTCAAAACCGTACCGTTCCAGAGAATGGTTGACCGCATTGGCCCAGGCCTCCCGCCAGAGGACAAGCTGTTCCTCACTGTTCCAGCGCTCGGAGATGGGGTTCTGACGGCCGTATTTAGTGCTTTTAGGGTATTTGGAGGCACGTTGGTATCCTTTTGCCTCGGCTTCGGAAGGGACCATATATTCCTTCTTCCTGCCGACCTTGTACGGGTACTGCTTCTCCCAGCCGTCTGCCTGCGACTCCTTAAACTCGGCGGCGGTAAAGCCGCATTCCTCGTTGTTCCGGAAACAGAGATATTCCTTTTCCGTCTTATACTGCCAAGTGCCGTCCGGATTCAGAGGCCGTCTGCCAACCGCACAGACAATGACGGCAGAGATACGCTGCGGCATTGTCTGCCCCCTCTGGAGAAGCATCCGGCGGATGCTTTGTGAAGAGCGCACGGCCCGACCGAAGGGAGGAATACCACCGCCTGCTTTGCAGGTGGTGAGTAAGTGCGCCCTTCGGGATAAAAAAAGGACGCTCCGGTTTCCCGGAACGCCCCCTGTCGCATGCTGATTTCAAAACGATAACACCCAGAATGGTCAACGAATTTATCAAGAGAATAGATGTGTTTGAGACAGAAGAAACTGATGGCGTTAAGACAAAGCATCTGAACATCTACTTTAACTTCTCGGACAAGGTAAAGGTTTCTGGGGAGAGATACACACCAACAAATTGGTGCGACCGTAAGAATGTACAAATCAGAAATGAACTTCAACCTATCAGGCGTGTACAGTAAGAACGAACACAACACGGGGCACACAACTTACGTTGAGTGCCCCATTTAGTATACGCAAACGCCGATCCAGCTACCTATCTATAAGATGTGATATTATCTCTTCTCTGGCTGCTCTGGTTGAACTGTTACAAATGGACGATATCACCTCTACGGATTCATCGCAGCTATTTGTAAACCATTCGAGTATGATGTTTCGGAGTGATCCGATCGCGGAGACCAACATATAATAAGTCTTTCTGTCTAATGAAGGATATGTTCTTTTAACAGCTTAAAAAAGGCAGTATTCTCAATATTGGTTTTCATAAGAAGAGAATACATATCATAGTTGTCCTTTATCTTCTGGATAAGAGGGAAACAATCCTCTTCCCGGTTGATCGCCTCCCATACAGAATTGTTAAGCTCTGTCAGCTCTTCATCTATTATCTCAGAAAGGACATCGTCGACCGTCTGATAATGTGAATAGAATGCTGTCCTTGAGACACCGGCCTTTCTTGTCAACTCAGATAAACTGGATCAAAGCCGACTGAAAGCAAGCTTTAGTGATGAGTTTCGCTTGCTGGTTGGACGGTCTGGCAAGGTTTCTTTTTTCCAACTCTGTCTGTTTAACGGTCATTACATTATTCCCCCTTTTTGTAATGGTTTGACAATTGTTGTTCGTATTGCAATTGTCAAATAACCCTGTATGTTGCATAATGTCAGCGACTGTACAAATGTTATCCCATTATAGGTGTAAGAGCAAAACCCGTCAAGGAGGAAGTATGAGTATTAAAACAGCAATAGCAAAATACGGACTTGGCAAGATCATCGATCAGTTATATGAAGATCCGCAGAAAGGTATGCTGACAGCAATAGGTTGGGCAGATAAGTTTTCCAGAGGAGAATTTGTACAGCAGAGAGCGACAGTCAGAAAGATCATTGAGAACGAGGACGATCCCTACAATAAAATGATCCGCAGAATGCTGACCGATATCGACAGAAGTGTTTTCGAAAAGATTTTGATCAATTTCTTCGTCAATGCCAATCTGGCAAGCTGGCCTACTCTTGAAGAGAACAGAAAAAAATACAACTGCAACATTCCATGGGCGATCCTTCTGGATCCAACAAGTGCATGCAACCTGCATTGTACAGGCTGTTGGGCAGCAGAGTATGGCAATAAGCTGAATCTGTCCTACGAAGAGATCGATGACATCATTACTCAGGGAAAAGAACTTGGAGTATATATGTACATCTATACCGGAGGGGAGCCTCTCGTGAGAAAAGACGATCTTATAAGGATCTGTGAAAAGCACGATGATTGTGTATTCCTGACATTTACAAACGGAACACTGATCGATGAGGCGTTTGCGGATGAAATGCTCAGAGTCGGCAATTTCGTTCCTGCCATCTCGCTTGAGGGATTCGAGGGAGCCACTGACAGCAGAAGAGGCAAAGGCGTTTATGATCATGTAATAAAGGCAATGAGACTGCTTAGGGAGAAGAAACTTCCATTCGGAGTCTCAGCATGCTATACATCTCAAAACTATGAGTCGATATCTTCGGAAGAATTCTATGACCTGATGATCGATGAAGGAGCGTTCTTCGTATGGTTCTTCCATTACATGCCGGTCGGCAATGACGCGAGTGTGGAGCTTCTTCCAAGTCCAGAGCAGAGAACAGGCATGTACAAAAAAATACGAGAATATCGCGCGACAAAACCATTATTTGCCATGGATTTCCAGAATGACGCTGAATTTGTCAGCGGATGTATAGCCGGTGGCAAGAGATATCTGCATATCAATGCGAACGGCGATATCGATCCTTGCGTATTTGTGCATTATTCAGACTCCAACATACGCGAGAAGACCCTGCTCGAGGCGCTTCAGTCTCCGATGCTTATGCAGTACCACGATAACATACCATTCAATGACAATATGCTCATGCCTTGCCCGATGCTTGAGAATTCAGGAAAGCTGACAGAGATGGTCAACGCTGCAGGTGCTCATTCAACAGACTTACAGTCTCCTGAAAGCGCGGAGCATCTGTGCGCAAAGACAAAACAATATGCGGATAATTGGACACCGGTTGCAGAGAAACTGTGGGAGGAAAGGCAAAAAGAAAGCTGATAGATCCTCAACGATAATAAAGGAGGGTTACCATGCCGAATCAGTTATCGGGAGGACAGCAGCAGAGGGTGGCGATTGCAAGAGCGCTTCTTCAATGCAGAAGAGGCTAAAATGGAAGCATATAGATTCCTCTTGCTTATTGCACGGTGCTTTCAGCGTGCCAGGATGGAGCAATCTCTGGAACAAAGTCCGGAACAGTCTATGAAACAATCTTTGTTATAGATCGTTTGCAGACTGCTCCGGTTTTTTCGATAAGTGTTTACTTTATATATCGTTCCATAGTTTGTTTCAAAGAACTGGTCTCACTTTTCCGCCTGTAGACTCGCTGCTTTCCATAGATCGGGAGCCACATAGTTTTGCCGGTCTTCTCCCATCCGTCTATACGCGCCATTATGGCACTGATCTCAAAGCTGTTTTTATGCTGGAAATCAGACTTATCCTTGCCAAAGCATTCACACCAGATCTCTATGTTAGATACATAGTCTCTTATTCTGACGTCCCCGCCGCTATAAAGCAATCCATGACTCTGAACATAATCCTGCCTGTCGTAAAGAGACAGATCGCTCCAGTTTACAGGCAGCGGCAGGTCAAGGTAGTCTGTAACAAGACCCTCTCTGTCGTCATGTTCCATAGCGGCAGCCTGCTCGATCCTGGCTGACTCTTCCAACTCGTGTGAGAGGAACAATGCTTCACCCTGCCTGGTAAGGTGAAGCGCTTCAGCCCATATCTGATCTACGTCATCCTGCGTGAGATCCCATGGCTTTAAGACGCCTGCCCCGGGAGTCCTGACTGCCCAGAATCTGCGGTTTCCTGTAATATCTCTCAAAAAGCCATTCTCTGCATTAGTGGTTCCGAAGAACACGCACTGCCTTGGATGAGGACTGACCCTGCGACCGTATGAAGCCCTGTACTTGTCATCCTGGCGTGAGATGAATGCCTTGACCTTATCTATGTCAGCTTTCCTTATGCCGGCAAGCTCACCGATCTCGTGTATCCAGTAACCCTGAAGTTTTTCTGCAGCCGTCTTATCGTTCATGTCGGAAATACTTAGACTGTCAGAATACCATTCCATCCCGAGCTTTGAGATGAAAGTGGACTTTCCGATGCCCTGCGGTCCGTTGAGAACCAGTATGTGATCAAACTTGATCCCGGGCATATATATCCTGCTGACAGCAGCACATAGCATTTTTCTTGTCACTGCTCTGACGTAAGGAGTGTCGTCAGCACTGAAGTAATCAATGAGCAAAGTATCGACCCTTGGCACATTGTCCCATTCAGGCAGCGATGCAAAGTAATCTTTTACAGGATGGTATGACCTGTCGTCTGTCACCTTTGACAGCGCTGTGCGGTAGTTGTTCTGCGTGAAGCTGCCGTAGCGTTCATCAACTAGGCACATGAGCTGCGCGTCATCCACATCGCGCCAGTACTTTGAAGTATGATTCCAGGGAACACTGCCTCTGATCTCAAGATCGTCAGCAAGCTGGTTGAATACGATGCCTTGGAAATCCTCATCATTTTCAAGGATCAGCCGCATGTTGTAGAGTGTATTGCAGGCTCTGCCATTCTTGTTCAGAGTGAGCTGATCTGTCCAGTCACCTGATCCCGCAGACGATTCTCCCAGACTCATATCTGGATTGTCATCATTATATATAGTATCTGCTGTAGTTTCTGTCATTCAAGCCTCCTGTGGTCTATAGATCTGTATATGAATAAGCCGTTTTTAGTTATGTTTTCTGTTTCTCTGTTCATGTGAACCTCCTGGTTTTGAGTTTTCTAATTGTGATAAAGGGTTTTAGCGCACTCTTTCGCGCATCCTGTCTCTGTCAATGACCGCAAGATTTTCTCTTACATGCCCGGAGCACTGTTGTATATCTCCGCAGACTTTCAGTTCATGGCGGAGCTCTCTGATCTCAGCAGTGAGATCCTTGATTTTTTCTTTCGCGTCATTGATCTCGCTTTCCGGCAGCACTCTGCGGGCTGTTTGTCTGAGTTCATCCCTGCCAAGGCTGAGTTCTTTTATCTTGCCCTCAATATTCTCCATAAGATCTGAGAGATCCTTTTCGGTGTCAACATGGTACCTGGACAGGAGTTTGGCCTGTTCTGAGTACTGATCGCATTTCAGGAGATCTTCCTTCAGGAGAATATGGAGCTTTGTCGGGTTCTGCTGATACTTAGGCAGATAGCCGAGCTCATAGCAGTATCTGAGGTAAAGCTTCTCAAGACCGCTGCGTCCCATAATACGGTCGATACGCCGGCGGAGATTATAATTGTTTGGCTGGCGGTATTGCTGCCGAAGTCTTTCTGTCCTTACAGACGGATCATTGTCATAGATCCGCCGCTCTATACTCTCTCTGGAGTAATCGTCCCCGAGCTTATGGATGCGGATCGGCTTCCTGCCGCCGGGCGGTGTGACCGTCCAGTACTTCCTCTGCGGATCGAAACGGTAGTTGTAGCCGCGCTTGCTGAGCTCATATTTGAATTCTTCTATGTTAAGACTGAGAGAAACTGCCTCGTCTATAGCCTGGCGTGCTACGTTGTACCTCGTAGGCATCCCGGCTTTTTCCATTTTATAGACATACTGGTTCACACCTTTGCCTTTGGGGTTTTCAACAACAGACAGGCCGCGTTCGAGACATATGCGGTCGGATGCTTCCTTAAGCTGTCTGTAAGTGTCTTTGCAGTCATGGAATTTCAGTCCGTCTTTGAATGACACAGAATTGATCACTATGTGGTTATGGGTACACTTAGTATTGACATGGGTGGCAACCACCATCTGAAAGCGGTCGCCCCACAGCTCTCTGGCAAGCTGTACTCCTATAGCGTGAGCTTCGTCAGGAGTGACTTCTCCTTCGCGGAAGCTCTGGTAAGCGTGATACGCAACATTGCCGCCGATCTTGCCGAACCTTATCTTTGTGGCATTGAACTGGTCGCGGGCAAATTCCACGCTGCAGTTGATCCCGGTCGTGTAGAAGAACTGCTCTGTTTTGTCTTCGTCTACAGCATAGGCGATCACATCAGCGAGAGCCTGCTTTTCAGATTCTGTAAACTCACGCTGAGTCTTCTCAGGGTTCGTGATATATTCAAGCGGACTTTCCGCCCGGCCTTTTATGTTCCAAATTTTTGTTACTGCCATCAATGATCACCTCTCTTCGGTATGAGGATCTCCTGTTCGATACCATTCTGGAAAGCTCTCCATCTCATGGCTTCCGCCATGATCGCGATCATATCCGCTTTGTTGTCGGCTCTCATCGCGACTTCATCGATCTTGTCGGCGAACTCGCGGATGCTCTCCATGGCCTGCCAGAAGACCTCATCTGGCGTTACGACCGGGTGATACCCCTTGACTCTCTGTCTGAGGAATTCAGCCTCGGTCAGACCGGCTGCCTGCGACTTTGCTTTTATATCGCGGTCTTCTTCGCTGTTTACCCAGAAACTCTTTTTTATATCTCTTCGCATTATTATGTTGTCTCCTTTCTCGACATAATTCGTGTAGTATTTTGTTTGATCGGCTTCAGCCGGGGGTCTGGGGGCTGCCACCAGGTTCGCATTCCGGCCAGTAGGAGCAGGAATGCAGTGCTTGTTCCAACTCAGCAGCCCCCCCATGCGGCAGTTTTCTTCATTTGATTTCATTGCAGTTGCTGCCCGGCTGAATACGTTTTCCGCCTAAATTCCTCGGATCAGGCGAAGCTTCAGGCACATTAGCTGCTTTGCTGCAGGTCTGCCTGCGATCTTTGCTGCTGCTGTCACTAAAGTGATATGATTTTTCTTCTTTTGTGATATCATCCGCAGCGAAATCACTGATCCGCTTACCCTTTGATATATATCGCGCCGTTTTCAGATATCTGGTCGGCATCAGATAAGCCATGATTTGATACCGCCTTTGCATTCATAAGCCATGCTGATCACAGGCAGGGAATATCATGAGCCGAGGAATCCCCAGTCAATACTTTCAGGATCAGCCTCAGTAGCCTCCTCAGCCGGAGGAGTTTCAACCTGCAATGGCTGGGGTGCAGGAGCGCATGTAGGCTGTATGGCGGATAAGCCTGTCATGCAGCCTGCCAGAAACAGCGGCAATGTCTGCTTCAGTGATTCACAGACACCATCTACTATCTGCTGTATGAATCTTTCTTCACGCTCGCGTGTCTCCAGATAAGGATCGTCCTGAATCTTGTAATAACGACCGAAGTAGGCCAGCAGGGCGAGATGGATCGCATGGTTCCAGGAAGTGAATACATCCCTGTCCATAGTCTGCAGATACTCCCAGGCTCTCTTCTGGTCCGGTTTATCCAGATTGAAGCGTACGGGGAGCTTTCTTGTGTTGTCTTCCATTATCTCCCCCTTCTGAGCATCTGATAGGCCAGATACTCATAGCCCTTTGCCGTTGCACAAATGTCCTCGTTGATCTCGACTCTGTCAGGATCATATTTGCCTAAGTTCTTCACAAGGCAGGCTCCGCCTCCGACTATGTGAAGCTTGACAAGATCCGGGTCATACTCGTATTTACGAAGTGCAGCGAATATGTTTTCTACATATTCTTCCGCAACGCTGCGTATGACATCAGTGAACTTCTCACTGATGTCAGCTGTGCCAAACCTGAGTATCCTTTCGACTATGGATTCGTCGATGCTTGTGGCATATTTATCCATCACTGCATTACGTGCCCTGATCATGCACTGGTTGACGCCAAGCTTCTCTGTCCAGCAGCGACCTTCCTGAGGCTTCTTGTCGACGATATACATGCGCAGGGTAACCCTGCGGGAAGACCGTGCAGCCCGTGATCCTGATGCGGTATTCAGTGCCGTTGAATTTGAACCTGACACTTTTCTTTTTGAGCATATATTCTCTGAAGGTCTCCCTCTGGGTGCTTACCCATCTGAGCGGCAGGCCGCATGCGATATGCACATCGGCTTCCGTGATATGCTCCTGATTGAGCTCTCTGGCTATGGCCATCAGGGTCAGAAGGTAATAATCTTCATCGATCGCCTTGTCAGGTGTGAATTCCTTATGGCCTTCGCCGATCCTGTACCATCTGCCTTCGTATTCCAGAATGTTTCCGGTAAAGACCGGTGGGTTGTCGTATGCTGTGATAGCTGTTGGTGTCACGGTGTTTGCTGTCTTGATGTTGCCATAGCCGTGATCTATGGCGATGATCTTAGTTCCTTTAAGTTCTGTCATAAAAGGTCTCCTTCTGAAAAATTCTCTGTTCATCCGGAGAAGCCATGTGATATACTGATGGTGCTTAGAGGTATATCGAGGCTCCTGCCGGATATCCCGTTACATCTGCGGCTCCCGTGATGGGCCGCTTTTTAGTTTACGTATCCCGTGAGAGGGATCACTTCCGCCTGATTCCTCAGATCAGTGTTGCGGTTGAGTTCGAGGAATCTGTCAAGGTCCTGCGTCCTTATGAGGACTTTGCGTCCGACCTTGATTGTAGGCATTGTCTTCCAGCTTATGAGCTGTCTCAGTGTATTTCTGCCGATACCGGTGAAATCCGCTGCTTCCTCAACCGTCATTGCGATCTTTCCTGTCATTCGCTATCTCCTTTCTGCAATTGATGTTCTTTCTGTTGAGTTGCGATATGCAACTTTTCTTCATCGATATAATACCACATTCAGAAATAATGTCAAGCAAAAAGCAACAACAAAAAATAAAATTAAATTGCATATTGCATATATTCTGCAAAAATGGTATATTGTACGTGAAAGATGATTAATAATCAAAAAACCTGCGGTCTGGCCGCAGGTGATTCATATAAGGGGTGCATGTCATGAACGATACAGAACTTCGCAGAACTATCGGAAGCCGTGCCAAGGCAAGGCGCAAGGAACTTGGTCTAACTATGGACTACCTGGCAGAGAAGCTGGATGTTAATAAGTCTACTATCATGAGATATGAGAAGGGGACCATTGACAATACAAAACGTCTGGTTATTGAAGGCCTGGCCAATGCGCTCCATGTGACGCCTGAATACCTCAGAGGAGAGACCGATGAATACAATACGGAGATCACCGACAAAAGATCGCTGCTGATACGTGACCTTATGGAGAAGATACAGGGAACTGTTCCGCTTGGCATCGCGTCATCTGATAATGAGTTTGCGGAGAACATGCTTCTGGTAATTCTGGCAGAGTATCTGGAATTTGCAGACTCGTTCACCAAAGCCTGCCACAGATTCGATTTTGACGGGAACAAGGAGAATGAGCAATTTGCAGAGCTCATAGGGGAGTCTCTGGAGGACTTTAGTTCCATGCTTTTCCAGCGTGAGATCATGCATACAGTAAACACGCTATATGATATAAGCGAGACCCTGCGAGGCTATGTTAAAGACCCGGTAGCTGCACAGGGCCATATGAAAGCGATATTAAAACTCTACAATATATAACAAGGCAGTACCGGCCGTGAGAACGATATACCTCTAAGCAAACATATCTTTACCCACAAAAGGTTCTGCCGGAAAGGAAGGACCTATTGAAACATAAAATATCTTATCAGGAAGGAAGCGTAAGAAAGAAAGGAAACAATTACTACTACAGATTCAGGATGGAAGAGCCGGACGGCACGATGAAGATGCATGAGTTCGCCGGCACGAGGTCGAAGCGCGAAACCGAGGCTATGCTTAAGAAGGCTATCGAAGAGTATAACGAGCTTGGCAAGATACTCGATCCCGGTGACATCACGGTAAGCGAACTGATGGACGAATGGTTCCGCACTGAGATCGAACCGAGCAGCCGCGCAACTACGACTCTTGACAGCTATCGCAATGTGATGGACCACGTGAGGTCACACCGCATAGGAAAGATGAAGCTGAAAGAGGTAACTGTTGAAGCCCTGCAGGCGTACGTCGATGAGAAATACTTCGGCGAATACGATGAGAACGGCAAAGAGATCAAACATGCGTATTCTGACAGCACAATGAAAGAGGAATTCGTGGTGCTGAACGGGATCTTCAGATATGCTGTCTATCCGAAGGAATACCTCAAGTCGAGTCCGATGCAGCATGTTAAGAAGCGCAAGAAGCCGGAAGAGGCCAACATCTTCGGCGATGAGGATGAGAAGCTCGAGATCATCACACATGATGAGTACAAGCAGATAATTGAATTCCTCGGCACTCACAAGAACAGCTACGGAGATGATTACAGGTATATGATACTGCCGGTGCAGATATCCTATTACACGGGGCTCAGAGCCGGTGAGCTTGCAGGCCTTTGCTGGGACGATATCGACTTACCGGGAAGACGGCTTGTTGTCAGGCGTTCGATGTTCAAGGATACCGGAACAAAGAACTGGGAACTGAAGGTGCCAAAGAACGGAAAGCAGCGGGTCGTGGACTTTGGCGAGACTCTGGCGAACATCCTCACGAAAGCAAAAACTCAGCAGGAAAGCGACAGGAAGCTGTATGGTGAACTCTACCAGAAGCATTACTGCCAGACGCAGAGCATCAAGGGCAGACCGCACAACATCGTGTTTACGGACATCCATACGGATACCGGTATAATCGGAAGCAGGGTGGGCCACGGTAAACTCCTGAGCGAAGCAGAGAAGGGAAAGAGTCTGGTGACGCTCGAGTTCGTCTGCAGAAAGGCTGACGGAGAGATGGTCACTCCTCAGACCCTCAAGAACTGCAACAAACTGATTCAGAAGGATCTGGGAATAACATGGTTCCATATGCACGGACTTCGCCACACCTATGGATCGAACATGATCGCCAGCGGTGCTAATTACAAGGATGTGCAGCTTCTGATGGGGCATTCCGACATAGGAATCACGTTAAATACCTACGTGCATCCGAATGAAAAGACCCGTAAAACAGCTGTGGATCTGCTTGAAAAAAGTCTTGGCTGAGAGTACCGACTTTATCA
Source organism: uncultured Eubacteriales bacterium (assembly GCA_902795265.1). GTDB lineage: Bacteria > Bacillota > Clostridia > Peptostreptococcales > Anaerovoracaceae > Crickella. The sequence continues at coordinate 11,983 of CADBKM010000032.1, forward strand.
CCGGAAACGATGCTTCCCACAAACTTGTGGGAAGTTTTGTGGGAAGAAAGTGACAATCGGCAGTTTCCTCAGAAATGAAAAACCCTCAACCCTTTGCAATTGCTAGGGTTGAGGATGTACCTGGTGGATGATCAGGGGCTCGAACCCTGGACACCCTGATTAAGAGTCAGGTGCTCTGCCAGCTGAGCTAATCATCCATATCTCTTTGTTGCGCTTGCAAAGCTCTTTCGCAAGCCGCCTGATGATATTACCACCCAAACAGGTACAAGTCAATAGTAAATTTAAATAAATTTCTTATAATCCGTTCATAAAACAATCAAAACATTGAAATGTTAACAGATATATAGTAGTATTTCACTGAATAATTATGAAGAGGCGCATTTTGCATGTGCAAAAAAGGTAATCCTGCCATTTGTGGCAATAGACTATACGGAGGTAAAAATGTTCTGTACAAATTGTGGTAGCAAGCTCGCCGATGGCGCTAAGTTCTGCAGTGAATGCGGAGCCAGAGTAGTCAGACCGGAAGAGCCGGTTTTCAGAACAAACCCGGATTTCACATTTGAGGAGCCAAAGGTCGCAGCGCCGGTCGTAGAGGCACCGGTATATGATGAGACTCCTGAGAAACCTGTAAGAGAAAGCATTTCATTCGACTGGAGCAATGTTGTCGATGAGCCGGCCAGAAGAGAGGTCAAAGATATCAAGTCTCCTTGGGATACTACAGGCGAATTCGATGAGAAGGCGATATATGCCGAAATGACTCCATCGAAAGAAAAGAGCCGCACAATGAGCTTCATCGATGTGCTCAAGGCTGAAAAAGAAGAAAAGGAAAAGGCAGCCGCAGATAAGGCTATCGAGTATACTGAAGTACTCAAGTTCGATCCTGATCTTACTGCTTTTGATGAACCTCCGAAACTCCACTTCGCACCACTGTACGAAGATGTTGATGAACACGTAACAACTCCTTTCGATCTTCCTGAAGATGAAAAGAAAGAGGAACCTGTTTTCGAGGATGAGCCAAGGTTCGAAGAACCAAAGATGGATCTCGAAGAGCCTGCTGAAGAAGAGCCGGTTTTCGAAGAGCCGAAGTTTGAATTCGAAGCTCCTGAATTTGAAGAGGAAGAGCCTGCGGCGGTTCCTGAACTCGAAGATGCTGAAGCTGAGCTTAAAGAGCTTGTTGCAGAGTTCGAGGAGCCGGCAGCTGAAGAAGCACCTGCAGAAGAGCCGGTTGCTGAAGAGGAGCCTGTTATCGAAGAAGAGCCTGCAAGAATGGCTGAAGTTGCAGAAGAACCTGAGCTTGAGGTCTCGAGAGAGACGATCGCTCAGTTTGATGAATATGTAAAGAGCTTTGAGAAAGAGGCCGGCATTGTCAGCGAGCCTGAGTTCGAAGTGCCTGCTGCTGAAGAACCTGTCGTAGAGGATGTAAAGCATGAGGCGTTCAAGTTCGAACTTCCTGACTTCCTCAAGAAGATGGCTGCTCCGAAAGAGGAAGCTCCTGTGTTTGAAGAGCCTGCTGCTGAAGAACCTGCAGAGGCCGAGCCTGTGCCTGAAGTAACAGCAGAAGAAGATCCGCTGTTCGAGGAGCCTGAATTCGATGATACCGGTTATGAAGACTTGTTTGAGCCTGAAGTAACACCTGATGTTGACGAGCTCTTCGCAGGACTTACACCGGCAAGCTTCACTGAAGAAGAACCGGCTGCTGAAGAGGAGCCGGTATTCGAAGAGGAGGTCTTCGAGGAGCCTAAGTATGATGAAGGCGGATCCGAAGACGCTGACGAAGAGTCAATGGAAGACCTCTATCTCGACTTTACTTCGAGCGCCACATCGGGACGCACGATGCGTTTTGACGCAAGCGCATACGATGACGACGATGATGATGACGATGATGATGACGATCGCGACGAAGAAAAAGAAGAGCGTGATGATGATCATGACGAAGAGCATGAAGACGATGATCGCGACGAAGACGAAGTAGAGGAAAAGGAAGAAGAAAAAGAAGACGACGAAGACGAAGAAGAGGAGGAAGAAGGCATCGATGAAGATGAACTCTTCAGAGAAATGGAAGAGGAAAATCCTGAAATGCCTGGCATGACAATCGCGCCTCCTGCTGATAAACAGTCTGAGATCGAAGCTCTCAGAAAGAGACTGGCAGAACTGACAGGAATCGACATTTATGATGTCGCTGAGCTCAATGCTGCAGCTGATGTCGATGAGATCGAAGATGAAGAGCCTGCTGTTGAAGAGCTTCCTGAAGAAGAGCCTGTCGTTGAAGAAGCTCCTGCTGAGGAACCTGAAGAGGAGCCTGCTGCTGAGGAAGAGTCTGAAGATCTTTTCACGGTCGAGCTTACATCTGATGTAGACGAGCTGTTCGCAGGTCTGACACCGGCAAGCATGGCATTTGCGGCTGAAGCTGCAAAAAAGCCTGCTGTTGAGGAACTTCCTGAAGCAGAGCCCGTTGCTGAAGAACCGGTTGCCGAAGAGGTGATCGAAGAGGCTGCAGATGAGGCTGAGGAAGTAATCGAAGAAGAGCCTGTGACTGTAGACATGGTCGACGAGTATGCAGATCTCGTAATCGAAGAGAGACCAGCTGTTGAAGAGACTCCTGTGTTTGAGGAACCTGAGGAAGAGCCTGAAGAAGACGAAGAGCCTGAGGTAGTCGAGGTTGCAGAAGAAGCAGCTGAGCCTGAGGTAATCGAGCTTGTTGAGGAGCCTGCAGAGCCTGAGGTGATCGAGGTCGCTGAAGAAGTAGCAGAGCCTGAGGAGCTCAAAGCCGAAGTTACACCTGACATCGATGAGCTCTTTGCAGGTCTGGTGCCTGCAAGCGCTCAGGAGGAGCCTGAAGCTGAAGAAACTGTTGAGGACTTCTATCTTCAGGATTTTGAACCGGTAGCAAAAGAAGAACCGGAGGAGGTCGCTGAAGAAATGTTCGAAGAAGAACGTGAAGTAGTAGTTGAAGAGGCTGCTCCGGTCGCTGAAGAAGTGGTCGAAGAAGCCGTTGAAGAAGTGCCTGCAGTTGAAGAAGTGGTCGAAGAGGCTGCTCCTGCAGTTGAAGAAGTAGTTGAAGAGGCTGCTCCGGTTGCTGAGGAAGCCGCAGATGAGATCTTCGAAGATATCCCGGCTGAGCCTGAAAAGAAGGAAACTGACGCTCTCTCGCTCGAAGAGCTCGAAAGAGACCTGTTCGGCGACACCATGACTGAAGAAGTCGAAGCTGAAGAAACAAAGAAGATAGATAAGTTCTACACACTCTACCGCAAGAACGAGGAGTTCCAGAGACTGCTCGACGAAGAGTATGAAAAACTCAGACATGGCGGCGGACTGACAGAAGAGGAAAAGGCTGCTGTTGATGCCGTTCCTAAGATGGCAGACGTCGAGGCTGCGAAGGCAGCTGCCGCTGCTCCTGCTGCTGTTGCCGCTGCTGCCGGTACTGCAGCTGCCGCAACTGTTGCTGCTGAGGCTGCAACTCCGGTAGAGAATAAAAAGGCATACAGACAGGTCGAAGATGAGACCATCTACATGTCGAAAGAAGAACTCGACGCCAAACTGAAGGCTGAGGCTGAAGCCATGGCTGCAAAGGCGCCTGTAGAGATCCCGGCGGAAAAGCCATTAAGCAAAAGGGAACAGAAGAAAATAGAAAAAGAGCAGAAGAAGGCAAAGAAAGAAGTTGAAGTAGAGTACGAAGATGTCGAATCCGGAAGCAAGGTGCTGACCGTGCTGGCTGTGATCATCGCACTCATTCTCATCATTCTGCTTGCTGTTATCCTGATCCTTCAGATCGCTCCTGACAGCGGCATCGCCGGATGGATCGATTCGCTCATCGAGAGCATCACTTCGAGTGTCGGCGCAGTCGATACTTTCAAAGATCAGTTCCTGCTCTAGCAGCAAGTTTAATCGCATATTCACTTGCAGCGGCAGCACGACGCTGTCGCTGCACTTATTTTCACCGATGTACCAACAGGTAGGAGGAGATAACATTGGCTGAATTTACTGAAGGCAAAAGGCCTCGCAGAAGAAGGCAGCGCGATAATACCGAGTTCCGCGGTAAGCGCAGAAGAGGACGCAAAGGACTGTCAGTAGCGATCATGATCATAGCGCTGATACTTGCGTTTCTTGTTATGTTTGTCGGTTTTATTACCGACTGGATGTGGTTCAAAGATCTCGGATACACAAGCGTGTTCTGGAAGAGACTGATCACACAGCTCGAGCTCGGAGTTCCGGTGTTCGTCATAGTGACACTGCTCGCCAGATTCTATCTGAGAACCCTCAAGAACGGTTATTTCAAGAAGATCGAGTCGCATGAGATTCCGAATCTCAAGAGGATCAACTCCACATCGTGGATCCTTTCCATAATATTCGGACTCGGTGTGGCGTTCTACACATCGTCGGGAACATGGCTGACATTCCTGAAGTCGAAGTATTCAACAGAGTTCGGTCTCAAGGATCCTCTCTTCAACCTCGACATCGGATTCTATATCTTCAATCTCGACTGGCTCGATAAGGTAAACGAGATAATCCTCGTTTCGGTAATCGGACTTGTGGTCGTGACGGTAGTCTACTACGCGTTCCTGCTGACGGTACGAAGCCCTGACATCTTCGAACACGAAGACGAAGAGCCTGAACCGGAGTTCGAAGAGCCTGAAGACGAAGAGCCAAAGGTCATCTACCGCACACCTATCGATCACTCAGTGATCGGCAGAATGGCAAGAGCCGGCAAGAAGGCCGTTGACGCTGCTTTTGACCCTAACAGAAAGAAGAAGAAGGGTCATAAAACAGATATCAATAACAGCAATGTAGAAAACCTGATGGATATCGCGAGCGGCAAGCTCATTATCCTCGGTATCATCTTCTACCTGATGCTGGCGGTCGACTTCTTCCTGAAGCAGTTCGACCTGCTGCATGCTCATACAGGTGCTGTCTACGGCGCGGGCTTTGTTGATGTGAACATCACCCTCTGGGTATACCGCATCATCATGCTCCTCTGCGTGGTCGGAGCTGTGACACTTGCCGTACACATTAAGAAGGGCGAGATCACAAAGCTTCTCAAGATGCCTATTATCATGGTGCTTGTATTCGCCCTGGGTTCGGGAGCAGCCAGCCTCGTGCAGTCGCTCATAGTAAGCCCTGACGAAATCAACAAGGAATCGAAGTATCTCGAGAACAACATCGAGTATACAAGACATGCTTACGGTATCGACAATGTCAGAGTCGCAAATTTCCCTGCTGATGATTCACTCAACGCTGAGACTATCAGCAAAAATGACGAGACCATCGGAAATATCCGTATCAACGACTATATCCCTGTAGAAGATTTCTACAATCAGACACAGAGTATCCGTCAGTACTACAGATTCAACGACGTAGATATCGACAGATACACAATCGACGGAGGTATCACGCAGACTTATCTGTCAGCCAGAGAGATAGACGAGGACAAGATCTCGAATACATGGATCAACAAGCACCTCAAATATACTCACGGCTACGGAGTTGCGGTATCACAGGTAGATACAGTAACATCATCCGGACAGCCTGACGTTGTCGAAGGGAACATCCCTCCTGAAACAAACGTTGCGGAGCTCAAGATCGACAGACCTGAGATCTACTTCGGCGAGCTTTCGAAAGATTACGTCATCGTAAACACAAAGGAAGCTGAGTTTGACTATCCTGACGGAAGCGAGAACAAGTACACGGAGTACGAAGGCAAAACAGGCATCAAGCTCAACCTTTTCAACAGGATCCTGTTCGCGCTCAGAGAGGGTAACGTAAACATCCTCGTTTCGACAAACATTACTTCGAACTCGAAGATCATGTACGTCAGAAGCATTGTCGACAGAGTTGAGAAGATAATGCCTTACCTCGCTTACGAGGAAGACCCTTACATGACGATAGTCGACGGCAAGCTTTACTGGGTGCTCGACGCTTACACAACAAGCAGCAAGTATCCTTACTCCGAACCGTACAATCAGGATGAGAACGCGCTGTACTCGACAAACTACATCAGAAACTCGATCAAGGTAGTTGTTGACGCGTATGACGGAAGCACTAACTTCTACATCGTTGATGAGACTGATCCGATCGCTAAGACATATCAGAAGATATATCCGAAGCTGTTCAAATCAGCGAGCGAGATCTCCGATGAAATGAAGGCTCACCTCAGATATCCGAACGCAATGTTCAAGATCCAGGCCGGCGTATATGCCAAGTACCATATGGACGAGGTCAAGGTCTTCTACCAGAAGGAGGACCTCTGGGATATCGCTCATCAGATCTACGGCACGGAAGATGTCGAGATGGATCCGAGCTACTACGTATTCAACCTGCCTGACACTGAGGAAAGCGCCGAGTTCATCAACATGGTGCCGTTCACACCGAAGTCAAAGCAGAACATGACCGCCATTATGATGGGGCGTAATGACGGAGACAACTACGGACAGCTGATCGTTTACACGATGCCTAAGAACAAGACCATCTACGGTCCGATGCAGATAGAGGCTCAGATCGACCAGAACACAGAGATCTCAAAGGAGTTCTCGCTGTGGAAGCAGTCCGGTTCGTCATATAAGAGGGGCGACCTCTTCGTCATACCTATCGGCACATCGCTGATGTATGTTGAGCCGGTATACCTCGAGGCTACAAATCAGGCTATCCCTGAAGTCAAGAGAGTAATCGTGGCATATCAGGATAAGATCGCATACGAGGCAACACTCGGCGAAGCACTTGTAAGCCTCTTCGGCGGAGACGCTGACAGCGGCGGAAGCAAGATCGACGGTGTCGACAATGAGGACGGCGATACGACTGAAGACGTAAAGTCGCTGATCAAGAAGGCTCAGAACGCTTACGATAAGGCGATCGAGTGCCAGAAGGAAGGCGACTGGGAAGGCTACGGCAAGTACATCAGACAGCTCGAAAGCTATCTGACAAAGCTGGCCAACGAAAGCAATGTTGGCACAAAGGCCGCAGAACCTGCAGCGGAAGCACCTGCCGCAGAAGAAGCGGCAGATGATGCAGCTTAGGAAGCTATAGTAAGAAAGGGTAATTGGAAATGATCGATTTCGATCTTAACAGAATGCTATTTACGCTGACTCCGGATGAGCACGATGAGGAGACCGTCCGGAGTCGCCTCGCTGCCCACCCTGAAGTGAAATTCGTTTCTTTCACGGGCAAAGACATGGGCAACCACAGTACAGACGAGAAAATACCTGTTGCTGTGTTCATTGATGATATGGAGAAGATGCTCAACAACGGTGTGCAGACTGACGGTTCGTCAGTAGCACTGCCTACGATAGCAGACCTCTCAAACGCCAGAGTAGATATCGTGCCTGACAGAGATTCTGTCTGGTTTGTCGAGTATAATTTCGGCAACAGAGACTATGAGACAGGGCTGCCTACAGGTACACTGAGGATACCATCCTATCTGCGCCACAACGGCGACACCATGGTAGGCTCCAGAATATATCTTAAGGAGTCGGTAAACAGGTTCGTTGCGGAGCTTCGCAGCGAGCTTGAGGCGCACCCTTATGTGTTTGAACATATCGGAGGTGTGGACAGCATAGACGAGATCGACGAGATCATGCTCACCAACGCGACCGAGCTTGAGTTCTGGGTCAAGACGCCTGATGACCGGGCGAACAGCGACCAGCTCTCCATTGCACAGGAGCTCAAGGAGCAGTACTGGCAGAGAGTTACAGGACCTGTCGGAACGGCGATGGAGCAGACCCTTGAGATACTCGACCACTACGGCTTCGGTGTTGAGATGGGTCATAAGGAAGTCGGCGGAGTAAAGGCCAAGATGAGCAATACCGGCAGCTTCGACCACATCATGGAACAGCTCGAGATCGACTGGAAGTACGCTGATCCTATGCAGACTGCCGACAACGAGTCTCAGATAAAGCATATTATCAGAGACGTTTTCCGCATGAACAACCTCGAGGTCACGTTCCTGGCGAAGCCTATCCACGGTGTAGCGGGCTCCGGAGAGCACACGCATTTCGGTGTGGCCGCGAAGCTAAAAGACGGGCGCGTGGTCAATCTGTTTGAGCCGGCTGACCGCGAGAGCGATTTCATGAGCCCGGTGGGATTCGGAGCTCTCATGGGTATCCTTCACAACTATGAGATACTCAACCCGATAATCTCGCCTGAGCGCGATTCGTTCCAGAGACTCAAACCGGGATACGAAGCACCTGTGTGTATCGTAACCTCGCTGGGTGTCGATCAGAAAACTCCATCGCGTAACAGGACGGTCCTGATCGGTCTTGTAAGAGACCTTAACAATCCGCTTTCGACGAGGTTCGAGCTCAGATCGCCTAACCCGCACACCAACACATATCTCATCATCGGTGCGGGATTCCTGACGATGCTCGACGGTATAAAAGCTGTGCTCAATGCCGACAAGACGCCGAAAGAACTCGAGGCATCGATCAGCAAGAAGTACGGAGAAGATGACTTCTATCTCGAGAAGAACCGCGAATACAGAGCAGAGCGCAATATCTACACTGAGTTCTCGGCCGAAGAGCGGGAAAGGCTGTTCGGAAGAGCACCTGCCAACGTATGGGAGAGCTTCCTCAACTGGGGCGACGGCTGCTTCGATGCGGAAAAGGTAAGACTTATTACGGGCGGCAACGAAACCATGGCTCATATACTCAGATCGTACCGTGCTCAGATGATATACAAGTGGTCGATGGAGTATCATGACAGGTATATAATCAACACGATGGATTTCCTCAGAGACTGCGTGAAGCTGCATACAGACGAGTCGAACGAATACGACGTCAACAACTGGAACAGATGCGCGGAACTTAAGTCTCTGATCGGACTGGAAGTGAATGGCAGAGCTTCGCTGCTGATGCAGGCCAGAACAGCCATAGATAAAGAAGACTTCGCCGGACTCAGCAAGCTCGAGCTTGAGATCGAAGAGAAGCTCGAGGAGCTCCGTGAAGTTTATGCAAAATACAGAAGAAATATATTGTAGGGGAACAGAAAATGCTGGATATCAAGAAAATCAGAGAGGATTTTGAAGGAGTTAAGGCCGGAGTAGAAAGACGCGGAAAGGGCGATTTCGGATTCGACCGCATCAAAGAGCTTGACGTTAAGAGAAGAGAGATACTCGCTGAAGTAGAAGCTCTCAAGAACAAGCAGAACGTCACTTCGCGCGAAGTACCTAAGCTGAAGAAGGCGGGCGAGGATGTTTCGGAGCTCTTCAAGGAGATGAAGCAGCTCTCGAACCGCATCAAGGAGCTCGACGGTGAAGTCTCTGCGATCGAAGAAGAACTCAGATCGGTCCTTCTCGGTATACCTAACGTACCGAACAAGGACGTTCAGGAAGGTCTCGACGATACTGCGAACGTAGAGCTCCGCAAGGTAGGAGAGCCTCGCGAGTTCGGCTTCGAAGCCAAGGCTCACTGGGACATCGGCGAAGCACTCGATATTCTTGACTTCGAAAGAGCAGGCAAGCTCTCCGGCGCAAGATTTACGGTTTATAAGGGACTCGGCGCCAGACTCGAAAGAGCGGTGATCAACTTCATGCTCGACCTCCACACAGAGGAGCAGGGCTACACCGAAATACTTCCGCCTTTTATGGTTAACCGCGAATCGATGATAGGTACAGGTCAGCTCCCTAAGTTCGAAGAGGATATGTTCTATGTACCTGCAAAGGATTTCTTCCTGATCCCTACAGCAGAGGTTCCTGTAACAAACCTCAGAGCAAAGGAGATAATCCCGGGAGAAGAGCTGCCGGTTTACTACACGGCTTACACACCTTGCTTCCGTAAAGAGGCCGGCTCTGCAGGCAGAGATACAAGAGGACTTATCCGCCAGCACCAGTTCAACAAGGTAGAGATGGTCAAGTTCACAAAGCCTGAGACATCTTATGAAGAACTCGAGAAGCTGACAAACGACGCAGAAGAGGTACTTAAGAGACTGGGGATCCCTTACAGGGTAGTAAGACTCTCGACAGGAGACCTGGGATTCAGCTCAGCAATGACATACGACATCGAAGTCTGGATGCCGAGCTATGGCAGATACGTTGAGATCTCGAGCTGCTCCAACTTCGAAGACTTCCAGGCAAGACGCGCCAACATCCGCTTCAAGAGAGACAAGGATCACAAGCCTGAATTCGTACACACCCTGAACGGATCGGGACTCGCGGTAGGCCGCACGGTAGCCGCTATACTCGAGAACTTCCAGCAGGAAGACGGCAGCGTGGTGATCCCTGAGGTGCTCAGACCATACATGGGCGGCAGAGAGGTCATTAAATAAAATAAGTAAAAAAAGAGCAACAGCCTTAAGGGGCTGTTGCTTTTGATTTGCTCAATATCCTGTTCCGACTTTTATCATTCCTTCGTCATCAACGCCTGTGATGGCTTCGCCGGACTCGAGTATTGCCGAGATGTGGCTGATCACCTCCATCGTGAGGATCTCACCCGGGCAGGCGATAGGTGTTCCCGGCGGATAAGTGACTATAGGGTCGTAGAGGACTCTGCCGACTGCTTCGTAGAGCGGCACATACACGCCCTCGACAGGTACGTCCGCGTAATCGAGGACTATGTCGTCGAATGAGCGCGGAGTGCGGTCGATGCGCGAGCCGATCGCGTATCCGGATGCGATGTCGTAGAGCGCATCGAGCAGCTTTTCGTAGTCGCTTCTGGTGTTGCCGGCTCCTGTCATCAGCAGCACATACTCTCCGTGCACCATTTCCGATATGATGCCTCTGTATCTGAGCTCTTTTTCCAGGCGCTCGCCTGAGAGGCCCAGCTCCGACATGCTGATGTTTATCTTGGTCGGGTCGAGACCTTCGCGGTATCTGTACAGAGCAAAGACATCTTCGTCCTGCGCGCCGGAGCCTTTGCTGCCGCCTCCGCTGACGATAGTAAGGCCTTCGATCCGCGAGGCGCCTTTGTAGAAACCTCTGAGATCTTCCTTCCAGGCGCTGATAATCTCGCGCCACTTGCTTCTCATTATCTTTTCATTTATATCAAGGCTCGCCATCAGAAGGTATGACGGGCTGGTGGTCTGCACCATGCGAAGGGCTTCGCTGACCGCATCGATGTCGACCGATTCACCGCATATATTGAGGATGCCGCTGCCCGTAAAGCTGAGCAGAGTTTTGTGCGTGCTGTTTATGACGATATCTGCTCCGAGCGATTCCGCGGCGTGCTTCGGGTGAGGGATGTACGAACCTTCATCTCTTGAAGCTGCTGCGTCATAGTCAAAGAACTTAAGGTGCGCGCCGTGCGCCTGATCGACTATGAGCAGCATGCCGTGGTCGTGGGCTATGTCGGCAAGTACGGCAATATCGCTGAGCATGCCGCAGTAATTAGGGCTGGTGATCAGGATCGCCGAAGCGTCGGGATTTGCCTCGCAGGCTTCTTCGAGTTCGTAAGGGGATATCTCTGCTGCGATGTTATACTCTGGATCGGTCTCGGGGCGTATGTAAACAGGGTTGATACCGCCCAGCCTGAGAGCGCTGAAAGCTGCGTGGTGCGAGTTGCGGCCGAGTATGAGCTTGCCGCCGACAGGCACGCTCGAGATTATAGCGGCGATGATGCCCGCGCTGGAGCCGTTCACGAGCAGCTCCGTATGGCGTACGCCATACAGCTCTGCGTAATTATCCATTACATTACGCAGAGCGCCGCGCGGGCTGAACAGCGAATCAGCTCCGGGGATCTCCGTTATATCCCATGCGGCCGCATCCGAGAGCAGCTCACCGTAGCCCGCCTCATCAAAAAGCGTGCTGCGGCTCTTGTGCCCCGGCATGTGAAACGACACGTTGTCTGCTGCCGCGTTCTTTTTCAGAAAATCCGAGATCGTATAGTCTTTCATAATACAAATTATAACATGCGGGCCATGGTTTTTTATACGTATAATAGCAGCTGCAAAACAGGCAGCGAACATCTTGTCGTCGGATCGCTGCTCCGGTGTGCTTCTGCACTTTCTGCGGAGTGTTCGATGCTTGTTTTGCAGCTGCCTTGTATGTGAAAAGGAACAACCGCGATGTGTTATGTTTTTGGCAGATATGTTTTTTCGACTTTTTTAGTATATAATGGTAAGGCTGTAAACAGCGCTGCTCTTTTATTGTGCAAAAGAAAGCAGAGGCGCTGTAACACTATAAGCACTAGTTAATGTAAGTATAGGTATATGTGAAAGGAGTTTCTAAAGGGATGAGCCAAAGGAAACATTTGCCAAGCATCCATGTACCGCATCATAAGAATACGGCCGCATGCGAGACCGTAACGATGCCGGTACCGGATGAAGTAAGCATCAGCATGTCCCAGAACATCGGCGCTCCTTGCCAGCCCCTCGTACAGAAGGGTGATTATGTGAAGGTAGGACAGAGGATCGGAGACGTAGAAGCCTTTGTCAGCGCACCTATCTTCTCGAGCGTCAGCGGAACCGTTAAGTCGATCGACAAGGTCCGTGGTTCAATGGGTGGCTTCGAAACTCACATAGTGATCGAGACCGACAAGAAGCAGGAGGTCAGCGAAGAAGTACAGGTACCTGTCATCAACAGCTTTGAGGATTTCATCAAAGCTGCAAGAGACAGCGGTATGGTAGGTCTGGGAGGAGCTTCCTTCCCGACTCACGTAAAGCTGAATCCTAAGAATCTCGACGAGTGTGAGTATCTGGTTGTAAACGCAGCTGAGTGCGAACCATTTATTACAACAGATAACAGAGAGATGGTAGAGAACGGACAGGACGTTCTCGACGGCATGAAACTGATCATGCAGTGGCTGAATCTCAAGAAGGGATTCATCGGAATCGAGACAAACAAGCCTGACGCTATCGCAAATCTCAATAGACTGATCGAGCAGAATGAGATCGATGATATCGAGATCGTGCCGCTTCCGTCCAGCTATCCAAAGGGAGCTGAGCGTGTACTCATTTACGAGACAGTCGGCAAGGTCATGAACGCGGGCGTGCTCCCTGCACAGCTCGGAGTCATTCTCGATAACGTATCGACTATCGGCGTAATGGCTGAGTACTTCAAGACCGGAATGCCGATCGTAAGAAGAAGAGTTACGGTCGACGGCGATGCAGTAGCAGAGCCAAAGAACGTATACGTTCCGATCGGTACAAGGATCGCAGACGTAGTTGAATTCTGCGGCGGCTACAAGAAGGAGCCTCGCAAGATCATCATGGGCGGACCTATGATGGGAAGAGCAACAAAGTCAGACGAATCCCCGACTATGAAGAACACATCGTCGATTCTTTGCTTCAGCCAGGAACTGGCAGAGGTAAAAGAAGAGACAGCATGCCTCAACTGCCAGCGCTGCCACACAGCCTGCCCGTTCGGCCTGATGCCAAGCATCTTCGCTGACGCTTACGAGGCAAAGGATGTAGATAAACTCAACAGATTCAACGTAATGCAGTGCATGGAGTGCGGCAGCTGCTCGTACACATGCCCGGCAAGACGTCCGCTCAGCCTGACTAATAAACTGGCGAAGATGATGGTAAAGGAGGCATCAAAATAATGGCTAACAAGTTTCATGAAAATTTGATAGTATCCTCCGCACCGCATATCGTCACGGAATCGGATACCACAAGGCTGATGGGATCAGTGCTTCTGGCACTCGCTCCTGCATGGATCGCCAGCATTTACATTTTCGGCTTCAGAGCCCTTCTGCTGTCGGTCGTATGCGTTGCAGCCAGCGTACTCTTCGAGTATTGCTACAATGCTATCACACATAAAAAACAGACTGTCGGAGACCTTTCGGCTGCTCTTACGGGACTGCTGATCGCGTTCAACGTGCCGGCAAACTTCCCGATCTGGCAGGCTATCGTCGGATGTCTCTTCGCCATCGTAGTTGTTAAGCAGCTCTTCGGCGGACTCGGAAAGAACTTCTCGAACCCTGCTATCACAGCACGTATCTTCCTGTTCATCTCGTTCTCGGCCAACATGTCTACATGGCCGCTGACAAGACTGGCAGAGGCTACTGATGCTACAACAGGCCCTACACCTCTCGCTCTCTATGCTGAGGGAAGCCGTGATCAGATCCCTGATCTGCTCCACCTCTTCCTCGGATTCCACGGAGGTTCGACCGGTGAGGTCTGCGCGCTCGCACTGCTGATCGGCGGCATCTATCTGATCGTCCGCAAGGTCATCAGCCCGATCATCCCATGCGCATTCATCGGTACAGTGTTCGTATTCGGACTGATCGCGACAGGAAGCCCTTACTGGGCACTCTTCCATGTGCTCAGCGGCGGCGTTATGCTCGGTGCATTCTTCATGGCTACCGACTATGTAACATCGCCTAAGCTGCCTCTCGGACAGCTCATCTTCGGAATCGGCTGCGGAATCATCACAATGAGCATCAGACTCTTCGGATCGTATCCTGAAGGCGTATCCTTCTCGATCCTCCTGATGAACATCTGCACACCGCTTCTCAACAACCTGTCCTACAAGTTCTACCTGAAGGAGGGAGGTGCCAAGAATGGAAAATAAAAACAGCGCATTCAAAGAATTCATCTCGCCTATCCTCGTACTTGTAGTGATCTGCTTCGTTACAACTTTCCTGCTGGCCTTCGTATACGGTGTTACAGCTCCTATCATTGCTGAGAACACTGCAAAGGCTGCAAGCGAAGCAAGAATGACACTCCTGCCTGATGCTGACAACTTCAGCGACAGCGGAGCACAGTGCATCACTTATGAAGAGGGCAAGGTCTATGTAGAAGACTGCTACGTTGCTGACAACGGAGCAGGCATGGTAGTAACTGTTAAGTCAAATTCTTACGGCGGCATGCTCACAGCAATGGTCGGCATCGACAAGGACGGAGCTGTTACAGGTGTTCAGGTAACTGAGCACGCTGACACACCGGGTGTTGGTACAAAGGCACATGCTGAGGGCCACCTCGAGCAGTACAAAGGCCATACAGAGCTTGCCAGCGACAACATCAAGGCACACGCTGATGACATCGTAGAAGTAACAGGCGCTTCCGTTTCATCCGAAGCCGTCCACAAAGCTGTATACTGCGCACTTGAGCAGTTCAAAGCGATGGGAGGTGTGAACTAATGGAAAAGAAAAGCAAACTGGCGATTCTTACTAACGGAATCATCAAGGAGAACCCTACACTGGTACTCCTGCTCGGAACATGCCCGTTCCTCGCTACATCTTCATCGCTGATCAACGCACTCGGAATGGGACTTTCGGCAACAGCCGTACTCATCTGTTCCAACATCGTAATCTCGATGCTGCGTAAGGTAATTCCTGACAAGGTCAGAATCCCTTGCTACATCGTAGTAATCGCAGGCTTCGTAACTCTGGTACAGTTCGTGCTCCAGGCTTACGCACCTGACATCAACAAGGCTCTGGGAGTATTTATCCCTCTGATCGTAGTTAACTGCATCATCCTCGGCCGTGCTGAGGCATTCGCGAACAAGAACACCGTAGTTGATTCCGCACTCGACGGTATCGGAATGGGACTCGGATTCACACTCGCTCTGGCATGCATGGGAGCTATCAGAGAACTTCTGGGAACAGGATGCCTCCTCGGCTTCACTATCATCCCGAACTTCTCGATCGGATTTTTCAACCTGCCACCGGGCGGATTCTTCGTATTCGGCGTGCTGATCGCTATCATGCAGGCTGCTACGAAGGGCAAGGCCCTCAAGGCAAAAGGCTTCAGCTGCGGACTGTGCCCGATGTACAACTCCTGCAACACTGCTGAGGCTAACGAAGAAGTAAAGGCAGCAGCTGCTGCTAAGGCAGTATAGGAAGGAGGACAGGCATGATAGTAAACCTTATAGTTATCTTCATGGGTATAGTGCTTGTTAACAACTTCGTACTGTCCCAGTTCCTCGGAA
>CADBKM010000033.1 GCA_902795265.1 uncultured Eubacteriales bacterium
GGGCGGGTTTAGTAGTCCCCGCCGGCCAGCGCTGGGGCTCTCGGAGCAGACCGAATCATTTGCCTAAAGGCTATTTACACTCAATTGTGGACTTGACTTTTGCTTCTGTATCAGAAAGCACTTTTTTTGATGTTTTTGTCACATATAGTATAATGTTTTTATAATACTGAATGACACCTTATTTGTTTTCATTCGAGTTTCAGTAGCTGTATTGTTATAATACCAAATGACACTTTTTTTGTCAGAATAAGACTATTTGTTTACAGTACCAAGTTACACAAGATTTGCATTTTTTGAAGACGTATTTTTGACGTAAAATGCTGATAAAACGAGAGATAATTCATATAATATATCGATATAAATGGTTGAAATCTCAATGGGAACAACTATATATGGTATGGAACAAATTGCAACCATAGAGTGGGAATAGTGCAGAATGAGAATAATTACAAACTATACGACGCTCTCAAGGGCGTCGTTTTTATGTGAAGGTGACGATATCGAGGCCTGATGTGTTGTAATAGCCGCGGACCTTTTTTATACTAATGCTAAAGATCCTGTGGGCCACGTATGGCCATTGACCGGATATAAGGAAGATTATGGGGCTGATCGTATGCATGTTTATGGTGCCAAGCAAAAACAGGGCCCTGTCCAGTATTTCGGGGAACATCTTATACCTGTATTCTGCACGGTGTATATGATCATCATCCACGCAATGTGGTTTATGTGGAAGCTCATAGACAGGTCCGCTGCAGCAGGGTTGACTTAGGAAATGTGCGGGGCTAGACTTGATATATTTGATAAGTTCGTAACAAAAGGAGAAGTGGTGCATGGACATCAATCAGATAAATAAAGAGCTGTTTTCATTCCTTGACAATAGTCCCAATGCGTTTTTTGCTGTAAAAAACATGTGCGATATTCTGGATAAGAACGGGATGACACGTCTGTATGAAGGTAAGCCGTGGGATCTCGAATCCGGCAAGGGCTATTACGTGACCAGAAATGATTCCGCGATCATCGCGTTCAGGATCCCTAAGAAGGATTATAAGGGGTTCATGATCATGGCCAGTCATTGTGATTCTCCTGTATTCAAGATCAAGGCTAATGCTGAGATCACAGTAGATGACCATTATGTGAAGCTCAATGTGGAGAAATACGGCGGTTTGCTTTGCGCTCCGTGGTTTGACAGGCCGCTTTCGGTAGCAGGCAGGATAGTTGTCAGAGCAGAGGACGGCATCGAGACAAGGCTTGTGAATGTAGACCGTGACCTTATGATCATTCCTAATCTTGCTATCCACATGAACAGGCAGGTCAACGATGGATATACATATAACGCGCAGGTAGACATGCTGCCGCTCTTCTGCGAAAAGGGCGAGGAATCAGATTCTTTCATGAAGCTCATCGCTTCGGAGGCGGGCGTATCCGCTGAGGATATTCTTGATACGGATCTTTTCCTCTACAACCGTATGCCTGCTGCGATGCTTGGACTCAACAACGAGTTCATATCGAGTGGGCGGCTTGACGATCTGCAGTGCGCTTTTGCTTCTCTCAAAGGATTTGTAGAAGCGACACCTAAAGACTCAGTGGCGGTACATTGTGTATTCGATAATGAAGAGGTGGGCTCGGGCACCAAGCAGGGCGCCGCGGGCAGCTTCCTTAAGGATACTTTGCACCGCATAAACAGTTCGATGGGAAAGACTGAGGAGGAGTACCTGATGGATGTCGCCTCAAGCTTCCTCGTCTCAGCGGACAATGCCCACGCAGTGCATCCTAATCATACGGACAAGAGCGATCAGACCAACCGCGTTTATCTCAACAAGGGAGTTGTGATCAAATACAGTGCTAACCAGAAATATACTACTGACGCAGTATCGGGAGCCATGATGCGCGCGATCTTCGATAAAGCGGGTGTTCCGTATCAGACATTCACCAACCGCTCCGACATGCTCGGCGGTTCCACGCTCGGCAATATCGCTCAGAGTCAGGTGTCACTGAACACCGTAGATATCGGACTCCCTCAGCTTGCAATGCATTCCCCTTATGAAACAGCGGGCGCTGAGGATACCGCATATCTTGTTGATACAGCCAGGGTCCTGTTTTCCTCATCCTTTGAGGAGACAGGCAACGGTATATATAAACTGTCATAAATCAATACAGACCTGCGAGGAATCAGCTTCGCAGGTCTGTTTTATTATCCGCCGTAAGAGAGTGCGAACTTGTCTGTATATGTAAATTAGGATAAAATTTACATATACACCGTATGAAATTGAATAAAGGCAGAGATGCAATAGACTTTGGCAGGTAATACCATGAACAGCAACATACTTATACTGGCGCTGATTTTTTCGGGTAGTGCGCTGATGGTGATCAATATCATACTGTATATCAAATTTGAACGGTATATACGGCACATGTGGGGAAACAAAACCCAGGTATCGGGGCTGTATGTGCCAATAGCTTTGCTTGTGCTGTTCCTGATCGGATATACCGTTGTAGGGCTGTTCGGAAAGCCTGATATTGTGATGGCAAGTATCCTGTTCGGCGGCAGCGTTTTTGTTTTCATTATTATCAAGGTTCTGAGGGGACTTGCAGAGAGCGTATACGCGACAGAACAGCTCAGAGTAGATCTGCAGGCTGCCGAAAGGGCCAATAAGGCCAAAACGGTATTTCTTTCGAACATGTCCCATGATATCAGGACTCCTCTGAATGCGATCATCGGCTACTCCGCGCTTGCTGAAAGCGAACCGTCGGATGCGGCAAGGCTTCGCGAATATATCGATAAGATCGGCGTTGCCGGCAGACATCTCCTTGACCTTATAAATGATGTGCTGGAAATGAGCAGGATCGAGAGCGGCAGGATGCATCTTGAAGAGGCTCCGGTAGATATACTCAGCGTACTTGATGAGGTTTCAACCGTCTTCAGCGATCAGATGAAGGCGAAAGGTCTTAGCTTCTCGGTCGACGCTTCTGACGTGACTGACAGATATGTGATCTGCGACCGTGTCAGGTGCGGCAGGATAATGATGAATCTCATCAGCAATGCTTATAAATTTACACCTGAAGGCGGAACCGTGAGTGTGATACTGACGGAAGGCGCTCGAAAAGGCGAAAAAGCGGATTATGTGCTTCGTGTCAGAGACAATGGAATAGGAATGAGCAAGGAATTTGCTTCCAGAGTGTTCGACTCATTTGAAAGAGAGCGGACATCCACTGTGAGCAATGTGCAGGGAACCGGCCTTGGAATGGCCATAACCCGCAGCATAGTGGAAATGATGGGCGGTACTATAGAAGTCGAGACGGAGCAGGGCAAGGGCACCGAATTCACTGTGCGTGTCAGTCTTGAGACAGTATCGAAAGAGGATCTCAACACACCGGCTGCACCGGAATACAGCTGCGACTGCGCCGAAGGAATGAGGCTGCTCCTGGCAGAAGATGTCGAAGTCAACCGGGAGATAGCATTCATGATGCTTACATCTATGGGATTCTTAGTCGAGATGGCATCAAACGGACGCGAAGCGGCCGACATGCTCGTTGCATCCGAACCCGGGTATTACGATGCTGTGCTTATGGATATTCAGATGCCTGTCATGAACGGGTATGAAGCGACAGAGCTGATACGTTCGCTGCCTGACCCGGATCTTGCATCGGTGCCGGTCATCGCTGTTACGGCAAACGCTTTTGCAGAAGATGTAAAGAAGGCATATGAGTCAGGCATGAACGGGCATATATCAAAACCGCTCGAGATAGAAAATATCAAAAGGGTACTCAGGGAAGTCTTTGAGTGCGGGCTGTCCAATGGATGTTGATCCTTCGAAAGAGCCTAACTCTATGGAATGCATACGATGCGGACGATGCATCAGTGTCTGCGGCGAGCATGCGATCAGCATAAGAAAGCTTGCAGACAGAATATAGCATTATACGTTATGGACGGTCATGAATAATATCATCCGGTTATACCGGATATTTACCGGCCCGTTGATTATTATTCAGCGGTCTTTTTGTGCAGTGGCGTTCTTGTGTTATTATTAACGATGGACAATGTGCAGTTACAGACAAACAGAATACCGGAGGAGATATGATAAAAATCAGTTTTGAAGTTCAGACGATCAACTATGAGAAATGCTTCAGGAGCCTTATACCGAAACTGACAGAGGCATACAGGTCAAATCAGGAGCCGGGTGAACTTGATAAACTGATCATTAAACTCGGAGATGACATCGTTCCGATGGCTGAAAAGCTGCTCAGCTTTTTAGATATAGATACGCGTGATCAGATCATCGTATGGCTGGTCGAAAAACAGCAGGATACTATCGTAAGCTCTGTGAACAAGGCACTGCACGACCTGCTTGGCGGGGATGCAGTCGTGATCGGTAACATTTACGCGCAGGATCATCCGGGAACGAAGATATCGCTGCACGCAGGGCAGGTAAAGACAGACAGCAAAAAGCTCATCGACAGTCCAGTGCTGACCGGTATTACCGGAGGAGTGGCAAAACTTGCTTTCATGATCTCTGATGCTGAAACGATCGAGAAGGATGTTGTCAGTCTGCTTTCCTCCGATTATGTTAAACCTAAGCTTATTACAACGCTGGCAGACAGCCTGCAAAAGGCAGGGATCTATATCACCTTAAATGATGTAGTGATCAGGGAAGATTCCGGGAAGGAGCAGATACCTCGCATGACAGACCCTGAAAAGGATGAAGGGCTGCTTCCGGATGTTATCGAAGATAAGATCCTCGACGCGCTTGTTGCCTGGCTGAAAAAGACCATATAATTCTTTCAGCTATTCAATGATTGAGAGAAGACAAACCACTAAGCGGAGTTGACCAAAATGAAGAATCTGAAAAAACTTACACTTTTGCATTCAAACGACCTTCACGGTGATTTCCTTGCAGAAAAGGTAGATGAAAAACTTATCGGCGGTGTTTCGCGCCTGTCCGGTTATATAAATAAGGTGCGCGATGAGGAGAAGAATGTCATCTATTCTATCTCAGGTGACATGTTCCGCGGATCGCTTATCGACAGCGAATTCCAGGGACTCTCGACGATCGAGATCATGAACCTGCTCGCGCCTGATGTTGTGACGATCGGAAATCACGAGGCTGATTACGGCCTTGCGCACATGCTGTTCATCGAGAAGTGCGCGTCATTCCCGATCATCAATGCCAACATGTATATCAAGTACGTAGGCACCCGTCTGTTCAATTCCCACCTTATCAAGGAAGTCGACGGGATGAAGGTGATGTTCATAGGGATACTGACCGAAGAAGTGCTTAAGAACACAAAGAGTGAGGGCGTGGTCGGCACTCTGATAGATATACAGGATGCTGCAACTGAAGTCAGCAAGATCTGCGATGCATACCGCACGGATGACGTTGATCTTACCGTTCTGCTCACACATATCGGTATCGAAGAGGACAAGAGACTTGCGGAAGCACTCGATCCTGCATGCGGAGTGGATATTATTATCGGAGGACACAGTCATACGCTTCTCTCAGAGCCTTGCGTAGTAGCAGGGATCCCGATCGTACAGGCCGCTATCGGTACGGATCAGATCGGACGATTCGATATAATGGTCGATACAGACAAAAACTGCATTGATTCATACACATGGCAGTGCATTCCGATCACGGAAGAGAACTGTCCTCGCGATGAGGCTCTTGAGAAAGTCGTAAGCGAGTACAAGGATTATACAGACCAGAAGTACGGGCGCATTCTGACAAGATTCCCGCGTGCCTACACGCATCCGAAGCGTAACATGGAGACCGAACTCGGAGATCTCCTTGCTGAATGCATGCGCGATCAGATCGGTGCAGATCTGGTCCTTGTGGGCTCCGGAAGTATACGCAAGCCATCGCTTGGGCCTGTTGTCACGGTCAGGGATTTCATTGAGATATTCCCGTTCGCAGAACCTGCGTTGGGATTCAGACTTACCGGTAAACAGCTCAGGCATATCGTGACATATATGCTTCGCGAAGAATCATTCCTTGACAGCGAACATAACGAATGGTTCCAGTTCTCGAAAGGCTTCTGCTGCGAGTTTGACAGGAACAAGCACGCGATCATCTCCTTGAAAATGAACGGCAAGGAAGTCGGAGATGATGATATGTTCACTGTTGTCATGCAGAAGTTCTTCTTCGACAACATCGGAGATTTCCTCGATCTTCCTCATGAGGAGATCGAGAAGAACGGCAGACCTGTTGAGGTCGCCACAAAGGCACCGAACTTACTTGAGGAATACTTCAAGGATCATGATAGTATCAAGCTTGACGGCGAGCAGAGACTGATAATTCGTGCCTGATAATGATTGAGAGGAAAAAATGACTTCTAACGAATGGGAAAAACATACTCTTAAAGAGGATCAGAAGATCAAAAAAAGAGTCAATAAGTACAGGAGCAGAAGCACCAGACGTGTTATTGAAGGCCTGATAGTTGCTGTTTTCGGCTTCGATTCACTTAACGATGTCATTAAAAGTGCCACCAAGATCGTCGGCGAGTATTCCAAGACAGTAGGCAAAAAGGGCATGTCGCTTGAGGCGATCGCCGGCGGATTCAGCGCGGTAGCAAAAGGCATTGACAGCAGGATGGCCTTAGCCTCATTGATACTGATACTGATTGCACTGGCCATCTTTATCTGGGCCATCAGCACCCGGAACAGGGCGGAGAAACTGGATCTGGATATGTGTAAATGGATGCCTGATGCAGCTGAGATCGCAGATATCAAAAGCAGATTTGACAATGACTTTGTCAGAGGAGTTCTGGCTAAGATCTCAGCCACAGAGACGGAGAGCGTTACGGTAGCGCTTGACGGTATAGAGATCGAAAGCAATATAGATGATGCATCCTTTAATTTCAATCAGGAAGGCTTCAGGAAACTTACAAACTACGAAAGCAAGCAGCTGGCATATTTCATAGGCAGTGAAGCTTTTCCTGACGGTTTTATAATCCATCAGATCAAAAATCGCGCCATGGTATATGAAAACTATGCCAGAGGCTATCTGGAAACCGGAGAGATCAAAGTTAAAGCACCGGATGAAACAGAAGAAGCCAAAAAGAATCTGCGCTGGCTTTTAAAAGAGATCGCCACGCTGACCGGAAACAAAAAACTGATGCCGAAACCTGAGCCGGTCAAAACGGTTGTAGTAGAAGGCGGGCATATAGTCATAAACAAGGGATACAACGAAAACAGCGAAAAGTATAAGGCTTTGTGATCAGAAAGGGACTCCATGAGACTTAAAAAAGACAGCGCAGGGAAAGCCGTGCTGGAGTCTGTTATAATACAGGGTGAAACTCCGGATGCCGGAGGAGAAAGGCACTTGAAGGAGATCAGTTCGACGGTACCATGCAGACCGGGAATCATACGCTTTATTCATGCAAGGTCGATAAGATCTACGGCGATGAGACACGCGAGGCGCTTTTTGCCTGGAAAGGTTATTCGCTGATCGATGCAGCTGTCAGACCGTAGTTTAAATAAAAATATAAAAAAGAGGTAGATAATAATAAATGAGTTGGTATAACGAAGCAGTTTTTTATCACATATATCCTTTAGGGCTGACGGGTGCCCCGATGCAGAATGACTATGGTGAACCCGTGCATCGCCTGAATACGCTGATCCCATGGATCAGTCATATCAGGGAGATCGGATGCAACGCCCTGTACATAGGCCCTTTGTTTCAGTCAGTAGGCCACGGTTATGAGACAACGGATTACCGCCTCGTCGATAACCGTCTGGGGACCAACGAAGATCTGAAAATCTTTGTCAGAATATGCCATGAGAACGGAATCAGGGTCGTTCTTGACGGAGTGTTCAATCATACAGGCAGGGATTTCTTCGCATTCAGGGATCTGCAGACATACAGAGAGAATTCGCGCTTCAGGGACTGGTACTGCAATGTCAATTTCTGGGGCAACAATGAGTACAATGACGGATTCTCGTATGACAACTGGGGAGGCTACAACCTGCTTGTCAAACTCAATCAGTCCAATCCGGAGGTAAGGGATTACTTCCTTGATACAGTCAGATTCTGGGTAAGCGAATTCGATATAGATGGTCTAAGGCTCGACGCAGCAGACGTACTGAACTTTGACTTCATGAAATCGCTCAGATGGCTTGCCGATCAGGTGAAAGAGGATTTCTGGCTGATGGGAGAGGTCATTCACGGAGAGTATCACAGATGGGCTAACGAAAACACGCTGCACTCAGTAACGAATTATCATCTGCATAAAGCTCTGTACAGCGCGCATAACGACCATAACTATTTCGAGATAGCCCATACCATCAAAAGACAGAATGATATGGGCCTCCGCGATCTCAGACTGTACAACTTTGTGGACAATCACGATGTTGAAAGGATCTGGACAAAACTGAATAACAAGGCCCACTATGTTCCCGTCCATATCCTTCTCTATACACTGCCGGGACTTCCGTCCATATACTACGGATCGGAGTACGGAATAGAAGGGCGCAAGGAATACGGATCCGATGCATCTCTGCGTCCGGAACTGCATCTCGATGAAATGCAGAACAACGAATGTTCAGAGCTTGTCACAACTCTTGGCAGGATACACCAGGAGGAAAAAGCTCTTGCTTACGGCGACTACAGAGAGCTTCAGCTGACAACGACACAATACGCCTTTGCAAGAGGGGATGTGATCATCTGTGTGAACAACAGCGATGAAGAGGCTTACTTCGATGTACCTGCGGAGGGCGAATATAATGGAGCGCTCCGCGGCGGAACTGCTGCATCTGAATACGGCAGGCTTCATGTCAGCGTTCCGGCATGTTCGGGAGAGATATGGATACCGTGCAGACAGTAAGCGCAGTAATTTTCAAAGCACCTTTTTGAAAAACAGTTGATTTTTCAGAATTTAGGAGTATTATGCTGCAGAGAAGGGAGAACAACAGATGAGTTTAGATAATAATATGAAAAAAACAGAGGATACCGCACTTCCGCAGCCAAGAAGAAGCATAGCTTTTATAGGCTCTGAGTGCTATCCGTTCGTTAAGACAGGCGGGCTCGGTGATGTCATGTATGCACTGCCAAGAGCTCTGGCTGAGATAAACTGTGACGTAAAGGTCATACTTCCGCGCTATCATTGCATTCCATGGGAACATCAGGAGAAGATGGTCTATCGCGGATCATTCAATATGGATCTGTGCGCTGACGGCAAGTCATACTATGTCGGCATCATGGAGTATGTGAAGGACGGCGTTGTATATGATTTCATCGACAATGACGAGTTCTTTACAAGCGGAAGCCCATACGTAAGCCTTGTAGATGACATTCCTAAGTATTGCTACTTCTGCAAAGCAGCACTTGCCGCACTCAATTACATGGACTGGATCCCTGATGTGATCCACTGCCATGACTGGCAGGCAAGCCTGGTGCCTGTGATGCTGCGCACTCAGTTCGCGAACACGGCTATCAGAAACGCAAAGACAGTACTTACGATCCACAATTTGCGCTTCCAGGGCATTTACAACATTCCTACGCTCCGCTACTGGACCAACCTGCCTGAAGATGTCTTCAATATAGATGTTTTCAAGACAGGTTATGATGATGCAAACATGCTCAAGGCAGGTCTTGCATATGCAGATATCATCACTACAGTAAGCAATACATATGCTGGCGAGATAGAAACGCCGGCATACGGCGAAAACCTTGACGCTCATCTGCGCCATCATTCCGGAAAGCTTCGCGGAATCATAAACGGAATCGACGTCGGGCAGTGGGATCCTAAGAAGGACACAAGGCTTGCAGCGCCGTATGATATAACGGATGTTCTTGAAAAGAAGAAGAAGAACAAGAAGGCGCTTCAGGAAGAACTCGGACTTGAAGTCGATGACGGCAAGTTCGTGATCGGTCTTATATCAAGACTGACCGATCAGAAGGGACTCGATCTTGTCAACGAGATCCTTCCTTCGCTTATCGACGGAAACACTCAGGTAGTGGTTCTCGGAACAGGAGACGTACGCTATGAAGACTCTTTCCGCTGGTTCGAAAGTGACTTCAAGGGCAGCGTGTGCTCATGCATTATGTACGATGAGGGAAGGGCACACAGGATCTACGCCGGAGCAGATGCTCTGCTGGTACCTTCGCTCTTCGAGCCATGCGGCCTCACACAGCTTATAGCCATGCATTACGGAACGATTCCTGTAGTGCGCGAGACGGGCGGCCTTAAAGATACTGTTGAGCCTTACAACATGTTCACAAACCAGGGCAACGGGTTTACTTTTGACAGGTATGAAGCGGGGCTCCTCTATGATGCCGTAAACCGAGCAAAGACAGTATATTTCACAGACCGCATCCGCTGGGATGAAATGGTACAGAGAGACATGGCAAAGGATGTATCGTGGGAAGCTTCAGCAAAGCAGTACAGGGCTTTATATCTTGAACTGAAGCCATGATGATCAGATAATGTAAAAACTTACTACGCGGGACTTTGTCCCGCGTTTTTTTACACAAAAAATTTTCAAAAAATCTATGAGTATCCAACAAAAAATATAGTGCTATAATATTAATTGATGCTAACTGTTTTTGGGGAGATCGGAGAGGGTATTACAGACTACGATGCTTATAAAATTACTTCGTCGATCGAATACGTTTATCGTATATAAAAGGGGGTATATATGGACCTGAGGACTTTGCAGTACTTTGTCACTGTTGCAGAGGAACTCAACATCACAAGGGCTGCTGAAAAACTGCATATGAGTCAGCCTCCTCTCAGTGCTCAGATAAAAAATCTTGAGGCAGAGCTTGAGACATTGCTTTTTATCAGAGGCAAAAGGCATCTCAAACTGACGGAATCCGGACAGTTGCTTTACAGAAGGGCTAAAGATATTCTGAGCATGGCAGAGAGGACTCAGTCTGAGATCCTGTCGATGGGTCAGGGCATGAGAGGTATCATTGCCATTGGCCTCGTTGAAGGTATGGCACCGGATATTGCCGCGGAGTGGTTCGCCAGCTTCATGAAGCTATACCCGAATGTCAGATTCCGTATACTTGACGGGAGCACAGATGACCTTCTTGAGAAGCTTCGCAGCGGCATCATCAGCCTCGCGGTCATCACATCTCCTTGTGATAACTCGCTTCTCCACAGCTTTCATGTAGGTGAGGAAAAAATGACTGCCATCATGAAAAAAACGCACCCTCTGGCTGCAGACAACGGCAGGAAGGTGAGCATAAATGACCTGGCAGGGGAGAACCTTATAGTTCCGAGCAGAAGAGCACTCATCGAGACCATATACAGCTGGTTCAGGAGTATCGGAGAAGAGCCGCATATAGTCTGCGAGATGGACAGCTACCTCGACGCGGCTGCGCTTGCCGGCAGGGAAGTCGGAATAAGCATCTATCCGAGGACCGCATATATTCCGAAGGCGACGCTCGTTTCAAAGGAAATAGAAGGAAGTGACAAGAAACTGGAATACCTCTTTGTGTGGAGAAAAGGGCATCCGCTTCCGGCTATCGAGGAGAAATTCATTGATTTTGTAAGAAATAAAGTAATGGAAAACAGCGGCGAATAAAGAATCACCGGTGTTATTTACAGGGTAAAGGTAAAGGAGAAATAATAATGTGCGGGATAGTTGGTTTTACAGGAAGACAACAGGCAGCACCGGTGCTGCTCGACGGACTTTCAAAGCTCGAGTACAGAGGTTATGACTCTGCAGGTCTGGCAGTTCGCAGCGGAGATTCGCTTGCCGAGGTAGTAAAATCCACCGGAAAGCTCAGGAACCTGGCAGAGAAGATCGATTCAGGCAGGGCTCTTGAAGGAACATGCGGAATCGGACACACCAGATGGGCTACTCATGGCGAGCCATCTCAGAAAAACGCTCATCCGCATGTGAGCGGCAACGCAACCGGATCGGGTTCCGGACCCGTTGAGTCAGATGTCGTAGGAGTGCATAACGGAATCATCGAGAACTATGAAGAACTGAAGGCAAAACTGATCGCCAACGGGTATTCTTTCTACAGTTCGACCGATACCGAAGTGGCTATCAAGCTGGTCGATTATTATTACAAGAAGTATAAGATCGGACCTATCGATGCTATCAACAGGATGATGGTACGTGTAAGGGGTTCCTATGCGCTTGCGCTCATGTTCAGGGACTATCCGGGAGAGATATATGCTGCCAGAAAAGACAGCCCTATGGTTATCGGAGTGGCTGATGGTGAGACATTCCTCGCATCAGACGTACCTGCGGTTCTCAAGTATACCCGCGATATATACTATATAGAAAACCTGCAGTCGGTAAGGCTTCTGCCTGGAGAGGCTCATTTCTTTGACCTCAACGGCGATGAGGTCAGCATGGAGAGCACCCATATCACATGGGATGCAGAGGCGGCTGAAAAGGGCGGATACGAGCATTTCATGATCAAGGAGATCCATGAGCAGCCTAAGGCCGTAAGAGATACTCTTGCGTCGGTCATAAAGGAAGGAAAGATCGATCTCTCGGCAGCCGGTCTGACAGAGGATATTCTTAAGAAAGTCAACGAAATAAGGATAGTAGCCTGCGGATCGGCATGGCATGCCGGCATGATAGGCCGCTATGTAATTGAAGACCTTGCCGAGATACCCGTAAACGCAGAGCTGGCATCAGAGTTCAGATATAAGAAAATGCTCATAGACAAGGATGCTCTGGTGATCGTCATATCGCAGTCGGGCGAGACCGCAGATTCTCTGGCAGCTCTCAGAGCGGCAAAAGAGAAGGGAATACGAACACTGGGAGTGGTCAATGTTGTCGGTTCGACCATAGCCAGAGAAGCTGATAATGTTCTCTATACGCTTGCCGGGCCGGAGATCGCCGTTGCCACTACCAAGGCTTACAGCACTCAGATTGCAGCGATGTATGCGATAGCGCTTGCGCTTGCAAAAGCAAAGGGAAAAATCGACGACAACGAGTACAAGTATTACATAGATGAACTTCAGGATCTTCCTGATAAAATAGAGCGCGTCCTCGAAAACAAGGAGCGCATACAGTGGTTTGCATCGAAATACGCAAATGCCAGAGACGTATTCTTCATCGGAAGGGGTCTCGACTATGCGATAAGCCTTGAGGGAAGCCTTAAGATGAAGGAGATAAGCTACATTCACAGCGAGGCTTACGCGGCAGGTGAACTCAAGCACGGCACGATAAGCCTGATCGAAGACGGGATCCTCGTAATAGGTGTCCTTACGCAGCAGGAGCTCCTTGAAAAGACCGTCAGCAATATGGCCGAATGCAAGGCCCGCGGTGCATACCTTATGGGTATCACATGCAACGGAAACTACAGCGTTGAAGACTCGGTCAATTTCACGATCTACGTTCCGGCGGCTGATGAGCATTTTGCAGGCAGCCTTGCGGTCGTACCTCTGCAGCTGCTCGGATACTATCTGAGCGTGGCAAAGGGACTCGATGTAGACAAGCCGAGAAATCTTGCCAAATCAGTAACAGTAGAGTAATGCCAGTCAGAAAAGCAGCAAAAAAACTGATATCGTTAATACTTATGACAGCTGTGCTCGCGTCAATACCGGCATGGCTGTCTGTAACTGCGGTCTATGCTGATGATGGACCGCAGTCTTCGTTTGAGTATAAAAAATATGACGAGCCCGGAAAGTACATCAACGCTCTGAAGAAGACAATGTACGATGTCTATAAAGATTTTTCGGGTAAGATCGATGACTCAAAAACACTGCCTATACCGGGACTCGTTGAGACCTGTGTTTATGCTGATGGCAAAGTAAAAAAATCATCGAATTATGTTCCGCAGGGGCTCTGCCTTGCCGGAGATTACATGCTCGTTACTGCTTATGATGTTAAGAAAAAACTCAACACGGTAATCTATGCCGTTGATGCAGATGCCGGAAAACTGGTATCCACTCTCACACTGCCAAACAAGTACCATGCAGGAGGGATCGCCTTTGACGGCGAAAACATCTGGATGACAGGCGATACTTCTGATAAATACAAGGGCAAGCCATTCGTGCAGTACATGACATACGATACGTTTGTTGAGCACATAAAAGACCCTGTAAGCTATGTGAGTGAGGAAGAGCTGTCAGACAATATCTATATAAAGAATAAGCCGTCTTTTCTTGAGTGCGACAATGGGATCCTTTGGGTAGGAACATATGCCGGGAGAAAAAATACATCTGAAGGCTACCTGAACGGATATGAGATCACCGGAGAGCCGGGAAACCGCAGGCTGAATACTATCATGTATTCACTTATTGCAGGTATCGATTCGAGCGCACAGGGAGCGGATATCGAGAACGGATATCTTTACGTTTCAAGCTCATATAAAGGAACCTCAAGGTATGTAAAATCCTCGTTCATCACCAAGTACGATCTCAGATCGGCGATGGAGAGCACAGGTTCTTATTATGTGGAAGGCAGGGAAGTCAGCAGAGTAGAGGTCCCTAAAATGAATGAAGAGATAATCGTTGACGGTGCAACGATCCTCATCAATTTTGAATCAGGAGCGTCTTATTGGAGAATGGCACTGATCAATACAGACCGGATCCTGGCTGTTGACGAAAAGTTATGGAGGCGCATGCGATGAAGAAAAAAATACTGAAAGCTGTGGCTGTGCTTGCGCTGCTTATCATAATCATAATTGCTGCCGTAATGGTGCTGCTCGTAAGGAAGCCTAATATTCTCTTTTACATTATGTCGCAGGAAATAACTGAGGGTGAGGTCAAGGAGATCAGCTTCGAGTATGAGTATGATGAGGATGCACCTGATGATGACGACAACGGACAGCCGGCAACATATGGCAAATTCCCGGTATTCAAATTCACCGCGCCTGAAAGTGCGGGATATATCGTCAGCGTTACTGATGTAAAGAGTGATGCGGACGTATTCATCAGCATGAGCGTAGTGGATGAAGAGCTCGAGGATGTCGTTTCTGCAGATAACTACGACACGAAAATGGGCGGGCTGACAGACAGTATTACAACAGATGTGCCAATGCAGGAATCACATCAGAGTTATATTCTGATCGAGACCAGCCCCGGCAATGAATCCGTAACAAAGTATTCGGGATCATTCCGCGTGAGCGTAACAAAGGCTGCCGAAGAGGAGAAGCCTCCTGTAATAACCGCCGGAGAAACCGTAAAGCTGAAAGTTGCTGCAGATGCACAGTCCTGCGCTGTTTTCGTACCGCAGGAAACGGGGTATTACAGATTCAGCTCTTCGATGGTTAACAGCAGGTCAGGCGGAGGATATTCTGAAGTATCATCGGTAACATCCAAAGACAAACTGGATATCGGACTGACAGATGGCATCTGCATGCTCGAGGAAGGCAAGGAATACTATGTTTGGGTCGCCGTGTATGAGACTGCAAAAAAATCTTCAAGAGTGAAGCTGTCATGTGCAGAAATGGCCAGAGTGATCACCCGGGAAAAGGGGGAGATACCTGTTGAAGGAGCTGCTGTCATAGAGTTCCAGCCGTCAGAGTTCGGCAACATTGCCGTTTATTCGGTGAGTAACGGAGATCCGAAAGCGATGATATATGAGAAAGCAGGGTTCCCGCTGAGAACCGATGATGACTCGGAGGCGTCTCTGAGCGATAATCCGGATGATTTCGCGCTTGTATTCACTGCAGAAGCGGGGACAATATACAGGATATGCGTGTTCGGAGATTTCACTGAGGGAAGCGTGATTATTACTGACTACACGGGAGACGGAAGTTCACTGACCTCGGATGACGTAGCGCCTTTGACCGGATCAGGAGAGGATGAGGAATCGGAACCTGAAGCGGAAACAGAAACAGAAGCGACTGAGAATATGTAGTACTTTTCAGCGCATCATTCAATCGGACATCTCAAAGCAGACTGTGTTTTGCACAATATTGCCAATATGTGCCAAAGAGCCACTAAAATCACGATATGTGCCACGAAATCGACGCAATAGTCTGATACAATACGCACTGAGAATATCCCTCTCACAACAACTTAATATAGTTCTTTGAGCAAAAGCGCCTAAACGGCTTTACCGGCCGCAAGGCGCTGCGCCGAGGACTTTGATCCTCCGGGGTCGTACGGGAAACCGGGCGGCCTACCAATTCAGTAAAGAAGAGCATGAGAGATGACGTTGCATGAGTATTCTTTCGTGCAGCGGTTTTTTATATTATGAAAGAAAAAACGATAGTCAAATACGGTTGCGCGATGCTGGCAGGCGGCAGAGGAAGCCGCATGGGAAGCGTGAATAAAGCTGAACTTGAATACGGCAGCATGACTTTTGCAGGGCGCATAGCAGGAGAGATGGAAAAGACCGGCTTTCCATGCTACATGTCATCTGCAGTATACGAGCAGCGTATCCCTGAAGGCTGGAAGCAGGTAAAGGACTGTATAACCGATGAAAACGGCAGTTATATCGGCCCGATGGGTGGTATATACTCATTCCTCATGCAGGCTGCCGAAGATGGCCTTGAGGGTTTGTTCTTTGCGCCGTGTGATGCGCCATTTTATACGGTTGATGCGATTGATAAACTTATAAATCTTATCGGTAAAGACAACCATGCCGCATTCTGGAAGAGCGCTGACGGGAGGATACAGACGACTTTTGGCTGGTATTCCGTCAGATGCCTTGACTGCGCTTGCTGGAAACAGCAGCCTGATCACCTCATGCGGGGAGGGGCACCAACGCACTGATAGACATACCCGCAGGAACAACCGGATTAAGCGCGGGCGACAAGGTGAGCGTTCTTCTGATTTAGCCGGGAAAACAAGAATAAGAAATATGGCAAAGATAATAGACATATGCGGAGTAAAAAACTCCGGAAAAACCACGCTGATTTCAAAGCTTGTGGAGTTTTATTCATCAAGAGGCAGCAGGGTCGCCGTCATAAAGCACGACGGACATGATTTCGAGTGCGATGTAAGAGGAACAGATACCAGAGCTTTTTCTGACAGCGGCGCATATGGAGTTGCGTGCTTTTCAGGTAACCGGATGTTCGTTCACCGGTATGGGACAGGTGAGACAGAAGAGCAGCTGATAGCTTTTTTCCCTGAAGCGGATATAATATTTTTTGAAGGCCTGAAGAACAGTACATTTAACATAAATCAGCAAGAATTCCCTCATCCTCTCTAGGTGGCGGGCTTGAATGAAAAAGTAACTTCTACATAAATCAGTGAAAAAATCCTGTCAGAGGCTTTTCAAAAAATAATAGGTGTTTGTACCTGAAGAATGTTGTAAAATTCAGGCGACAGCATAAAGGCTGATCCACGACAAAAAGGCGGAACCTGTGAATAGTGTAAAACTAAATGCTACGCAGGGAATCGCCGGAAATGAAAAGATTCAGTTGTCCGGTCAAGCCTGTCTGCTGTTGAAACTAAAGAATTATTTTTTGAGAAGTGCTGGCTTAAGGATCACTCGGTCTGGGGAGACTTTCCGTAATCCTAAAGAGGTCAGCACTTTTTCACTTAACAGTAATTCTGCCAAATCGAAGGGTGTCTGTCCGTTGAGTCCGTCTCTGGCGACAGAGTTGATGTGGCAGGTCATGATCCGAACTTGCTCATCGGTAAGGTTGTGCATACTCCGACCCTTAGGAATGATGTAACGAATAAACTCGTGGTTCTTCTCAAGGCGACCCTTCTGGTTGGACTTGTAAGGATCGCAGTAGAACACACGGGTGCGACGCTTACGGTTAGCAGTCATCTCGATCGCCCATGGATCCTTGAACTCAGGACCATTGTCGGTGAGTATGATCCTGAAAGTCTTGCGGAAGACTACAGGACCCAGACGATCATAAAGCATGTCGAAAACATCCTGAACAGATTTCTGTGTACATGAAGGGAGAAGAAAGATCAGCATGAATGACGACTTCCTGAAGAGAAGCGTCATAAGGCACTTGCCTGCATCACGGCTGCCTTTGACTGTATCCATCTCAACGACCTCGTAGTCCGGGAACGTCTCGGTGTACTTGAGGAAATCCTTGTAGGTGCGACGGTTACGGTATGCATAGTTGATCGGGTTTTCGCCACGGCGCTTCTTGCGAAGCTTGTATCTGACCCTGCGAGGCAGATCGATATTCTTCACAGTGAAGATGCCCATGTCCAGGTAGTTGTAGATGGTCTTCCGACTGCACGGAATAGAATCTCCGTAGACAGAAAAGATGTGGCTCAAAGGCTGCCCCTGCTTTATGAGAGGGGAGATAAAGTCGTCCAGCTCATTTAGCTGCTCAGGAGTCATGTTGATGCCTGCTCGCGACTCAGATAACAGAGCCGTATATCTCTTGTGGGCTTCTTCGGCTTTGTAATAGATCTGGGATGCATTGCAGGAAGTGATGACCTTACAGCCATTGCAGACATAAGGCGGTGACTTCAACTCGTCGCACAGATATGGCTCATAGTGTGGACACACGTGAGCGCAATGATCGAAGAAACAGCTTCTGCACTTGTTTGAGCAGGCCCTTAAGCACATATGCATCTTGTCACAGGAACCATTGCGGATGCAGTCATTACCGGGCTTTAGAGCGAGACGGCCGTCGTCCCATTCAACAAACTTGCGTATCTCGAGTGAGATCGTTGAGGGATCTTTGTTCACTGCTTTGGCGATCGTTCTGAAATTCTCGCCGCGGATCAGTGCCTGCTCTATGTAAATGCGATCTGAAAGGGTCAGATGCTTGTGGTCACCTTTGATTTCTTTGCTCATGATTACCTCCTGTTTACGCAGACAGGCGACCATGACAATTATATCTGTGTAAGACTAAATACAAGCATGTAGAATTTACTGTTACACAACTAGAATTTAAAAATATATTCAACGCTCTAGGTGGCGGGATGAATTGCTAAAAAATGACAAATCGCCAATAAAGAACGATTGTTCGCAATGACGTTTCATGGTATAATAAAGCATCCAATAAAAGGTCTTATCCGGCTGGACCAGGTACAGGTATGAATGTGCAAGGATGCTAAAAGGTGTCCTTGCTTTT
>CADBKM010000034.1 GCA_902795265.1 uncultured Eubacteriales bacterium
GAGAGTTGTATTTGTTCTCTTGCCCATTCCGATCTTAGCGCAGAGGTCGATAGCGTCGATGATGTACAGCTGGATGTTGTTCTCAGCGATGTACTTCTTAGCTGCTGCGTCGAGGTGATGTCCGACTTCCTCTGGCTTCCACTGGCAGTTGATCAGGAAGATTCCGCCCGGCTTAACGTCCTGAACGATCTTGAATCCCTTGTCAATGTAGGATGGGTTGTGGCATGCAACGAAGTCAGCCTTGTTGATGTAGTACGAGCTCTTGATCGGCTTGTCACCGAATCTCAGGTGAGAAATAGTAACGCCGCCTGTCTTCTTGGAGTCATACTGGAAGTAAGCCTGAACGTACTTGTCAGTGTGGTCACCGATGATCTTGATGGAGTTCTTGTTGGCTCCGACTGTTCCGTCGCCGCCGAGACCCCAGAACTTGCACTCGATAGTTCCTTCAGGAGCTGTGATCGGTGCAGCCTTCTCTTCGAGTGAGAGATGTGTAACGTCATCTACGATGCCGATAGTGAATCTCTTCTTTGGCTCGTCCTTGCTGAGTTCATCGTATACTGCGAATACGGATGCCGGAGGAGTATCCTTAGAACCGAGTCCGTAACGTCCGCCGATAACCTTAACGTCGCTCATGCCTGCTTCTGCGAATGCTGTCATAACGTCGAGGTAGAGTGGCTCGCCGAGAGCACCAGGCTCTTTTGTTCTGTCAAGAACAGCAACCTTCTTGCATGTCTTTGGCAGTGCAGCGATCAGCTTGTCAGCTCTGAAAGGTCTGTAGAGTCTTACCTTGATGAGACCGACCTTCTCGCCCTTTGCATTGAGGTAGTCGATAACTTCCTCAGCAACGTCGCAGATGGAGCCCATAGCGATGATGACTCTGTCAGCATCCTCAGCACCATAGTAGTTGAAGAGCTGGTAGTTTGTTCCGAGCTTCTCGTTGATCTTAGCCATGTACTTCTCAACAACTTCAGGAACTGCATCATAGTACTTGTTGCAGGCTTCTCTGTGCTGGAAGAATACGTCGCCGTTCTCGTGGGATCCTCTCAGATGCGGATGCTCAGGGTTGAGGCATGCATCACGGAATCTCTTAACAGCGTCCATGTCGCACATTTCTTTGAGATCTTCATAGTCCCAAACAGCAACTTTCTGAATCTCGTGGGATGTTCTGAATCCGTCGAAGAAGTTCAGGAAAGGAACTCTTCCTTCGATTGCTGCGAGGTGAGCAACCGGTGAAAGATCCATGACTTCCTGAACGCTGCCCTCTGCGAGCATAGCGAATCCAGTCTGACGGCAAGCATATACATCGGAGTGGTCTCCGAAGATGTTCAGCGCGTGAGTCGAAACTGTACGAGCCGATACATGGAATACAGCCGGAAGAAGCTCACCGGCGATCTTGTACATGTTAGGGATCATCAGAAGGAGTCCCTGGGAAGCTGTGTAAGTTGTGGTGAGTGCGCCAGCTCCGAGTGAGCCGTGTACAGCACCAGCAGCACCTGCTTCAGACTCCATCTCGACTACCTGTACAGTTGAGCCGAAGATGTTCTTGCGGCCTGCAGCTGCCCACTGATCTACATAGTCAGCCATTGGCGAAGACGGAGTGATCGGATAGATTCCGGATACCTCTGTGAACGCGTATGAGACATGTGCAGCAGCGTTGTTGCCGTCCATTGTTTTAAATTGTCTCTTCATTCTTTCATCTCCCTTATAAAAAGATTTTGAAATTGAGTAATAGTGATAAGTAGTAAAAAGTACTTTTTATGAAATAATATGGTGAAATAATTATTTCCGAAAGTAGTGGCTCTGTCCCTATGCCTTTTTTGACTTAGTTACATGGCCTCGACGAGGGCCTTTGTATCTCTGGCGATCATGAGCTCTTCCTGTGTAGGAATGATGAATACTCTGACCAGGGATCCGTCGCCTGTGATCTCGACTTCTTTGCCTCTGCAGTCGTTCTTCTCTTTGTCGATGCAAACACCCATGAATCCGAGGTAGTCTGTGACTTTCTCTCTGAGCTCGATGTCGTTCTCGCCGATTCCGGCTGTGAAGACGATAGCGTCAACGTGTCCGAGTTCTGCAGCGTAAGCGCCGATGAATCTCTTTACTGATCTGAGGAGCATCTCTCTGGCGATATGAGCCTTCTTGTTGCCCTTTGCCTCTGCCTCAGTGATGTCTCTGCAGTCGCCGGAAATCTCGGAAACAGCGAGGAGTCCGGACTTCTTTGTCATCATGTCTGTGATCTCTTTTACAGGCATTCCTGTCTGCTCATAGATGAAGCTTACGACTGTAGGGTCGATGGATCCGCAGCGTGTTCCCATTACGAGACCTTCGAGCGGCGTGAGGCCCATCGATGTATCATAGCACTTGCCTCCCTTAACTGCGGAGATGGATGATCCGTTTCCGAGGTGGCATGTGATGATGTTAAGATCTGCAGGGTCCTTTTCCATCAGCTCAGCGCATCTTTCAGCTACGTATCTGTGGGATGTGCCATGAGCGCCGTATCTCTGAACGTGATACTTCTCTGCATATATCCATGGAATAGCATAGTATTTGCACTCATCTGCCATTGTGCGGTGGAATGTAGTATCGAATACAACTACTCCCGGGGTGTTTGGCAGCACCTTCTTGCAGGCTCTGATTCCTACCAGTGCAGGTGGATTGTGGAGAGGTCCGAGTGTGCAGAGCTCTTCGATGCCTGCCTCTACTTCGTCAGTGATGATCTCAGACTTGTCGAAGATGTATCCGCCCTGTACGATTCTGTGGCCAACGGCACCGATCTCGCTCATGTCTGCGATTACGCCGTGCTCCTTGTCTGTAAGAGCGTCGATAACGAGCTGCATAGCTACACCGTGGTCAGGCAGCGGAATATCCTTATCGAATACTGTGCCTGCCTCTGTCTTGTAGTTCATGTGACCGTCTTCGCCGATTCTCTCGCAGAGTCCCTTTGCCAGGACTTCTTCGTTGTCCATGTTGATCAGCTGATACTTCAGTGATGAACTGCCTGTGTTTACAACAAGAACTATCATGTTTTAGTTTCCTTTCATTGATAAATTTATATGCGGCGAAGCGCATGCTTTGTGCAACAAACGCCGCTAAAAATCCGCGTATATTGTATCACAATACCGCGGATTAATCTCTATGATTTTGCTCTTTATTTAAATCTATGTTAACCTTTTTCTTCTTCTTCCTTCTCAGCCTGAATTCTGGCGAGTTCTTTGCGGATCAGGTTGACACTATAACGTTTCGTATCGTACTTTCCTTCGCCGCCAGGGCCCCACGCGAGGCTTTCAAGGCTGGCTCCGGTAAGAGGTATGTAGATCCTGAATTCAGTGCCTTCGCCCGGTTGTGAGTCTACGTAGATCTTTCCTCCGTGAGTCTCCACTATCTGCGCGACTATGGCCAGACCGAGGCCTGTTCCCTTGCCCGATTCCTTGGTGGTGTAGAACGGATCGAAAATTCTCGACATTGTCTCGGTATCCATTCCGCAGCCGTTGTCCTTGAATCTGATCACCACTTCCTCTCCGGAGATCCTGGTAGATACCAACAGCGTGCCGCCCTCGCCTCTCATAGCGTCGTAGGCATTGAGCACTATGTTCATGACCATCTGCGATATCTGTGTCCGGTCTGCCCTTATCTGATTGCCTTCGGCATTGAAGTTGGCCTTGACTTCCACCTCTTTAGGCTTGGCCGGCAGCGTCACTTTAAGGGCGCTCTGGATCACCTCATCGATATCGATATCCTTAAAGTTCTCCTCCTTGCCCTTCTTTGTAAGTTCGGCAAGCCTGTTCACTATGTCTTTCGCCTTTACGGACGCGTCGTAGATCTCCATCAGGTTATCCTGCAGATCAGTCGCGTCAGCAGGGAGCATCTCCATGGTCATGATGCTGTATCCCATTATAGGGGTGAGCAGGTTGTTGAAGTCGTGAGCGATGCTCGCGGTCATAGTGCCGATCGTCTCGAGCCTCTGGTGATGAGCCAGGGCCTGCATCTTCTGGTTTATCTCCTCCATGGTCTCATTCTTCTTTTTGAGCACCATGAGTTCAGCCGAGCTCGCCTCGTTGGCGCGCCTCATCATTATCATGAGGATCAGCAGCCCGGCAACGCCCAGCATGGCGATGGTTCCGTAAATGAAGATCTCTCTCGCGGCTTTTCGCGAAGGTCCTATCGCTTCTTCGTAATTCGCATGTATGCCGATCGCGAAGGCTCCGTTTACGGTGCTTCCGCTCGGGAGCGCCACCATTCTGGCATTGTACGATTCGCCTTTGTCATCCGTGGATTTCACGGAGATCCCGTCTGCTATGCCCTCTTTCTGGCATGTTGCCATAAATTCTATGAAGTCCGCTGTCTTCTCATCAGCCTCGTCATCGATCCTGACGATCTTTACGCCTTCACCGTCAGACATGATCGCTATCACGGAAGAGGAATCCATGAGCATTATCTCACGTTCCCTATCGCTGCCGATCGCAAGGCTGTAGAGCCTGGACAGATCGATCATCACATCGTATGTGATCCGGTCCTCTGCTTCCTGGTGGAAATCGAGATAGTAATTCCCGTCGCCGTCAGCAGAGATCGACAGCTCGTTCCCGTCGCTTCCGGTCACAGGGTAATACGAAGTGTTGCCTGACGCCGTGCAGAGGATCTTGTCTTTATAATTCATGACAAGGTCCGCATAGATCGGGTTTGCTTTGAGAGTGTTATTGCTTATGTATTCCTTGAGACTGTCTTTGCCGCCGCCGTTTTTCCAGCTGTCTATTTCCGCTTTAAGCTGCCTGCGATGAAGGAATGTCTCAGTCTCACGCTCTATCGAATTTATGGAGTTCTCGAGGTTGATGTCTCCGGAGCGCATCAGGCTGTACAGCTGTGTGTCTTTCTCAGTAATGAAGCTTTCATCGAATCTCTCAAAAGCCTTCCAGACATTGTAAGCTCCTATCGCCACGCAAAGGACCGCCACTGCGAGCGCAATTATGAACACTTCTCTTTTAGCGGTCTTCTTTTCCAATGCTGATACCTCCGGTCTTTGGGGTTTTTACCCCTTTTCTGCATCATATTCTAACATGAAGCGGCATAAAAACGTACATATTTAGTCCCAAGTATGATAATATTACACCAGATATGGGATTTGGCCATATCGGTTTATCTAGGAGGATAATATGGCAGATAGAGTTCTGGTAGTAGATGACGATAAAGCGATCCTTACGATGCTCCACAAAGCTCTCAAAAGCAACGGCATCGAAAATGATCTCGCTATCAGCGGCGAAGCCGCACTTGAGCTTCTCGAAGTAAATCAATACGACCTTATTCTGCTCGATATAAACATGCGGGGCATCAACGGCTTTGAGGTTATTCAGCGCATAAGGGCAAAGGGCCTTACGACTCCGGTCATGGTAGTAAGCGGACGCAAAGAAGACAAGGACGCTCTCTACGGACTCGAGATCGGCGCCGACGACTACATCATCAAGCCGTTCAATCCGGTCACTCTGGTCGCGAAGGCAAAGGCTCTCATCAGAAGGAGCCGCGAGCGTTCGCCTCAGACAACATCCAACATAATCGAAGCAGGTCCGTTCACCTACAACACCTCAACGCTCAGATTCTACAAGAACGATGTGGAGATCCCTCTGTCAGCAAAGGAGAATTCGATGATCAAGCTCTTCATCGACAACGTTGACCACATCTTCTCAAAAGACATGATATACAGCGTCATCTGGGGCGAGACCATCATCGATGAAAACGCCATCATGGTATACGTAAACAGACTCAGACAGAAGATCGAAGACGATCCTTCGAACCCTCGCTATCTCATTACGGTTCGCGGGCTCGGGTACCGCTTCACGGTTCAGTAAAGTTCTGTAAATAAAGGCACAAAAAAGCATGCTCCATCGAGCATGCTTTTGATTTTTGCCAGTTTTTATTCGCCGTCAGATTCAGTTTCTTCTGCTTCGGTTTCTGCCGTGTCTTCAGTTTCAGCGTCTGCATCGGCATCAGCTTCTTCTGCTTTCTTTTCGGCTTCTTCCTGAGCTTCCTTGACGTAATCCTTGGCTTCACTGTACGACATCTTCACGAAATTGATGGTTTCATCGCCCTGAGCGACTTTGATCTTTACCTCTCCGCCGAATCCGCGTGTTTCAGGCTTCATTGATGTGAGGAAGTAAGCTCCCATATCCTTGAGAGTGTCGGTGCCGTCTTCGCCCTTATACTGCTCAACTTCTTCCTTTGATGCATCTTCGTCGATGTTGATCACGATCTTTACAGTGTTGCCGTCAGCTCCGAGCTTCATTGTGGAGTGCTCGCTTATAGGAGCATTGTTGTACATGTCGATGATGCCGTTATCTTTCATGTACTTCTCGATGCTTGCAGGCTTGCTGAAATAGTTGTATCCGGCCGATACCGCGAACATAACGATAACGACTCCGAAAATAAGGATTGCGAGAAAGATGTTGTTAGGTCTGGTCTTTTTATCCTCTACCCTGTTAGCCTCTTTGCGGGCAGCTTTCGCCTCTCGTCTGTCAGCCTTCATCTGACGCTTTGCTTCGGTTGATGCCTTGATTTCTTTGTTTTCTGCCATTGTTGTTCTCTCTTCCTGTAGAAAATTCCCGTATATTATAGCTCTGCAAAGCGATTTCATCAACGCTTTGAGGGATTTTTGACTAGAATGTGATGCCCAGCATGTCTATAAGTATGCCCCAGAATATACCGAGCCCTAAGAGAGTCGCTGTTATGGCGACATTCTCCTTGTAATGATTGTTGGATCTGAAGAGTACCAGGAGTCCGACACCCGCTCCGACCAGAAGGCCCGACATCAGCTGTCCGCAGGTGAGGAGCCCTTCGAGATACATCTGGGTTATAACGACCGATGCCGCACAGTTCGGGATCAGTCCGATAATGCCGGTAAGTATGGTTGCCAGTACCGGAACCGCGGTGAGTATCGATGCCACACTTTCCTCGCCCGCGTATCCGAGCAGGAGACTGAGCGCAAGCGATACGATGAATATGAATCCTGTGATCTTCAGTGTATGTACCAGGGCAGAATGTACGATGCTGCCCTCTTCATCTTCGCAGCCGCAGTGATCGCGCTCGCAGAGATCATGGATGTGCTTATCAGCGTGGAAGCCGTAGCGTATAACGTGAGACGCTGCGTCAACAACGATGCCGCTGATGAGAGCTATCACGAACTTGGCCGCAAGTATCTTTCCTATAGTGGCCGGCGCCACCGATGAGCTGAGAAAGATAGGGATCATCTCATCGGAGGTGGAGAGGAACACGGCTAAAAGCGTTCCGGCCGTGATCACTCCACCCGAGTACAGACTCGCGGCGCCAGCCGAGAATCCGCACTGCGGTATGAGCCCTATGCCCGCTCCGAGCACGTGGCTGAATTTTCCGATACGCGAAAGAAGAGCGACTGACTGGTCTTCCGTTTTGCGTTCGAGCCATTCCATCACCAGGTATGTGATGAAAAGAAACGGGATCAGCGTCACTGTATCCTTTATCGTATCCATAAGTAAATCCATAAAAACAGTCATGCGCACATTATAATACATTATTCATGCAGAATCATCCAGCAATAATAAAAGTGTCAGAGAGCGTAAATAGCTCTCTGACTTTTTTACAGTTTTTTCACTTGCCTCTTCAGCCGTCTGTTTTACAGAGCTGCAGCTACCTTAGCCTTTACTTCATCCATGTCGAATGTAGGCTCGAATCTGTCGATGACGTTGCCTTCTCTGTCTACGAGGAACTTAGTGAAGTTCCAGCCGATGTAAGTCCTGTCACCGAACTTCTTGTTGTTTGCAGCAGCGAACTTGTTGAGTGCAGCGTTCTTGAGGCCCTTTCCGAATCCGTTGAAAGGCTTCACCGATGCGAGATAAGCGAACAGCGGATCAGCTGTCTCGCCGTTTACGTCGATCTTTGCGAACTGAGGGAACTCTGTTCCGAACTTCAGCGTGCAGAACTCGTGGATCTCATCGTCTGAACCAGGAGCCTGATCAGCGAACTGGTTGCAAGGGAAGTCGAGGATCTCAAATCCCTTATCCCTGAACTCTGCGTACATAGCTTCGAGAGGCTCATAGTGCGGGGTGAATCCGCAGCCTGTTGCTGTATTGACGATCAGAAGGACCTTTCCTTCATAATCCTTGAGGCTTACATCATTGCCCATTCTGTCTTTTACCGTGAAATCATATACATTGCTCATAGTCTTATTCTCCCTTTTTATATGTCAATTAATCTCTTCTCTTGTCTGCGGATACCCAGAAGTGCCACTTTGGTGCTTTAGGCATCTCTTCGCCCTTGATCAGAGCCTTGATAACTCTGCGGTGAGTGTAGCAGCAGCATACTACCATAGCGCGTCCGATATAATTTGTCAAGTTGTTTATATTTTATCCTCAAAGATCGTTTCTCTTTTCTGTATTGCTCTTGCCTATCAGCAGGATCGCTGCAATTACCATAACGATACCTGCAATCTTAAGGAAATTCGATTCCTCGTGAAATATCAGTATGCCCACCAGCGTACCGACGACCGGCTCTGCTGCTCCGTAGATTGCAGCCTTTCCGCTCTCGATAAGATCGAGGCCCATCGAGAAGAAGTACTGTGCCATCACGCATGTCACCAGACTCATCAGAAGCGCCACTAACAGGATCATGGGATTTGATCTGCACAGTGCCACAAGACTGCTCCCTCCGCTGAACGGGATCAGGAATATAAAGCTGAAGATCAGCGTATACAGAGTAACTGTCTTCGGAGGGTTCTTTTTTACCGCAGCGCTGGTCAGTATGTTGTTCAGGGCAAAAGCGAGCCCCGTCAGAACGCCGGTGAGTATCGCTGCCGGCGGCGGAGTGTAGCCTTCGCCGATGACCCCTGTTACAAATATGCAGCCGACCACCGTCAGCACCAGAGCCGCGATCTTATAGCTCGTGAGACGTTCTTTGAAAAAGATCCTTGCGAGGATCATTACGAAAACCGGCGACGTATACAGCAGCACGACTGCGATCGATGCCCGGCTGTGGATTATCGTGTAATAATAAAGGAAGTTGAACATGACGCCGTTTATCAGACCGACAGTCATTATGAGCAGGAGATCCTTCGGACGGATCCTGAATTTAGAGCGGTCGCTGATGAGAATAATCAGGGCAAATGTGATGGCCGCGAAGCACTGGCGCAG
The DNA here is from genome assembly GCA_902795265.1 of uncultured Eubacteriales bacterium. Lineage (GTDB taxonomy): Bacteria > Bacillota > Clostridia > Peptostreptococcales > Anaerovoracaceae > Crickella. The sequence goes on from CADBKM010000034.1 coordinate 9,147, forward strand.
AAAAGATATCTGCATCTCGCCCAGCCCCGCAGCAGACAGGTATTTGATGAAAATACTTGTAACGCCCCAGCACGTACCGGCTGCGATCACCAGCAGCGCGCCCTTTCTGTTGTCGCTCATTTATACGTTCCCCGTTCCCTTCAAAGAACAGCAGTCCATAACAGACTGCTGTCCCCTTACCTTACAAACACTGAATGCTTTTTTTAGGAGTATATTCTGCAGGTACCTCTATCACCATATCTGATGTAGGGAATGTTGCGCACGGATGGATGTAATCCCACCTGACATCCGCCCATCTTCTGTTCTCGTTTTCAGGCGGAGCGAAGTATGTGCCCGAAAGCACCTTTGACCGGCACCATCCGCACTCACCGCTTCTGCAGCGGGAAGGCGCGGTGATTCCGGCTCTTTCTACCGCAACCAGAATCGGCTCCTCCGAACTTGCTTTGATATCGTACTCTCTGGTTCCCTGAATGACCTTTATATTGAACTCTTTGCCTTTCGCGTCTGCCGGGAATCCTTCCGCTTCAGCGATCTTCTTTGTGACTCCGAGCATCTCGCAGCGGATGTTTTTGCGCGGAAGTCCGAGCTTATCCAGCTCTCCCTTCAGGAAGCTGTACATTGCCTCAGGGCCGCATACGAACACGCTGTATGGCTCCTTTGCGTACTTCTTTATGAGCTCAGCCGTGATAAAGCCGTGCTCAAAGCCCTCAGCCTCTTCATCTGAAAGCACATGCACTACATGCACCTTGTCGCATTTATCCGCAATAAAGTCGAGCTCATCTCCGAAGAGTATCTGGTCTTTAGTCCTGCTTCCGACCAGGATAGTAAGATCGAAGTCTTCTGTTCCGTCTGCGATCGCCTGCGCCATCGACAGAAACGGCGTGATACCGCTGCCGCCTGCCAGGGCTACTACATTTTTGCAGTCGCGCAGCTCTTCATAATAGAAATTGCCCTGAGGCCCTGATGAAAGCACCTCATCGCCTTCCTTGAGCTCGTCAAGCATGTACCCTGCCGCAAAACCGCCCGGATTGGCCCGGACAGTCACCGATACGACTCCGTTCAGAGCGTCTTTAGGCGACGAGCTGATCGAATAAGGTCTGCTGAGCGAGCTTTCGCCTATCTTCAGCTTAAGCGAAAGATACTGTCCGGCGCGGAAATATGCAAGCGGTCCTCCGTCTTTCGAACGCATCAGGAAGGTCTTTGCTCCCGCGCTTCCGTGGTCAATAACTTTGTCGACTATGAGTTCCTGGAAATCCGGGTGAAGGGCTCTGGCACTGTTGTTGATCGCGTAATCCGCCGTGATCTCTTTTGCCGGCGCAGCCTTGATGGCCTGCTCGCGGACCTTTGCCATATTTTTGAACTTCAGCATGTCGAGTGCGCCGATAAGTCCGATTTTAACGTTTACTGCCATGACGCTACCTCCCTTCTTCCTTAAGATCTCTGATAGCAAGGCGCGCCATCAGTCTGCCGCAAACATAAGCAGAGCTGTAGCCATCGCCTCTCGGTCCGGCCGCGCCAATAGGTCTGAGGCCTTTGATCGGATAGTCGGCGTCGAGCATCATCATTCTCGCCATCATCGCATCCCAGTCAGACGTCTCATATCCATAGACGGCGCCTTCAGGCACTCCGAGGTAGCGCGCGAATGTCCACGGCGAAGCGACACATATCTCCTCAATGTAAGGCTCTATGTCGATGCCCGCCCTCTCCTTCAGGGTCCTGATAAACTTCTTCGCGTATTTGTTCTTGAAAGCCGTATAGTCTTCCGGACTGAGGTCGCTCCACTCCTCGCGGCTGCCCATCGATGTGAAGAAGCCCATTGATGTGCCCGCAGGTGAGCAGTCAGGATTCACGATGTTGTTGCACAGGAAAATATTGAAATTGTTGGTCTCATATCCGCCCAGAATGTTTTTGTATTCTTTCGTCGAGTCCGAGGTGTCCGCAAAGAAGATGCAGTAGTCCTTGATACCGAGCTCCTCTGCAGTCTTGTTGAGGCCTACGTAGACTGTGATCATTCTGGCGCTGTAGTTATGTCCGCGGGCTGCAGACAGTTTCTTTTCGCGCTCAGGTATGAGTTCTTTAGGCATCATTTTAGCGTAGATGATGTCAGGGTTGATATTAGCAAGGGCATAATCGCAGGAGACCTCGCCGCATGAAGTGCGGACTCCGCAGAGAGTGTCGCCGTCAAACAGGAACTCCTCCGCCCTGCAGTTATACCAGATGTCTCCGCCTAGCTCGCGCAGTCTTTCGACCATTGCGTTGCTTATCTCGTGTGAGGTATGTGCCGGGATATATGCAGCCCTGGAGACATACTTCATAAACATATTGCAGTAATGAATGAATGCCATATGGTCCATATCGACACCAAGGTATCCCCAGTAAGTCGACATGATGTCGCAGCATTTCTGCGGCATGTTCATGGCCTTCCACACCTTGCTGACAGGGTACGCTCCTGTTCTCAGCAGGTTTGGAAATCTCTCTTTAAGCACATTCGAGTCAGCGTGTCCGTTCGATTCGCTTATGTATGCAGTGCCTGCCATTATCTCGCGCAGCAGATCGAAGTACTCCTCCATCTTGGCACGGCTTCCCGGAACATAGTACTCCATCTTGTCGATGAAGTTATCGATCCCGAAAGGCATGCTCACATCCATAGGTGTGCCGTCGCTGTATTTGCTGATTATGCGGAAGCAGTCAGGCACCTCGTGCCAGTCAACTTCGACGCCGTAGTCCATCATCATCTGACGGATCTCAGCAGGGTCTTCGGCACTTCCGATATCGCATAGCTCATGGAGCGAAGGCTCGAATTCGAACCGCCCTCTCCTGAAGCTTGTCGCACAGCCGCCAGGCAGATTGTGCTGCTCTATAAGAAGGACTTTCTTTCCTTCTACAGCGCAGTGAAGGGCCGCGGAAAGCCCTGCATTGCCGGCGCCTACAACTACTATGTCATACTTCTTTCCCAATCATCACACCCCCCTTAAATACAAAGAACAAGGAATATGTTGTTAATGCAATTATAGTCTTATTTTTGTTTCAGAAAAAGAACGAATCCGCTGTTCTGAGGTATCACTGCCGGCGCGGCTCCGCTCATAATTCAAAAGGCGGACCGCTGCGGTCCGCCCTGCCTATGATTTGTTTGATCACTTCATTTTCGAAATCGCGGCGCCCATGCCGGATATATCGCCGATCAGGATCGTCCCTACAAGCTTGCCGTGATCATAATAGTATTTTGAGTAGGTTTTCTTTATATCATCTTTGATCTGTTCGGATCTGAATTTCTTATCCGGATCCTTGCCGTTGGTGCCAAGCGCAAATACTGAAGTCCCGCAGACCTCCATTACCAGTGAGCTGCCGATAGGCTTGTACTCCATGTCGTCACCCGCCGCGTTCGCACCGGCTATCCTTCCGGTTTCAACAGCCTGCGCCCAGAATGCCTGCGGCTGCCCATTGACGCTGCAGCAGTCGCCTGCTGTATAGACATCAGGAATATTGGTCTGCAGCTTGCTGTCTGCACTTACCCACTTATCCACTGCTATGCCGCTGTCTTCAGCAACTTTGGTATATGGCCTCATGCCTGTTGACATTATGACCAGCTGAGCTTCATATTCCGTTCCGTCATCAAGCACAACGGCGTTTTCAGTGATCTCGGCGATCTTCGCGCCGGTCACGATGTTGACGCCCGCTTCGATGCAAAGCTCCTTGAGCATCTCTGAAGCTGTGTCATCAAGCTGCCTCGGCAGAAGACCCGGCGCTGTTTCAAGAACGGTCACATCGAGACCGCCTTCTTTGAGGCCCCAGGCTCCTTCAAGGCCCATGACTCCGCCGCCGATACACACAGCTTTGGCTGCTTTGCGATCTGCTATTATCGCCTTGACCCTGTCAGTATCGGAAATGCTTCTGACTGAAACGACATGGCTCAGATCAGCTCCCTTGATAGGAGGAACGAAGCAGTAGGCTCCGAGAGCGTAAATAAGCTTGTCGTATCCGATCTGCCCTTCGCTGCCGTCCGGATAACGAAGGCTGACTGTTCTGGCCGAGGTATCTGCTTTGAGGACCACTGTATCAGCAACGAAGTTGATCCCGTTGTTCTCATACCATTCAGGCCCCTCCATGGCAAGACCGTTATAGCCAAAGTCTCTTACTATACCTTTTGTGAGCATCGGCCTGTTGTACGGAAGATGCGACTCCTGAGTCACTATCGTTATTGTCGCGGTGTGGTTGCGAGCCCTTATTGCTTCAGCAGCGCTTTTGGCCGCCGGACCGCCTCCCAGTATCACAAATACCTCTTCTGAATCTTTTCTGAATGAGGTCTCTTTCTTTTCGGCCGCAATAAAATTCTCAGGGCCGACTCCGCAGACCGGGCAGGCTTCAGCGCCCTCTTCGAACTCCGCTCCGCAGACGAGGCATTTTACTATCTTTCCGTTTCCGGACGTTACCGGCTGGATCCTCGATGCTATATCTTCTTCCGTAGCCGGTTCAAAGTATTCCGGACCGACACTGCAGATCGGGCAGGTATCGGTGCCCTCTTCAAATACAGCTCCGCAGAAAGTGCACTTAACCATTCCTGCAGGCTCAAACATATCAGAGCTCACTCCGCATACAGGACACACTTCTGTGCCTTCCGGAAGATATGCTCCGCAAATCGTGCATTTTACCTTAGCCATATGCGCCTCCTGATCTCATTTACTTCATAGCCGCTGCTTCACCCTGTAATCTATTGTAGCATTTAAGAGAATTATCATTGTGGGCTTTATGTGATTGTTCTGACTCACACCTGACTCTTAACTCCGGTCGAGCAGGACCGACGCCTTGAACATATCCCCGTCAATGCTTATCTCAAACACTCCGCCCATAAGCGCCGTAAGATCCTTGGCGATGGCCAGGCCAAGGCCGGAGCCTTCAGTATTGCGCGAGCTGTCGCCGCGGGTGAATCTCTCCATCAGCTCATCCGGTGATATGTTGAGCTCTGCCTTAGAGATGTTTTTCACCTCCACCAGGAGCTTATCTGAATATGTCGACGGTTCGCTGACATCTATGTACACGCGGCTCCTGTCCAGAGCGTATTTGCTTATATTGCTCAGGAGGTTCTCGAAGACGCGGTACAGGAGCTTTCCATCTGCGCGCACTAAGGTGTTGTCCGTCCTGATATTCTTTTTTATTTTCAGCTTCTTTTTAGCCAGACGATCACCCATCTCGGCCAGCGACTGATCTATCAGCGCTGAAATATCTATATCCTCTATCTCACAAGGAATGTTGCCGCTCGATGCCTTGGCTGCTTCGAAGAGTTCTTCAGTCAGTGTCTTAAGCCGTTCCGTCTTCTCCCTTACGATCGCAAGATGAGCCGGAGCATCCGGGCTGTCAAGGCCCTCCTTCTCAAGGATATCCAGGTAGCTTACCATCGAAGTCAGCGGGGTCTTGAGATCGTGCGAAACATTGCTTATAAGATCTGTTTTGAGCCTCTGATTCTTGATCTCGTTCTGTACCGCCGCATTGGTCGCCTCAGAAATGTGATTGATGTCAGACGCCAGCTGGTCGAGATCGGTCACAGGCCCGTTCGCGTCTTCAACGACGCTTATCTTATGAGTCAGATTTCCTGACTTGACTTCTATGACACCCGCCCTGATCTCAGCCAGTTTGCCGACCTTGCGTCTGATCAGCACCACCGCGGCCACCATGGAGATCATCGTCAATACCAGCATCCACTCGTATTCACCCGACATGATCATGAAGAATACAGGAAGCCCGATCAGCACTACCGCAATCAGTGAATATTTGATTATCAGCTTCTGGGCTGCGCGTCGGTCTTCATCATTCGGGATCGTGAAACGCCTTGTTGCACTTTTATTTCTCTCTGCAATGTCCTGCCCCGCTTTTGCCAGACCTTTGCCTGCCTTTGCGACTCCGCGGCCTGCAACAGCCGCACCAACGCCGAGCATGCCGAGGATCTTACCCGTGAGTGAACTGTGGATCAGCTCATGCGCCTTCAGCTTTTTGACAAGCGTAATGAAGCAAATGACTGTAATCGCAAGACACGCTGCGATGCCGGCCGCACAATACCAGAACACGGTAGTATTTGAAATGCCAAACATGTAATTGTCTGCTTCCAAAGGGCTGAATACCTTTGACAGATCGAACGGGCCGACCTTATTGCTGCACGAGATCATTCTTGCGACAGGCATTGCAGCACATACAGCGCCCATGGCCGCGAAACAGCCGGTCACCAGGTGTAATTCGCTCCACAGCCTGTCGAACCAATTAAGCTTTATCTTTCCTTCTTCATCCCTGCTGAACCTGCCGGTCAGTACACACAGGCCGGCGACTGCAGCCACAGCCAGCAATCCGCATATGACAGCGACAGTCATGAATCTGCTTGTGCAATCCGCCTGAGCGTGGCCGTTTGCGAACTCGGCGACCCAGCTGCCCGGAGTTATGTCTTCAAGGTCATCCGCAGTCCATCGCGATACATCCATCAGATTTGCGACTCCGAATGTGACTGCGCAGAATATGGCCGTAGCCGTTCCCGCTGATACTGCAAGCAGCTCGAGCAGCGCATACAAGCCGCGACTCGCAGATTTGTTTTCTAAAATCGTATTTTCCATATCCGTCCTCTATTGCTTTTCGACTTTGTATCCTACGCCCCATACAACCTTGAGGTAACGCGGATCTTTCGGGTCGATCTCGATCTTCTCGCGTATCCTGCGAATATGGACAGCAACAGTATTGTCAGCACTGTATGCTTCTTCCTTCCATACCTTTTCGTAGATCTCCTCGATGCTGAAGACTCTGCCTGCATTCGATGCCAGCAGTCTCAGAATGCCGTACTCGAGCGGAGTCAGAGACACCTGTTCTCCGTCAACGCTCACCGTCTTTGCCTCATCATCTATTTCGAGTCCTCCGCAGCGGATCACCTTAGAGGCTGCTGCTCCGGCTGCACTGCCGAGCTGGTTGTAACGCCTCAGCTGAGATCTGACCCTTGCAGTAAGTTCAAGAGGATTGAAAGGCTTTGTCATGTAATCGTCGGCACCTACGTTGAGACCGGTGATCTTGTCGTAGTCTTCAGACTTCGCGGAAAGCATGATTATAGGGATATTGTGTTCTTCCCTTATGCGCAGCGTGGTCTGTATGCCGTCAAGGCCAGGCATCATTACATCCATAATGATCAGGCTCACAGGTGTGCTGCGGATAAGATTGAGCGCTTCCACACCATCGAGCGCGATAAGCGGCTCATAGCCTTCATTCCGCAGATAAAAAGCTATCGCCTGTGCGATCTCCCTGTCATCATCAACGATCAGTATGTTTGTTTTCATGACGCACTCCTTTCGTACCTCAATTATAGCTTAAAGTACGCATATTAAGAAAAAGCTGTCATAAATCTTACGATTTTCTTAAGACATGAAAAAACTGCGCGTCAGCGCAGCCTTGTGGAGCAGGTGAACAGATTCGAACCCTGGACATTATCATTTTACGGCCGTTTTTATGTCATTCTGGTGCAGCCACTCTGCGTTTTCTTTATCAAACCGTGCGAGAATACCCCTACCTCCACGCAGTAGGTAGCGGGATGAATCGCACACCTTACTTCTGAAATAATGACACCAGCAGCTCTGTCAGAGATTCTCGGCAGAGCTGCTGTCATTATTATCTAAAATGGAGTCCCGACTTCGATCAGGTTGCCATCGGGATCGTAAAATCTGATTACTTTCTGTCCCCAGTCATGCTCCATAAGTCTGTTGACATAGACTGTGTCCGGATAAAGTTTCTCGAGCTTTTTAGCAAAGTCTTCAATATCGCTTTCCTCGAAATACAGCTCACTTGCATTGTTCTCCGATATGACTTCTCTTTCGGTGAACTTCTCCCAGATGACTTTGTCCTGCAGAACCAGGCCTTCTGTCAGAATCATATTCCCATCATGATCGACAAGCACGTTAAGCCCGAACAGATCGTGATAGAACTGTCTGGATCTCTCGATATCATTTACAACGATCAGGAAGTTTCTTAGTCTCATGTCAGTCTTCTCTTTCATTCTTCGTTGATGTTCCTGTAAAGATTATTGATGCTTCTATTTGCATGTTCTGAAATATGCTTGTTGACCAGTCTGTCTCTGAGATCCTTGATCGCGACCATCTCGTCTGCAACATCTTCGAGCCGCTTCTTCGGTCCGGAGACATAATGCATCATTTTCTCCGCAGTAAAATCGGTATTCATCTCAGCACAAATCAGCCTGGAGAATTCTTCAGGATATCCTTTCCGCAGCATCAATTCATACAACAATTTGTTCTTCTCACTCATGATAATGCGGATTGCCTATACATCTACATACACAGTCAGTGCAACGATAGCAATCGTTATCTCAGTCCTTGGCTTGCCGTTAAGGGCAATGCCTTCAGGATTTGCTCCGCCCTGGTGTACCTCAGCTTCGACATTCCACCACTCAAGGTAATCTGTTACTACAGACGGATCCACTTCCTCAGGATGAGGTGCGTAGATGTCAGCCTTGATAAACGCCTGATTTTTGCGGTCGGTAATATCGAATATCTCGGATATGCCTGCCATGCAGCAGTGATGGATCGCATCTTTAGTGGCCTTGAGGACAGCATTGTTCTGGTCTCCGCCATGCATATCCACGCCCTGTCCGAATTCTATTATAAGTCTCTTCATAGCCATGATAGTTCTCCTCGGTCAATTTGAATTTGACGATGTCTTTTCTATAGCAACCAGCTCGACAAACCGCCGATTTTTGTGTTTCTCTATTATGTATTTCGGCTGCTTTTATATTATCATAAGCAGCCGGTTTCTTAGATTGTTATCGCCCCATTTGTCTTGATTGCTTTTGTATTATCAGGCGCTGAAGATAGTCATTACAGTCCTTGCCATAGAGAAGCGGCTCACCTATAAACTGATCCATAAAGGCGATAACATTTTTCTCAAAAAAAGAGGCGTCTCGCCAGATGGTTCAACGCCTCCATAAATATTAGACTTTTGTATTTATCCTTCGATCTGAATCAGTTTCTTTTCCGGTACCTCCGGTGTTTTTTCTTTCGGAAGCTCCAGATGCAGGACACCATGTTCGAACTTCGCA
>CADBKM010000035.1 GCA_902795265.1 uncultured Eubacteriales bacterium
CTTTTGGTCTTCCCATAAAACCACCTCCTTACATAAATCTTAGCATAAGAAAAGTAGACACGCTTTTTTGCATGTCTACTTTGATCTTACAAGTTCAGATCGCATATGCGGTCCTTCGCTTTTTTATTGCTTTGTATTACTTATTACAGAGCAGCTGTCTCCTTTTCGAGCCATGCTGCAGTATCTTCATCGAGCAGCGGCGTAAGAGTCTCTCTCACCCATTTGTGATAATCATCTACATATGCGACCTCTTCATCGGTAAGCAGATCTTTGTTGATTGCTTCCCTCTCATAAGGAACGCATGTAAGCGGCTCATTGATGAGATATCCGTCTTCAGCCCTGCTGAAGAGGACCAGGTTCTCTATCCTTATACCAAAGGCTCCCTCGATGTAAACGCCCGGTTCATTCGACATTATCATTCCGGCTTCGAGCGGAACCGGTGTGCTGTCTTTTCTGATGCCGTTAGGACCCTCGTGTACGCTGAGCACATGCCCGACTCCGTGCGACAGGCCGTGATTGAAGTTGAGCCCTGCCGGAGCCATCTCTGCCCTGACCGCCTTGTCGATCTCTGTCGCATCAACACCAGGACCGAGCCTGAAGTTTGCCATTGCCAGATGTGCCTTAAGAGCATATGTGTAATCATCGATCATCTCCTGCGTCAGAGGGCCTGCTGCGATAGTCCTTGTAATGTCAGTAGTGCCTCCCCTGTACTGTCCGCCCGAGTCTACAAGCAGGAATCCTTCCGGTCTGACTTCTGCATCTGTCTCAGGTGTAGGAGCGTAATGGATTATGGCACCGTTCGGGCCGTATCCGGCGATGGTCTCAAAGGACTGATCAAAGCACTCGTCACAGCTGAGTCTCAGATCTCTGAGCTTTTCCGAAACACCGAGTTCTGTCTTAGGCTCGGTCAGAGCAGTCTCCTTTACCCATTTGATCAGCTTCGATACCGCTATACCGTCAAGCACGTGAGCGCGCCTCATGCCTTCGATCTCAGCTTCGTTCTTGATCATCTTCATGAGAGCCGCAGGAGTGTATGCCTCGCGGGTCTCAACGCCTTCAGGAATCGAATCATAGAGAGTGCAGTTGCAGGTATCGGGATCGAGCCAGAGCCTGCTTCCTGCATTGAGAGAAGCCACATCCGCATAGATCTCATCGTAACTCTTCACCTGTACATAAGAGAGTCTCTCCGGAAGTCCTTCAGCCAGTGTACCATCCATGACGTACAGATTCACGCTATCCATATCAATAAGGATAAAGGCAAAGAACACCGGAGTATAGAGCACATCGGAAGCGCGTAGGTTGAGCAGCCACGCGCACTCCATCAGATCTGTCAGCAGCAGGTGATCAGCTCCCTCTGCTTTCATCTTATCGCGTATAGCCTCTATCTTGTCTTTTGTATCGAGACCTGCCGTGGCAAGAGGCATCTCCCATACACAGCTCGGTACGATCTCAGGCCTGTCCGTCCAGACCTTGCCGCCGAGATCCACATCGAGTCTGAATCCGGCATTATGATCAGATTCGCCAAGCTTTTCCTTAAGAGTCTTGCCGAATTTCGATGTTACGACTCTCCCGTCAAAACCGATAATGTATTTCTTTTCAGGGTTTACTTTATTTGACTCTTCAACGAGCTTAAGAAGGAATTCGTCAGTCTTCGGAACTCCCTCTTCACCCATCTTCATGAGTTCTATGCCGCTGCCTGCAAGCTGTGCGGCTGCCTGCAGAAAGTATCTTCCGTCGGTCCAGAGCCATGCTCCGTTTTGCGTTACAATGAGTTCTCCGGCGGAGCCCGTAAATCCGCTCAGAAACTCACGTGTTCTGAAAAACGCGTTGACGTATTCAGAGCCGTGAAAATCACCCGACGGTACGAAATACGCGTCTATTCCTTCTTCTGCCATAAGCTGCCTTAAGGCAATTATCTCCTTCTTCATATTCTAATCTTCCTTTTTGCTTATTTTCCGTTATATCCGCCCGGTCATCAAAATGCGGAAGCCGGGCCACGCTGCATATTTTACATCTGTTCAGTGCACTTCTCAAGTTTCACTGCCATACAGTAATCAAGAATATGAGTTTTTAGGTTGCAAGTCAGGTTATTTATTGTAAACTTAATATGTTATGGAATAATTGCAGACGGGGCCATCCCGGCTCCGGGCGGACTGCACTTCACAGGAGGAACAAATAATGGCAAACTGGAAAAATCTTGATACTCTTGACGCATACAAGGCTCTTGCTGAATCCGGTCACCGCGTCGATCTTAAGGAAGTCCTGGCAGGTGAAGCCGGTGCTGAACGTGTGAAAAAGTATTCAGTGCCTATGGCATGCGGTCTTACATATAACTACGCTTCGAAGCAGGTAGATGAAGAAGTCCTCGCTAAGCTCAGCGCTCTGGCAAAAGAGTCTGATCTCGAAGGCAAGTTCAGGGAACTGTATAACGGAGCCATGATCAACACCGGTGAAAAGAGGCTGGTTCTCCATCACCTCACCCGCGGTCAGCTGGGCGATGATGTCATTGCTGATGGTACAGACAAGAGAGCTTTTTATACCGGTGAGCAGAAAAAGATCGCGGAATTCGCTTCCAAGGTGCATTCAGGTGAGATCTGCAATGCTGCAGGTGAAAAGTTCACAACTGTTGTACAGATAGGTATCGGCGGCAGCGATCTCGGTCCACGCGCCATGTATATAGCTCTCGAGAACTGGGCACGCGCAAACGGAAAGCTCCGCATGGAAGCTAAATTTATCAGTAACGTAGACCCTGACGATGCAGTAAGCGTTCTCGAAACTACAGACGTGGCACATACGCTCTTCATTCTGGTATCCAAGTCCGGAACAACACTCGAGACTCTTACAAACGAAGCCTTTGTAAAGAATGCTCTTGCAGCTTCGGATCTTGACCCTGCAAAGCACATGATAGCAGTTACAAGTGAAACATCGCCGCTTGCGAAAAACAGCGGATATCTTGCAGCCTTCTTCATGGATGACTACATCGGCGGAAGATATTCCTCGACATCTGCAGTAGGCGGAGCGGTACTTTCGCTCGCATTCGGTCCTGAAGTATTCGATGCTTTCCTCAGCGGTGCGGCTGAAGCCGATAAGCTGGCTGCATGCTCCGATCCAATGTCGAACGCGGCCATGCTCGATGCTCTTATCGGCGTATATGAAAGAAACATTCTCGGATATGAATCGACAGCAGTGCTCCCGTATGCACAGGCACTCGCCAGATTCCCTGCACACCTTCAGCAGGCCGACATGGAATCGAACGGCAAGTCCGTCAACCGTTTCGGAGAACCTGTAAATTACAAGACCGGTCCTATACTGTTCGGCGAGCCTGGTACAAACGGTCAGCATTCATTCTATCAGCTCCTGCACCAGGGCAAGACTGTTGTGCCTCTTCAGTTCATAGTATTCAGAGAGAACCAGACCGGAACTGACGTTGACATACAGGGAAGCACAAGCCAGAAAAAACTCGAAGCGAATGTTGCTGCACAGATCGTCGCCTTCGCATGCGGCAAGGACGACGACAATCTCAATAAGCACTTTGACGGCGGCAGGCCTTCAAGCATAATCGTCGGCGACATGCTTACGCCTGAAGCACTCGGCGCACTTCTCGCCCACTTCGAAAACAAGATCATGTTCCAGGGATTCCTGTGGAATCTGAACAGCTTCGATCAGGAAGGTGTTCAGCTCGGAAAGGTCCTGGCTAAAAAGGTGCTCGCTCACGACACAGACGGAGCACTTGCAGAATACTCCAGACTGCTCTGCATCTGACAAAAACAGCAAGCGAAAAAACTCCGGGGCAATCCCCGGAGTTTTATATTGCATTGATCGATCATTTATTGCTGAATTTATATACCGTTGTGCTCAGGAATGTTTCACCTGCTTTAAGTATGCAGGCTTCTCTGACATCATGATCAGCACTGTTTATAGCATTAGGAGCAAACTGAGTCTCGAAGCAGACTGCGCTTCGCCTTCCATATGAGGATCCGTCCTTGCCCTGCTTTTCGTCAAGACCGTTTGCGGTATACATCTGAACGCACGGCATGTCTGTGATCACTTTCATGTTTATACCGCTGTCTTCAGAGTATATTTCAGCGGCCTCTCTCATCTGTCCGTCATAGTCTCTGATAACGAAGTTGTGATCGTATCCGCCGCCGTATGCCAGCTGCTGATCATCCGAATCAATGTCTTTGCCTATCATTTTAAAACTTCGGAAATCAAAAGGAGTGCCCTCAACAGCTGCATTTCCTTCACATGGAATGAGGTTTACGTTTACAGGATTATAGTAATCTGCTTCCAGTCTGACTTTATGTCCGAGCACGGTGCCGCTTCCCTGTCCGTTCAGATTGAAATAGCTGTGATTTGTGAAGTTTACAGGAGTATCATCATCTGTGACCGCCTTGTAATCTATCCGCAGCTCGCCGTCACCCGGCAATGAATACGCGACCTCGATATGCATCTTTCCCGGGAACCCCTGATCACCGTCAGGGCTGTCAAGGCAGAATGTTATGCGGTTGTCTCCAAGGCCTCTGAGTCCGTATTCAGGAGCCTTGTCGGAAATGCTTTCAGAAGCATAAGCCGCCATGATATCTGAGGAAAGCGCGCTTGTGAATCCTATTTTCACACCCCAGAGCCTCTTTCCGTAATAATCTCTGCCTCCATGAAGGCAGTTTGGCCCGTTATTGTCTGTCAGATGATAAATCTTTCCGTTAAGCTCAAACCCTGCGTCTGCAATGCGGTTGGCAAAGCGCCCTACTGTAGCACCAAGATGCGCATCGCCATTCTCATATCCGCTTGCTTCATCATAGCCCAGCACTACATCACGCATATTGCCCTTGGCATCCGGAACTGCAAGGCTTACTAAAGAAGCACCGTAATCGCTTACAGCTGCTCTCATGCCGTCGGGTGATTCAAGAATATACAGGCCGGCCGATCTGCCGTCAGCAAGCTGTCCGAATTTTACAGTTTTCATTTTATCCTCGTAAGTCTTTCTTCTTCTTTCTGTCTTCTAGGCAGGAACAGAGGCACGTACTCCACTAAAACGCGCGATGTTTCAAGTCCGAACCATCTTATCGGGTTTCCCGCAAGTCTTCTTATGAAGTACTTGTTATGGATAAGGAAATTATCTACCGCAGAAAGATCGCCTTCGAGCGGCATCATCTTTCTTATCATGCAGAACTTGAATGAACCTACCTCAGACGGCCCGTAGATGGAATGTTCGAGCACCTGCTTAGGCAGTTCGCCGCTCTTGAGAAGATCCTGAACGATCTGCCTGAGATATACGTTGACGCTCTGCTTGACCTTGAAGCCGAGAATAAGGTTTACACGGAAGATGTAATCCGTTCCATAGGTCTCCACCTCGTATTCCCTGTCAAAAGGCATGTTGGTGGTGTTTACACTGATAAACCAGTATGCATCTGCCTTTTTCGGGTCTCTGTCAAGTATGGAGTACAGAATGTCACGGTCGATCTCTTCAAAGTTGTCGCCCTTGGCGATATATACCAGGTTGTTGCTTATATACGGGATGTCCGGATCGTTCTGCAGCCCTTTGATATTGCTGAGATAATCACGCATAGGAAGCTTTACTCCCTGCATGCGCTCTATCTGGGTCCCGCGGTACCAGCTGATCATGATAAGAAGTATGATCAGCGAGATTATTATGGCTACATATCCGCCTATAGAGAACTTTCCGAGGCTGGATACGAAGAACACTCCTTCAAGCGCGAAGAATGTCACTGCGAACAGCACAGCTCCCACGTAGTGCTTATGAGCGATACCGATATAGACCGTAAACAGAACAGTCATCATGAGCATGCTGATGGTGATCGCAAGTCCGTATGCGTTCTCCATGCGCGAACCGCTCCTGAAGTACAGTATAACTACTGTGCAGAGTATCCACAGAATGTTGTTTACTATAGGGATGTATATCTGACCTCTTGTATCTGAAGGGTATCTGACATTCAGATGAGGCATGAGGTCGAGGCTCGCCGCTTCATGTACGAGCGTATAGCTGCCGCTTATGAGAGCCTGGCTAGCGATAATGGCTGCAAGAGCACTGAGTATGATGGCCACAGGGCGCATTGCCTCAGGAAGCATCATATAGAACGGGTTAAGCTCGTGTGCCGCTGCCAGAGCCGGATCGTTGCGGTTCTCGATGATCCATACGCACTGCCCCATATAGTTGAGGATCAGGCAGATCTTTACGAAAGGCCAGCTGCGCATGATGTTCTCTTTGCCTACATGGCCCATATCCGTATAGAGGGCCTCAGCACCTGTAGTACACAGGAATACGCTGCCGAGTATCATGAGACCGGCTTTGTTGCCCGGGCTGAAAAGGACTTTGACTGCATAGACCGGATTCAGCGCCTTGATTATTGAAAGATCCCCCAGAGACAGCCAGATGCCGGTTATGCCAAGATAAAGGAACCATATCGTCATGACAGGCCCGAACATCTTGCCGATCGAACTCGTGCCGCTCTTCTGTATCATGAAGAGCACGCTTACAATGGTAAGCGTTATCACTATTACTACGAACTGGCCTTCCCCGAGCACTTTGTCCATGAATGGAATACTTCGAAGACCTTCCACTGCTGTAGTAACAGTAACTGCCGGTGTAAGTACTCCGTCGGCCAGCATCGTGCAGCCGCCTATCATTGTCGGAATGATCAGCCATCTGCCGTAATCTCTGACAAGGCTGTAGAGAGCGAAGATTCCGCCCTCTCCGTGGTTATCTGCCCTTAATGCAATTAGTACATGCTTTACCGTAGTAAGCAGTGTGATAGTCCAAATTACAAGGGAGAGCGAGCCTACGATGAACTCAGGATCAACTTTGTCGATCCCTCCGTTGCCCTCGACAATAGATTTCATTACGTACATCGGAGATGTTCCGATATCGCCGTACACGATACCGATCGCAACAAGTATCATCCCCATGCTGAACTTATTGCTATGGGGTTTTATTTCATTCTCCAGATTTTTTCCCATTTTACCACCTAACGCTCAATCATATTTAACTAGATGATTATAGCACAGTAGAACATAAATGGATTATGATTTTTTCTAAACGCCTTCCCTGCTAATCAGTTAACAAAAAAATGCCGCGGATAAATACCGCGGCATTTGATGATTCAGTCCTGATCTCAATCAATATTTAAAGCAGGCTCACCGAAGCGATAAGTCCGGCGAATACGATGGATACCATCGAAACCAGTTTGATAAGAATATTGATCGATGGGCCGGATGTATCTTTGAACGGATCGCCGATCGTGTCTCCGACGACTGCAGCCTTGTGATTATCGCTGCCCTTTCCGCCGAAATTGCCGGCCTCGATGTACTTCTTGGCGTTGTCCCATGCTCCGCCGGAGTTAGCCATGAAGATAGCCATGATGAATCCGGATACGGTAGCACCGCAGAGCATTCCGACTACTCCGAGTCCGCCGAGGATAAGGCCTGTAACGATAGGAGCTGCGATTCCTACGCATGCCGGCAGGATCATCTCCTTAAGTGAAGCCTTCGAGCAGAGGTCTACGCAGCGTGCGTAGTCGGCTTCTGCCTCACCTTCCATAAGGCCCTTTATCTCTCTGAACTGACGTCTTACTTCAACTACTACGCTCTGAGCAGCTCTGTTAACAGCACCCATTGTAAGAGCCGAGAAGAGGAACGGCAGGCAGGCTCCGATGAAGAGACCTACGAGCACCTTAGGATCGAGCAGGTTGAGCTGGAGGTCCTGTCCTTCCGGCATGTACACGAGCAGTTTTTCCTTGAAGTTAGCGATAAGAGCAAGTGCTGTCATTCCTGCCGAACCGATAGCGAAGCCCTTACCTGTAGCAGCTGTGGTGTTGCCGAGTGAGTCAAGAGCGTCTGTTCTCTCACGTACTTCAGGTGGAAGTCCTGCCATCTCAGCGATTCCGCCGGCGTTGTCAGCTACAGGGCCGTAAGCATCAGTAGCAAGTGTGATACCGAGTGTCGAGAGCATTCCTACAGCTGCGAGCGAGATGCCGTAGAGTCCGATGCTCGATGGAGCTACGTCTACAGGGCAGAGACCCGAGCAGTAGTAAGCGATGATGATAGCCGCACCTACGATGAGGATAGGCAGAGTCGTTGACATCATTCCGGTACCGAGACCGCTGATGATAAGTGTAGCGGTACCGGTCTGAGAAGACTCAGCGATCTTCTGAGTCGGCTTATATGTATCTGATGTGTAGTACTCTGTGCAGAGTCCGATAAGAACGCCTGCGAGGAGTCCTGCGATAATTGCAAGGTAGAGTCCGTAGAACTCAACTCCGAAGAGCCACCATACGAGCACGAATGAGAATACAGCTGTAGCGATAGCAGAGAAGTTTGTGCCGCGGCGGAGTGCTGCGAGCAGGTTCTTCTGGCTTGCGCCCTCTTTTGTCTGTACGAAGAACGATCCGATAATGGAGAATACTACTCCGACAGCTGCCATCAGAAGAGGAAGAGCTACTGACTTGACACCGAGACCGCTCGCATAGAAAGCGATAGCTCCGAGCGCGCATGTCGATACCATCGATCCTACATAGGATTCATAGAGGTCAGCTCCCATTCCGGCAACGTCACCTACGTTGTCGCCGACGTTGTCTGCGATTACGGCAGGGTTACGAGGGTCATCTTCAGGGATCCCTGCTTCTACCTTACCTACGAGGTCAGCTCCGACATCGGCAGCCTTTGTGAAGATACCTCCGCCTACACGGGCGAAGAGTGCCATTGAGGAGGCTCCCATTCCGAAGGTTACCATTGCGGCAGTGATGTTCTCGAGAGATTCATGGAATACGAGGTCGAGCAGAGCATACCACAGCGAGATGTCGAGAAGTCCGAGGCCTACAACTGTGAAGCCCATTACGGAACCGGCTGAGAACGCAACTCTGAGTCCCTTGTTAAGGCTCTGCTGTGCTGCGCATGCCGTACGGTCGTTTGCTCTTGTAGCAATGCTCATTCCGATATATCCGGAAAGGCCGGAGAAGAATCCGCCTGTGATGAACGCGAACGGTACATACCATGTAAGTTTGTGTGCTGCTGCCATACCGCAGAGAACAACGAACATGAATATGAAGAAGATGATTACTGTGCGGTACTGGCGTTTAAGGAACGCGCTGGCTCCTGTACGCACGAACTGCGATATCTGCTTCATTCTGTCTGTACCCTCGTCCGAGTTAAGGACTTTCTTTGCCTGAGCATAGGCGAAGATCAGAGCACAGAGAGAAGCAAACAGACTTATCCAGTAAAGGTGTGATAACAGATAGTCTTGCATTTGATTGCCTCCTTAATTACAACTATACAAAGCTTTGATCGACATTATTTAGTACATAACCGTAGAAATACTTTTGTTATGATTATAGCGCCGGCATAAATTGTACTCAATAAAAAACAATGTATGGCTTTGTATTTTCTTGTACAGTCAGTATAACAGATAGCTTGAAATTTACAACAAATTCACCAATATTTTATGTTTTTTTGACAATAATCTTTTTTGTTTACTGTGTTTAAAAAACAATTGCCCTCCCCCATTTTATGCTGTTGCCCAATTGTTTTCGCGCTGAAACAAAAGCCAGCAAAAAAAACACGCTCACCTGCTGAGATGAGCGTGTTTTAATCAATTATTCAGTTCAGCCGGCTGACTTCCGCGATGCGGACATTAGCCTCTCTTTTCCTCGATTGCAGCCTGTGCAGCAGCAAGTCTTGCGATAGGAACTCTGAATGGCGAGCAGGATACGTAGTTGAGTCCTACTTCGTGGCAGAAGTGTACGGATGCAGGATCTCCGCCGTGCTCTCCGCAGATACCGAGCTTGATGTTCGGTCTTGTCTTCTTTCCGCCTTCTACAGCGATTCTTACCAGCTTGCCGATACCTGTCTGGTCGAGTGACTGGAACGGATCGTTCTCGAGAACGCCCTTTTCGACGTATTCCTTGATGATAGCGCCGGTGTCGTCTCTGGAGAATCCGAAGCCCATCTGTGTAAGGTCGTTTGTACCGAACGAGAAGAACTCAGCTTCTTCTGCGATCTCATCAGCTGTAAGAGCAGCTCTTGGGATCTCGATCATTGTTCCGACCATGTACTTCATTTCCTGTCCGCTCTCAGCGATCAGTCTGTCAGCTACCTCTACGATAGTCTTCTTGACGAACTTGAGCTCGTTTACATGACCTACCAGCGGTACCATGATTTCAGGAACGATCTCAACGCCGTCTTCCTTGCTTACTTCGAGAGCTGCGCTGATGATAGCCTCAGTCTGCATCTCAGCGATCTCAGGATATGTGATGGCAAGTCTGCATCCTCTGTGACCGAGCATCGGGTTGAACTCGTGGAGTTCTGCTGTCTTAGCTACGATCTTCTCATAAGGGATTCCGAACTCATCTGCGAGCTGCTTGATATCCTCATCTGTCTTTGGCAGGAACTCGTGCAGAGGTGGGTCAAGGAGTCTGATTGTAACAGGTCTGTCGCCCATTGCTCTGTAGATGCCCTTGAAGTCCTCTTTCTGATATGGGAGGATGCCTGCGAGAGCTTCTTTTCTTTCCTCAACTGTATCAGCGAGTACCATTCTTCTGAATTTAGGGATTCTCTCATCTTCGAAGAACATGTGCTCTGTACGGCAGAGTCCGATACCCTCAGCGCCGAATGCTACAGCCTGAGCAGCGTCTCTTGGGTTATCAGCGTTTGTTCTTACCTTGAGTGTTCTGGCCTCATCAGCCCACTCCATGATCTGACCGAAGTCTCCGGAGAGCTCAGGAGCCAGAGTCTTGATAGCTTCTGTATAAACGTTTCCGTCTGTACCATTGAGTGAGATGCTGTCTCCCTCGTGATATACCTTGCCGCCTACTGTGAGAGTCTTGGCAGCTTCGTCAACTGTGATCTCCTTGCAGCCTGCTACGCAGCACTTGCCCATTCCTCTGGCAACTACAGCAGCGTGCGATGTCATTCCGCCGCGGGCTGTCAGGATACCTTCAGCAGCAACCATTCCTGCGAGGTCTTCAGGCGAAGTCTCTTCTCTTACGAGGATGACCTTCTTGCCGTCAGCAGCGAATGCAGCAGCATCTTCTGCGGAGAATACGATCTGTCCTGTTGCAGCGCCAGGCGATGCAGGAAGTCCCTTTGTTACAGGAGTAGCCTTCTTGAGCTCGTCAGCGTCGAATACAGGGTGAAGCAGCTGGTTGATCTGATCAGGCTCTACTCTCATAACAGCAGTATCCTTGTCGATCAGTCCCTCTTTAACGAGGTCTACAGCAACCTTTACAGCAGCAGCTGCTGTTCTCTTACCATTACGTGTCTGCAGCATGTAGAGCTTTCTGTCTTCAACAGTGAACTCCATGTCCTGCATGTCTCTGTAGTGGTTCTCGAGTGTGCTTGCGATCTTCTCGAACTGTGAATATACCTCTGGGAAAGCGTCTGCCATCTCGGAGATAGGCTGCGGTGTTCTGATACCTGCTACTACGTCTTCGCCCTGAGCGTTAACGAGGAACTCACCGAAGAGCTTGTTCTCGCCGTTTGCAGGGTTACGTGTGAATGCAACGCCTGTACCGGAGTTGTTACCGCTGTTTCCGAATACCATGGACTGTACGTTTACAGCTGTTCCAAGGGAATCAGAGATGTCATACATCTTTCTGTAGAGGATAGCTCTGTCGTTGTTCCATGATCTGAATACAGCCTTGATAGCCTCGAGGAGCTGATCTTTTGGCTCCTGCGGGAACTCTCTTCCGAGTTCTCTCTTAACTACTTCTTTGTATCCTGCGATTACTTCCTTGAGGTCGTCTGTTGTCAGCTCTACGTCAAACTCAACGCCGGCTTTCTTCTTCTGGCCTTCAAATACAGCATCAAAGCTGGATTTCTTGATCTCGAGTACGACATCACCGAACATCTGGATGAATCTTCTGTAGCTGTCGTAAGCGAATCTCTCGTTGCTTGTCTTCTTAGCAAGACCTTCAACAGCGATATCGTTGAGTCCGAGGTTGAGGATAGTATCCATCATACCAGGCATCGAGATAGGGGCTCCGGATCTTACGGATACGAGCAGCGGGTTCTCGTTGTCGCCGAACTTCTTGCCCATGACCTCTTCGAGCTCAGCAATGTGCTCCCATACTTCATCGATAACTTCCTGAGCCAGGACTCCGCCGTCTTCAGTGTACTTTCTGCACACGTCAGTTGTGATTGTGAATCCGAAAGGAACCGGAAGACCGATGTTGGTCATCTCAGCAAGGTTAGCTCCCTTTCCTCCGAGCAGAGCTCTCATGTCCTTGGAGCCTTCATTAAATGAATAAACATATTTTGCCATAAGCTTTTCTCTCCTTTTGATATTTGTTGGATCCGGGTTGGATGCCGGGACCGTCCCTTAGCTTATTTGGATAACTGATTTATATATTCAGCGCTGCTGTCTGAACAGCACTCAATGACAGATGATATCAGAAACGGAGCCTTTCCTCAATATAGCTTCTGACTTCACTTACAGGAACTCTTACCTGTTCCATTGTGTCACGGTCACGGATAGTTACAGTACCGTCTTCGGCAGTGTCGAAGTCCACGCAGATGCAGAACGGAGTTCCGATCTCATCTTCTCTTCTGTAACGCTTTCCGATAGAACCGGCAGCATCGTACTCAACCATGAAGTACTTACTGAGTTCTTCGTATACCGGACGCGCAACGTCTTCGAGCTTCTTCGAAAGAGGAAGCACTGCAGCCTTGTAAGGTGCAAGAGCAGGATGCAGTCTCAGTACGGTCCTGACATCTTCCTTGCCCTTTGCATCCGTGAGTATTTCCTCATCGTATGCATCGACCAGGAAAGCAAGAACGAGTCTCTCAACTCCTACAGATGGCTCGATGCAGTACGGCACGTATCTCTCGTTTGTCTCAGGATCGAGATAGCTCATATCTTCGCCTGAATGGGTCTGATGAGCCTTGAGATCGTAGTCTGTACGTGATGCAACGCCCCAGATCTCGCCCCAGCCGAACGGGAAGAGATACTCGATATCGGTAGTCGCGTTACTGTAGTGCGAAAGCTCCTCCTGGCTGTGGTCTCTGAATCTCGTGAATTCAGGCTTGAGGCCAAGGTTTTTGAGGAAGTTTGCACAGTAGTCCTTCCAGTATGCAAACCAGTCAAGCTCTGTGCCGGGCTTGCAGAAGAACTCTAGTTCCATCTGCTCAAACTCTCTTACTCTGAAGATAAAGTTGCCCGGTGTGATCTCGTTTCTGAACGACTTACCGACCTGAGCGATACCAAAAGGTATCTTTTTGCGGGCAGTTCTCTGTACATTCTTGAAATTGACAAATATACCCTGTGCTGTTTCAGGTCTCATGTAGATCTCTGCTTTTGAGTCTTCTGTTACGCCCTGGAAGGTCTTGAACATCAGGTTGAACTGTCTGATGCCTGTGAAATCACTCTTTCCGCAGTTAGGGCACTTGATTTGCTTCTCTGCGATGAAGCTTTCCATTTCTTTGTTTGACCATCCGTCTACAACGGCTTCAGCTTCAGGATCATTCTCCTTGATATAATCTTCTATAAGCTGGTCTGCTCTGTAGCGGGTCTTGCAAGCTCTGCAGTCGATAAGCGGATCGCTGAAACCGCCTACGTGACCGGATGCTACCCATGTCTGAGGGTTCATCAGGATTGCTGCGTCAAGGCCTACATTGAGTCCGGATTCTCTGACGAACTTCTGTCTCCATGCGTCTTTGATGTTGTTTTTGAACTCAACGCCCAAAGGACCGAAGTCCCATGTGTTGGCGAGTCCACCGTAAATTTCTGATCCCGGGAAGATATAGCCTCTGTTCTTGCAAAGGGCAATTATCTTCTCCATGGTCACGGCTCTGTCGGTTACAGGAATATCTTTCTTGTCAATTGGCATTCTTTATAGCTCCTCGTCCTTAAATTCTTCTTCGATTATGTCTTCTGCATCGCTCTGCTTATATGCTTCGGATGCATCTTTTATAAGCTCTTTAACTGTCTTTCCGGCTTTCTTGGCAAATCCCTCGATAGTGCTCATGAGTTCATCGATGGTGTCGCCCTGCTCGATCTTTTCAACGCCCTTTACGACCATGCCCTTTGCCTTGTCGTAAACGCCGATCACAGTACCATCAATATCGATTACCTTGCCTTTGTCATCGACAAAGTCGATGCTGCACTGTGCACCCATGGCTGCGACTATTCCGAGAATAGCTCCCCAAGGAACAAGCACTGCACCTATGACGCCTGCCGTAACAGGGAAATTCACGATGGTCCTGTCGCCCTTGCTGACGAGAATGCGCGACACGTTTCCTTTGTCAACGATCTCTTTCATCTTAGCAAAGATAGGGCTGTCTTTAAGGCTTCCGCCGTCTACCTTATCGTGCTCTTTATTCATCTTTTCTTCGATAGCGATGATCGCATCAACAACGCTGCCGTCAGCTGCTTCAAGAGCTGCCTTAGCCTCTGCATATGTTGAACCTGTTCTGTCCTTTACAAGTTCGATCTTTTCAAGTGTGATTTCCATTTTTTATACCTCCAATCCTGCGGATCTGCTGAGTACATCAGCCCCCAGATAACGGTCTGTGTACTTCGAAAGTATCTCTCTGACCTCGCCGCGAACTTCGGCTCTGAGGTCGACTTTTTCGAACGTTTTTAAAGGTTTAGCGTCAAAATATCTAAACACATCAATTATATCGAAAGGCGGATTGTAAATCAACGAATCGGTCGCGCTTTTCTCTTCTGCAGCACACTCAGGGCATATCAGCCCGCCTCCTGAAACAGAGAACATCCGGCTCTTTCCGGCAAACAGTTCGGGCGCTTTTCCGCAGTTGACACAGCAGCTTAGTTCGGGGGCCACGCCCAGAAGTCTGAACGACTTTACAATAAAGGCGTAAAGAAGTGTATCGGTGCTTTTCTTAGCCTCTGAAACCGATTGCAGGAATTCGAGGCTGAGGTCGAAAAGCTTCGGCGACGGCTCACCCTCTTCAAGCACCTTATCCAGATACTCTATGAATGCAGAAGCATTCATGAACCGGTCTATGTCTTCTCCGATGGAATAGAAGCTTCTGTTCACCTGAGCCGAATTGATGCTGTATGATTCTCTTCCTTTGAAAATATCATACTCAGCATAAGTAAACGGGCGAAGTGCAAGAGCTGCCCTGCTGCGGGATTTCTCATTTACGGATGTCCCGGCCGACAGCTTGCCGTACTTCTTCGTGAACAGCACTATCATTCGCCTGTTGTTTGCTATCTTTCGTTGTCTGAGTACTATGCCTTCCGCGGTTATGATCATAAGCAGTGATTATTCGTCCTTATAGCCCCAATTTCGGATCGTGCGCTCAGAGTCGCGCCAGCCTTCCTTGACCTTTACAAAAAGGCTGAGGAACACTTTTCGTCCGAGCAGGTCTTCAATCTCAAGTCTGGATGCTTTTCCTATTCCTTTGAGCTTGCTGCCGCCCTTTCCGATGATTATCCCTTTGTGCGATTTTTTCTCACAGTAAATGACTGCTGAGATCTCGATTGCCGCGCGAGGGTTCTCGGGCTCCTTGAATGACTCTATCTCTACGAAAACACCGTGCGGCACCTCATCATCGAGATAGTTCATCAGCTTTTCACGGATAATCTCGCTCACTATGAACCTTACCGGATCGTTTGTCGCGATGTCGTCCGGATAGTACATCGGACCATCGTTCATGTATCCGGCGAGCCTGTCTCTGAGCATCTCTATATTATCGCCCTTAAGCGCGGAAACTCCGTATATATCATCGAAGAGTCCTGTCGCATCGTATCTGTTGTAAAGTTCCAGATACTTTTCAGGGCTGATAAGGTCGGTCTTGTTGATCGCCAGTATCTTTGGCGCCGAAGTATCTTCCAGTATTCTGAGTATGGCCTCATCGCCTCTTCCGAAGTCGAGAGTCCCGTCGACGATAAGCAAAATAACGTCAACACCGTTAAGGGTGTTGACTGCAGTTTCATTTATCGCCGAACCCAGCTTATTGTGCGGCTTATGTATTCCCGGAGTATCAAGGAAAACCATCTGAAGGCCTTCACCGTTCTGATACTCAAGGTCGGTAAATATACCGGTAATTCTGTTTAATGTCGTCTGAGGCTTGGCCGATGTTATCGCGATCTTTTCGCCCAGCATCTTATTCATGAGCGTCGACTTTCCGACGTTCGGTCTGCCTGCAATTCCTATAAATCCTGATCTCACTTGTTTCTCTTGACTCCTATTGCTGAAAGCACTTCCTCTTCTCTGGCACGCATGACTGCCTTTTCATCTTCATCCATGTGATCATATCCGAAGAGGTGCATCACGCTGTGCACAAAAAGATAAAGCATCTCACGGGTAAGCCCTGTCCCATACTCCTTTGACTGGCGCTCGGCCTGCTCATAGCAGATTACGACATCTCCTATCAGAGTCTCTGACCCGTCATCAAGGAGGTCTTCGAGAAGATCCTCACGGTCATCGAACTGCGGGAAGCTGAGGACATCAGTCACTCTGTCCTTTTCTCTGTATTCGCGGTTGAGCTCGAGTATCTCGCTGTCATCTACTATCGTGACACTAAGCTCAGGCTCGTTTTCGAGTTCAGTGCTTTCCAGTTCGCTGAACTCTGTTCTGAGCGCTGTATCTGCAGCTCTTTCCATGAGAGCCCACATCTCGGGCGTCAGTTTATCGAATTCGTCGCTGAATATTACATGCATATGCTACCTGTCGCTTATCCTGTTGCCTTTTGAAGTATTGCTTCTTACTTTGTTTTTGCTGTCGTATGAGTCGTAGGCTCTGATTATGCGCTTTACAAGCTCGTGCCTTACAACATCGACTTCGCTGAACGTGTTGAATCTGATACCCTCGACTCCGCTGAGCACCTTGCGTGCCTCTTTGAGGCCGGACACAGTACCGTTCGGAAGGTCGATCTGGGTGATATCACCCGTGACTACGACCTTTGAGTTGAAGCCCATACGTGTCAGGAACATCTTCATCTGTTCGCGCGTGGTGTTCTGCGCCTCGTCAAGTATTATGAAGGCGTTGTCGAGCGTACGTCCTCTCATGTAAGCCAGAGGTACGACTTCGATCACACCCTTCTCACGGAGTCTGGCAGCTGCCTCGAGTCCAAGCACGTCATAAAGGGCATCGTAAAGAGGTCTGAGATACGGATCCACTTTTTCCTGCATGTCACCCGGAAGGAATCCCAGACGCTCGCCCGCGAGTGTGTGAAATAAAGTCTGTAAATAGCTCACTATGGTAGCTAACTTACGCAGGGTGACTGGCTGTAAAGTCGGTCACCCTGTTTTCAACACTGTAA
>CADBKM010000036.1 GCA_902795265.1 uncultured Eubacteriales bacterium
TCTTGCGTGCCATAACAAAACCTCCTATGGTACATCAACTTGATACTACCATAGGAGGCTTACTTGTTACATATTTACAGACTTTTTCTCACAGTCTCTGGTACACCCGGAACCGTCCCTGGTGTACCACTTTGGGTCAGTTCTTATTCGCCTTCGCCCTCTTCGGCTTCAGCAGCTTCGTCCTTTGATTCTTCTTCAGCCTGTGCATCAGCATCTGCTGCAGCTGCGGACGGCTCGAATGTCCTCGAAGTGATCAGTGTGTCGCCGTACATGTAGTTGACGGTCACCTTTACTGATTTGATATCTGCACCGTCATCCTGAAGAGTCTTAAGTACGTTTGCGGCAAGGTCAGAGAATGTAGCTGACTGCTGCTCAAGACCTGCATCGAGAGCTTCCTTGACTTCATCACTCTTTACGAGATCTTCAGTCATGTTGTCCATGCCTGAAATGTCGAAGCTGTAGATCATCTCGTCACCTTTGAAATCTACAGTGATACCCTGCATGTCTTCGGATCCGAGCTTCTCCTCGATATCTGCCTTAACATCGGCATGATCGTTTATATATGATTCGAGTGTTACGGTCTTCTTGCCGCATGCTGTAAAGATCATTGCTGAGATAACAGTCATGATCATAAGTACTGCAAGTGTTCTTTTTTTCATTTTTTATCTCCTTTAACTTTATACTAGTTGTCACCGGATCCGCTGCTCATTCCGCCGATAAGGCTTCCGAGGAAGCCGCTATCCTTTTCCTCTTCCTCTTCGCCCGTGTCAGTGTTCAGAGTGTTGCTCTTGTAAGTGCCGGTCGAATCATCTTCGGTGTTATAGGAACTGTCTGTGGTTCCGTTGTTGTTATTGCCGTAGTTCTTCTTGGCTTCTTCAGCTTCTTTCAGAGCCTGTTCGAGCTTCTTTTCGTTGCTGGTCTGGACCTTGTCTACATCAGTAGCGAACTTGCCGATGATCTCGTATACTTCCTTGCGTGTCTTGGCTGTTGCGAGGTCTTTTGTAGTATCATCGATGTACGCCTGGATAACTCCCTGCTCTGCTGTGTCGTAATCCGAAATATCGACATCTTCAACAGCCTTCATGGCTTCGCGTACCGCGAGCTTACCGTCGAGCACTCTGTAGCCGTAAGCTCCGCCTACTGCCGAAGCGATCATGAGGATCAGAACAATAAGGATCTTGGCACCGGCGCCGCCTCTTTTGTTATTCATATCTTTTTCTCCGATTCTATAGTTAGAACTAATTATTTACTGTAAAAGTATAACACAAAACTAACTACAATTAATATGATATAATGGTTTCTACTGATAATAACGGCGTTGCCGCACACAAAACACACGGGCATACGAACATATGAGAATCAACAGCATCATTCTGGAAAACTTCAGAAACTATAAAAACCTCGAACTCGACTTCGACGAGAGCCGCAACATCATCGTCGGCGAGAACGCTCAGGGCAAGACCAACCTCATCGAGGCGATCTACCTGACCGCTTTCGCGAGGAGCTTCCGCACGAGCAACTCCGCCGATCTCATCAGCTTCGGAGAGAGCTCCGCGAGGGTCAGCACATACATAAATTCTGAAGATATTGATAAAAATATTAATATTGTTATACGATCCGACGGGAAAAAGATGATCAAGAAGGACGGCAAGGTGATCCGCAAGACCACCGAGCTGCTCAACAATGTCGTGGTTATCATCTTTTCGCCTGACGATTTACGCATAATAAAGGACAGTCCGGACAGGCGCCGCGCCTTCATAAACCGCGAACTTTCGCAGATGCGCCCGATGTACTACGACGCACTCAGGCGTTACAACGAAGCGCTCCGCGAAAAGAACGCGCTGCTCAAGGGCTACTTTAATATTAAGAAGAAAACCTTCAGCCGTGCCGACAACATCAGCCTTAATGACATCCGCAATGCCGAGACCTTCGAGCAGAGCCCGTACGACAACAGCCGCAGGTACAACGAAGACATGATGGATATCTACGACAGGCAGCTGGCTGATTCAGGCTATGAGATCCTCAGATTCCGCAAGGAGTTCACCGAGATGCTCAGCGACGAGGCCGACGAGATCATGAACAAGATATCGGGAGGCAGAGAGGAGCTTCGCATCGAATACAAGACGGCCTGCGATTTCGTGACAGGGCCGGAAGGGCGTGAGATCCTCTTCAGCCAGATCTTCCACAACAGAGACCGCGACATCTACAACGGCTACGCGAGCCTCGGTCCGCACCGCGACGACATAGAGTTTTACATCAACGGCAAGGATGCAAAGAAGTACGGCTCGCAGGGCCAGCAGCGCACCATCGCACTATCGCTCAAGCTGGCCGAGATCAGGATAGCCAGGCAGATGCTCGACGAGCCTCCGGTACTGCTGCTCGATGACGTGCTCTCCGAGCTCGATCTCGACAGGCAGAGGTTCCTGGTCAGCGAGATCGACGACGTGCAGCTCTTCATAACGTCCGCCGAACTCAACGACGAAGTCATCAAAGACCTGCGCGGCGGCACACTTTTCCGCATCGAAGACGGCAGCGTTACAAGGGTGGATAAGTATTGAAAATGAGTCAGGGGACGTACCCGCTGACTCATTTTCGTCCCCTGACTCATTTAAAGTAATAAAAGAATAGAAAAAAGATGCAGAGGACTCGTGGATAAAACCGCGAGTCTTTTTTTATCTTTTGCAATAATACCAGTAGTGTTCCTGTGCACTTCCGGGGTCTGCTTAGTCAATCGCCCCGCTCTATAGCTGTCCGGACGGGTCTAGCAGCCCCATCGGCCAGCGATGAAGCTCTCGGAGCAGACCGATTCATTTGCCAAAAGATAGCATCCACTTAGGGAGGAAAAGGGACCTCGGAACGCGTAAGTGTATTGCCTGATGGATGTAATTCTGGTGAGGCAATACTAAAGGAGCTCCGGAACGCGAAGTTGTATTGCCTGAAGCTCGTGTGTTCCAGAGAGGCAATACAAAAGGAGCTCCGGAACGCGAAGTAGTATTGCCTGAAGCTCGTGTGTTCCAGAGAGGCAATACAAAAGGAACTCCGGAACGCGAAGTTGTATTGCCTGATGCCTGTGATTCCGTTGAGGCAATATAAAATGGAAAATGGATGGAAAATGGATGGAAAATGAGTCAGCGGGTACGTCCCCTGACTCATTCCGGAAAGCAGCAAAAGCTTGTTTTTTTGTATATCCTGAAGAACAGTAATTGCAAGGTTTTCAGGAGATCACTATTGAAAACGAGGCGAAAATCTGCGATTTAAGGCGATTTTTGAAAAAATACAAGATATTGTGCATTTGCTTGCAAAAAAACGGCTTATATGGTAAAATTTGAGCGAAATCAGAAAGGGATACAATGCCCATTTTTTAATGCAATAACAACAATTGCAAGGGGTACAGGATTTCCAGATTATTTTGTATTTCGGTGCCGGGAAATGCGGGCAAAAGGCCTGGGTGCGCAGGGCAAAAAAGCACCCGTCGCTCCGGGCAAAATGCGCGGCAGATCAGCGGCATCAGGCAATAATTTATAACACAGAAGGGAAACAAATATGGCCCAGAAACAGGAATACGGCGCTAGTCAGATCGAGGTTCTCGAGGGTCTCAAACCGGTACGTTTAAGACCGGGTATGTATATCGGAAGCACGGGCCCTGCGGGACTCCACCATCTGGTATATGAGATCGTAGACAACTCAGTCGACGAAGCGCTGGCAGGATTTTGTAAGAACATCAGCGTCAGCATCGAGCCTGATAACTCCATCATCGTGCAGGATGACGGACGAGGCATGCCGGTAGACATCCACCCTAAGATGGGGATCCCGGCAGTCGAGGTCATCCACACACAGCTGCACGCCGGCGGTAAGTTCGGCGGCGGAGGATACAAGGTATCCGGAGGTCTCCACGGTGTAGGCGCATCAGTCGTTAACGCGCTTTCGACACACATGGTCGTACAGGTAAGGCGCGACAACAAGATTTACGAGCAGGAGTATTTCAAGGGTGAGCGCTCCACAGAGCTCAAAGTTGTAGGCGAGTATAAGACAGGCAAGACAGGTTCGAGAACACAGTTCTGGCCTGATCCGGAAATCTTCGACGAGACAGTCTACGACTACGGCACACTCCAGCGCAGGCTCCGCGAGATGGCGTTCCTCAACAAGGGACTCACCATCGACCTCGTCGACAGGCGCGTCAGCCCGCAGACCAAGGATCACTTCTGCTTCGAGGGCGGCATCAAGGAGTTCGTTCAATACCTCAACCACAACAAGGATGCCATCAACCCTACGGTCTTCTACTACGAAGCCGAGAAGAAGGGCTACTCCGTCGAGTGCGCGCTGCAGTACACCGACAGATACAGCGAAAACATCCTCTCCTTCGCGAACAACATCCACACCAACGAGGGCGGATTCCACGAAGTCGGATTCAAGTCCGCGCTGACAAGGACCATCAACGACTACGCGAAGAGAAACAAGTTCATCAAAGAGAACGAAGACGCGCTCACAGGTGACGACGTCAGAGAAGGCCTCACGGCGATCGTGTCGGTCAAGCTGACAAACCCTCAGTTCGAGGGCCAGACAAAGGCCAAGCTCGGCAACGCCGAGGTCAAGGGCTTTGTCGAGACGAACACCACAGAGCAGCTGACATACTTCCTCGAAGAGAACCCGAAGCAGGCCAGAGTCATCGTCGACAAGTGCCTCAAGGCCCAGCGCGCGCGTGAAGCGGCCCGCAAGGCCCGTGAGATCACGCGTAAGACATCGGTGCTCGAGACCACATCGCTTCCGGGCAAGCTCGCAGACTGCTCCGAGAAAGACCCGGCGCTCAGCGAGATCTTCCTCGTAGAGGGTGACTCCGCGGGCGGCTCTGCAAAGCAGGGCAGGGACAGAAAGCGCCAGGCAGTGCTGCCGCTCAGAGGTAAGATTCTGAACGTAGAAAAGGCAAGGCTCGACAGGGTCCTGAGTTCGGAAGAAATCAAGAACATGATCACAGCCTTCGGCTGCAATGTCGGCAAGGACTTCGATATCGACAAGCTCCGCTACCACAAGATCATCATCATGACAGATGCTGACGTCGACGGAGCACACATCCGCACACTGCTGCTCACATTCTTCTTCAGATACATGACACCGCTGGTCGAAGGCGGCTACGTGTACGCGGCTCAGCCGCCTCTGTTCAGAGTAAAGCAGGGCAAGCAGATCTGGTACACCTACTCAGATGCAGAGCAGGATAAACTCCTCGCTGAGCTCAAGAGCAAGGGCAGCAACAACAAGATAGAGATCCAGCGCTACAAGGGCCTCGGAGAGATGGACTTCAACCAGCTCTGGGAGACCACAATGGACTACGATCACCGCACACTCGTGCGCATCACAGTCGAAGACGCGCAGGCCGCAGACGAGATCTTCACCACACTCATGGGCGACAAAGTACCGCCACGTAAGGCATTCATCGAAGAAAACGCGCGGTATGTCAAGAACTTAGATATTTAATCGCTTTTACTAGCCGCCACGAATAAAAGCCCCGCTCGGGCACGGCTCTCGCCTCGTCGCGGCTTAACGCAGCGGTACTAAGCTCTGACTTCGCTGCAATTAAGACATTGCAGCTCGTCAATCGCTAAGTGCCGGCTGCCGCTCAGTCCCTCGCGAAACTTTTTTCGCGTCGGCTAGCAAAGCAATAAAGGAAAATAACATGGCAAACTTATTAGACAACAGCACGATAATCGAGCACGAGATATACGACGAGATGAAAAACTCGTACATCGATTATGCGATGAGCGTAATCGTTGGCCGTGCTCTTCCGGATGTGCGCGACGGTCTCAAGCCGGTACACAGAAGAATCCTGTACGGCATGCACTCCCTCGGTATCACACCGGACAAACCACATAAGAAATCCGCGCGTATCGTCGGCGAGGTAATGGGTAAATACCACCCGCACGGCGACAGCTCCATCTACGACGCGATGGTCAAGATGGCGCAGGACTTCTCAACGAGATACCCGCTGGTCGACGGACACGGTAACTTCGGTTCGGTCGACGGCGACGGCGCAGCTGCTTCGAGATACACCGAGGCCAGGATGTCACCGTTCTCGCTGCAGATGGTCCGCGACATCGAGAAAGACACCGTCGATTTCATGGACAACTACGACGGCGAAGAGAAGGAGCCGGAAGTACTCCCTTCAAGAGTACCTAACCTTCTTATCAACGGATCAAACGGTATCGCGGTCGGTATGGCCACATCGATCCCGCCTCACAACCTCGGCGAAACGATCGATGCCTGCGTAAAGCTGATCGACGACCCTGACAGCAGCATCGACGAGCTCGCGAAGATCATCAAGGGCCCTGACTTCCCGACCGGAGCCATCATCCTCGGAAAGCACGCGGCACGCGAGGCGTACCAGACGGGCCAGGGCAAGGTCAACGTCCGCTCGGTATGCGAGATCGAAGAGGACAAGCGCGGACGCATGCGCATCATCGTCAGCGAGATCCCGTTCCAGGTCAACAAGGCAAGGCTCATCGAGTCCATGGCCGAGCTGGTCAAGGAGAAGAAGGTAGAGGGCATCTCGGCTATCCGCGATGAGTCGAACCGCGAAGGTACGCGCATCGTTATCGAGCTCAAGAAGGATACGAATCCTAACGTCATCCTCAACAGACTCTACAAGCACACAGCGCTGCAGACCTCGTTCAGCATGATCATGCTGGCGCTGGTCGACGGCGAACCGAAGATCCTCAATCTGAAGCAGATCCTCGAAGAATACCTCAAGCATCAGAAGATCGTAGTCACACGCAGGACCCGCTTCGACCTCGCCAAGGCAGAGGCCAGGGCACACATCCTCGAAGGATTGCTGATAGCGCTCGACAACATCGACGAGGTCATCGCGACAATTCGCTCGGCATACAACGACGCTAAGGAAAAGCTGATGATCAGGTTCGGGCTCTCCGAGATCCAGGCGCAGGCGATACTCGACATGAGGCTCGCCAAGCTGCAGGGACTCGAACGCGAGAAGCTCAAGAACGAGTACGACGAACTGCAGAAGAGGATCGCGTACTACAAGAGCCTGCTCGCAGACGAGCATAAGCTGATGGGCGTTATCAAGGACGAGCTCCTCGAGATCAAAGAAAAGTGGGGCGATCCGCGCCGCACCAAGATCGTCGCAGACGAGGGCGAGCTCGATGAAGAGGCTCTGATCGATGAAGAGGATGTCGCCATCACGCTGACACACCTCGGATACGTCAAGAGAGTTCCGGCCGACACCTACAAGGCACAGCGCCGCGGAGGCAAGGGCATAGTCGGGCTCACCACGCGCGAGAGCGACTTCGTGCGTGACCTCATAATCACAAGCACCCACGACTACCTCATGTTCTTCACCGACATGGGACGCGTCTATAAGATAAAGGCTTACGAGATTCCGGAAGCATCGAGGACGGCAAAAGGTACGCCGGTCATCAACTTCCTCAACCTCAACAGCACAGAGCGCGTAACGGCCATGATTCCGGTCAGAGAATTCAACGCAAACGAGTGCCTCGTGATGGTGACCAAGCAGGGTACCATCAAGAAGACCCCGATGAGCGAATTCGACACCAACCGCAAGACCGGCCTGATAGCGATCACGCTGAAGGAAGGCGACAAGCTCATAAGCGTAGCTCTTGCGAACGGCAACGAGAATGTGCTCGTAGTCACAAAGCAGGGTAAGGCGATCGCATTCAGCGAGGAAGATGTAAGGCCGATGGGCCGCAACGCCGGCGGAGTCAGAGCTATCCTGCTCGAGAAGGGCGATGAAGTTGTTTCGATGGAACTCGACATCGACCAGAGCCGCAAGATGCTCGTCATCACCGAGAACGGCTTCGGTAAGAGAACGCCGCTCGATGAGTACAGGCTGCAGGCACGCGGAGGCAAGGGCGTCGCAACATACGACAAGACCAAGTTCTCCAAGACCGGCCTCCTCGTCGGAGCGACACTTGTCAGCGAAGACGACGAAGTGATGGTCATCAACTCGAACGGAGTCATCATCAGGATCCGCGCCGATGAGGTCAGCACTCTCGGCCGCACGACTCAGGGAGTCAAGGTGATGAAGGTCGAGAAGGGCAACCGCATCGTATCGATGGCGAAGGTCATCGACGAAGATTCGGCCAAGAAGCCGAGCGACAAGAAGGCTAAGCCGAAGGACCCTAACGTAGGCGCCGACGGCAGCGAGCAGCTGACACTGGTGTAAGCGCGAGCTGCCGCGGAGCGGCTGGCGATCGCGGCACTCAGGCGAAATGACTGCCGCACCGCTTACATGGGCGCGAGTCATGGCGATCGCGGCACCAGAGTAAAAAGGACTGCCGCACCGCTGATATAAGAATAGAAGGAATCGAGCCGGGCAACCGGCTCGATTTTTCAATTGGGGGGAATCCGTGGCTGATACTGCGGAAAGCATGAGCGCTGAATCCGAGGAATCAGCCACACCGCCTATCTACAAACCACAAGCACCACAGCTACTACCGCTGGCCGCTGCTGTGACGCATTATTATAGGCCCCCACAAAAGTGCATCACTTCAGTGACGCATTTTCAACAAAAAATAATAAATGCTTCAGAAATGTGATGCATTTTCAAATTACAAGATTTTTTGCGTCACGGCCCTTCGTGACAAGATCCTTCATAGGCATAGTCTTGTTTCTTTATACACAAGCATCTATAAATACTCAATTCATCGGGGCGATTTTCATAGTGATCTTGACTGGTTATCTTCGCGACAGGTTATACTCGCATTATCGCTGCCTATCACACTTTGAAAACGGGCTCCTTGAAATATTTCTTCTTGAATCAATGACGCAGTAATCTTTAAAACTGCCCATTTTTAACAGAAATCTGATGCATTTTTTTAAAATTCCAAAAAATGCGTCACCACTTGAAATGAATATCACTGTATAATCGCGAGACAGCTATATCTGCATGTATTGATGCTGTGAAGATATTCTCCTAACGATGGTTATGCAGACTTAGGAGCGACCCCGCCTAGGCTAGATAAAGTGCTGGCTGCTTTAGAGCCGATTTGTATGTGATTGTAAAAATGCCTGTGCTATGCTGCTATGGATTGCATACGGGCAAGCTGATGAAGTAAAATAGGAAGGCAAAGCGCAGCTCCGAAGGCCGGAATAAAGGACTTTACGGGCAGCGCAAACAAGGCAGATATAAATTAGGAAGAAAGCATAGAAGAAATAAGAATAGGGAGAAAAACATGAAGACTTTACTCACTGGAGGAGCAGGATACATAGGTTCACACACTGCGGTAGCGATGCTCAATGCGGGGCATGAGGTCGCGGTCGTAGATAACTACGCAAACAGTTCGGCGGAGGCGATCGCCCGCGTCGAGAAGATCACAGGCAAGAAGGTGGCGCTTTACGAGGCAGATGTTGCAGACAAAGAGCGCATGATGGAGATACTCAAGGCCGAGATGCCTGACTGCATCATCCACTTCGCAGGTCTCAAGGCGGTAGGCGAATCCGTCGCGATGCCTGTTGAATACTACAGAAACAATATAGATACGACACTCACGCTGCTCGAGTGCATGAAGGAGCTGGGCCTCACGAATATCGTATTCTCGAGTTCGGCGACTGTTTACGGCGAAGACAACGTGCCGCCGTTCACAGAGAACGCGCCTAAGGGCATGTGCACAAATCCGTATGGATGGACCAAGTGGATGCAGGAGCAGATGCTTACTGACGCGCAGTTCGCCAGCGAGGCGGCGGATGGAAGCGCCAACACAGCAAATGGCTGGAAGAAGCCTCTTTCAGTAGTACTGCTCAGGTACTTCAATCCGGTCGGTGCACACGAGAGCGGCCTGATCGGAGAGGATCCGCAGGGAATCCCGAACAACCTGATGCCGTATATTTCGCAGGTAGCAGTCGGCAGACGCGATCACCTGACAGTATTCGGAAACGATTACGATACACCTGACGGCACATGCCGCAGGGACTACATACATGTTATGGACCTGGCGGAAGGCCATGTAAAGGCATCAGAATTCGCTGTTGAGAACAAGGGAACAGAGGTCTTCAACCTCGGAACGGGCTCGCCTTACAGCGTGCTCGATATGGTCGAGGCGTTCGGGCGTGCATGCGGGCACGCGGTGGCCTATGAAATAGGCCCGCGCCGAGCCGGCGATGTGCAGGACAGCTGGGCCGATGCATCGAAGGCAAAGGCCGTGCTCGGCTGGGAGGCGAGCCGCGGCATCGACGAGATCTGCCGCGATGCCTGGAACTGGCAGAGCAAGAACCCGCAGGGATACTTGGGACATTAGGGACGGTTCCGACTGACCCACTTTGAAATACTAAGGAAGATGGTGCCAGGCACCGTGCCTGGCACCATCTTTTATCCGCTTTGGCGAACCGTTGGTTCAAATTAAATGATATAATCATATAAAAAGAAGAAGGAAAGCCCGCTATTGTGAAAACAGCAGCGGGTATTCCATATATGAAAGGGGAACTGGGGCCTCTGATATTTTGATCTTAAAGGATCAGAAGGGAAGGTTTTTATGAAGAGAATAAGAACAATATTACTGACTCTGGTACTGAGTGTCTCGATGCTCGCGCCGGAGTTTTCTATGCTCCCGGCAGCCTACGCGCAGGATGCCGCACCGGCAGTCGAGCAGTCTGCCGACGCGGCAGGAGCCGCGGGCGCTGAGGCAGATGCGCTTGCCGCAGAAAGCGGCGGCGAAGCCGCGTCAGAAGCTGAGCCGGCAGCAGAACCGCAAGGCGCCGACGCTGAACCGGCAGTCGATGCGGCAGAAGCTGATGGCGCAGAGGACGGCGAAACGACTGATCCTGAATCACCGGAGCCGGGCGATACTGACGATCAGGACTGGCAGGCACCGGGATCGTACGATGTGATACCGATGGTCGAACTCGATGACCACGGCATGCTCGTGCTTCCTGAAGGCACGCCTGAAACAGTCAGCACATCGCACTCCGAATACGGTGAGTGCGTGCTCGTAAAAGGCACCGTGGCAGACTTCAATGCGTTGAGAGTCAAAGTCGGCGACGAGTTCGACTTCACAGAAGGCGGCGCAGGCAGACTCACACTCGACGCACTTAAGGACAAAGATGCCGGAATGAGCGTAAAGCTGCAGGTCTATCTGGATGACGAAGCAGAACCGGTCGGCGAAGTTGCCCTTAAAAAGCAGATGGGCAAGAGAGAATGGGCGAACGACGGATCGCTCGATTTCAGCCTCGGTGAAAAGGAGATCACAGGTAAGCACAGCGTCTCGCTCGGATTCAAAATCGAAGGTAAGAAGGACACCGCGAAAACTACAGTAGCACTCAGATCGCTGCAGTTCTGCAAAACGACAGTTCCAGTCATGTACTTCCACATCGATGAATCAGAAGGAACCATCGCAGCCATGAACAGCAGCGAAGACCACTCCGTGGAATGCTACGGCAGCGTCGACCTCGTGGTCCCTGACGCATTCAATGCAGACGACACCTTCCGTGACGAGTACAGCGAGCAGAGCAGCCAGTACGGCATGCAGCTCGAGTACATCCGCGGCCGCGGCAACTCCACGTGGGACAGCGACAAAAAGCCGTACAAGGTGAAGCTCGATAAAGCACAAAATTTCTTCGGCTTCGGCAAGAACAAGCACTGGATCCTCCTCGCGAACCGCTACGACAACAGCCTGGTCCGCAACCGCATGACCTACTGGCTCGGCCAGCAGCTCGGCATGGAATACACACCGCAGTGCGTGCCGGTCGAAGTCGTAATGAACGGCGAGTTCTACGGCAGCTACCTGCTCTGCGAGCAGATCAGAGTTGGCGAGGGCCGCGTCACTATCGACGACCTTGATAAGATAGAAGACGTGCCGGCGATCACCGACGAGACCATCAAGACAGGCGGCTACCTGCTGTCGATGGATTTCGAAGATGATGATAAAAGGCAGATCTCTACAAACAGCGGCATGCAGCTGTTCATCGAAAGCCCTGATGACAACGTCGCGTACTTCAGCGATTACATAAAAGCCTACGTGCAGAAGGTCGAGAATGCCATCTTCGGCAAGGATTTCAAAGACGAAGACGGCCATCCGTACACGGATTACCTCGATATGGACGCCGCAGTAGACTACTGGTGGATCCAGGAGTTCTCGGCAAACGGCGACGCATACGGCAACGGCAGCACATATCTGTATAAGAAGAGAGACAGCGAGACCGGCGCGGGCAAGCTCTACTGGGGCCCGCTCTGGGACTTCGACTACGTAGCATGGGGCGACCTCGATTACGGAGCAGACGCTCCTGAAGACCTCGACTGCACAGGCAACCCGTGGTTCTCCGCGATGAGGACCGACCCGGCATTCATCGAAGCAGTCAAGGCACGCTACGAAGAAGAGGGCGGCATCAGAGACAAGATCAAAGAGATCACAGAAAAGGACGGCCGCCTCGACAAGTACCTCGCCCAGATGGAGACGAGCTACGAGTACGACCACGCCAAATGGGGAGCTTACGATTCGCGCATCGACGAGTACAATGGCGAGATCGAGCAGCTCCGCACCTGGATCGAAGACAGGACCGAAAAAGTCGACGAAGCGATCAAAGACTTCAAGACCGAAAGCCACACCGTCAAGTTCATGATCGACGGCGAGATCGTCAAGGAGGTCACGGTCATGGGATTCCTCCGCGAGAGAGACTTCCCTGAAGTGCCTGAGAAAGAGGGCTACAGATTCGAGGGCTGGGCCGATGAGGAAGAATTCGAGATCTACGAAGACGGCAGCAGAGTGACGCGCGATATCACGATCAGCGCCATGTACATCAGCGAAGACGAGCTCGTCTACCCTGAGAAGATCTTCTTCAAGGAGTACGACGTCTACGTTACGCCGGAACAGGGCGGCTATGGCAGCGACGACCTCGGCTGGTACTTCCCGGAGGCAAGAGTCATGCCTGATGAAGCCGTAGATACCGAGCTCACCTGGACGATCTCTGACGAAAGCGTGGCAGCCATAGAAGAAGACAGCGATTACATTGTCATCAAGGGCCTGGGCGACGCAGTCGTTACAGCGTCGACGGCAAACGGTGTCTCGGCTTCGTTCAATCTCCACGTCGTGTCCGAAAACGATATGGAATACAGCGAGGGAATGAGCATCGACAAGACCTCGATGACCCTCAAAGAGGGCGAGTACGATCAGATAATCGCGACCCCGGATGCGGTTCCGTCGATGTACCCTGAAGTGATCTGGGTATCTTCAGACGAAAACGTCGCCTATGTGGATGAGATCGGTGTGGTAAGAGCAAACAGCGCCGGCAAGGCAGACATAATGATGATCAACATCGAGACGAGGCAGATCCTCAGATGCCAGGTCACCGTGCGCCCGGCAAGCAACGAGGGCCTCACAGTAAATCACAAAGGCAGCACCTACAGGATCACCTCAGATGAAGAGGGTGCCCGCACCGCGATGCTCATCAAGGCAAAGAACGCCAAGACCGTGACGATCCCGGCGACCGTAAGCCTCTACGGCGAGAAGTACAACGTCACAGCCATCAAGGCCAAGGCATTCGCGAAGTCGAAGGCCACCAAGCTGATCGTGAAGACGAAGAAGCTCAAAAAGGCGACAGTCAAGAAGTCGTTAAAGAAGTCGAAAGTGACAAAGATAAAAGTCAAAGTCGGCAAGAAGAAAGTAAATAAGAAGTTCGTAAAGAAGTATAAGAAGATTTTCACAAAGAAGAACGCCGGAAAGGGCGTAAAAGTATGGTAGCTGGTTAGCTGGTGCCAGGTACCGTGCCTGGCACCAGCTCGCATGGTACACTGGGGACGGTTCCGACTGTACCAAAATCGCCAACGAACGAAAAAAAGGGGGATCCGCAGTTGTGAACTGCTACCCGTCAAGAGGACAGTGAAAAATCAAAAGATTTTGGCAACCAGTAACAGTAAATGTTGCTGGTTGCTTTTGTGTTGAGCAGACACTG
>CADBKM010000037.1 GCA_902795265.1 uncultured Eubacteriales bacterium
ATTCCGCGAGATCTACGACCGCATCTTCAATGCTCCTGAGAGCGTACAGATGGCGCCGCAGACCACACCGGTACTGAGACTCGACGACACAAAGGCAGCAAGAGAGCCGCATCTGAGATTCGACTTCGAATAAAAGTCACAACACAAGAGCCCCGGATCACCGGGGCTCTTTTCTGTCGGAAAATCACTCTTTTCCTTTTTTATTGCTTACAGCCTTGCTGCTTCCATGATGGCTTCCGCGAAGGATGGATGCGGATGTATGATGTTCGCTACTTCTTCGAGCATCATGCCTCTGCCGATCGCTACCGCGAGCTCGCCGATGAGGTCGGAAGCTCTTCCGCAGAGCAGGTGTGCTCCGATAATCACGTGATCGTCAGCTCTTGCTACCAGCTTAACGAAACCTCTGTCGAGTCCGGCAATGATAGTCTTGCCGTTTGCGGACATTGGGTATTTCTTGGTTACTACATCGATGCCCTCAGCCTTTGCCTCGTCTGCTGTCATTCCGACTACAGCGATCTCAGGGTCTGTGTAGATGCAGCTTGGAACTGTGCCCATGTTGATGGTTGCCTGGCATCCGTTGATCATGGCTACGGCGTTGCGGCCCTCTGCCGAAGCTACGTGAGCGAGCTGTACTCCGCCGATGCAGTCGCCGATAGCGTATACGCTCTCTATAGGAGTCTCGTACTTCTCGTCGACCTTGATGAAGCCCTTGCCGTCTTCGAGGTCAGGGTACTGAGCCAGCAGTTCTTCGCTGAATACGCCGGCTGTGTTAGGTCTTCTGCCTACGCACATGAGCACCTTGTCTGCCTTGACCTGGATCTCTTCGTCCTTCTTATTCTTGAGGAATACTACAAGCTTGTCGCCGTCCTTCTCGATCTTCTGGACAGGTGAAGAAACGTGAACGTCTACGCCCTTCTTTTCGAGGGTCATCTTGATGCTGCGGCCGATCTCCTTATCGATTACAGGCAGGAGTCTGTCCATGCCCTCGATGACTGTTACGTGGT
Source organism: uncultured Eubacteriales bacterium (assembly GCA_902795265.1). Lineage (GTDB taxonomy): Bacteria > Bacillota > Clostridia > Peptostreptococcales > Anaerovoracaceae > Crickella. Next base: position 1,005 of record CADBKM010000037.1, read on the forward strand.
CGCCGAGGTCTGCATAAATTGTAGCGAACTCGATGCCGATGACTCCGCCGCCGATGATGACGAATTCAGGGATCTCTTCTCCGCCCATGTCGATCAGCTCTGTGCTGTCGATAACGCCCGGCAGATCGTGGCCAGGAATAGGAGGCATGAACGGCTTCGAACCTGTAGCTACCATGATGTTTTCAGCAGTGTACTCCGCATCGCCGATTTTTACGCAGTGCGGTGCTGTAACTGTAGCCTCTCCTTCGAGAAGGTCGATTTTTTTCTTCTTGATCAGACCGGAGATGCCGTTTCTGAGAGTGTCAAGCACCTCATCCTTGCGCTCGCCGATCCTTGCACGGTTTGCACGCAGACCGTCGCACTCAACGCCGACTTCAGCGCCGTGCGCAGCGTCTCTGTAAACGTCGGAAGAATGCATGAGAGCCTTTGTAGGGATGCATCCTCTGTTGAGGCATGTGCCGCCTACACGGTCCTTCTCTGCGATAGCAACCTTCATGCCGAGTTCTGCTGCGTAGAATGCTGCCTCATAGCCGCCAGGGCCTGCTCCGATGATCAGGAGATCATAATTGAATTCGCTCATTTGGAAGATCCTTTCTTTAAATGAAATAATAATTATATCGCTTTTGCTATAAGCCCCAATATCTCATATGCTATCGCAGATGTGCCCGCAGGCAGCCTGTCGGCCAGCCCGCCGATGTCCGATGCATCATATCTGCAGTTTTTGACGAGCCCTTCGACTATGCCGAAGACCTCAGTCTCGAGCGCGTCAGAATAGATGCGGCAGTCTCTGACATACTCACCCTTCATGCTGAGCTGGATCTCAACTCCGCCCCATTCAAATCTGTGCTCTATTGTTTTTGTGAATGGTATCTTTGTACCGAGCCTCCACTCTTCGGAGGCGTATTTATCGAGCAGCCCCTGCGGTATTTCAGGCAGAGCTTCAGTCACGGCTTCGCAGCCGTATTCTTTTGAAGCGGCCTTTACCATGGAATCCTGCATGGCTGTGATAAGCGTTTTTATATCTGCACTTTTCAGCGGTTCTTCGACGTGCTCTCTCAGATTGGTCACTCTCGATCTTACGGACTCAACACCCTTCGATTCGAGCTTCGCCTTAGGCACGTTCAGATACTTTGAAAGATCGCCGCCGGAAACATCCATCATAATGGTACCGTGATGGTAATTATACCCCTGTGATGAATAGTAGGCGTGGCCCGAGAATTTTCTGCCGCAGACCGTAAGATCGTTGCGGCCTGTTTTGGAGGCATTGATGCCCAAAAGTCTGCATGCCAGAAGTATCACATCGGTCTGCCTGCCGACATCGAAGAGCCCGTCTTTCGCGATGAAGGTGAAATTGAGATTTCCCATATCGTGATAGACTGCCCCGCCGCCCGACATGCGCCTTGCAAGGTAAATGCCGTCGCGCTTTATTGCCTCGACATAGCACTCGCGCCACGGGTTCTGGTTCTTTCCGATGACGACCGTATGAGCGTTCTGCCAAAGAAAGAGCGTCATCACGCCGTCTTCGGCAGTCATCGTCAGATGCTCCTCGGCAGCGAGATTTACATAAGGATCAGTACAGTCTGTTCTGATGACTCTCAGTCTGCACATGTTACTCTCCTTCGGAGGCATCGATATCTGCAGCAGCTGCGGCATCCTGTGTAAGTTCGAGTTCTTCAGACCTTTCCTCGACAGCCTCCTCTTCTTCCGGATCGATCTCAGCGTTAATATCGCCTTCAGGTTCGTTCAGTGTGGAAGGATCGATCGGCTCAGGGCGCGGCTCGTCAGTCCTGCGGAAAGTCGAGTAGGAGTAGTCTCCCCGCCTTATGTTGCCGTCTTTGTCTACGATTATATCGCCCATCCAGTATGTCTTTATGACTCCGTGACGGTAATCCCATTTAGCGACGTCATCTTCGTAAACGGCGTCCTCTTCATCATAATCATAACCGTATTTTTCGGCGTACTCCCTGTTGTAATGTGTATACGCCAGATATGTGAGAGTGATCTTGTCACCTTCGATGTAAATATCTTCGTAATCGCGCTCTATAGCGTAGCGGTCCTGCATGGCGGCACGCATTTCTTCTTCGGACCCGAAAGTAGTCCTCTCAAGCTGTACGATCACAAAGCGGACCGCGAATACGATCGCAGTCACGGCAAGAATAGCCAGCAGCGTGTACAGCAGTCTGCGGTTCTTCTTTCTTATATACCATTCTTTCGCCCAGGCGGCGGCATCTCTTCTGTCCTGATCCATATGTGAATTCTACCAACAAACCCTTTCTATCTCAACCGTATATCAGCAATGAAGGCCGGCACTGCATGTGTCGGCCTTCATTAAGATGCGTATTGCAATCGCTTTATTTAACAAACATTCCGAGGATGTTTACTACATCCTTTGCGTCGAAACCATCAAGGAGTCCGCCGACTACCTTGACCATATCGCTTGAGCTTGTCTTGGCAGTCTCTGTCTGTGCCTGCTTGCCCATCTTGGACATCAGAATAGGTGCCAGGATAGCCATGAGCTTGATGATCGTCTTTGTGTCGATTCCGCTTTTCTTCTTTGCCTTTGCAGCGACTTCCTCCTGCTCTGTTCCTTTGAGCAGATGATTTACGATCTTCGCACCGTCAACTACGTCGACGTTCTTTACAGCTTTCTGAAGATCATCAGTGTCGTCCTTGCTGTGATCGAGCAGAGCCTGCATGAATCCCTGCTGAGTTTCTTTATTCTGTGCCTGTCCCTGCATTCCCTTAAGGAGCATAGGCATTACAACTTCGATAGCTGACTCAGCGCTCTTCTCATCAACTCCGAGCATGCTGCTGACCTGTCCGAGAGCTCCGCTCTTGATTGCAGCTTCCATTAAGCTTGTCATATCTATTGCCATTGTACAGTCCTCCTTGACTTATAAAGCCCGCCAACGCGGTTCATCTCTTTGTTACCCTTAAATTTTACAATACTTTCGCATCAATAAAAAGCGTTTATTTGACAGCAACTCCGCACTCGCGCTCCATTATCTTCGCGAACGACTTAATGCATGTATGGACGATCCCCGTGCAGTAAGTCTTGCGCTCAGGATCGGTGAATTCGTAGTCCGCGATCAGTTCAGGGCAGATGCTGCTTACATAGTCTTTCGCAACATCTTCGTTGAGCTCTCTGACCAGATCGATGCACTTTTTGAAAGCCGGGTCGCCCTTGACTGTTCTGCCGAACACTTTGCCGAGGCACATCGTCGCGCCGGCTACTGCTCCGCATACGTTGCCTCCGTCGCCGAATCCGTAAGGGAATCCGGTCGAAAGAGCTATAGCCTCTTCTCCTATGCCGAGCTCATAGTGTCTGTTGAGCACCTCGAGCACTGACTCAGAGCACATGAAGCCGGTTGTGAAATTCTCAGTTGCGTCAGCGAGCATTTTTTCCATGCATACTTCTTTTACCATGATACTTCCTCCATATCCCCCATTATCTTCTTTTGCGCTTAGCCTTTTCGGCAGCTTTCCGCTTTGCTGTTTTGGGTTTCATTACGCTGAACCCGAAGAAGCCGAGCTCTTCAGGCACCAGCCTGTAATACTTTCCGTGGGTAAAAGCGACAAGGTCCATTGCGCCGAAGTCGTAAGCACCGTTTTCATCCACATACTTTTCATCAACATGGACCGCCGTTATCTCGGCCATGAACATATCATGCGATCCGAGCCTGACAGTGTCTTTGATTTTGCATTCTATGTTTACCGGTGATTCGGCAATGAGCGGTGCCTCTACCGTATCGCCCTGCTCCCGCGTGAGTCCCTGCGCCTCGAACTTATCGATATCGCGGCCCGACTTCACTCCGCAGAAGTCCATCGCTTTAACGAGGCTTGCCGGCACCAGGTTGATCACGAATTCACCGCTCTTTTCTATTATATCGTGCGAATGCCTCTTCGGCTGCACCGATATGTAGGTCATAGGCGGATTGGTATTGATTATACCCGTCCATGCCACAGTCAGTATGTTGGACTCGTACATGGTGCCGCAGCTCACCATCACAGTCGGCAAAGGCGCAAGCAGCGGTCCCGGTTTGGATTTTATCTTCATCAGTAATTATTACCTCCGCTCCGCGACTATAGCGCGCCATTCTCCATCTGCAAGCACCTCTATTATATCAAATCCGGCATCCTTTACAGCCTGTTTTACGGCTTCTTCTTTTATATCCAGTATGCCCGATGTGATGTAAATCCCGCCCGGTCTGATCTGTGCCGCTGCCGCCGGCGAGAGCATCATCACGAGGTCAGCCATGAGATTGGCTACTATAATGTCAGGATGGTAATCGACGCCTGCTATGAGGTCACCCTTCTGTATCGCGATCTTTCCGGCAAGTCCGTTCTTTTCTATGTTTTCGGCTGCAACCCGGACGGCTTCATCGTCGATGTCTATGCCAAGCGCGTCATCGGCCCCAAGCAGCACTGCCGCCATGGCAAGTATGCCCGTTCCGGTGCCGACATCAAGCACCATAAGAGGATATCTTGACGGGTCATATCCGTTTTCCGCAGAGCCTCCCAGATACTTTTCAAGCGCCTTGATACACATTGACGTCGTTTCGTGAAGACCGCTTCCGAATGCCATGCCCGGCTCCATCTCAATTACCAGCTCACCTTCAGCAGCCTCGTAATCTTCCCAGCCCGGTTTTACGACAATGCGCTCACCTACCTTCGTAGGCTTGAAGTATTCCTGCCATTTGTAGAGCCACTCGCTGTCATCACCGGTTTCCGAAGCCTTCCATTCGATGCCGGTCCCGTACTCCGATTTCAAAGTGCCGAGTAAATCCTCTGCATCTTTCAACTGCCCGCGCCCCTCTTCATCATCCGTGAAATACAAAGTGATACCGACCTCTCCGTTTCCCTGTCTGGCAATATCGATGATCTCATCCTTAAGGTAGTCGTATTTGTAAAGCTCCTTATTCTCAAGTATATCAAGCGCATCTGAAGCGTCCTCGATCTGCATCTGCGTAAATCCGGCATCGATCAGCGCCGTCTGCACAGCCTCAGAGATCTCATTGGCGGCATTTATTTTCAAATCAATATATCTCATTAAGAATCCTTTCTGCGTTTTATACGGAAGTTTTCTCCAGCTACCATTGTACTACATTCTGCCCGCCTGAACGCACATCATCCGGCAAATAGCAGTATTTGGAAATATAGCGGTTTATTATTCTTGAGCCGGCCCTGATTTAAGGGTATAATATGGATATAATTTGGAAACATTGGACATATATTGGAAACATGTATTATATATAGGAGGTACTGGCCATGATGAGTGTACGCGAGCTCCAGGAGCTTAAAAAGAAATACGGCTATACCAACGAAATGATAGCTGAAAAGACAGGAGTGCCGCTAAGCACCGTGCAGAAGATCTTCAGCGGTGCTACAAAGCATCCGAGATATGATACTTTGCTGGAGCTTACCAAGGGTCTGTCTGATCACAAGTATGACATGGCTACTTATGTGGTGCGTGAAGAATCGGCAGAGTATTCTGTAGAATACGAAAAGCAGTTTAAAGCCGATACCGACTCCCGCTGGCCGAGGCAGGGCCATTATACCGTGCAGGATATTCTGGCTCTTCCCGATGAGATTAGGGTAGAGCTGATAGATGGCGTGATATACGATATGACAGCACCAAAGCGCAAGCACCAGGCTCTGCTTCTCGAGCTTGCTCTGGAATTCCGGGCATGCATCAATATTTCAGGATCAAACTGCACAGTAACTATCGCCCCGAGAGACGTAAGACTTTTCAGCGATGACAGGCATATGTTTCAGCCGGATATTCTGATTACATGCGACAAGTCCAGAGATCTCGAAGATTATTACGATGGTGCTCCGGAGCTGGTTGTTGAGGTCCTTTCTCCATCGACAAGGCGCAAAGATCTTCTTGTAAAGACTCTTTACTACGATAAAGCCGGCGTCAAAGAGTACTGGATCGTAGATCCGGATAAAAAAAAGGTTCTTGTCTACTTCTTTGAAGAAGACAAGATACCTGAATCATACGGATTTGATGACAGAATTCCTGTTTGTATTTCGAAGGGAAAGTGTGCCATAGACTTCGCAGAGATTGCCAAACGCATATAAAAAAGGCGGAACCGCAAGGTTCCGCCTTTGGTCTTTCAGGCTTATGCCAGTGTGATCTTCATGAATTTCTTTTTGCCCTTCTGCAGGATCAGCTCGCCGTCCTTGAAGTCTGCCTCTGTTACCGCATACTTCTTGTCAGTGATCTGCTCGCCGTTGATTCTTGCTCCGCCGCCCTGGATAGTTCTGTAAGCTTCGGATGTGGATGGCTCAAGGCCTGCTTCCTTCATGAGTGCTGCGAGGCCCATTCCTTCGCCTGCAAAGAGCGATGCCTCGAATGCCTTTGTAGGCATGTTTTCGGATACTCCGCTGCCCGCGAATACCGCGCGGCTTGCCTCGAGAGCCTTCTGAGCCTTCTCTTCACCATGAACCAGCTTGGTTACCTCGAACGCGAGGACCTCCTTAGCCTTGTTGATCTCAGCTCCCTCGAGAGCGGAGAGTCTGTTTACTTCTTCCATAGGCAGGAAGGTGAGCATGCGCAGGCATGTATTGACGTCTGCGTCATCAACGTTTCTCCAGTACTGGAAGAAGTCGTATACAGGGGTCTTTCTCTCATCGAGCCAGAGAGCGCCGCCTACTGTCTTGCCCATCTTCTGGCCGTCGCTCTTCAGAAGCAGCGAAACTGTAAGTCCGTAAACCTCATCGCCGCACAGCTTTCTTGTGAGATCAACTCCGCCGATGATGTTCGACCACTGGTCGTTTCCGCCCAGCTGAGCCATCAGGCCAAAGTCTCTGTGCATGACATAGAAGTCATAGCTCTGGAGGAGCATGTATGAGAATTCGAAGAATGTGAGTCCTGTATCTCTCTCCATGCGGGTCTTGAAGCAGTCAGCACGCAGCATCGTATTGACGTTGAACTGCGAACCGATGTATCTCGCGAACTCGGTGAACTTGCATGGTCTGATCCACTCAGCATTGTTTACACTTACTGCCTTGCCCGGAAGCGGCTCTCTGTTCTGGTGGCCAGGGTGGTATACGCCTTCGTTGCCCTCGTATTTCCATTCATCATCGAAATCGATATATTTATCGAAGAGCTTCTTGAACTGTCTGCAGTTCTCATCGATAGTGTCGATAGTCATTACCTGACGCATGTCAGCCTTGCCCGAAGGGTCACCGATCTCGCCGGTGCCGCCGCCAAGCAGGAACACAGGAGTATGTCCGTACTTCTGCATATACATCATGGTGATCATCGGAATGAAATGTCCGATATGCAGGCAGTCAGCAGTCGGGTCGAACCCGATGTAGAATTTGATCTTCTCCTTGCCGAGCAGTTCTCTGAACTTCTCAGGATTGTTGTCAGGAATAAGTGAACTCATCGTTTTTCTCCTTCTGTAGATATCCTCTAAAAAACGGCTTCGCAGTCATGCCGCGAAGCCGAATGTACCAATTTATATGGACCGTGTCGATTCGCAGCAAAATCAGTCTTCGTAATACGAAGTTTCGTTGTAATAATAGATTGCTGCTACGATTCCGAATCCTGTCATTTCATGAAATTCCTTTCACATACGGTAAAAATATACCACTCCCGTCTTTTGCTGTCAAACCATTAAAAACTCAGGACTGCGGCGTCTGTTATAAGTACAGACGGCTGATCAGCATGATCCACAGCGGCAGCGTTATGACAGAAAGCAAGGTGCTGACCGCCACCGCTTCGGCCATCAGCTGTGAGTTTTTCCCTTCCTGTGCCGCTACGGCTACGCCTATCACCGCCGACGGGAAACACACTGCCAGTAGCGAAGTGAGCTTGACTACCGGATCCACCGGGAAAGGAGTAAGTATCAGCAAGGCTATCGCCGGCATCAGTATCAGCTTTACCGCCGATGTTATAAGGAGGTCCTTATCTGAGAGAAGGCTCCCGAAGTCGGTTCCTCCAAGCTGGACTCCTACCAGTATCATCGACAGAGGTATCGTTGCATCGCCCAAAGGTTCAACTATGCTCATTACGTATTCCGGCAGATGGAGCCCGGCAAACAGCATGATGGCAGCAACGACCGTAGCAATAGAAGTCGGATTTACCAGAGGGCTCAGTTTCTCGCGAAGGCTCTTTGAAGACCTTTTGCCCTCCCTGTGGTGCAGCTGCGAGAGACTCACTACAAACAGATACGTATTATTAACGATAGTCTGTATAGCAAGATAGTAAAATACAAGCTTGCCAAACACCGCGCTTGCTATAGGAAGTCCCATAAATCCCGAATTGCAGCCTGTCATCGCAGAAGCCAGGACGTTCCTGTCCTGCTGCTCCTTATCCGGAAACACCCTGTCGGATATAAAGGTCGTCAGGACTGCAGTCACTATATATATAACTGCGCCCAGGGCCAGTACGAGTATCGTGTTTCTGTACATGCTGCCGTTGATTTCCTGCCCTGTTATGGAGCTGATCATCAGGCACGGCACGGTTATTCCCATAACAAGACTGATAAAGTGCTTCACGGATTCCTCCGGAAGCACCTTAAGTCTGTTTGCGATAAATCCAACACCAATATATATGAATACTACCAGCACTTTGCTGAAAATCAGAAGCATAGTTGATGTCCCAACACTTTCTGTAAAACTATAGACCGCGGAAAACTTTGATGTGTCTGAGCGCATTCTCATACATGCCCTGTGTCATAGCCGTGTTCAGCTCAAAGTATGTATGCTTGCCATCAGCTGCGAGATATTCTGTCGCGAATTTTACCACATTATTGAAGCTTGCGGTACCAATGTTTATCTTGGCTATGCCGAGCGAGATCGCCTTGCGGAAGTCATCGTCGGAGATCCCGCTTCCGCCGTGGAGCACCAGAGGTACTCCGGCCTTCTGATTGATCTGCTCGAGTATGTCGAACGCCAGCACAGGAGCTGTAGGATAATCGCCGTGAGCGTTGCCGATAGCTACCGCGAGACAGGCAATGCCTGTTCTTTCGCAGAACTCATGCGCTTTATCAGGATTTGTGCAGAGGATGCCGTGATCTGACAGACCGTCTTCGCTTCCGCCGACAAGGCCGAGCTCGCCTTCTACAACTGCGCCGTATTCGTTTGCAAGCTCCACGATCTTACGGGTACCGGCGATATTCTCCTCGAACGGAAGAGTCGATCCGTCATACATGACCGACGTGAAGCCGAGGTCGAGCGCCTTTTTGATCACATCATATGTGCTGCTGTGGTCCAAGCTGACCGCGACAGGAAGCCTTGATTCTTTTGCCGCCTGCACCATTCCCGGTCCGATAAGTTCGAGCGGAGAATACTTGAGCAGTCTTTCAGCTATCTGGATGATCACAGGAGTGTCGAGTTCCTCCGCAGCGCGCAGAGCTCCGCGCACCATCTCGAGGCTTCCGACGTTGAATGCCGGGATGCAGGTCCCCTTTTCCCAGGCTTCATCTACGAGTTGTTTCATTGTTACAAGAGCCATAAGACCCTCCTTTTGTTTCATTCAACATGTGCGCGGCATTGACTGCCGCGCACATATGTGTTTTCCGATATACTGCGCTTAGCCGGCTTCGGCAGCGCGTAAATGATTAGTGCATGAAGATGCTGAGAACGATGATCTCAATAACGCCGACTGCCCATGCGATGGTCGAGTTTACAGACCAGATAGTCAGCTGCTCCTTAGCTTCAGAAACGCCGAGTGTTCTGTTAACTACCCAGAAGTACGAATCGTTGAAGTATCCGAAGAAGAGTGATCCGACGCAGCATGCGACTGCTCCGAGGAGCGGGTTGGAACCTGCAGCGATGAGGATAGGTGCCGAGATACTTGCAGCTGTTGTCATAGCAACTGTACCTGAACCCTGGATGAATCTCATTGCTGTCGAGATGATCAGCGGCAGGATGATGATAGGAATTGCTGTCTGCGCAAGTCCGTCTGCCATGAACTGACCGAGGCCGGAATCCTTGATGATCTGTCCGAGAGCTCCGCCGCCGCCTGTTACGAGCATGATGATACCAGCGGAAGCCATACCCTTTTCCATCTCCTGAAGGATGGTCTGGCGGTCAAATGGTCTGCCGAGTGTGAAGATAGCGACCAGAAGACCGAGGCCTACAGCGATGATAGGCTGGCCGAGGAATACGATAACGGACATGAAGCCTTCTGTAGCTCCGAGAGCGGTAGCGATAGTGTTGATGAGGATCAGCACGATAGGGAGGATCAGCGGCATGAACGACTCGAGTGTTCCAGGAACACCTGTCATATCCATATTGAAAGCTGCCTCATAGTTCGGCTCCTGATATTCTGCTTCAACGATGTTTCCGTCCTCATCAGGAAGTCTGTAGAACTTCTTCGAGAGGAACTTTCTTGAATAGAAGATGCATGCGACCGTCATAGGCAGAGCCAGTACGATCGAGAGCAGGATGAACTTACCTACATCGATTCCGAAGATACCGCAGACTCCGAGAGGGCCCGGTGTAGGAGGTACCAGCGAGTGAGTGATAACGAGTCCGGATGCCAGAGCAACGCCGAGTCCGATAACAGACTTCTTTGTTGTCTCAGACAGAGCCTTTGCGATAGGCGAGAGTACGATGAATCCCGAATCGCAGAAGATAGGGATCGATACAAGGAATCCGGTAAGAGCGAGCGCCTCTTCCTCGCGGCCCTTTCCGAAGAGCTTGAGGAAGGTGTACGCCATCCGCTTGGCGGCACCCGAGATCTCAAAGATCTGCCCCATCATTACACCGAATCCGATGATGATGCCTATGCTTCCAAGCGTTCCGCCGAATCCCGACGTGATTGAGTTGATAATACCAAACGTTTTCCCGTCTTCGAGAGTGATGTTCAGAAGCGGCATGCCTCCGATCGCACCTACGAGTACGGTTGTGAGGATCAGAGCCAGGAAAGCCTGAACCTTAGTTTTGAGAACGAGAACGATGAGGATCGCGATACCGATAAAGAGAGCGATCAACATCCTGGTTCCGTCTAATCCGTTTACCATATAAACCTCCAATGCGTTATAATAGCAATAGCTTGTATTCGTTTCCGGGCACCGGAAAGGTGCCCGGAACGTATATAATCTCTAAGCCTCGGAGAGTGTTGGTTGGCGCCTGCTGCTCGCCGGGGCTTATCAATTATCAGTGTTTAAAGCGCCCGCTTACTTTGTAAAGTATGGGGCGTATTTTGCAGCGAGTCTTACGGACTCAATCATGCTTACAGCGCCTGCGATGCCCTTGCCTGCGATATCGAATGCTGTTCCGTGGTCTACGGATGTACGCAGGATAGGCATGCTGTTGGTGATAGCGATAGTGCGGTCAAAGTCAAGAGTCTTTGTAGCGATATGACCCTGGTCATGATACAGCGACAGAACCGAGTTGTATCTGCCGAGAGCCGCCTGGTGGAATACCGAGTCAGCCGGTACCGGGCCCTTTACATCAAAGCCTCTGGCCTGGAGCTCTTCTACCGCAGGAGCGATCTCATTGACCTCTTCCCAGCCGAACAGTCCGTGCTCTCCGGAATGAGGATTGAGTCCTGCAACAGCCATGGTTCCCTCGGTCACTCCGAGTCTGGCGAGAGCTTCTGTACATCTCTCAACATAGTCTATGACTCTTTCTTTTGTGATCATGTCGAGCATGTCGCGAAGCGATACGTGTCTTGTAAGGAAGAACACTCTCATTCCGTTTGTCTCGAACATCGTGAGCGGATCGTTTGTTCCTGTGAGCTCAGCGAAGATCTCTGTATGACCGATAAAGTTGATCTCAGCAGCGCGGAGAGCTTCCTTATTGATAGGAGCTGTTGCTACCGCGTCGGCTTTGCCGTCCATGGTGATCTGAATGCTCTTCTCGATGTATTCGAACGCAGCCTTGCCGCACATTGCGCTTACCTTGCCGTATTCAAACTTGTCCATGTCGATGTTGTCGAGATCGATCATGTTGAGAACGCCCTCGCTGTAATCTCCGTCTGCAGGATCCTCAACGCAGTTGATCTTCAGATCGACACCTGTAACCTCGATTGCCTGCTTGACGATTTTAGCGTCACCCAGAACGATACAGTTGGCTTCATCAAAGAGGTCCTTATCTGCAATGGTTTTTACTACGATTTCCGGACCAATGCCTGCAGGATCGCCCAGAGTGACTGCGATAAGTGGTTTTTTCATTTAACACCTCCGTTCTGTGTGAGTCAGGGGACGTACCCCCTGACTCTTTTTGCTTCTTTTTACTGATTCCTGTGTGAGTCAGAAGAAACGTCCCCTGACTCACCCTTTAGATGTATATCTTCTCCTTGAGATAAGTAATGCATTTATTGATGGCATCGTTATCACCCTGGCTGCCGCCCTTGGTGATAAGATGGGTTCCCGCGAACGGTCCTCCGAGGATAGTTCCGTATGCAGCAAGCGGAAGCACCTCGTCCTTGAGGTCGAGTCCGGCTGCACCGAATCTCTCGCAGACTGACACGGTTATATCTCCGCCTGTCGTGTAAAGGGCTCTGAAGGTCGGCTCTGCCACGAATATGCGATGTGCTATCTCCGCCAGTGACTTATTGATGATGTCAGTGACATCATTCATGGAGCAGTCGTATCTCTCCATATACGGTCCGAAGTCTATTCTGTTCTCAGGATATATTCCGTCTCCCGTGACCGTTGAGATCTGGTTGCGGTCGCAGTTTTCCAGTATCTCCGCTGCTACTCTTGCGATCTCAGCCTCGCGGCGTTCTTCGCTTTCGAGCAGCTCTTTTGTAGCGATCATGACGTTATATGTCCTCTGCGACAGCCAGAGCTGTTCCATCTGAGTCCTTGCATTCGGGTGTACACTTCCCATCACAGCCAGTATCTTGCTCTTTTCTCTGCTCTTTGACGGAGTTATGAGTTTTCTTGCAAGCGTTGCTGTGAAAACGCCCGGGTCTACTGCCAGCACTTTGAGCTTGCTTGTAATGCATGCGTCAGCGATGAGATCGAGGTCTTCCTGCGTTACGCAGTCGATTACTATCGTGCGGTTACCTGCGGTCACAGCCTCTTTGATACGGTCTGCAAGGTAGTGCTTGCCGTGCATCAGCTCGTTAGTCGGGATCGCTGCTACACCGTACTTGCTCTGCTGTCTGAAGAGAGCCGCAACATCCGATGTTTTGACAGGTGATTTCGGATCAATAGCAATACCCGTTTTGTGGAGCGGGATGCCTTCCACAAGCATGTATCCGCCGAGAACGATCCTCTCCGTAGATGGGAAGCATGGTGCCGCTATTGCGACATAATCTTCGCCGAGATAGTCCAGCATGGCATCCGTCTCGCTTCCGAGGTTGCCTCTCAGCGTGCTGTCGATCCTGTGCGCATACACTCTTACATCGTCTCCGGCAAGAGCACTGACCGCGCTGTAAACTCTCTGATAAGCTTCTTCTGCGCTCACACCTCTGGAATCAGTAGGTAGTATGATGCACTGCCCGTTCTCAAGCACCTCTTTGTCAAGAGCACCGAGGTTGAGCACAGTGTAAGCCTGATAATTCATGTTCTTCAGGAGCACGCCTGTGGCATTGCCGCCTGTAAGATCATCTGCAATAACTACACATTCAGCCATCTTAGTTCCTTTCCTTGTTTCGAAACCCTTTTTTATCGAAGAGACGCAGGACCGTTCCCTGTCTGCTATTTCGCGAGAAGTATCTCAACGGCCTCCTTGAGTGTGGTCGCTTCTCCTACATTGCCAGGGAAGATGACATATGGTGTCTTCGGGAATGTGCTCTCATCGCCGGTCTGCCATACAGGAATTCCAGGCCTGATCTGTCCGAGCACGTTTGCTTTCTTTACTGCGAGGGCCTTTGTACCGACATCGCTTGATGTGATACCGCCCTTTGCGATAACGAAAGCAGGTGTGACGGTGAGTCTGCCTACCAGCGACTGCACTGCGTCAGAGATGCGTACGGAAAGTCTCAGATCGTCTTCCTTGTTTCCTGTGTCAGCAGTGATAAGAGCTCTTGTCGTGTAGCAGCAGACTGTCTTTCCGGAGCGGATGCATTCCTCCTCGAGAGCAAGGCATCTCTGGACTTCCTTTTCGAAAGCCTCTTCATCTCTTACGAGTGTGGCATCGAGCTCAACGAAAGTGACCTCGTCCATTTCCTTGAGGCACTCGACCTGTGCCGTTGTCTTTGCTGTATGCGAGCCAACCACGATGATGCCGCCGTTGTTATTGTCGAGTGTGACCATCTTCTCTCTTGTGAGGAGAGGCTGATCTGTAACTCCGCCCATCACCTTTACGATCGCAGCGGCCGTGCGGAACATGAATACCTTGCCGGCTTTCATAGCGCGGTAGAGCGCGACACAGAACACCTTCACATCAGCGTAATCTAATGCGTTTACGATGATCTTGTTGAAGTCTTTGACAGCCATTAGCTGCTCCTGAATCTTATCGATATCCATGTTGTGGATGTCCTCAAGAGAGATGCACGTTACATCTTCTGCCTTGAAAGCTCCGCCTGTTTTCTCCTCAACATACTCAGGCATAGTTGCTGCTGAGTAACCGAAAGTCTTGTCCTTAGCGAATTCTGTCTCGTTTGCAGGTACCAGCTCATCGCCGTACTTTACATAGTGGACGTTATCGATGGTGAATCTTCCGCCTTCCTTGAAGAACGGGCAGAGGATCTCTCCGTCGATCTTCTTGCCGGTGTTCTTCTCGTAAGCATCTCTCAGAAGGGATGTCTCGAGAGGGAAGTGTCCGCGCAGCGTGCTGTCGCTTCTGCTTATGAAGATGTATTCCTTTCCTGTCTCCTTAGCGACCTCATCCACTACTGCAGCGATCTCTTTGTGAGCCTGTGTTGTCTGCTCTGCGGTGAAGCCTCTGGAGTTTGTCAGGATGTAGAACAGATTGTTCTCTTCGTTGAATCCGTCGAGAATGCTCTGTTTGTCCCATCCCGTGTAGACTGTGATGTCATGGACCGTCTGCACCCCTGTCGGGTCGTCATCGAGCACGACTATCTTCTTATTATTAGCAGCGATCTCTGCGTTGAGCAGAGCGTCGATCTTTTCTACATCGATTGGTTTGAAGCTGCCGAGGATTTCTGCACTGATTGCCATATTATGCCTCCGGTTTCTTAACTACTACGTCAGCAAGTGTCTCGAAGTACTGAACGATGCCGGAATGGTCATCCATCAGATGTCCGTGAACCTTGAGAGTCTGCATGATCTCATACAGCTGTGCTGTGTACGGGATAGGTGCATCGATGGCATGAGCAGTCTTTACAACGTTAGTGATATCCTTGTGGTTTACCTTGATGGTGCCGCCAGGAACGAAGTTTCTGTTGTACATCATAGGAGCCTTTGCATCGAGGACCGCCGATCCTGCAAGACCGCTGCGGATAGCCATGTATACCTTCTCAGGATCTGCTCCGGCCTTGACTGCAAATGTAAGAGCCTCGGATACGATCGCGATGTTGTTATTGACGATTATCTGGTTAGCAAGCTTCGTAACACTTCCGCTTCCGCAGCCGCCTGTAAGAAGAACGGAAGAAGCATATGCCTCGAGGTATGGTTTTGCCTTCTCGAATACGTCCTCATCTCCGCCTACCATGATAGCGAGCGAGCCTGCGATAGCTCCCGGCTCTCCTCCGGATACAGGCGCATCGAGGAATCCGATTCCCTTTTCCTTGAGTCCGTCATAGCACTCTCTGGACTCGACTGGTGTTACCGAGCTGTGGTCGATAATGATTCCGCCCTCTTTCATTGTGGATGCAACGCCGTCTTCGCCGAAGATAACGCCCTGAACTATGCCTGCTGTCGGCAGTATCATCATTACGATATCGCATTCCTTACCCATTTCAGCGTAGCTGCCTGACTTTGCGCCCATCTCAACGAGTTCGTTTACGAGATCCTGGTTTAGGTCAGCGACCATAACATCGTTACCTGCCTTAACAAGGTGCTTTGCCATAGGACGACCCATAATACCCAGTCCGATAAATCCAATTTTCATAATGCCACTTCCTTTCAGTTTGTATTTGAATAAGTTATTGGATCAACTTTTTATTTACATATGCACCTTTCTCCCGCCGGTGCATAAACGTATCAAGCTTTCTGTTTTAAGCTTCTTCAGAGCTGCGACCTGCGAAATACTCACGCACCGCATTATATGCTCTGTCGAATTCCTCCTGAAGCGCATCGCCTTTCTGTGTTTCAGCAATCTTATGGCGCGTGCCGCTTTTATCTGTGAGGAAGAGCGCCTTGCGGACATCTCCCTGAAGTCCGACCTCGAATTTCTCCATATCTTCGAGCCTGAATATCTGCAGATACGGAATGGTAACAACAGCGTATTCCTTTGTTATGGTCAGCCCGAGGAGTTCGGAATAAAAAGACGCCTCTGCTTCAAACTGTCTGTTGAATGCATCCATGTCGGATATGCGTGACAGTTCTTTGCCCAAGCGCGAATTCTTATTATATAAAGAGTAGGCAAGGCCGGCTCCCATGCAAACAAAAAGCCAGCCGACTATGTGCCTCGATATGAGCAGAATACATCCTGCAACAAGCATCGAGACGCAGATCAAAAGGCTGGTCTGTGTCTTTTTCTTTATTTCATTGAGATATTCCGGAAAAGTGTGCCTCATTTTTGTCTCCCCCGACTCTCGCTCCACCTTGTAGCAACAATTTACCACATACCGGTATACCGGTCAATTGATTTTGGCAATAAACATTATTTTAACAAATTTTGTTTGTTAATTTTGACTAAAAAATCCTGTTATTTCAAGGCTTTAATAGGATGGCCGTTTTTCAGTGCACTTTATGTTGCCCGGTATTCCGGTATTGATTCTATATATAGTAATGGTATTTTTGTTGACCGGCATTCCGGTGTAGTGTAAACTGGTTTTGTAGAGAAGGGTATTTGAAACGAGGATTGATATGAAAATCGCAAAACCGCTTCAGGTCCAGGCATATGAGAGCCTGAAGAAGATGATTCTTGAAGGGGAACTCTCCCCTGACACTATATATTCAGAAACTAAAACGTCTCAGGAACTTGGTATTTCAAGGACGCCGCTTCGCGATGCCATCCAAAGGCTTGCGCAGGAAGGTTATATTGATGTAATTCCAAGCAAGGGCTTCAGACTTCATCATATGACAGAAAAGGACCTTGTTGAAACCGCCCAGATAAGAAGTGCTCTTGAAGGATACTGTGCTGTACAGCTCGCAGAACGATATGAGGCCCCCGAAGCGCAGCGTGTATTTCATGCCATGGAAAGTCTTATACGTGATCAGGATGCTATCGCGTCTACTACAGGCGATGCGGAAGAATTCACAAGATACGACACGGAATTCCACCAAAGGCTGGTGTATTCTCTGAACAATTCTGTTATTTCAGAGACATTTGATGCCCTGCATTACCAGCTGAAGCAGCAGACTTATCTGTCCCTGCTGGTTGAAGGGCGAATGAAGCAGACAGTCGCGGAGCACAAAGAGATGCTCGACAACATGAAGAACGGCCATGTACGCGGAAGTTACCTGGCAACTCTTACACACATTGGCAAAGCACAGCACCTGATCAACCTGGATTGATCAGGTGCCTGGACGTGAGTCAGGGGACGTACCCGCTGACTCATTTTTTATTTGCCAGAGTGGGTCATGGGTGAGTCAGCGGGTACGTCCCCTGACTCACTGTTTACATGTTTACAACGTTGACAGCTGCGCCTTCGATAAACGACCTGATATTGTCAGCTGTCGTCTGCATGATGCGTTCGCGAGCTTCCTTTGTTGCCCACGAAATATGAGGCGTGATAATGCAGTTCTTCGCTTTAAGAAGCACATTATCCTCGCGTATAGGTTCAGTGGATACAACGTCGACTGCAGCTGCCGCTATTTTGCCGCTCTCAAGCGCATCGTAAAGATCCTGCTCTACGACAAGCGGTCCGCGGCTGTTGTTTATGAGGATCACACCGTCTTTCATCTTCGCGATGTTGTCCTTGTTGATGATGCCTTCTGTCTCGGGGAAGAGCGGGCAGTGAAGGAAAATAAAGTCCGATCTGCCCAGAAGCTCATCAAGGCCTACATACTGTGCAAGCTGTTTCCCTGCTTCATGCTGATGATTATCGTACGCAAGTACATTCACGTTCATGGCCCTGAGTATTTTTGCTGTATTTGTTCCAATGCGGCCGAGTCCGATTATGCCGGCAGTCTTGCCCGATACTTCTATCATCGGATAGTGCCAGTAGCACCAGTCAACATTGGACGCCCATTCGCCGGAATGCACGGAGTCGCTGTGATGACCTATATGCGAGCAGACTTCCAGAAGCAGGCTCACTGCAAACTGGCTCACATTGTCTGTACCGTATACAGGTACGTTCATCACCGGTATTCCTTTTTCTGCTGCGTAATTATAGTCAACTACATTGTAGCCCGTAGCAAGCACGGCGATCGCCTTAAGGCCCTGGCACTTATCGATCGTTTCTTTGCTTATCGGCGTCTTGTTGGTTACAGCTACCTCGGCATCGCCTATCCTCTCAGCAATAAGCGGGGATTCTTCATAGGCCGTGCGGTCATATACTGTAACTTCACCGAGATCTTCGAGCGGTCCCCAGCTGATGTCGCCGGGATTCTCTGTATACCCATCCAGTACAACTATTTTCATGATTTTTCTCCTGTCTTTCGGTTCATGACCGGGCAGAGGCAGCTGCCCGGTAAATAATGCCGTACTTGTGCAAACAGGCAGCGTTTCCGCTGCCTGCATAGCTGCTTATAATATTAGAAATCGAGGTCTTCTATCTCATTTATTCTGCGCAGATGTTTTCCGCCTTCAAACTCAGTGACCATCCATTTATCGACGATATCAAAAGCGAGCTCCTGGCTGATCATGCGGGCACCCATGCATACAACATTTGCGTTGTTGTGGCGTCTGCACATCTCTGCCATCTCTACGGATGTGCAGAGTGCGGCTCTGATGCCAGGCACCTTGTTGCATGCGATGCTGATCCCGATTCCTGAGCCGCACAAGGCGATGCCGCGCTCGGCCTCGCCGGACGCCACCAGACGCCCTACCGCGTGCCCGTACTTCGGATAGTCTACCGACTCAGTTGAATCAGTGCCTACGTCAATTACCTCATGGCCTTCGCCGATCAGTTTCTCTTTGATAGCTTCTTTAAGTTCATATGCTGCGTGATCACAGCCGATTGCGAGTTTCATGATATCCTCCAATACTATTTTGTTCCGAAGATTCTGTCGCCGGCATCACCGAGACCAGGTACGATGTATGCGTTCTCGTTCAGGTGATCGTCCTTTGCAGCGATGTAGATGTCTACATCAGGGTGTGCCTCTGTCAGAGCCTGGATTCCTTCCGGAGCAGCGATCAGGAACATGAGGCTGATATCCTTAGCTCCTCTCTTCTTTACGAAGTCGACAGCTGCGATGGCGCTTCCGCCTGTAGCGAGCATAGGGTCTACGATGATGACCTTTCTCTTGTCGATATCTTCAGGAAGCTTGCAGTAATACTCAACAGGCTCGTGTGTCTCAGGGTCTCTGTAGAGTCCTACGTGACCGACCTTAGCGTTCGGGATGATCTCGAGCATGCCGTCTACGAATCCGAGTCCGGCTCTCAGGATAGGAACGATGGCGACATCGAGTCCCTTGAGCATCTTGACTGTTGTAGGGCAGATCGGAGTCTCAATATCCACTTCCATTGTAGGAAGATCTCTTGTTACTTCGAATGCCATGAGCATTGCGACTTCGCGCGCGAGGTCTCTGAACTCCTTGCTCGTTGTGTTTTTATCTCTCATCATCGATACCTTGTGCTGGATCAGCGGATGATCGAATACCATTATCTTTCCCATTGTGTACCTCCCTGAAGTGAAATTATGTTTTGATTTTTATCAGAATATTGCGAAAACGTCCCGTTTTCCCTTAATTAACTAATTTGACGACGTCATAGCCCGCGCTTTTCAGCATGCGGTTCATGACGCTGAAGCCGAAGCCTTTCTCTTCGAGCGTTCTGATGAAGATGAGGTCGTACTCCTGCCTGTCGAGCTCGCGGAGCTCAGCGAAGAGCTTGTGCGCCGCCTTTCCCGGGTCGTTGCCGTAGTCGATAACCGCCACTTTTTTACCCTGATCCCTGGCCTCGAGGCCGAGCTTCAGTATCTTTTCGCGGAACTCATTATCGTCACCTTCGATGAGCCTCACCGTTGCCTTCGGCGAGTAGTGCCTGTACTTCATTCCCGGCGACTTAGGTTTGAATCCGCTGTCGGCGACTCCGTCCTCCGGATCAGCCACGCTTGCCGGCTTCTCGAGCAGAGCGCTGTCATATACGACCGCCTCCTTAAGGATGAGCTCGAGCTTTTCCTTCGTAACGGCTCCCGGTCTCAGTATGCAAGGAATGTCTCCCGTGAGATCTACTACCGTTGACTCGATGCCCACATCGCACTGCTCACCCATGACTACCGCATCTATGCGCCCGTCCATATCTTCGAGCACATCGTCAGCTGTGGTAGGACTCGGCCTGCCCGATATGTTGGCACTCGGAGCGGCAATAGGTCTGCGCGCGAGCTTTATGAGGCTCCTGGCCGTAGGATTCGACGGCATGCGGATCGCCACCGTATCGAGTCCGCCCGTAGTCACGGCCGGCACCATTGCCGCTTTTTTGAATATGAGTGTGAGCGGCCCCGGCCACAGCCCGAGCATCAGCTTCTTCGCGTCATCGCTGACTCCGTTAATGCCCCCGTCGATGAGCGCGTACAGGTCGCCGATATCGGCTATGTGCACTATCATCGGGTTGTCTGACGGGCGTCCTTTTGCCGTATACACAGAAGCGACGGCCTCTGCGTCGAGAGCATTCGCTCCGAGCCCGTAGACCGTCTCTGTCGGAAAAGCAACAAGCCCGCCGGATCGAATGATCTCACCGGCACGTTCAAGGTCGCTTTCTCTTGTTGATAATCTTAATGTATCCACTATAACCCACTTCTTCATCTATAGTCGTCAATATTGTACC
>CADBKM010000038.1 GCA_902795265.1 uncultured Eubacteriales bacterium
AGTTCGAATAGGTCAGTTGTGGTGTCCCGGAGAGGATTCGAACCTCCGACACCCGCTTTAGGAGAGCGGTGCTCTGTCCCCTGAGCTACCGAGACAAATTGATATGTTGCTGTTCTGCGTGCCCGAGTATGATAACACAGATCACTTGATATATCAAGGCGGGCAGCAATAAAAAGCCTGTTGCAAGGTTAATAAAATGAAAGAGAATCTGCTGCATTTTTCATCGTATAATAATATGGGTAAATTCCTGAAATCACACCTGCTATCCGATATGGGACAAGGAGGATCAATATATGAAAAGATCATTAAAAACTATGCTGATCGCAGTACTGGCTGCCTCGCTCATGCTGGCGCTGGCAGGCTGCGGCAAATCCGATCCTGTCGAGGTCAGCGGCATACTGACAAATGCGGTCGACAGGCAGATCTCTGTAAAGACTGTTGACGGCCAGGTCGTTTTCAAGACAGAAGATGATACTGCATATGATCTCGGCGAGGAAAGCGAGCTGACAGTCGGTGACAAAATACGGGTCAGCTACCACAAGAGCTTCGGAAGGAACCATGTGGACCGCGTCACCGTGATAGAGCACTACAAGCCTGAGCTTGTCTTCGAAGGAAAGGTAGCCGGGATCAAAAATAACGGCATAACTGTTACGGGAAAGAGCCTCACGGTAGAGTTTTCGCGTGATGCAGACACTGCTGTCAGGGGAGATCTGAAGGTAGGCTCTGAAGTTTCGGTAACTTATGACGGGGATCTGAGCGAGTTCCCGTACGCTTCTGATGTTAAGGTAACTAAAGCTGCACAGGATCAGGAGCAGAAGAAAGAGGACAGCAAAGAAGAGAAGAAAGACAGTGATGAGTCCAAGAAAGAGGAAGTAAAGACTGCTACGGTAAACGGCATAGTCTCTGAGTTCACTGAGAAGACCATGCTGCTTGCGGTCGATTCAGCGACATCGTACAGATTTACCCTCGGCAAGGACTTCAAGGTGACCGGAGCTGACAAGTATGTACATACAGGCGACAGCGTCAATGTGACTTTTACAGGTAAGCTCGGCAAATCCCCTGTAGCGGTCACTATCAACATCGTTAAGAAGGCCCAGGAAGAAAAGAAGACGGTAAACGGCACCATCAGCGCCGTCGAGAAAAAGTACCTGACACTCAACACGGGCAAGAAATCGTATATCATCCATGTTAACAAAAACACTAAATACACAGGCGACAAGCCGGCCAAGGGGTACAAAGCCGAGATCACCTATACGGGAAATCTGAGCAAAGATGCTCTGGCGACAAATGTATACTGCGTAAAGGTCTCGCCTGAAAAGGTTTTATTCAAAGTCACTTTCACTGATGGAACAGGCAATGTTATCAGTACTCAGACTGTAGAAAAGGGCAAGGCCGCAACGGCGCCTAAAGACCCTGCAAGAGAAGGCTATATATTCAAGGGGTGGGACAAAGACTTCAGCAAGGTGACCATAGACCTGACTGTGTCTGCCGTATGGGAGAAGATCCCTGATCCTGCGCCGGAACCGGAACCTGAGCCTGAGCCGGAAAAAGAAATAACTGCTGAGGGTGCCATAACAAAGTGGACTGCTGACGGAGACAATTCATTTACCATACGGCAGAATGATGGCGTCGAGTACACACTGACAGCCGGTGACTTCACAGAAATAGCCAGCGGCTACTTCCCGGCAGAGGGCGATATCATCAGAGTCACATTCCTTGATTCCGACATGAAGGCTGAGAAGATAGAGCTCGTGAGCAAGGGAGAGCAGAAAGAAGCCCCTGCACCTGAACCGGAGCCGGCACCTGAACCGGAGCCGGCAGATGAGCCTTCTGAGGAGACAGTTGAGCCTGAGCCGGAACCGGAGCCGGCACCGGAACCGGAGCCGAAGGAAGAACCTGATGTAGTCGTGTCCGCAAAGGTCACTATCATCGAAGGCAATGAGGATAAAAAATCCGTGACCTTTGAGGATAAGGACGGCAATAAGATAGTTCTCGATATAGATGGGGACACACAGATAGCCAGCGGCTACTTCCCTGAAAAGGATGATGTGGTCGAGGTGAAGTATACAAAGAAGGGAATGCTTCTAAAGTCGATAAAACTTATCGACAGACCTGCCCCGCCTGAGCCTGCTGCTGAGGAAACTGCCCAGGAATAGACTCTTAATCTTGATATGAGAATTGCTGAGTAGTAGAATTTTATTGACCTTATTGTTCTTGGTTAACATTCATATGTAAGGAGACGAAAATGTATAAGGAGACATTAAGACAGGTCTGGGCCGAGATCGACATGTCGGCCTTTGATCACAATGTAAAGCAGATCAAGGCGCAGATGAAGTGCCCTAATATGATAGGCGTCATTAAAGCGAACGCTTACGGACACGGCGCAACTGAGTGTGCGAAAGTTCTCAAATATAACGGGGTCGATCATTTCGCGGTCGCTACTCTTGAAGAGGCTGTCAGCCTTCGCGAAGACGGCATCGAGGGCAGCATCGTGGTGCTCGGACTCACACCTGCTGAGTGCGTAGATACCGTAGTCGAATACGACCTGACACCGGTCGTAATGCACTACGACTATGTAAAAGCTCTCAGCGACGAGGTTATGAAAGAGGGATCTGAGCCTGTGAAATGTCTCTTCGCTCTCGATACTGGTATGGGTCGTATCGGATTCAGAGTATTTACAGACGAGGAGAGAGATTTTGCTGTTGAGAATTTCAAGAAGTTCAGTGAGCTTCCTGGGATCGATCTCAGAGGAGTCATAACTCACTTCTCGACTGCTGATGAAGAGCAGAGAGAGTATACGGGACTGCAGATAGCCAACTATAAAGCATTCATGGAGAAACTGAACGCTGCCGGCTACGATCCTAAGAAGATCTGCGCTAACTCAGCATCTATCATGGTATACCCTGAGATCCACTTCGACGCATGCCGCCCGGGAATCATCCTTTACGGACTTGCTCCGTCCGGATATCTTAAGGGCAAGGTCCTCGACCTCAAGCCTGTAATGACAGTAAAAGCCGAGATCGTAAATCTCAAGACTGTTCCGGCAGGCACATCGGTCAGCTACGGCCGCAAGTTTACTTCAACAGCACCTGAGACAAAGATCGCTACGATCGGTCTCGGATATGCCGATGGTTATTCAAGACTCAACAGCGGAAAGATCAGCGTTCTGGTCGGCGGAGTCAAGTGCCCGGTAGTCGGCAATATCTGCATGGACCAGTGCATGGTAGATGTAAGTGCAGTTCCTGATGTCAAGCTCGGCGACGAGGTGGTTATCCTCGGTAAGCAGGGCGATCAGGAGATCAGCGCTGACGATCTGGCTGCAATCAACGGTACTATCAACTATGAGATCACATGCTGCTTCGACCTCAGGATCCCTAAGGTCTATGTAAATTACCCTGAAGGCATGTGCGAATAATTAAGGAAGATAAATGGATTCGTTTACACAATTTGACGGTAATCTGCTGATCGGCATTCAGAACGCTCTGAATGCCGATTGGCTTACTCCGGTGATGATAGTTATCACTTTTTTCGGAGAGGGAGGCTATTTCTGGATAGCCGTGTGCCTGCTTCTTCTGATTTTCAAAAAAACACGCAGGCTCGGTATAATCTGCTCGCTATCGCTGGCGTTCACATTCTTATGCTGCAATCTGGTGATCAAACCTGCTGTTGACAGAACGCGTCCATGGGTGCTGTTCGAGGCGGTCATAAGAATGATCCCTGATCCGGGCGATCCGTCGTTCCCGAGCGGGCATTCTGCTAATGCCATGGGGCCTGCCTGGGGAATGTTCATGGCGTCGCTGCCTCCGAAGCTGAATGGCGGTGCAAGGAGCTATGATGCAGTGCCGTGCCTCGGATGGAACGGCATTGGTGCAGACCCGCGAACAGTGCATAAGTTTTCCATTGCGGCGATCATACTGGCGGTGCTCATAGGAATATCAAGGCTCTACCTCGGTGTACACTTCCCTGTGGATGTGCTCGGCGGACTTCTGGTCGGAATGATCTGCGCCACAATAGTCTATACGGTAATCACTGCGATAGAGAATAAGCGCGGCTGCATCATCGGCAGCAAAAAACAGGATGCATAAGAAAATAATAGGAAACAAATGGGACGAGCTGCTCGCTGACGAATGGCAGAAGCCGTATTATCAGGAGTTACGCTCGTTTCTTATTGATGAATACAACGATGTGACTGTCTATCCGCCTGCGTCAGATATTTATAACGCACTGAGGCTGACTGACTATGACGATGTCAGAGTAGTTATACTTGGGCAGGATCCATACCATGAGCCGGGCCAGGCGCACGGGCTCGCTTTCAGTGTGCGCGAGGGAGTCACGCTCCCGCCGTCACTAGTAAACATACTGAAGGAGCTCGAAAGCGATTTAGGCATCACGATGAGTGCTAAGGCTGACGGCCCTGACAGCTCGAGGGGCGTGCTCGATCCGTGGGCGAAGCAGGGCGTGCTTCTCCTCAATACGGTCCTGACCGTGCGTGCGCACCAGGCGGGGTCACACCGCGGAAAAGGATGGGAGCGCTTTACCGACAGAGTGATAGAACTGCTTGCGGAAAGAAAAACACCGATGGTCTTCATCCTTTGGGGATCAAACGCAGGTGCAAAAAAAGACCTCATACTTAAAGCTCAGGAGAACGGAGGTCTGCGGCATCTTATCATAACGGCGCCGCATCCGAGTCCGCTGTCAGCTTATCGCGGGTTTTTCGGAGGAAGCTATTTTTCACGCTGCAACTACTTCCTCGAAGATAACGGACTGAGCCCTGTTGACTGGCACCTCTAGAAGCTGCTCCGGCAGCCCGGAAGGTTGATAAACAGGTGATATTTTGCTAATATATGCGGGTATTCGGAATAAAAAGAAAGAGAGATTTTTTAATGGAAAACAGTGAAAAGAAATACAGAAGATCAGTGGTGTCGATAGTGTGCTATGTGCTCGCAGCTCTTATGCTGCTCTACATATTCGTCCTTATCGGCGGCACGATCGGATCGATCAATCAGTACTACGCGCAGTATCAGATGAAACCTCCTGTCTCGGAGTATCTCACATACATCCTTCAGAGCATAACCGGACCGTTCACAAATGCAGTAATGGTCTTCATGCTCGGGTTCATACTCGATGAAGTAAGAAAGAACAACAAGGCATATTATCTGAGCGATGAGGAGATCGCTGCTGCCAAGGCTGCAAAGCAGGCGGAAAGAGAGGCAAAGAAGGCTGCTGCGGCTGAAGCGGCGGCTGCAAAGACCGTTAATGTAACTGTCAGTGAGAAGTCTGTAGAAGATGACTTCGCCAAGAGCCTCGATGAAGAGCTCAAGGCAGAGGTAAAGAAGGCTCCTCGCAAAAGGAGCAGCGGTCAGAACAAATCCGGCCAGAGCAAGCCAAAAGCTGATAAAGATCAGAAAGAGCAGAACGACCAGAAGGAACAAAAAGAGCAAAAAGAACAGAAGTCACGCAAGTCTCAGAAGGCTGCTCCTAAAGAGTCCAAAGAGCAGGGCAGCAAGAGCAAAAAGAAGACTGAAACAGCCGGTTCAAAGAACGGCAATAAGAGCAAAAGCGGAAACAAGAGCAGCAAGGATGCTGACAGCGATGTAAAGGCAGAAAAAGCAAACGAAGCAGGCAGTATGGAAAAATCCGGCGGAAGCAAAAAGAGCGGAAGCGGAAATTCGCGCAGAAGAAGAAAGCCTGCTGCTGATAAGCCGAAAGCCGAGAACGCAGAACAGGCGGCTGAGCCTAAAGCAAGCGAAAAGCCTGAGGTAAAAGAGACTGCTATAAGTGAATAAATAAGGAAACTATATGATCGACTGGAAAGATATTACAATAGAAGACAAGCCGCATATAGATAAGATGATTTGCGCAAGCGGATGCCACGGTGCTGACTACGGCTTCGCAAATCTCTTTATATGGCGCAAAGCCTACAGGCCTAAGATCGCTTTCTGTGATGACCGTCTGCTGGTCGGCATGCCACAGTGGAATGTCTACGCGTACCCGAAGGGCGACGGAGAGGTGACGAAATCAATAGAGCTGCTTCTTGAAGAGGCTCATTCGCACGGCAACAAACTCGTTATCAGAGGTCTTACTGACAAGACTCTCAGAGAGTTCCTGCCGCTTTACGGTGACAGATTCGAAATAACGGAAGACCGCGACAATGCGGATTATATCTACACTGCAGAGAAGCTCTGCAATCTTGCCGGCAGACATCTTTCATCGAAGCGCAACCACA
Source organism: uncultured Eubacteriales bacterium (assembly GCA_902795265.1). Taxonomy (GTDB): domain Bacteria; phylum Bacillota; class Clostridia; order Peptostreptococcales; family Anaerovoracaceae; genus Crickella. The sequence continues at coordinate 6,227 of CADBKM010000038.1, forward strand.
TAAAGCACTTCGAGAAAAACGGAGAGTGGGAGTTTCATAAGATCTCCGCAGACGGATGCGGAATGTTTACTTCTCACGACGGAAGCTGCTGTGGAAAGACCTCATCCATTGAGGAAGCCAGAGCATTCGTGGATGAGTTTTACAAAGAAAAGGATGATCCCGATCTGGTCGATGAAGCAGGCGCTATCGAAGAGATGTTTGAACATTACGAGGAACTCGGATTCCTGGGCGGCATGCTATATCAGAATGGTGAGCCCGTAGCTTTCACCGCGGGCACAAAGCTCGATAATGAAGTCTTCGACACTCATTTCGAGAAGGCTCTTCCGGGAGTTGAAGGCGCGTACACCATGGTCAACCGTGAGTTCGCCAGACTGGTAAAGTCTGAGTTCCCTGAGATCGTCGCATTCAACCGCGAAGAAGATATGGGACTCGAAGGCCTGCGCAAGGCGAAGCTGAGCTATCACCCTGACATACTGCTCATGAAATACTTTGCAAGGGAAAAGTAAGGCCCTTTGCGAAAGGTATCAGAATTATATGAACCACACAGACAGATCGGAAGAATACAGAATTATACCTGCCTGCGAGGGCAGTACATATGAGGAACTCCGCTCTCTGTGGTGTGAGGTCTTCGGCGATGAGCCATCATATGTAGACGCGCTTTATGATAATTTCGGCGATGAGATTAGCGGATATGCCGTTGTTGATGCTGAAGGGAGAGTGTGTTCCGCGCTGAGCTGCTACCTTTGCGGATACTATGAAGACCGCCCGGTCTATGTAAGCTATGCCATCTGCACCCGTGAGGATATGCGCGGGCATGGCCTCGGCGCAATGCTGACCGCTTATGTAAAGGACAGGGTGACCGCGTCGGGGGGCATCTCGATAGTATCTCCAGCAGAGCCGTCGCTTGAGGTTTTTTACGCGCGCCTTGGTTATGAACCGTGGTTCATGGCTGCTGAAAGAGCGGTCATGTCGCCGGAATTCGATGAGGAAGAGTACGAAGACTATGACGAATACGACATGGACTTCGGCGATGAGGGCGATACGGGCACATTCGCGCCTGAACTCGAACTTGAACAGCTCTCCGAAGAAAAGTATGCAAAATACAGAGAGGCTTTTCTCTCTGTCAGGCCTCATATAGAGCTGAGCGACGAGATGCTGAGGCTGGTACGTGCTGAGACGGCAGGAGGCTGCGGCCTTTATTCCATAAACAGAGGAGACGCGATCTGTGCAGTGAGTGAATCGGACAGAGGAAGGGTGGTGCTAGCCGAGCTCATACTCAATCCTGTGCTGCAGGAGCTCTCGCTGGATATAGACAGTGAGATAGCATCGATGCTGGCCGTAAAATTCGGAGCAGCCGAAACCGTATACCGCATGCCGGGCATGGGCGGATGCCAGTCGATGGCAGCAGGTCTGAGCCATGCGCATGCTGATACAGACGAGGATGAATTTGAAGCGGAATACGGAGAGCCGTATTTCGGATTCCCTATAGATTAAAGAACGGAGGAAGACTATGAATATTGTATGTCTCGATATGGAAGGCGTCATCTATCCTGAGATCTGGATCGCATTCAGCGAAGAGAGCGGCATTCCTGAACTGAGAAGGACCACAAGGGACGAGCCTGATTACGACAAGCTCATGAAATGGAGAATGGGCATTCTCAGAGAGCACGGCCTGAAACTCAAAGACGTGCAGAATACGATCGCGAAGATCCGTCCTCTTCCGGGTGCAAAGGAATTCCTCGATGAGCTCAGAAGAATCACACAGGTAATCATCCTCAGCGATACTTTCTCGCAGTTTGCACAGCCTCTCATGGAGCAGCTCGGATGGCCGACGATCTTCTGCAACGAGCTCGTTATTGATGAGGAGGGTTACATTGCAGACATGAAAATGCGCTGCGATCATTCCAAGCTGACAACTGTAAGGGGACTGCAGTCGATCGGATACGAGACCATCGCTGCCGGAGACAGCTACAATGACCTCGAGATGATCGAAGCCAGCAAGGCGGGATTCCTGTTCCGCTCGACCGAGCAGATCAAGAAGGATTACCCGCAGTTCCCGGCATTCGAGGAATTTGATGAGTTCCTGGCTGCAATTAAGGCGGCATTATAAAAATCCTATTGAATAAATAGGAATTCTGCTTGCTTTTATCTTTTCGCAGTTGTACTATATGCGATGAAGGTAAAAGCCATGAAAGGAGACTATTCAAAATGATTACAAAGGACATGATCATCGGAGACGTTATCAATGAACATCCTGAACTGGTTCGCGCATTCTTTGCAAACGGCATGATGTGCATTGGCTGCCCGGCATCGCAGGGTGAGTCCATCGAGGCTGCTGCACAGGTTCACGGACTTGACTCGGATCAGCTCGTAGCTGCTCTGAACGAAGCACTCGCATAGTAATGCGGATCCGGCCTTATGCAGGCCGTTATGAAAAAAATATAGCAAAAAAACTGCAGTGACAAGGGTTAGCCTTGTCACTGTTTTTTAAATAGATTATTATTATAACCATATGAAAATGGGAACGGAGAAAGGACGATAAGCCATGTTTTATGAAGTAAGTAAAGAGGTATTCGACAAACTGCCGAACTTTGTAGTCGGCGTTGTTGCGGTCACGGGAATAAATAACAGCAAGGAATATCCGGCTATCGAAAAGATGCTCGAAAAGAATTCCGAAGATGTCATAAAGTACTTTGCGGAGTCGGGCAATAAGGCGAAAAACGACCCTTGTGTAGTTCCTTACAGAGAGGCATTCCGCGCTATCGGCATCAATCCTAACAGATACGCCTGCGCAGCCGAGGCTCTGATGGACCGCCTCGCAAAGGGCAAGGGGCTTCCTTCGATAAATCCTGCAGTTGATCTCGGAAACGCTATTTCGCTTAAATATAAACTGCCTATCGGCGCTCACGATCTCTACACCTTCGTGCGTCCTGACGGCAAGGGCAGAGGCTGCGAAGATACGGGCCTTGAAGTAAGACCTGCAACAGCAGAAGACACATTCAGACCATTCGGCGCTGCAGAGGATGAATTCGATAATCCTGAAGAGGGCGAGATCGTATACGTTTCGGGCCATGAGGTCAGGACCCGCCGCTGGACATGGAGACAGAGTGAAGTAGGTAAAATGACCGAAAAGACAAGCGGCGTTCTCTATCCTATCGATGGTTTCTCCGACCTTAATCTCGACGACGTTAAGAAGGCCATGAAGGACTTCACTGAGTGTGTTGCCAATTACTTCGCACAGGCAGGCCACAGCTGCACTGTAGCGACAGGTATAGTAGACAAGGATCATCCGAGATTCGAGTTTTAAGTAACAGAGATCCGTTAACTGTGCTTCACAGACGGAGGAGCTTATGTACGAAAAAGATATAAGGAATGATGAGGAGATGAAGAAGCTGCTCATCGAAAAAGCCATAGAAAAACTGCCTAATTCATACGCGCCGTATTCACGTTACAATGTTGCGGCTGCAGCGCTCTTTGATTCAGGGAATATATATACAGGGGTCAATGTAGAGAGCGCATCGCTGGGCATGACAATATGCGCTGAGAGAAATGCTATCTTCCACGCAGTGGCGGAGGGTGAGCGCAGACTGCTGGCCGTAGCAATAGTCGGCGGCGCAGACGGGGACCGCCGTGAGTACTGCGTGCCGTGCGGAGCCTGCAGGCAGGTAATGAGGGACTTCGGCGACAAGGACAGCATGATAGTGATTTCGGCAAAGTCGTCTGATGACTACATGGAGAACACTCTTGACGAAATGCTCCCTTACAGCTTCGGACCTGAGAGTCTCTGACGATATAACAGTCGGAAGTGGGTCACCAGGGACGGTTCCAACTGACCCATTTTTCAAAAATGGGTCAGTTAGAACCGTCCCCGGTGACCCAGCCTAAAATCAAATGGAGGTTAAGAATGATCTACACAGTAACTTTTAATCCGGCGATCGACTATATTGTAAGGATGGATAAACCGCTTGATCCGGGAATGACGAACAGGTCCGCGTCTGAAGACTGCTTCTTCGGAGGAAAGGGCATAAACGTTTCGACTATCCTTAAAAATCTGGGGATCGAGAATACCGCGCTGGGATTCGCCGCAGGATTTACAGGAGAGGCGATCGTTGAAAGCGTTAAGGGAAAGGGCATAATCGCCGACTTCATAATGCTGAAAGAAGGCATCTCAAGGATCAACGTCAAGATCAAATCCGATGAGGAGACAGAGATCAACGCGCAGGGTCCGAAGATCAGCGACGAGGCATATGATGAGCTCCTGAAAAAGCTCGACAAACTCGAGAAGGGTGATATTCTGATCCTGGCCGGAAGCATTCCAAATTCGCTGCCGAGCAATGTCTATGAGATCATACTTGAGAGACTTTACGGAAAAGGTGTTACTTTCGTAGTGGATGCCACAAAAGATCTGCTGCTGAAAGTCCTCAAGTACAATCCGTTCCTGATAAAGCCTAACAACCATGAACTCGGCGAGATGTTCGGAGTCGTTCTGAAGACCGACGATGAGATCGAAGAATACGCAAGGAAGCTTCAGGACATGGGCGCAAGGAACGTACTCATTTCGATGGCAGGGGACGGAGCTATGCTCATCACTGAAGACGGGCAGAGATTCCGCGTAGGCGTTCCTAAAGGAACCGTAAAGAACTCAGTCGGTGCAGGTGATTCAATGGTAGCCGGATTTGTAGCGGGCTACATTAAGACTCACGACTATCAGGCGGCTCTCAACATGGGAACCGCGGCAGGCAGTGCGACTGCCTTCTCAGACGATCTTGCGACAGCGGATCTTATCTACAGCATTTACGAGACACTGTGATGAGGTAAGCAAGGTTTCGTCAATGAATATATTCAAGGAGATAATGTGGAGGTTATCTTCAGGGTTATGCGCATTGCGCAGAAAGGGGAATAATGAAAATTACGGATTTACTGAAGAAGGAGGGAGTCCTGCTGAATCAGCATCCGGCAGATAAGAACGCCGCGATCGAAATTCTGGTAGGTCTTCACGACAAGGTAGGAAACCTAAACGATAGAGCCGCTTATAAGGCTGCTATCGAGGCCAGAGAGGCACAGGGATCAACTGCTGTAGGAATGGGCATCGCTGTTCCTCATGCAAAGACTGATGCAGCAAAGCATCCGGGTCTTGTAGCCATGACCGTGCCTGAAGGCATAGACTATGAATGCGTAGACGGAACTGACAGCAATCTGTTCTTCATGATCGCTGCACCTGCAGGCGCTGCAGATACTCACCTTGAGGTGCTTGCTAACCTCATGACAATGCTCATGGACGCTGAGTTCTCACAGGCACTCGTTGCAGCTAAAACAGTAGACGAGTTCATGGATCTTATCGACGCTAAGGAATCAGACCGTTTCGGCAAGGAAGAAGCAGCAGAAGAGGCTGCGGTAGAAAGCGCTCCTGCAGCTGCTGCAGCAGAGCCTGCAAAGACTGCAAAGATCCTTGCTGTAACAGCCTGCCCTACAGGTATCGCTCATACATACATGGCAGCTGAGGCTCTAGAGCAGACAGCCGGCAAGAAGGGTGTGTCGATCAAGGTAGAGACTGACGGATCCGGCGGTGCCAAGAATGTTCTCACAGCAGCTGAGATCAAGGACGCTGACGTCATTATCGTTGCTGCTGACAAGAACGTTGAGATGGCCCGCTTCAACGGCAAGAAGGTCATCAAGGCTTCGACAGCTGATGCGATCCACCGCTCAGAAGAGCTCATCGACCGCGCAGTACAGGGCAATGTCGGTGTATATCAGCACTCAGGCGCTGTAGCCGCAGCAGAAGATACAAACGAAAAGGAAAGTGTCGGAAGATTCTTCTACAAGAACCTCATGGAAGGTGTTTCGCACATGCTTCCGTTCGTTATCGGCGGCGGTATCCTCATCGCTATAGCATTCCTGCTCGATGATTACTCGATTGATCCGAGCAACTTCGGTTCAAACACTCCTGTAGCTGCATGGTTCAAGGCTATCGGCGGCACAGCATTCAACTTCATGCTCCCGATCCTCTCAGGATTCATCGCACGCAGTATTGCTGACAGACCGGGTCTTGCAGTCGGTTTCGTAGGCGGAGCTCTTGCGGCATCCGGAGCAACATTCGCTTCACCTGCCGGCGATATCCCATCCGCATTCCTCGGAGCTCTCGTAGCCGGATTTGCAGCCGGTTTCATCGTAAAGGGACTCCAGAAGGTCTGTGAGAAGCTGCCTCCTGCACTCGAAGGAATCAAGCCTGTACTTATTTATCCGCTCTGCGGAATACTGATCATCGGACTGCTGATGTGCCTCATCAACCCGGTTGTCGGTGCACTCAATACATGGATCTCCAATGTTCTCATGGGAATGAGCTCCGGCTCCAGTGTCATTCTCGGACTCCTTCTCGGAGCGATGATGGCGACAGACATGGGCGGCCCGCTCAACAAGGCGGCATACGTATTCGGTACAGCTGCGCTCGCTGCTCAGAATGAGATCGGCTATATGATCATGGCTGCAGTAATGGTAGGCGGAATGGTTCCACCTATTGCCATTGCTCTTTCCACTATCATTCATAAGAAGAAATACTCAGAGGCTGAGAGAAAGTCCGGCCCTGTCAACTTCATCATGGGACTCTGCTTCATCACAGAGGGTGCTATCCCGTTCGCAGCTGCAGACCCGCTGCATGTTATCCCGGCTCTGATGGTCGGATCCGGAGTTGCAGGTGCTCTCTCGATGGCGTTCAAGTGCACACTCATGGCACCTCACGGCGGAATCTTCGTATTCCCTGTAGTAGGCAACGTAGCCATGTATCTGGTTGCACTGCTGGTAGGTTCCGTAGTCGGATGCCTGCTGCTCGGACTGCTTAAGAAAAACAAGGAAGAAGCTTAAGCGAAAACAAAAGGGATGAGTCAGGGGACGTACCCGCTGACTCATCCAAGCAATAAAAAAGGAGTTCGAAATGAACTCCTTTTTGTTTGGCTCGTTTTGTTTGAGTGAACCTGTCTCGCGGAGATTATCTCTTGGAGAACTGGCTTGCTCTTCTAGCCTTCTTGAGACCTGGCTTTTTACGCTCTTTCATTCTTGGGTCTCTTGTCAGGAAGCCTGCTGCCTTGAGTGCAGGTCTGTAAGCCTCTTCATCAACTTCGCAAAGTGCTCTTGCGATGCCGTGTCTGAGTGCTCCTGCCTGGCCTGTGAAACCGCCGCCGTTAACAGTAGCGATAACATCAAAGCTGCCGAGTGTTCCTGTGAGCTCGAGAGGTCTCTTTACTTCGTTCTTAACGATATCCTTCTCGCCGAAGTATGTATCGATGTCTCTCTTGTTGATGATGATGTTGCCTGCTCCCGGAAGAAGTCTAACTCTGGCTACGGATGACTTTCTTCTGCCTGTTGCCTGATACATAGTCTTTGCCATTGTCTGCTCCTCCTTTCTTACCAAGTCCATACTTCAGGCTTCTGAGCTGCATGTGGATGCTC
>CADBKM010000039.1 GCA_902795265.1 uncultured Eubacteriales bacterium
GCTCGGCCGCTTGCATCCTCGCTGTGAACGAAAACTACTTCGCAATTACAAGGCGAACAAAGATAATGAGGCACCGTTTCGGCGGTGCCTTTTTTCGTGCGCTGTCCGGAGATAGCGGCCGAGGGCTATCCTTAACGCTGTGCCGGGGACTTTTCAAGAGGCGTATGAATAGTATTCATCGGGAGTGTTAATCCAAAATGTGCCAGCATTCTACACACAGAAGTTGACGGATGTGCTATACTGTTCTCGTTGACAATTATCGTATGGCTCCGGGCTGCCAAGTGGCCGGGGCGCCGAAAACTAAGCTTTTGAAAATATCCTATAAGGAGGAGATAAAAATGGTTGTAAAACTGACACAGGATACTTACGAAAATGAAGTCATGAACGCTGAAGGTACTGTTCTCGTTGACTTCTATGCTGACTGGTGCGGACCATGCAAGATGCAGGGACCTATCGTTGAGCAGCTCGCTGAAGAGAGATCTGATGTAAAGTTCTGCAAGCTCAACATCGATGAGGCTATGCAGATCGCTATGTCGCTCGGCATCACAAGCATCCCTACCATCATGGTAGTAAAGAACGGTGAGATTACATACAAGCAGCCAGGTCTCATGCAGAAGGCTCAGCTTGAAGCACTGCTGTAGTAAGGATCGTAGAAAAAATTCGATTGGCAATGACCCGTCTGAAGGTTGTTGCCAATTTATTTGGAGGTAAACCATGCTGCTTCTTAAAAAAGAAGAGATCAAAAAGGTGTTCTCGATGCACGACGCAATCGAGGCTGACAAGGAATGCTACAAAGCATTCAGCGAGGGCAAGTTTGATGTGCCGCTTAGGGCTGTCATAAATGGCAGCGCCGGAAACTTCCTCTTTATGCCGGCTTACAATGAAGAAATGAAAGCGGCAGGGCTCAAGATCGTAAACATCATGCCAGGCAACCCTGCGAAGGGGCTTCCGGCGTCGATCGGGCAGGTCCTGCTGATCGATGGGGAGACCGGCGTAGTCAAGGCGATGATGGACGGCACATATATCACAGCTCTCAGAACTGCGGCAGCGAGCGGCGCGGCTTTCGATCTGTTCGGCCGCAAAGACGCGAAGATCGGCGCGATGATAGGAACCGGCAGCCAGGCGATGTGCCAGCTTGAGGCCATGCTTTCAGGCAGAAATCTGAAAGAGGTCAGAGTTGCAGCCCGCAACTTCGAAAAGACAAAGGCATTTGCTGAGCAGGCACGCGCTGAGCTCGGTCATTATGGCGCAGACATCATTCCTGTAGAGGATACAAATGCTGCTGTAGACGGAGCGGATCTGATCACCCTTGTCACAGTCTCGGGCACACCGGTATGCAGTGCCGAGTACTTCAAACCTGGTGCAGTCATCAGCGCAGTCGGCGCGTACACATACGACATGCAGGAGCTTGACCCGGCTGTATTTGATAAGTGCGGCAAGATCTTCTTTGATTCGGAGACAGCTGTGCTCTCTGAGTCGGGAGACATCCTGAGGCCTCTCGACGAGGGAACTCTCAGCAAGGATCAGTTCACCGGCGACATCGGCGACTATATACTCGGCAAGATCCCGGGCAGGGAATCTGACGATGAGATAATCGTGTTCGAGAATGTAGGTATCGGGGCACTCGATCTGTATACCGCGCAGAAAGTATATGACAAAGCAACTGAAGCAGGCATAGGCCTGACATGGGAATAAATCTAAGGAGGAATCATTATGCCACATGTAGAAATCAGCATGTTCTCGGGAAGAGACGACGAAACAAAGAAGAAGGTAGCAGACGCTATAGTTGAGACCATGATGAAGGAGCTCGGATGCCAGAGAAGCCACCTGTCGGTAGCCATCAACGATGTTGACCCGGCTGAGTGGAACGAAAAAGTTCATGACAAGGTCGATGCGTCAAAGGTTTACGCCGGAGAGGTATTTGAGAACAAATAAAAGTGACTGTGTCAGACAATTGTGAAAAAACACAATTGTCTGACATTTGTTTTTGTGAAAAAACATAATTTGTTATTGACCTTGACAATACCCGGTAGTAGAATACACGCGAAGCAAAAGGGTTAATATATAAAGCACTTTACGTTGGAGCCGGTGATACCGGCTTTTTCGTTGCCCATAAGCAGGGCGTTTATGTTATACTTGTAGCCGTGAAATTCATAGAAGTAAGAGACCTGACAATTGAATACACCCGGATAGATGCTGACGGCAAAGAAGTTCCGGGTAAAAAAGCTCTCGACGGTATCAGCCTTGATATCGAAAAGGGCAGTTTTGTCGCGGTCATAGGAATGAACGGCTCCGGAAAGTCCACGCTGGCCAAGTGCCTCAACGGACTTCTCGTACCTTCAGCCGGAAGGGTCGCTGTCGAAGGATTCGATACAGCCTCTGAAGAGCATATCTGGGATATAAGATCGAGAGTCGGAATGGTGTTCCAGAATCCGGATAACCAGCTGGTTTCGAGCATCGTTGAAGACGATGTCGCTTTCGGCCCTGAAAATCTCGGAATAGAGCCTGCAGAGATAAGGCGCCGCGTCGACAATGCTCTCCGCAGAGTAGGCATGTACGAGAAAAAGGATAAGGGTGCCCATATGCTCTCGGGCGGGCAGAAGCAGCGTGTAGCCATCGCGGGCGCGATCGCTATGAAGCCTGACTGCATAGTCTTCGACGAGCCGACGGCCATGCTCGACCCTAAGGGAAGAGCAAGCGTAATGGAGATCATCAAAGATCTCAACACCGAAGGCATAACGTGCATTCTGATCACCCACTTCATGACAGAAGCGGAGCAGGCAGACCGCGTCATAGTACTTAAAAAAGGAAAGATCCTCTGCGACAGAACGCCTGCGGAGCTGTTCTCGGACAGAGAAATGATAGAAAAGGCCGGGCTCGAAATGCCGCCGGTCATTGCGCTCAGAGATAAAGCCGGGCTGCCGGAATCACTGATGAGTGCGGAGGACATCGCAGAATATGTCAATAAGCGTTAGAAATCTCAGGTATGTGTATAACCCGGGAATGCCCGGAGAGACCGTCGCCCTCGACGACGTCTCTTTTGATGTGGCAGACGGCTCCATCTTGGGCATCATCGGTCATACCGGATCCGGAAAGTCCACGTTGCTGCAGCATCTGAACGGACTCATTGCTCCGACTTCAGGCGATGTGTATATTGACGGACAGTGCATTACAGACGGCAGCACTAAAATGGTAGACATAAGACGCAAGGTGGGTCTGGTTTTCCAGTACCCTGAATACCAGCTGTTCGAAGAGACCGTGCAGAAGGATATAGGCTTCGGCCCTAAAAATCTGGGCCTTGATGAAGCTGAGATAGATGCCAGGGTCAGAGAGTCGATCAGACTTGTCGGGCTTGAATACGATGATGTAAAAGACCGGTCGCCGTTTGAGATGTCGGGCGGCATGAAGCGCCGAGTAGCCATTGCCGGCGTGATCGCGATGAACCCGAAGATCCTCATACTTGATGAGCCTACAGCGGGTCTCGACCCGTCAGCTCACAGAGATATTCTGGCGATGGTCAAAAGGATACACGACGAGATGGGAATAATCCTCATTTTCGTCTCGCACAATATGGCCGACATCGCGGAGATGTCAGACAAGGTGCTGGTGATGAGCGGAGGCAAGGTGGCCCTCGAAGGTACACCGGCAGAGGTGTTCTCTCACGGCAAAATGCTTGCGGATATGGGGCTCGGAGTTCCTCCTGCAAGAGAAATAGTGGAGATCATAAACAGCCGAGTGCCTGATTTCAGAAGCGAGGCGCTCAGCATAGATGAGGCGGCTGAAGACATAAAGAGATATCTGGAGGGACCGCGCGGATGATAAGAGACATCACTCTCGGTCAGTACTATCCGGGCGATTCATGGGTCCACAGGCTCGATGCCAGGACCAAAATAATCGCGACACTGCTCTACCTGATAGAGCTGTTTGTCGTGAACAATTTCTACGGTTTCATCATCGCCGCAGTGGCGCTGTTTGTGGTCATCGGAATTTCCAAAGTGCCGCTGAAGTTCATTTTCAGGGGTCTGAGCGCGGTGTTCCTGATAATCGCATTCACGTTCCTGCTCAACATGTTCATGGTCGACGGCACCGTGCTGTGGCAGTGGAAGTTCTTAAAGATCACACAGGAAGGTCTCTCAAGGGCATTCTTCATGGCGATCAGACTCGTGCTCATCATTATCGGCTCGTCAATAATGACACTTACGACGAAGCCTGTGGAGCTTACCGACGGACTTGAGAAGCTGCTTTCGCCGTTCTCGAAGATCGGACTTCCGAGCCACGAGATAGCTCTCATGATGACTATCGCGCTGAGGTTCATACCTACCCTCATGGAGGAAACGGACAAGATAATCAAGGCACAGCAGGCCAGAGGCGCGGACTTTGAGTCCGGAAATCTGTTCCAGAGAGCAAAGAGCCTCATTCCTATTCTTGTGCCGCTGTTCGTGAGTTCGTTCAGGATCGCGCAGGATCTCGCGCTGGCCATGGAGGCCAGATGTTATCACGGCGGCAAGGGCAGAACACGCATGAACGAGATAAGATTTGACCGCGGAGATGCCGTGGCGGCAGTGATGATGGTACTGTTCCTCGCGGCTATCATCGCGTCACGATTTATAAAACTATGAGACAAAGAAAACTTAGAAATCTTGATACCAGATATGAAGCCTTCTCGGATATTCTTATAGATGATCCGGCAGCCATGCGCGGCAGATGGTCCGAACGTTCGGGCGGCGCGCCTCTCTATATTGAGATCGGCTGCGGTAAGGGCAAATTTATTTCCGAGCTCGCTGCGCGCGAGCCGGAGCATTTTTTCGTTGCGATCGAAGGCAACAAAAGCGTAATGATGCGCGCCATGGAGAAGATCAGAGATGGCGGGCTCAAAAACGTGATCTTCATTCCGGAGCACGCCGGCGATCTGTCGGAATGGTTCGCAGAGGGTGAGGCCGACGGAATCTACCTGAACTTCAGCGATCCGCTCCCGAAAAACTACTGGTACAAAAGACGCCTTACCTACAGGGACAGGCTCAAATCATATTTCAGGGTAATGAAGCCTGAAGGGACAGTCACATTCAAGACTGACAACACCGATCTGTTCGAATGGTCGGTGCTCGAGGTGATCGCGTCCGATCTTAAAATACTTGATATAACGCGCGACCTTCATGCAGATCCTGAAAGAAATGCTGATAACATCGAGACCGAGTACGAGGCTAAGTACAGCGGCTTCGGTGAAAAAATAAAAAGAATCATTGTCGGCAGAAGATAGCCGGCAGAACGGAGGGAACAATTTAAAATGGATGTAGTGGTACTTTGCGAGATAGCGATGCTGATTATTTTCGGATGCTCATGGCCGGCTAATATACATAAGTCGATCACGAGCAGAACAACACTGGGCAAGAGCCTGATGTTCGAGATAATGGTGGTGATCGGCTATCTGTGCGGACTTACAGCCAAGTTAATAATGTATCAGAGAATGGGAGAGCTGCAGGCTTCATTCTGGTTCTATCTGGCAGACATTCTGCTGGTAACTACAGACATAGTCCTGTACTTCAGGAATCTGAAAATCGATAAAGAGATGGGGCGTATCTAAGACAAAACAGGGGGAACAGCTATGAAGAGTATGGCGGCATTCAACGGACGTGAGATCCCAAAAGAAGATAAGGTATTTGCGGCAAGCGGAAAGGCTCTTGATGCGGTCAGCAAATACGGACCTGCGGAAGTCATCAACGCGACAGTAGGCGCGCTTTATGATGATGAGGGCAAGCTTATAGTGCTCAAATCGGTGGAAGAGGTCATGAAGAGCCTTCCGCCGGAGAAGTACGCGGCATATGCACCGATCGCCGGAACACCGGGTTTCAAGAAAGCCATCCTTAAAGCTGCTCTCGGAAACTACGAGCCTAAGAGCTTTACATGCGTAGTCGGAACACCTGGCGGCACAGGCGCCATAAGGAACGCGATCGCCAATTACTCCTGCCCCGGAGACAAGATTCTTACTCACAGCTGGCACTGGGCTCCTTATAAGAGCATTGCAGCTGAGATGTACCGCGGCATCGAGCACTTTGAGATGTTCGATGAAGAAGGACGATTCAACATCGCGGATTTCGAATACAAAGTAAAGAAGCTCACGAGAAACCAGGAGCATCTCGTTATAATCATCAATACACCGGCCAACAACCCTACGGGCTACGCGCTCACTATGGATGACTGGTACGGCGTGAAGAGAGTTCTCGACGAAGTGCCTCTCGAAAAGAAGGTCGCCCTGGTACTCGATGTGGCATATATCGATTTCGCGGGCGAGCCTGACGAAGTAAGAAAGTTCTACGGCGTAGTCGATAACCTGAGAGCGAACATTCTGCCTATCATAGCTTACAGCGCTTCCAAGACTTTCACATTCTACGGAGCAAGATGTGCGGCTATGATATGCCTCGCGCACAGTCCTGAAGTGGCAGAGGAGTTCGGAAAGGTAAACTCGTTCTCTGCAAGAGCGACATGGTCGAATTCATCGAGAGCTCCGCAGGAAGTTATCGAGCAGATCTACGCTGATGAGGAGCTGCTCGCGAAGGTCGAGGCTGAAAGAGCTGAGGCTCGCAACATGCTTCTGGCCAGAGGAAGGGCTTTCGAAAAGGCGGCTGCAGACTGCGGACTTGAGATAGTTCCGTTCAGCGCGGGCTTCTTCGTGACTGTTCCGTGTGCTGATCCGGACGGACTCTGCGAAAAGCTCAATGAAAAGAACGTCTTCCTCATTCCGTTTGACAATGGGGTCAGGGTTTCCATAGCCTCGAGTTCAGAAGATAAATGCAGAAGACTGCCGGGTATGATCAAAGAGGCAATGGCTGCACTGGAAGAGTCTGCTGAATAAGATAGTTAAAAGCAGCTAATTAAAGAGAGCATTGGTGTATAATATTCATATGAGCTTTTATTAAAGGCGGTAGAGCGAAATGAAAAAGAAAACACTGATATCATAGCGGAGAATGCCGGTCCTGATGATGAGACTTTAAGCGGTACTATCGTGGTCGGAGAAGATGAGCAGGTACATACATGGTTAAGGTAACCCCTACTGACAAGGCTACGGGCACTGTAAATATCGTAGTTAAGGGTTTTGATGGAAACTAGACACAAGCTATACGGAACACTTGTTACTCTCACCGGAGCTTCGCTCTGGGGGCTTAATGCGGTAGTAAGCAAATACCTCATGGGTCGCGGGATCGACACGATGTGGATGGTAAACTTTCGCATGATAACGTCGGGGCTCGTGCTGCTGCTGTTTGCACTGGCAAAGAATCCTCACGGCATATTCGATATATGGAAGGACAGAAAGTCTGTGATCAGGCTTCTCATCATATCGGTATTTGCGTTCGGTCTCTGTCAGCCGACATACTACCTGTCAATTGATTACAGCAACGCCGGCATTGCATCTGCTATTCAGCAGACAGCGCCGGTGTTTGTGCTTATTTATGTCATTCTTAAGGAAAGGCGCGGACCGTCAGCCGCGGAGCTCGGGGCTCTCATTCTGGTAACGGCAGGCTCCTTCCTGATAGCGACGCACGGGGACTTCGGCGCTCTGGCCGTGCACCCGCTCGCGCTGCTCTTCGGATTGATATCCGCGCTGATGTGCGCGCTGTATATAACTCTTCCGTCGGAGCTCATTAAGCGCTACGGCACTTTCGAGACCGTAGGCTGGGGGCTCTTTGTCGGGGGCTGCGTCATTGCGCCGTTCTGCAGGCTGTGGAATTTCCCGACTCAGTGGGACGCATCGCTGATACTCGGAATGGCGTTCATAATACTGCCGGGCGCCGCGTGCGCTTTCGGACTGTTCCTGTACGGAACGAGCATTGTAGGACCGGTACGCGGAGGAGTCTACAACCTGTTTGAGCCGGTGACAGCGCTGCTTGCGTCTGTGCTGTTTCTCGGCCAGAGCTTCCACCCGGCTGAGATAGGCGGCACGGCAGCGATACTTGCAGGTATAGCGATACTGACAGTCGCTAAAGAAAAAAAGACAATACAACAGATTAAAAAAACAGAAGGGTAAAACCAGAGGACAGGAGGAGTACATAATGAGTGTAAAAGTCCTTAAATTCGGAGGATCATCCGTTGCGGATGCCTCGCAGATAAGGAAGATCAGAGAAATCATCGAGGCGGACGCTGAGCGCAGATATGTGGTTGTATCGGCTCCGGGCAAAAGATACAGCGGAGACAGCAAGATCACCGATCTGCTTATAATGCTTAAGGCGGTCATCGACAATAACATACCGTACGAGCCGCTCTTAGCACCTTTAAAAGAGAGGTACACAAGCATTGCGGACGAGCTCGGTATCGACGCAAATCTCGATGAGGAATTCGATGTGCTCCGCAAAAACCTCAAGGCCGGCTGCTCCGGCAATTACATTGTAAGCAGGGGCGAGTACCTTTCGGCACGCCTGATCGCGGCCTATTTGGGATACGATTTCCTCGATACGAAGGACCTGATCCTGTTCGACAACAAGGGCAGGCTGCTTGCCGATGAGACCAATGCCGCTCTGTCGGCAGCCCTCAGCGAGCACGAAAGAGCAGTGCTTCCGGGCTTTTACGGCAGTTACGCATCGAGCGGCGACATCTGCCTGTTTTCGAGAGGCGGATCCGATGTAACGGGCTCTCTCGTAGCCAGAGCAGCAGGAGCTTCGGTATATGAAAACTGGACCGACGTATCCGGAATGCTCATGGCAGACCCTCGCATTGTCGACAATCCACTGCCGATCAAGAATATATCCTATATAGAGCTCCGCGAGCTCTCCTACATGGGAGCCAGCGTCATGCACGAAGACGCGGTCTTCCCGGCAAGGCTGTCAGACATCCCAATCAATATCCGCAACACCAACCAGCCGGAAGATCCGGGAACCGTGATCTCAAACAGCGATGACTGCGAAGACGGAAGCGTCATCAGCGGCATTGCCGGAAAGCCTGACTTTACAGTCATCTCGATCTACAAGAACATGATGAACAACGAAGTCGGATTTGTGCGCAGAGCGCTCGCGATAGTCGAGGACGCCGGCATCAGTTTCGATCACATTCCTACGGGAATCGACTCGCTGTCGATGGTAATCGCAAGCAGCGAGCTCGAGGACAAACTCGACGACATCCTTGAGGCCTTCAGAGTTCAGCTTAAGCCTGATGACATAAGCGTTGAAAACGGAATAGCTCTGATCGCTGTAGTAGGGCGCAGGATGAACCGCACAGTCGGAGTCTCCGCAAGGATATGCGCGGCGCTGGCCGCTGAAGGCATCAACATTCGCATGCTCAATCAGGGCACTGGAGAGATCAACGTGATCGTAGGCGTCGAGGCACCGGACTTCGAAAAAGCAGTTCGCGCAATCTACAACGAATTCGTGCCGGCGCGCAGTTAGTGCAGCAGCCGGGCAAAAGCACTGCAAAAAGCAACTGACAAAAACCAAATTATGCGGTATACTTACAGGCGGCACATACAAGTGCCGCAATAATGCGGGTGTAGTTTAATGGCAAAACTTGAGCTTCCCAAGCTTACGTCGAGGGTTCGATTCCCTTCACCCGCTCCATAAATCGGGCTCCGGAGACATATTCCGGGGTCCTTTATATTGCTCTGATTCGTTGAAATCACTGCGTTTGGGGCTTGTGGCTCAAGTCCACTCAGGTCCAATAAAGTCCACTCAAGTCCAAGGTGTTGGGGTAAAAATGGTGGGATGTCCCGTGCGGTTGTACGGAATCGAAGTTCTATCCGAAGAAAAGAGAATGTTGGAAATTCAATGGTTTGAAGACGTCTTCGATTCCCTTATGGGATCTAGGGAATCGAACCCACAAAATCGCACATTTGTCGTCTGATCTATACAGTATCTATAATCATACTGAAAGACAATTATGAAAAGTATAAACAAGTCAAAGGAAGGAGTGAGCACGATGTTTAAGCCGAAATTCAAATTCACTCACGATGAGATCCGGATTATCGTAATGGCTCTGGTCGAACTCAAGAACCAGCTTATATCTGAGGGAAGATACACCGATGCTGTAGATGATCTTCTTATAAAGTTCGTAGAGTAATGATCCTTTCTTCAGCTCGTTGTTCAATACATGGCTCTGCACAATATGGTGCGGGGCTTTTATTATGCAGCCGAGATAACCGGAGAAAGGAATTATTTATGAATGCAAAGGATAAAGAAAAACTGGATGTAGCAGGAACGATTGTAGGCTTCATGAAAGGCGACACTATAGTAATCGATCCGGATGAATTCAGGAGGAGAGCGGATATCAAAAACAAGGAGTTTTATGAAGTGGAAAAAGATACAGAACGCAAAGAAGAGAAAAAAGTCCCAGGGCTTACAGATGCAGAGATGCTCTGCTGCGATATCGCCATACACATTGCTCATAAGACAGCAGCAAGATTTGAGGATATGGCAGACGGTATGGAAATGTCGACACTAAAGCAGATAGTCAGGAGGATTGAAGATGCCGATCCGGAATCAGTAGTGCCTATGCTTCAGGCAATGTTTTTCGCGAGAGGAATGGTGGATATTGCTGAAGATTTGGATATGCTTGAGCTCTGCTCCAAATATGATGAAGATACCTATTTTGTCTTCTTCGATATTCTTTTCGACACGGATATCTTCGAATGGTTCTCCATCGAGAACATGTTCGATGATTTCCATTATGAAGATGAGCGTAGGTCAGACTAGGAGGTGGTTGGATGGCACAGACGATAGCGATATGTAATCAGAAGGGAGGTGTCGGTAAGACGACTACCACCCTAAATCTCGGGGCAGGTCTGGTAAGGCAGGGAAAGAGAGTTCTGCTTGTCGATGCAGATCCTCAGAGTGACCTGACAGCCTCTCTTGGATGGAACGGTGATGAGCTGGAAAAGTCGCTCGGCAGACTGATGTATCTTTCCACACAGGAATATAGGCCTATAGTGCAGGAGACTATCATCCATCATCCTGAAGGCGTAGATTTCATTCCATCCAATCTGGATCTTTCATCTATGGAATCACAGCTTGTAAATGCGATGAGCAGAGAGAAGGTGCTCAGCAATCTCCTGAAGGATGTAAAGAAGGATTATGACTATATCCTGATCGATTGCATGCCTTCTCTGGGAATGATCACTATAAATGCCCTGACTGCCGCAGACAGCGTGATAATCCCCGTACAAGCCCATTATTTGCCCGCTAAGGGCATGACACAGCTTATGAGGAGCATTGATATGGTAAGGAATCATACCAACGATAAACTGAAAATAGGCGGTATAGTCATGACGCTGGTGGATAACAGAACTAATCTTGCAAAAGAGGTAATTGATACCATCAGAATGAAGTACGGGATGCAGATAAGGATCTTCGATGCTCAGATACCGGTTGCTGTCAAAGCAGCTGAGGCATCCAAAGTTGGACAGAGCATTTATGAATATGATCGTGACTCCAAACCGGCAAAGGCATATGAGGCACTCACAAAGGAGGTGATGAGGCTTGCCGAACGAGAAAAGCATAGAGATGAGGCTGCCATCGCTCGATGAGCTGTTCTCATCACAGGAGGAAAGAGACGATGCGAAGCTCAAGAGGATATATGAGATACCTCTCGATGAGATCGATCCGTTCCCTGATCATCCATTTAGGGTCCAGGACGATGAGGACATGATGAATCTGTCAGAATCCATCAGAACGAAAGGAGTGCTCACGCCTGCCACAGTCCGGAAGAAAGAGGACGGCAGATACGAGATGCTCTCCGGACACAGACGGTACAGGGCCTGCCAATTAGCGGGGCTCGATTCACTCAGATGTGAAGTGGTAGATATGAGCCGTGATGAAGCTACGATATTCATGGTCGAAAGCAACTTTCAGCGCACAAAGATCCTTCCAAGCGAGAAAGCTTTTGCCTATAGGATGAGGTTAGAGGCTATGAGGCGACTGCCGGGAAGACCCTCCAGAGAAAATGCTCGCCCAGTGGGCGAGAAATATAGCGTTAATCAGCTTAGTGATGAAATGGATGATAGTGCAAGACAGATTCATAGATATATCAGGCTCACAGAACTCATTCCGGAACTGCTGGATATGGTCGATGAGGGCCAGATAGCAATGAGGCCTGCAGTAGAGCTGTCGTATATTCCAAAGCTTACTCAAGGACACATCTGGGAATGCATAGAGATGGAACAGTGTACACCTTCACACGCCCAGGCAAAACGAATGAGACAGATGAGCGAAAACGGGAAGCTTACACCTGAATCCATTGAGGCTATCATGGTGGAGGAAAAACCGAACCAAAAAGAGCGGATAGTGCTCAGAGGAGACAGATTCAGCAGGCTATTTCCACCTGATCTGCCTGTATCCAAGAGGGAGGATTATGTTGCTGCTGCTATGGAATTCTATGGCAGGCACAGACAGAGACAGAGGGAAAGAGATGATGCCAGATAATCGTAGTTTATATGGTGGGGTTTGCAGTGAGCGCTCATTTGCGCAAATCCTCCCCTGTAACCCCACCTATACGACTACCAGTTACTGTCCGAAGAGAAGATAATAATAATTAATATTAAGAGCATATGTACGGGGCGTCCGGATCATGAATGACCGGGCGCCTTTTTGTGTGCCCGGAAAGGAATCCACATGACGAAAGACAAAGACAACAAACCAAACGATGACGTGATCATCTGCACGGATGAAGCAGGTATGCAGCTGTATCTCAGCGAGAAGGTTGCCAACAGACTGTCCTGGATCCTGACAGGAGTCATGATTCTCATCAGCCTGCCGGTGATCATCCTCGCATTCATGATGATCTGAAAACCGATGAAAGGAGAAACAAGACAATGACAGACAACAAGTTTTTCAAGGCGTTCACCAGAGTGTTCGCCATAACGCTTGCACTCATCATGGTCCTCGGTGCCGTGATGACACAGACCGTATCTGCATTCAGCGGTAAAGTGGGCAGCAAATACACGGTCCACTGGTACAAGGAACTGCACTATGGTCCGGGTGAAGGAGGCTACAGTAACGCGGCCAAGTGCGACCTCGGAGATGATCTCGGAAGCCGCTTCTCGATCTGCGTGCAGCCTAACAAGTCGTCCCCGGTATGGTCAGGAGATCAGACCAGAACAGTGCAGGTAGACAAGGTGGTAACCGACGCTACCGACACAGGCAAGTGGAATGCCCTCAGAAATATCGTGTACTACTCGCCTTCATATCCGGGATTCAAGAAGAATATCGAAGGTATCAAGCAGTTCTACTACGGTGATGAGGCTAAGGACTACGGCGTAGCCCATCTGGCTCTTGCCTATGTATATGCCGGAAGACCTAACGACATGGCGACCTGGGGCGGAACTCATGCTTCTGACTGCGGTGAAGTATGGACAAGAGCTAAGGCACTTGCGAACGCTCTTTATGACACCAATGCAGACTTCGATGAGGCGGTCCCTGAGAGTTTCAAGATCTTCATCTGCTATATGGATGGAGTACAGGACATGATAGTCGGCTATCTGGAAGCTCCGGGATACCTCAACATGAAGAAAGTATCCAACAGGACATCCATAGACTACCATTATTTATGTAAAGTCGGCATCACTGAACACACTGATTTTTCAGCAGTTCAGGTGCCGACTTTTCATAACTGAAAACTATGCATAAAT
>CADBKM010000040.1 GCA_902795265.1 uncultured Eubacteriales bacterium
TGCCTGACGGTTGTGATTCCCGTGAGGCAATACAAAAGGAGTGCCGGAAAGTGAAGGTGTATTGCCTGACGGCTGTGATTTCCGTGAGGCAATACAAAAACGAATTTTGATATGTAGTACCTGAAAAAAGGTCATTTATTGCAGGAATAAGTGCTCTGGTTGTTTGAGTATTTCAATCGATTTCAGATAGAATTTCAGTATGGAAAACAAACTGCTGATCGACATCAAGGACTATCTGGCCCAGCTGAAACGGATACAAAGTTCCCAGCAAGCCAGGCTGGCGGAATTATCCGATTATTCACAGGTATTCATCAAGCCGCTTGTCAGAAGAAAAGACAGGATATATTATGGCGCCAGAAAAAAAGGAGTTAAAAACCCGAGCTATCTTGGTGATGAATCAAAACCGGAGATCCAGCTGATACGTGAAGCCCGCTATCTGTCAAAATCAATACAGACTATAGAACGTGACATCACACTAATTGAAAGTTTTCTGAAAAAATATGAGTCGATCTCTTTCGGAAGCATAAACAACAGGCTTCCAAAGTCATACAGATCAAAGACATTCCGTTCAGAGTTACGAAGCAAGGCTGCCAGAAAATGGAAGGAGCAGGCTGAGGCATATAAAGCAACCTTTGAGCCATTCAGACCCGAAGAGCTGACTCAGCCGACAATAGATGGCAATATGGTCAGATCCAAATCCGAGGCTTTGATCTACAACTTTCTGTTGGAAGCCGGGTATACATTTGTATATGAGCTTCCGCTGAAAGGATCGCACAGGACTTTTTATCCTGACTTTACCATTCTTTCGGAGATAGATTACAAGACTGAGATTCGTATAGAGCATCAGGGGATGTATGACAAAAATGATTACCGGGACAGGTCTGAAACCAGGGAATATGACTACTGGAGCAACGGTTTTCTTCCGGGAAGAGACGTCTACTTCACATTCGATGACAACAAGGGCAGACTGGATATCGGCCCTATAGTGGAGATACTCAAAAGCCGTGTCCGGCCGGCGTGATACCCGCCTGACATGCACTGACCGCGGACTATTATTTGATGAAAATGGAGTCCGCATAGGCTATAATCTGTTCATGATCAGAGAAGAATATGACATTGTTATAATAGGAGCCGGAGCATCAGGCCTGATGCTTGCAGCGCAGCTCGATCTTAAAGGAGCGCCGGGGATCATTCTTGAGGGAAGCTCTGTCCCTGGAAGCAAGCTCCTGATGAGCGGAGGCGGGCACTGCAACATCACTCACGGCGGCTCGATAAAGGATTTCCTGTATGCATACGGAGATGCGGGACAGGCTCTCAGAAGATGCCTTTACAGGCACAGCAACCTCGAGCTGGCTAAGTGGCTTGACGCCCGTGGCGTGGATCTGGCAGATGAGAACGGTGATCCGCTCGACATGTCGGAAGGGCCGAAAGCTCTCGATGGTGCCGGGCGCATATTCCCGGCATCCATGAAATCGCGCGATGTGCTCGATGCTTTCACGGCAGAAGCCTCGCGCAACGGCTGGCCGATACGGACAGGCGCGAAGGTGAGCGGGCTGGAGAGCACAGACGGATGGAAAATCAGCCTGACTGACGGTGAAGTCATAAAAGCGCGCAGCGTTGTGATCGCATCAGGCGGAATAACTTATCCGGAGACAGGTTCAGACGGGTCTGTATTGAAGATGCTCAAGGCTCTGGGCATAAGCATCAAAGAGCCGAGGCCGGCGCTTGCACCTATATATGTTGAGGAATATCCATATGCGGATCTGGCCGGGATCAGTCTTCCTGATGTGACAGTGACAGTTTTCGGAAGCGATGCATCGTGCACATGCAAGGGAAAGGCTGCAGCGATGAAGGGAGACATGCTTTTCACGCACGAAGGCTTTTCCGGGCCGGCTGTTCTTAACGTATCGGGGTATGCGGAAGCTGGCGAGAAGATAAGGTTCAGTTACAACAAAGAACTGAGCGGGCTCCCAAAGCGCATGCAGCGTGTACTGACGGACCGCGCCAGGGGAGACTCGGGAGATGTCAGAACGACCGTGCTTGCTTCGCTCCTCGATCATGATGATTTCATCATAAAAAGCATAGACAGGCGCGGCATGGTGACAGCCGGCGGAGTGGCCCTGACAGACATGGACATGCGGACGATGAGCGTCCGCGGCTTTGAAGGGCTTTACGTGATAGGCGAAGCGCTTGAGGCCTATGGAATTACAGGAGGATATAATCTTCAGCTGTGCTGGTCGACTGCAGCTGCTGCGGCGGACGATCTGATCAAGGCTGGGTAAGCTAAATAATAAGGAGGATATATGGTTTCTTTTGAATGTGATTATATTGCCGGAGCACATCCTGAAATACTGAAGAGGCTTGCGGAGACCAACATGGAATCTCTTCCGGGATACGGAATGGATCACTACACGGCGTCTGCAAAAGAAAAGATAAAAGCGGCATGTGGCTGCCCTGAGGCTGAGGTCGAATTCCTCGTCGGAGGCACACAGACTAATTCTGTCATAATCTCGACCATGCTCAGAGACTGGGAGGGCGTGATCGCGGCCGAAAGCGGCCACGTGAGCGTACACGAGTCCGGTGCGGTAGAATTTACCGGACACAAGGTGCTTCAGCTGCCTGCAAAGGACGGCAAGCTCGAAGTTGACACCGTAAGAAAATATCTTGAGAATTTCTACAATGACGCGACTCACGATCACATGGTGTTCCCGGGCATGGTATATGTTTCCCATCCGACAGAGCCGGGTACTCTTTACACAAAGGCAGAGCTTGAGGATCTTTCCGATCTGTGCCATGAGTACATTATTCCTCTTTATCTTGATGGGGCAAGGCTGGGTTACGGACTCATGAGCAATGCTTCCGACATGACACTTGAAGACATAGCAAGGCTGACAGACGTTTTCTATATCGGGGGAACAAAAGTAGGAGCACTCTGCGGAGAGGCGGTCGTTTTCACCAAAAACAACAGGCCGCATAACTTCATGACATCGGTCAAAAAGAGGGGGGCTCTGCTCGCAAAGGGAAGGCTTCTGGGCATACAGTTCGATACTCTGTTTACAGACGATCTCTACTTCAAGATCAGCAGGCACGCGATCGACATGGCTGAACGGGTCAAGGAGATCATCAGGAAGAAGGGATGGCAGGTCTACATGGACTCGCCTACAAACCAGCAGCTAATCCTGATGACAGATGAGGAGATGGCTGAGCTCGGCAAGACGATAATATTCGACCGCTGGGGCATATATGACGATACCCACACTATCGTGAGGATAGCAACGAGCTGGTCGACGACTGAAGAGGACATGGCCGTGCTCGCTGAGGCCTGATCAAAAGCAAATAAAAACGGCGCTGCCAACACTTTACAGTGTGGCGGCGCCATTTATATTTCTCTGATCCCGGAAGGGATTATTCGATACCGACTACCTTATAATCCTTAGCCTCTACGGCTTCCTTGAGTGCTGCGTCAGCTACCTCTGCCGACATCGATACCACTGCAGTACCTGCCTCGTGGCTAACCTCAGCTGCATCTACTCCTTCAAGAGCCTCAAGAGCCTTCTTTACTGCAGCTTCGCAGTGAGGGCACATCATTCCTTCAATCTTCATGGTCTTCTGCATCAGTTTTTCCTCGCTTTCATTGTTATTATTGTCAGGCATGTCAGCTTCAGCTGCTGCCTGTGATTGACTTGTTGTGTCTGAACTCTTTTTGCTGCCGGCATCGAACAGGTTGAGCCTTAATGCGTTGGTGACAACGCAGAAGCTTGAAAGGCTCATCGCGGCTGCTCCGAGCATAGGGTTGAGTGCCCAGCCGAACAGCTTTATGTATGCTCCCGCAGCTACAGGTATGCATATTGCATTGTAGAAGAATGCCCAGAACAGGTTCTCGTGTATGTTTTTCAGGGTCTTGCGTCCGAGCCTTACCGCCTTGACTGCGTCGGACAGGCGGCTGTTCACAAGCACTACATCTGCTGCGTCGATGGCGACATCAGTACCGGCACCTATGGCGATGCCGACATTAGCTCTTGTAAGGGCAGGAGCGTCGTTGATGCCGTCGCCAACCATGGCGGTGCGGCCCTGCTCCATGAGGCTGCGGATGACTTCTTCCTTACCGCCCGGCAGAACTTCGGCCACGACTTCATCGACACCGACTTCTGCTGCGATCGCATCAGCTGTGCTCTTGCGGTCGCCTGTCAGCATGACGGTCCTGATTCCCATTTCCTTGAATTCTCTGATTGCCTCGACGCTGTCTTCTCTGACTGAATCAGCAAGAGCCAGTACGCCGAGCAGTTTGCCTCCCTTCTGGAAGTATACGGAAGTCTTGCCGGCATTGGCAAATTCCGCGGATTCCTTCACGAGGCGGTCGATGTCAGCTTGAGATACACCGCTTTCCGCCATGAAACGCGCATTTCCGCCGGCGAGGCTCACCGCGCGTGAACCGTCCCATGTGTACGCCTTGACTCCGCCGCCAGGCACCTCGGTATAATCGCTGATCCTGAGCGTTGTGCCTCCGGTGTACTCGGAGACTGCCTTGGCGAGAGGGTGGGTCGACCTCGACTCAACGGCGGCTGCTACTGTGAGAAGTTCATCCTTTGACACTCCGCGGCATGGGAATACATCAGTAACTTTAGGATTTCCGCCTGTGATGGTGCCTGTCTTGTCGAGAGCAACTATCTCGATGCGTCCGGTCTCTTCGAGAGCCGCGGCTGTCTTGAAGAGGATGCCGTTTCTGGCTCCGACACCGCTGCCTACCATTATGGCAACAGGGGTCGCAAGGCCGAGAGCGCACGGACAGCTTATGACGAGAACGGATATGGCTCTGGCAAGAGCGAATCCGGCAGTCTGTCCGACCGCCAGCCAGATGATCAGAGTCACAAGGGCAATGCCTATGACTACCGGTACGAATATCCCGGATACGCGGTCTGCGATCTTGGCGATCGGCGCCTTTGTTGCCGCTGCATCGCTGACCATGCGTATGATCTGCGCGAGAGTCGTATCTTCGCCGACTCGTGTCGCTTTGCATCGGATGAATCCCGACTGGTTCGTCGTTGCGGCAGATACGCTGTCGCCGGGCTTCTTGTCGACAGGTATCGATTCGCCTGTGAGAGCAGCTTCGTTGACTGCGGAATTGCCTTCTATAATGACACCGTCGACAGGGATGTTTTCTCCCGGGTTGACCAGGAACACATCGCCGACACGGACCTGCGATATATGCACTTCTGTCTCAATGCCGCCTCTTTCGACGACTGCCGTCTGCGGAGCGAGCTTCATGAGGCTCTTGAGTGCATCGGTCGTTTTGCCCTTAGACCTGGCCTCGAGCATTTTGCCTACAGTGATGAGGGTAAGGATCATGGCCGCTGACTCGAAGTACAGATCGTGCATGTACGCGTGCATGGCTTCAGGGTCTGACGACACACCTGTCATGGCAAACAGCAAGTATGTGCTCCAGCAGAAGGAAGCGGCGCTTCCCATGGCTACAAGCGTGTCCATGTTCGGAGCCCTGTGAATGAGTCCTCTGAATCCGCTGATGAAGAACTTCTGATTTATGACCATTACTATGGCCGCGAGTATCATCTGCAGGAGTCCGAGAGCCATATGGTTGCCATCGAAGAAGGCAGGGACAGGGAAGCCCCACATCGTATGGCCCATCGAGAAATACATGAGGATTATCAGGAATCCGATGGATGCAAGGAGTCGTTTTTTCAGGACAGGAGTTTCTCTGTCTTCAAGGGCGGCTTCATCTGCAGCAAAACTGCTGCCCGGCGTATTATGCGCGGTATCGTCCGCCTTGAGACGGGCTCCGTAGCCGGCATCCGTAACTGCCCGGATGACATCTTCAGGAGAAGCGCTTCCCTCGACTCCCATAGAATTTGTAAGAAGGCTGACTGAGCAGGAGTCAACGCCTTCGAGTTTTGAAACGGCTTTTTCGACGCGCGCCTGGCAGGCGGCGCAGCTCATTCCGGTAACTATGTATTGTTCCATTTCAGTTTATGACCTTTCGTTTATTTCATCATCTTCTGCAGGGTGGCTACGAGCTCTTCAACTACCTCGTCGTTGCCGTCCCTGATATCGTTTCTGACGCATGTGCGTATATGGTTTGACAGGAGCACCTTGCTGAAGCTGTTAAGGGCTGAGTTCACGGCGGAAGTCTGGATCAGAATGTCAGGGCAGTAAGCTCCGCGTTCGACCATTGCCTTGATGCCACGGACCTGTCCTTCGATCCGGTTGAGCCTGTTTATAAGATCTTTATATTCTTCGGGACTGCGCTCCTTATGCTTTTCGCTGCAGGCGCAGCAGTCTCTTGCTTCGCTGCTGCTGTGTTTATCAGTCATATGTAACCTCGCTTGTGTTGTTCTGATTATACCCTGCGGGGGTATCTTTACGAATAGTATAATATACCCCGACGGGGTATACGTCAAGGGCAATGGGGAAACTGTATTTTTGTGTATCGTTTCCTTTTTATATTGTTTGTTGCACCTGCCCATGATAAAATACTAACGATAATACGAGCAGCCGCATTCTCCGGCGCTCGGCGGCCATAAAGGCTGCAATTGAGAGAAAAAAGAGAGGGAGAAAAGTGAAAGACTTAAAGCACCTGATTTATTTCGAGGACCTGCTGCAGGAGGCAAACAATGAGCTCGTCGGGCAGGCCCAGAAAGAAGGCATGAAGTGCATTGGTTATATGTGCGAAAACGTGCCTGAGCCGCTGCTCAATCTGCCTGGCTGTTTTTCTGCCAGACTCCGCGCTCCGCGTACGGGCTCGATTGATGTAGGTACATACTATCTGACCAGCTTTCTTTGCGAATATTCAAGAGCTATTCTCGAGAGAGCTCTTGAGGGAGGCTACAACTTCCTTGATGCAGTCATAACTCCTGACGGATGCACAATGCTCAACCGCTGCGTTGAGAACATGGATGTGCTCCAGGCTATGGGTAAGGACAAGAAGGGATTCTTCTTTGACTATATGGAGATCCCTATGAAGGCCGACTACAATGGTCTCGATCTCTATGTGCTGCAGTGCAAGAACCACATTCTCAAGCCGCTTGCTGAAAACTACGGTATCGATACATCCGATGCTGCCATCCGCAAGGCGGTAGCCGAGCATAACAAAGTCTGCGAGCTCATCAGAGCTATCGGCGACTTCAGAAAGCTCGACAATCCTACTATTACAGGTTATGAATTCAACGTATTCTGCCTGGCATCGTATGTTGCTCCTAAGCATCTCATCATCGGAAAGCTCGAGGAGACACTCGAAGAACTCAAGACCAGACAGCCTGATCCGAAGCCTTGGTTCAAGGCAAGAGTCGAGGTAGTCGGTTCTGAGGTAGATGATGTAGACTTCATCAAACTGGTCGAAGAAAGCGGTGCTTTCGTTTGCGCTGACAGATTCTGCTACGGTTCGCTTCCGGGCAGAGATCCTATCGAACTCACCGATGACGAAGACGCTCTCACACAGATCTGCAGACAGTACATGTACAGAGGCGAGTGCCCTCGTTACATGGATACCGCGAAGATGGACGGACGCCGTGCATATGTCGACAAGCTTGCTAAAGAGTACAAGGCTGACGGCATCATCTATCAGCAGATGAAGTTCTGCGATCCATGGGCATACGAAAAGATGATGGGATCCCACATCCTCAGAAACAGATATGACTGGCCGGTACTCGCGGTAGACAGACCGTACACGATCGGCTCCTCCGGACAGATGCGTACCCGTGTACAGGCGTTCATGGAGAGCATCGACATCAAGAAGATTCAGAAGGAGGACTAACGATGGCAGTTAAGAAATTCAAAACTATGGTAAACCCTGAAAAGATCAAGGGCGATACCAGATACGGCGACCTGTACATTCCGCATGGCAAGGTCAGAAAACGCCGTGAGTGGAGAGGAGTAGGAGACACTCTCTACGATTACAGCAGATGGCTCGGCATCATGCTCACACTCGGAAAGTTCATGGTAAAGCCTCGCAACATAAAGTTCTTCTTCAGATACCGCTGGATGGCCAACTATCTGGCAGTACCGATGATGGTCGACAGATTCACTCAGGGCCTCAGAGGCGAATACCTCAGAATGACCCACGAAGAGCAGGACCTCATCATCATCGACGTAGCTAAGCTGCTCAACACAATGGCACGCGCTGACCGCAGAACAGGTAACGACGAAGAGTTCTCGAAGATCAACGTACTGGTAGATGAGAACGAGATGACAGCAGTCATGATGGGATTCCCTAATCTG
Source organism: uncultured Eubacteriales bacterium (assembly GCA_902795265.1). Taxonomy (GTDB): domain Bacteria; phylum Bacillota; class Clostridia; order Peptostreptococcales; family Anaerovoracaceae; genus Crickella. The sequence goes on from CADBKM010000040.1 coordinate 8,230, forward strand.
AAGTGCACATCCCGTGAGACTCCTTCCACATACGTATCCGTACTGCTCAATCAGCACGCCATGGAGCACTACATCGATGTTGCTCAGGAATACGGACTCCCTGGCGATGTCTGCCCGATGCCTGAGGCTGAGGCTGGTGTATCGATCGATGACGACGCGCCTATCTTCGGTGCCTGCGCTGTACAGTGCAACACCACATGCGACGGTTCTCTGCTCGGAAACGGCGTAATTTCCGAAAGACTCGAGAAGGAAGACGGCATTCCTGTATTCCAGCTGCCTGCACCTCTCCGTCATAAGGAAGATGACGTTCAGGACTACGCTGCTGAAGAGATCAGAAGAGCCATAGCATTCATCGAAGAGCACACAGGCCACAAGTGGGACTGGGATTACTACTTCGAATGCGCTAAGAGAGTCAACTACGCTACAAAGTGCCGTAACGAATGGCTCGACATGAACAAGACAGATTATCCGCAGATCTTCGGCGGAAACCTTGCTCTTTATACAGAGACCAACTACATGGCTATCTGCGGCAAGGTCCCAGAATTCGAAAGATGCGACAGACGTCTTATGAAACTGGCCGAGAAGGCTTACAAGAAGAAAAAGATGGCTGCTCCTGAGTACCGCCACAGAGCGATCGTATGGGGCGTACAGTCGCACTTCTACATGGACTTCCTCGTATGGCTGCTTAACTGCTGGGGCATTGTTCCTCTGACAGACATGCTCTCGTGCATCAACACAGAGATGATCGCAGATACCGATACTCCTGAGAACAGAGAGCAGGCATACTACGACATGGCTATGCTGACAGAAGAGATGATCATGCGTAACCGTACACACGGCGGATACAAGGTGCTTCTCGACGACCTCTTCGAGTTTGTTGAACAGTACAATGCAGATATGATCATCCTTTGGGAGCACATCACATGTAAGGCCCTGGATGGAATGCACGGACTCTTCGAGGACAGAGCAAGAGAGCTCGGAATTCCTCTGATCTGGGTAGACCACCAGCTCTTCGACCCTCGTGTCGTAACAAGACAGGGCGTAAGAGACCAGGTCAACAACTACATGAGAACAGTCATGCAGGAAGAACCGCTCGATCCTACACTCGAGGTTCTCGATGACGAGAATGCGTGGTAAAATAAGGGCGAAGGACACATATCTATTTGTGTAAGACGGAGGCACTATAATGAAAAAGAAATTAGCAAAAGCACTGCTGTATCTGATGACCGGAGGCCTTGCTTTCTTCGTTGTCACATTCACAGTATATTTCTTCAATCTTGATATGAAGCTGACTTCGATGATCGAGCCGTTCCTGCTCAAGTGGTACGACAGGATCCCAAGAGATCAGCATCTCTAATCAAAGAATGCTTGAAGACCCGGGCTTTGCCCGGGCCTTTTTCATGGAAAAATTTTTTTAAATTATTTTAAATCCTACCTTGACAATAGGAAATATGAATGCTAATATATGGCTGTAAGCAAGAGTTAGTTAGCACTAACTACACCATAATACTTTCATCCCTCTTACACAATATCTATCTACATACAAAATTGCTGCCGTACGGCAGCTTTTTTGTTTAGTACTTGAGCTGCAGAAAGTGTAAAATAGTAAACGTACATGACAGCTGCAGATCAGCAGCGGATTCTAAGTGGAGGATATCATGACGGCACAGGAAACTTATAAAAGAACACTTGCCTTTGAGCTTGCTGACAAACTTGCTGCCGGGAAGGAGCTTAGCGACGATGAGCTGGCGTGTGTTCTTCTCTGCGATCAGCCTGGCTTCGGCGACTATCTGGCGGAAAAAGCCAGGGCGGTACGTGAGCAATACTATGGTAAAGATGTTTACATGCGTGGGCTGATCGAGTTTACCAACATTTGTAAAAACAATTGTTATTACTGCGGCATACGCAGCGGCAATGCGAAAGCGGAACGCTACCGCCTGAGCGAAGAGCAGATCCTCTCATGCTGTGATGCGGGTTACGAGCTGGGATTCCGCACTTTTGTGCTGCAGGGCGGTGAGGATCCGCACTACACCGATGACGCGATCGTCTCTGTCGTACGCGCCATAAAGGAGAGACATCCTGACTGCGCTGTCACGCTTTCGATAGGCGAGCTCGAAAAAGAGAGTTATCAGAAGTTCTTTGATGCCGGCGCTGACCGCTACCTTCTCAGGCACGAGACTGCGGATAAAGAGCACTATGAGATGCTGCATCCGGCAGAGATGTCTTTTGATCACAGGATGCAGTGCCTGCGCGATCTGAAAGAGATCGGATATCAGGTGGGCTGCGGCATGATGGTCGGATCTCCTTATCAGACGACTGAGCATCTTGTGAAAGACCTGCGCTTTCTGCAGGAGTTCAGGCCTGAAATGGTAGGTATAGGACCGTTTATACCGCATCATGATACCCCGTTTGCGGACCGTGAAGCCGGAACAGTGGACATGACTATTCGTCTGCTTTCGATGATACGCCTGCTTCTTCCTGATGTGCTGCTGCCTGCGACCACGGCGCTCGGCACCATAGATCCGATGGGGCGCGAGAAGGGAATCCTGGCCGGAGCAAATGTTGTGATGCCTAATCTTTCGCCTTCTGATGTAAGAGGCAAATACCTGCTGTATGATAACAAGATCTGCACCGGAGACGAGGCAGCTGAGTGCATCAGATGCATGGCGATGCGCATATCATCGGTCGGATATGAAGCAGCAGTTGCGCGCGGAGACCATGTTTCTTTCAGAATGCAATAGGTTTTTTAAAAACCTATTGACTTGGTAGGAATTAAGGACTACAATATCGACAATCAGTTGATCATTTGAAAAGGGTAAGGACGATATCAATGAAAACACTCCCTCTCTACAATCAGAATTATATGTGTTGTTGTCTGAAACCAAGCTCCCGGACGCGATGTCTGTGAGGGCGGTTGTTGTGAGATGACAGCAGACCTCAGATGATATCGTACTCAGATCCCCTGAATCGAGTGATACGCCCGGGAGCATAAATGCCCCCGGGCTATTTACTTGCACCGGACAGGGTAATGGTATTAAAGAGATAACAAGACTGAAAGGAAGGGTAATAAAAATGGCTAATATATATAAGGGAACACTGGGACTTATCGGAAACACACCTCTCGTAGAGGTACCAAACATCGAAAAAGAACTTGGCCTCGAGGCGACCGTGCTGGTAAAACTCGAATACTTCAATCCTGCAGGAAGCGTAAAGGACAGGATCGCCAAGGCTATGATAGAGGATGCCGAGAAAAAGGGACTTCTTAAGGAAGGCTCGGTAATCATAGAGCCGACATCGGGCAATACGGGAATTGGTCTTGCTGCCATCTCCGCTGCAAAGGGTTACAGGGCTATACTCACTATGCCTGAGACCATGAGCGTTGAAAGAAGAAATATCCTTAAGGCATACGGAGCTGAAATAGTCCTTACAGATGGCTCGAAGGGCATGAAGGGAGCTATCGCCAAGGCTGAAGAACTCGCAGAGGAGATCGACGGAGGTTTCATTCCGGGGCAGTTCGTCAATCCGGCAAATCCGGCCGTGCATAAGGCGACCACCGGTCCGGAGATCTGGAACGATACGGACGGAGCTGTAGACATCTTCATCGCGGGTGTCGGTACAGGCGGAACGCTCACCGGTACGGGTGAATATCTTAAGGAGAAGAAGCCTGAAGTGAAGATCGTGGCGCTCGAACCGGCCGATTCACCGGTACTGTCCGAAGGCAGGGCGGGAGCTCATAAGATACAGGGCATAGGTGCCGGTTTTGTTCCTGAAGTACTCAACACGGCTGTATATGACGAAGTGTACAAGGCTGACGGACAGGACGCATTTGCCGCAGCAAAGCTTCTGGCAAAAAAAGAGGGGATATCCGTGGGGATATCCTCGGGAGCAGCTCTTCACGCAGCGATCGAATATGCCAAAAAGCCTGAGAACAAGGGCAAGACCATAGTCGCACTGCTGCCTGACAGTGGTGACAGATATTACTCGACTCCGTTATTCACTGAGTAGTTCTTCTGACGGCGGAGTATTACGAACGCTGCAGCGGCCAGAATGGCGCAGGCAGAAAGCCATATGCCGGCTATCCACATGGCGGCGTCAGAGAAGACGTCTTCCTGCATAATGTTGATGAGATTGTCTTTATCCGGATAAAGGATCCAGAGATCGTTGTCAAAGAATATGTGATGGAATACCGTAAAAACATATGTGAAGTCGATCATGCAGAAAACTGCGATGACCGCTGACAGCACGATTATAAAACCGAGAGACCTCAGCCATCCTCTTGCGAGGATCGCAGGGGTCTTTTCTTTCCCATTATGGACATAAATAAATACCGCCAGCCCTATGCAGAGAAGGGCGGCAATGACCCTGACTTTGATCGCGGCCTGAAACAGATTCCTGCAGTCCGCCAGATGAAGCTTTTCGCGCTCGGTAAAAAACGGCGCTGTTACTCCGTCGATAGTTGCCATGCTGTTGTCGAGAGTATCGAGGCGCCCTATGCAGTACTCGAGCATATCTTCAGTCACGCTCACTGCATCATCGAGAGACATCTCTCCTCTGACATTTGAAGGCGTATCATATTTTGCATACTCATTGCGCCACCAGTCAGGTATCCAGTAGCAGACGGCCTGGGTAGCAGTTATAAGTAGTATGAGAAGCAGGCAGAGCCCGCATATGAAAGCAGCTATCCTGTGAGTCAAAGAAGAATCGTAGACGCGATGCATTATTTCTCTCCCGGTTATTAGTGCGCGTAATAGATTGTCCTAATTATAATAGCACTCTGTCGGTCAAAAAGTACAAATTAAAACAAATTACTTTAACACTTTAAAGCGCGAAAGGTGTATACTACATAGCGTAATAAAAACAGCCAGCGGTATGCGGGCGAAAGGCGGAACGAGATGATAAGTGATAAAGAAAAAAACAACCTAAGCCAGTTCTACAAAGCGGTCCTTACTCTTAAAAATGAGGAAGAGTGCCGCCGCTTCTTTGATGATGTTGCTACTATAAAGGAGGCACTCGATCTTTCCGCCAGACTCGAAGTAGCGCGCATGCTGGATGAAGGCGCGGTGTTCAGCGAGATCAGCAAAGAGACCGGCGCGAGCTCCGCAACCATAAGCAGGGTAAACAAGTGCCTTTCATACGGAGAAGGAGGGTACAAGACCGTGCTTGAGAGGCTGAAAGAAACTGAATAAAAACAGGCCCCGTTTGAACGGGACTGAACTTGTAAGATCAAAGTAGACATGCAAAAAAGCGTGTCTACTTTTCTTATGCTAAGATTTATGTAAGGAGGTGGTTTTATGGGAAGACCAAAAGG
>CADBKM010000041.1 GCA_902795265.1 uncultured Eubacteriales bacterium
CAGCTCATTGGACAGAGTGAAGCCGGTTCCGTCTGCCATTGTAACAAAATGCTTCTCGTGGAGGCTGACCGGCTTTTTCTCCAGATGAGCAATTATATTTCCGTCAGCATCCATGATCTCAGTCTTGCCCTTTAATGCAAATATACTGGATTGTGTATAGTACTTAAGACTATCCTTTTCATCTGTGACATCGATTCTTCTGTGCATTTCTCCCAGCTCAAGAGCTGTATACAGAAAGTATTCAGGTTCACCGTAATCTTCAAGAGTAGTCTTGCTTACTTCTGCAGCCATCTCATTAAGGCTTCCGACTGCTTCCCCTATTTTTTTCAGATCGTCAAAAAATCCCATTTCGTTATCCTTTCAGCTGACTTAACCGGTTTAGCCGTAACCATGATCTTCATGGTTCCATGGCTCCGCCGTAGTGTTTCTTGTCAGGATCCACTTGTAATCCTCATATGTGTAATTTGGTTCGAGGCCGTTCTGGTGGTCTTCCCCGTCCGTAGTAAATGTGGATGTCAATACCATAACCTGCTCAGGCGCCAGTCCACGGATTTCCGCTTCTGCCTTGACAGCGTCATCTCCGGCATATCCGATTTCTGTCATAGTGCAGCCTTCCCAGTCGCTGAAATAAGTAAAGACTTCCTGTACAGCGTTATCATAATCATCCTCGTTAAAGTAGAGAGATGAGAACGAGCCCACCTTTACAGACGAGCCCCTACAAGCTGCAAGACATAACACTGCAATGGTAAGCATCACACCGATAATTAATTTCTTCATTAATGTGCCCCCTTTCTCAAAGCAATTATGCTACTTTTGATTCTATCAAAAAATAACTGCAAAATAACTACACTTGATGCCCTTTTTTACCCTTTTTTGTCATTATTATGCATATTCAAAAGAAAGCAAATGAAGAGGTCTGTACCTTGTAATACTTGCAATTACTTGGCTTCAGACCTCTTGTTTTTGGTGGAGCGTACGAGGCTCGAACTCGTGACCTCCTGACTGCCAGTCAGACGCGCTCCCAGCTGCGCTAACGCCCCTTACCCATATTATTATGGCAGCCCTTAAGGCTGCCTGATTTGGTGCGGATGAAAGGATTCGAACCTTCACGATGTTACTCACACGGACCTGAACCGTGCGCGTCTGCCAATTCCGCCACATCCGCATATTTGGCGTGCCTGCAGTTAAATCCCTGCGGCACGCCCATTATTATATACCTTCTTAGTATAGTTGTCGAGAACTAAATTAAAAAAGTTTTTTATTCCTCTTCTGCCATGATAGCATCGAATTCTGCAGCTGCAGCATCGAATTCTTCTTCATCCTCGATCTCAAGGATCTCGAATTCATCATCGCTTACCTGCTTGTATCCGTAGATGTATACATCATCAGTGCCGTCTTCAGGTGCGAGAGCGATATACTCTTTATCATTCAGTTCGAAGGTTCCCATTACATAGCAGTCAACTGCTGTGTCATCATCAAATTCCAGAGTGATGATATCTTCTTCCTCTTCTTCGACGTTTACGTTCTTGATATCTTCTGCCATAACGCAATTCTCCTTTCCTGAAATGCTATACCAATATAACACGCGTTGATGATATTGGCAAGTGTTTAATAATCAGCTTTTTCAACTTGCCTGCGGTTTTTCCGCTCACTGTTTTTCTATTGTGCAAAGAAGTCAAGTACGCTTTCGGCAGCTTTGCTTGTCATTCCGTCCACTTCCATGAGTTCATCATATGTAGCGTTCTTTATGGCTTTTATGCTGCCGAACTTTCTGAGAAGCTCTCCTCGCCTCTTCGGACCTATGCCCGGAATATCCTCAAGAGCTGACCTGATCATCTTTTTGCCCTTTACGCCTGACATATAGGTGATCGCGAAGCGGTGCACCTCTTCCTGGATGTTGCCGCAGTAGCTGAACAGCAAACGGTTGTCACGGAGGTCTATCTCGCGGCCGTCGTCAAAGACGATCGCGCGGGTCCTGTGGAAATCGTCTTTCGCGAGCCCGACCACCGGGATCGCGATGCGGAACGCATCGACGACGGCCTTTACGGCATGCACCTGTCCCAGGCCTCCATCGATGAACATAATATCCGGGTAAGTGCTGAAGCCCTCGTCGCCTTTGCGGGCCCTTTTGAGCCTTCTGTAGATGACTTCCCTAAGGCTGCCGTAGTCATCGCCTTCGGCGGTCCTTACCTTGAACTTCCTGTAATCGTTTTTAACAGGCTTCCGGCCCTCGTATACCACCATGCCTCCGACGGTATCCAGGCCGTTGAAGTTGGAAATATCGTAGGCCTCGATCCTGTACTCCCTGTCATCATCTTCGGGAATAAGCAACGGAGCGTTCCCGCTTATCGAAGAAGCATATTCTATGAGCGCCGCTATCTCCTTCTTCAGGGCATCGCGCCTCTCAGCCTCGCGCTCGGCCTTCTCATCAAGAGACCCGGCCAGCTTCACGGAATCCTCCATCGCCATCCTCAGCACGGCGCGCTTCTCTCCCCTTTCAGGGACTACGAAACGGGTCTTGTGCATGACATCCGTCTTGCCCTCCGCATTGGATGCGTTAACGCTGTCAAGAAAATCCTCAAGAAGCTCCTCATCCTCGATATGCATAGGAAGGATTATCTCACGCGGCAGTATCGAAAGTTCAGGATAGAACTGCTTTATGAACGAGCTTATCATCTCGGCGCCCAGCGTCTTCTTTTCCTTTTCGGAATCAGGCATGGCAGCTCCGCCGTGATTGCTTCTTATAAACGTGATCTCGCGTCCGCTCATCCTGCCGCCTTCCACCTTGTACCTGGCAACGACGCCGGTTTTCTGTGTGATCACCGGTATCAGCACGTCGGCATCCCTGTCTTTTATCATCGTGGCGCGCTGGGTTTCTCCAAGGCTCCTGAGCGACTTTATATAATCCCTGTACTTCGCAGCGTCCTCATAGCGCAGTTCCTCCGACGCTTTCTCCATCTCGCTTTTCAGCTCTGCGATGACCGCAGAATCCCTGCCCGAGAGGATATCCATGACCTCATTGATCTTCGAGATGTACAGGTCCTTATCCGCCTCACCCGTGCAGATGCCCGGGCACTTCCCAATAAAATAGTTCAGGCACGGTCTGACGCCTTTTTTGAACTCCTGCTGGCGGCATTTCTTGAACTGGTACATCTCATCCACCATGCCGAGTATCTTTCTTACCGCTCCGGCGTCGGAGTACGGCCCGAAATAGCGGTTTCCGTCACGTCTGAGCCTGCGCGTACTGATGACCCTCGGGAATTCTTCTGTAGTGGTCACCTCTATGTACGGATACGACTTATCATCCTTGAGCAGAATGTTATATCTCGGCATGTATTTCTTGATAAGATTGCATTCCAAAAGGAGAGCTTCCATCTCCGTAGCACAGCTGATGTACTCAAACTCTGCTATATTGGAGACCATCGCTTCGCTCTCACCTTCGGATCCGCCTGTGAAGTCTTTCTGAAGTAACTGCTTACGCGGTTTCTCAGGTTTATGGCCTTGCCAACATATATGACTTCACCTAGGCTGTCCTTATGCATATACACGCCGGGAGTTTTCGGCAGTTTTTTCAGTTCTTCCCCGATATCAAACATTATTTATGATCAGCGGTGCCTCCTTCCGCCTTTTCTTTCGTTCTCCTCTAACGCCTCTCTGCGTATGTCTGTCGTGCGAAGCGGCATGGTGTCGTAGCCTGTCCCGCTCCAGTCGCGGCGCTTTCTGTCTGCATCTATCTCAAGCTGCATCATTGCGAGCTCACGTATCTTCGCCCTGCGCATTGCCGCGCGCCTCTTTTCACGGCGGCGCTTAACATGTCTTACCCTCAGCAGGAACGCCAGCAGCAGGAACAGAATAATACCGCCGGTGACTGCGCCCGCATTGGATATATAATACTTCGACGGGAACCAGCCGACAGGCACATCATCTTTTATGATAAGGTCGACAGTTCCCTTAAGTTCATCCGCTACGTAGATCTGGAATTCTCCGACCTTATCTCCTTTTTTGAGCGGCGCTTCGAGGTCATCATACATCGACACCTGCGTCTGTATCAGCGATTCGCTTCCTTCAGGAGGCACGTAAGCAAAGCCCTTGCTCTCAGTATAAGCCGGCACCCTTGTCGATGCACCGCCCCTTACTCTGGCGTGGCCCACCATCTTGCCCTTTTTCACGATAGTGTTTTTTGTGGCCTTCGCATCTCCGTACTCAAACAGCGCCTTCGCCTCCGCTGCTGCGTTCTCCTTGTTAGAGTCCATAAGCACGACGATGATCTCCATATCATCCTTGGTGGCTGCCGCAGCGAACTGTGCAGCATTGACAGATTCATCGACCAGGCCGAGGATGCCGCCCTTTACATATTGATAAGCAGTTTTCTCGTTGCCCGTAAGCAGCGGATCCGTGCTCTCAAAAGTTATTTCTCTCGGCTTTTTATTCATAAAAGCCGTTACAGTCACATTTTTCTTTGTAAGTGTATCTTTTATCAGCTGATATCTGAAAGCTGCCTGAGTTATGACAGCCAGATCAGAAGCTGTTGAATACTGATTTATATCATACCTTCCGCTCGCATTGGTAAAGAAGGTATCAATGAGTCCGAGCTCCATGCACTTGGAGTTCATCTCATTTACGAAGATCTCTCTCGACGACGCGCTGTATTTTGCGATCAGCTCTGCGGCCTGGATATCTCCGCCGACAAGCATGGCATCAAGAAGGCTGCCCACTGTGGCCGACTCGCCTTCCTTGAAGGTCTTTCCGTATTCCGCAATGGTCGGTCCGGTCTCAACAGTGTTCTTGAGCTCGGCGTCGTTATACATATTGTCGATCGCGACCATAGCCGCCATAAGCATAGTTATTCTGCCGGGCTGCATCTTGCGGTCGGCATGCTTGGCTGCTATCTTTTCGCTCGTGGACCCGGACATCACCATATATGAAGTCGCGCTCACCGAAGGCGCCTTTGACGGGACCACAGTCTTAGCTTCATCTCTTGAATCCGCATAAGAATCAAAAAGAGCAATATAACCGATGGTGGTCACCAGTATCAGGATCACCGATATGATGGCCACCATCAATTGTCTTATTCGCATTGTGCCGTATGGCTTCAACACTTTCAGTTTCTCTCCGTTCAGGAATTAATTACTTGTTCTCAGCTTCGAATTCCTTCATGTACTCGATCAGCTTGTCAACACCTTCCTCAGGGAAAGCATTGTAGATCGAAGCTCTCATTCCGCCGGCATTTCTGTGACCCTTAAGGTTGATCATGCCTCTCTCCTTTGCGCCTGCGATGAACTTCTTGTCGAGTTCAGCATCGCCTGTAACGAATGTTACGTTCATGAGAGATCTGTCTTCCTTTGCAACTGTAGGTCTGAAGAGCTCTGAAGAATCGAGATAATCGTAGAGCTTCTGAGCCTTGCGGACATCCTTCTCGTGCATAGCCTTTACGCCGCCGTTCTCAAGCAGATACTTGAAAACTTCGCCTGCAACGTAGATAGCATAGCAAGGAGGTGTGTTGTACATCGAACCCTTATCTGCGTGAGTCTTGTAGTTGAGGTAGATCGGAGTATCAGCAGGAGCCTTTCCTACGAGATCCTTTCTTACGATAACGATTGTAACTCCTGCAGGAGCAACGTTCTTCTGAGCGCCTGCAAAGATGAGTCCGAACTTTGTTACGTCGATCTCTTCGGAGAGGATGCATGATGACATGTCAGCTACGAGCAGATGGTCGCCGAAATCAGGAAGCTCATTGTAGTGAGTTCCGAATACGGTGTTGTTGTAGCAGATGTATACATAGTCAACATCATCTCTGATGTCCTCTTTGCTTACCTTAGGAATATATGTGTAGACGGAATCCTCAGAAGAAGCTACGCAGCGTGCATCGCCGAACTTTCTGGCTTCTTCCCAGGCCTTCTTTCCCCACTGTCCTGCTACGATGTAGTCAGCCTTCTTGCTGCCTGTCATGAGGTTCATAGGAACCATCGAGAACTGCAGTGTGCCGCCGCCCTGAAGGAAGAGAACATAGTAATCATCAGGAATGTTCATCAGTTTGCGCAGATTTGCCTCTGCGTCATCGATGATCTTTTGATACTCAGGGGAGCGGTGGCTCATTTCCATTACGGATTCGCCGGTCCCTTCGTAGTTGAGCATCTCAGCCGCGCATTTTCTGAGTACCGGTTCAGGAAGAACCGAAGGACCTGCAGAGAAATTATAAACGCGATAATCGTCAGCCATTGGTAAATACCTCCGTTGTGTTAATAATATAAAGCAAAATTAAAAGCAAAATAGTCCTTTTATGACCGTTTACATTATACTTCAACGATATGCTTTTAGCAATTATTGAAAGGCGCAATTCTTTGATGTAGAATGTAACCGTCCACAAGACAAAGTGCTTTATATTAACCATTTTACTAACTATTACGGAGGACACAATGGACAAGTATTTTATCGGTACTCTTAACAACATTTCCCAGAAGGGTCTCTGCAGACTTACTGATAAGTTCGAACTTACAGAAGATGTAGAAAAAGCAAACGGAATCATCGTAAGATCCTTCAAAATGCATGACATGGACTTCTCTGATGAGCTCCTCGCCATCGGAAGAGCCGGTGCCGGTGTAAACAACATTCCACTCGATAAATGCGCTGACAAGGGCATCGTAGTTTTCAATACTCCTGGAGCTAACTCCAACGCAGTAAAGGAACTCGCAATTGCCGGAATGATCATGGGCGCACGCAACATGTACGAAGGCATCTCCTGGGGTCAGACACTCGAAGGCGATGTCGCATCGAATGTTGAAAAAGGCAAGAAGCAGTTCGCAGGAACAGAGATCGCAGGCAAGACTCTCGGTATTATCGGTCTCGGAGCTATCGGAGCTAAGATCGCAAACGCTGCAGAAGCTCTCGGCATGACAGTAGTCGGCTACGAAGCATTCACACCACATCCATGCCTGACAGCAGACGTCAAGCTCTGCGACAGCGTAGAGGAAATGGTTCCTATGTGCGACTTCATCTCGATCCACGTTCCTTCCCTGCCTACAACAAAGGGCATGGTAAACAAGGACCTCATCGCTAAGATGAAAGACGGAGTTATCTTCATGAACTACGCACGTCCTGACCTCATCGTTGTTGACGACGTTATCGAGGCTCTCGAGTCCGGCAAGATTAGAAAGTACATGACAGACCTTCTCGAGCCTGAGTACATCGGCAAGAAAGGTATCGTAGCTACTCCACATCTCGGAGCTTCCACAGCAGAGGCTGAGGAAAACTGCGCTGTAATGGCTACAGATCAGCTCATGGACTACCTTGAGAACGGAAACATCGTAAACTCTGTAAACTTCCCAAGAGTTTCCATGGAGAGAAAGGGTGCAGAAAGACATTGCTTCCTCCTGAAGAACGACAAGTCCGCTGACGAAGTCAAGGCTAAGATGGAAGAGTTCTACGGAGACAAGCTCTGCGGATTCGCAGGAAACAAGAACAGAGCCAACGAGTTTGGCTACTTCATCGCAGATGTAGCTGCAGGCACAGAGCCGTTCAGCTGCGACTGCATCATCAGGACAAGAGTTCTGTAATCGGAAATCTTATCGAAAACAAAACAACGGGCCGGGGATCATCCCCGGCCCGCTTTCTTGTATTATCTATATCTTTTTCACTTCCCTGTCGTATGTGAGAAGACCGTTCGTTTCATCCTCAACGTCTGACAGCTGTGTGTATATCGCCGCACAGAGGCCCTTCGCCTTCAATGGCTCTATCTCCTCACTGTAAAGCTTTTCGATATCGCGCTTAAGGCTTTCCATATCCTTGCACCTTCTGTAGCCGTAGTCCTTGGCGCCTCCGTAATAGTAACCCGGAAGCTTGCATGAATAGCCTCCGAATTCGCTGAGCACCATAGGTCTTATTCCCGGCTCAAGATCGACCTTCTTGAAGTACACATGATAGCTGTCAACGTCACTCTTGTTCTGCCAGAACCAGCCTGATGTGCTGTCGATGAATCTTGAGCTGTCAAACGCTTTCAGCCTGTCGTATGCCGCATCGGCATCGAACTGGCCCCAGCCCTCATTGAATATGGTCCAGTAGCAGATGCACGGATGATTGTACAGATGTCTGACCGTACCCTCCATGTGATCGAGGAATATCCTGCGGTTCTCAGGGTCTATCTTCGACTTTTTGTCGCTGATCTTCTTTATGCCTGTCACAGGGATAGCCGAATCTCTGAAGAATGAGTAATCGGAGTTGTTTACCATATCCTGGAATACGACCATTCCCAGCCTGTCGCACTCATAGTAGTACAGTTCAGGCTCTATCTTGATGTGTTTTCTGAGCGTGTTGTACCCGAGCGACTTCATCGCCATGATGTCTTCTGCATACTTGTCAGGCGATGACGGTGTATAGATACCGTCATGCCAGTAGCCCTGATCGAGCACTCCGTTGAAAAAGTACGGCTCTCCGTTAAGGCACAGCCTCGGCTGTCCCTTTTTATATTCTATGCTCAGGGTGCGGAGCGCGAAGTACGATCTTACCGTATCTTCCCCGCTCGTAACGCTGAACTCATACAGATGCGGGTTCTCCGGAGACCACAGCTCAGGGTCATCTATCTGAATCCGCACGGACGCGCATGGCTTTGCCATGTCCGGAGTGTTTTCAAGTTCGTAGCTCTGCCCTGCCAGCTCAACGCAGCCTTCTCTGACACCATAGGCGCTGATCTTTACCCAATCCGTTCCGTTTTCGATCTTAAGCGAGGTAATGTGACGCTCAGGCACAGGCTCAAGCCATACGCTCTGCCATATTCCCGAAACCGGTGTGTACCACATTCCCTTGTTTCTGAATTTCTGTTTTCCCCACGGATACTTGTGATCGAGGCTGTCGCGTGCCTCTACGATAACGCTGTGAAGATCCTCGCCTTCCTTAAGAAGTTCAGTGATGTCAAAGCTGAACGGAAGATAGCCGCCTTCATGCGATCCGGCTTTCTTTCCGTCGATATAGACTGACGCTACCTGGTCGACCGCACCGAGATGCAGGATCAGCCTTTTACCGGCCCATTCTTCCGGGACAGTAAAACTGCGCCCGTACAGCATGACATCATCAGGTCTGATCCGCCTGCAGAATCCTGAAAGCTTGCTCTCAGGGCAGAAAGGCACGTTGATCTTTCCGGCATCCTGCGGCATGCCGGACTCCACTGTTTTCTTGATTCCGAATCTCCACTCCCCGTCAAGGCTCATCCACTCGTTTCTGACGAGCTGCGGGCGAGGATAGGTATCACTCCAATTACCTGCCATATTTACCCTCTTTTCATCTATGCAGAAAGAGTTATTGCCTGAATGATAATACCTGTACACAGACAACAACTCTTTCGTAACTACTTGTTCAGTTATGTAAAGCGTGCTTTACATTTTCTGCGATTATATGTAAAGTATACTTTACATATTGTTCGATATACGTAAAGTCTTCTTTACGTTATTATTACATCGAAGCTGCTGCGGCGAGCACGATCGAGTAGAATTTCTCCTCAGCGCTGGAGCCTCTTGATGTCAGCACGATAGGAGCCTTTGCTCCGACGATGATGCCGGCCATCATTCCGTTGCTGCTTACTGTCCATGACTTTCCTACCATGTTGCCTGTAGCCATGGAAGGCATGATCATTGCATCGACCTCACCTGCTACAGGGCTGTCGAACTTCTTGAACTCAGCGATTTCCTTGCTTAGAGCGATATCGTACGAGATAGGGCCTTCAACTGTGCAGCCTGTGATCTCGCCGTTCTGCCACATTTCTTTAAGAGCTGCAGCGTCTACTGACTCCTGAGCCTTCTTGTTGAGCACCTCTGCTCCGCACATAACGCCGACCTTAGGATCTTCGTATCCGAGTGCGTGCAGCACGTCCACAGCGTTGTTGATGATCTTTACCTTCTGCTCAAGATCAGGCTGCAGAAGCATTCCGCCGTCTGTCAGTACTACTACTTTATGATAATTAGGTACCTGGAAAAGTCCGACATGGGACATGATCTTTCCTACCTGAAGACCTGTTTCCTTGTTTACGACCTGTCTCAGGAGATCTGCAGTCTGCATGCGTCCCTTCATCAGGAAGTCGCCCTTTCCTTCGCGGATAAGCTCAACTGCCTTCTTTGCTGCTTCAACGTCATCTTCCTCGTTATAGATCGCGACATCGCCGAAGTCGAATCCCTGCTCAGCACAGATAGCCTTGATCTCAGCTTCTTTACCTACGAATACCGGCTCTACGATACCCTCTTTGAACGCTTCATAAACAGCATCGAGTGAATGCTCATCGTGAGCGCAGCAGAGAACGATTCTCTTCTTTACAGGGTTAGCCTTAACCAGTTCTGCCATTTCTTTGAAATTTCTAAGCATGTTTTTCCTCCAAGTCCTATAAGCTATTTATGTTGTATTTCAGACATAGTTATTCTATCACAATAGCTCCTGCTCCAACAGCACTGTCATTGAAAATCATTAACATGAATGATAGAATCCCAGTATAAGCCTGTGGACGATAGAGATTATCCTTAGAGAGGTAAACACATGGAATACTATGATGATATCGTAAAAAAGAGAAACTCCTGCAGAGGTTTCTCTGACAGAAAGGTCGAAGACAGCGTACTCACAGAGCTTCTTAAATATTATGAGGAAGACGAGAGTAATCTGATCGATGAGATCGACACAGAACTGAAATTCTACATCGGTACCGTTTGGGATGAGCTTAAAAAGAGCGTCGGATACAACGGTTTCTGCATCAAGGCTCCTGCTTACATGGTCATCTACTCCGATGTTGCCGATCATTACCTCGAGAATGCCGGCTATATTGCTCAGGGTCTTACACTCAGAATGACAGAGCTCGGACTTGCAGCATGCTGGCAGACCATAAATGATGCCGATGAGGCAAAGAAGGCTCTCGGAGAGGATACAGACAAGGCAGTCGCCTGCGTAGTTGCATTCGGCTACAGAGACCCGGGCAACAAGGAAAAGCCGGCCGGCAAGAAGTCTCTCGATGAGATGACAGACGGATTTAAATTCGGTCAGGATATCGACACGGATCTGTTCTACAACGATCTTGAAGACGGACTCAGAGCTATCGCACATGCTCAGTCGTTCCAGAACCTCCAGCCTTACAGAGTCATCGTTGACCACGATCAGATCGCTCTGGTCGGACTTCCTGATGACATGACTTCAGAGGCTGACAGGCTTCTCAACTACGGAATCGTAATGTTCAACTTCTATGTGGTAATGTGGGCTGTAAGGCCTGACACACCTAGATGGAGCTTCGAGCCTGTAACAGACAGAGACCTCTGTCTCCCTGCTGATGTAACATACGTTGCGAAGTGCAAACTGTAAAACAATAAAAACTGCAGCCGTTCCTCCGGGAACGGCTGCTTTTATATTGCATCGCCTGTTGTTATTTCAGTGCTTCCGACTCTATGAGGAAGCTGAATTCATAGTCACGGCTTACCGGATACTTGAATTCATCCTTTGTTTCAGGTCCGCATATGCCGGTACCAATGCCCTGCTGGAATGCTGAAACAGTGACATAAGTGCCGCTGCGCTTTTCGTCCTCACGGTGCTTCATGCCGAGAAGTTCAGTATCGCTGTATGGCTTGATCCCAAGTTCAAAAGCCTTATCGACTGCCGTGAACCTGATGGCTGTTTTACCGTCGCTTATGCTTGCCCACCTTGTATCAAAGCGGCTTCCGCTTTCCTGAGGCTTTATATTCGGCTCTGTCATGTCCGATACTTTACAGCTTACATGCTCGACCGGGAACTGGTCCTTCATGTCAGCGTAGGACTCACCGCTACGGCCATAATAACTGACATCGTCGAAACTGCTGTCAAATCTGAATGCCTTGCCGAATCTCGGAACTACGCCCTTACCCTTTGTGCAGTGCAGTCTGCTGGTGACAAGTACCTTAGTGCCGTCATCCCCGACAGCCTCATATGTATCAGTGCATTCAAACTCATTCTTCTTACAAATGATCCTGTAGGTAACCGTAAGCTTCGTCTCCTGAACCTCTACTGACACTGTCTCGGTTCTCTGATCAATGAAGTCCTTCATGCAGTTCTTAACGCCGAAGAACACATAGTCATTATCCGTAGGAGCGCGGAAAAGAATCGTATGCGGGTCTGCCGGTGCAATGACAGTGTCACCCAGTTTTATGGCAAGCTTTTCGCTCTTTTCGTCGAGCATATTGCTTATCGCATGGCTTCCGGTGCCTGCCGGTCTTCCCGGAATATTCTCCCTGATGATGATCTGCTCGCGTGAGACCTCAGAGCCTGTCTTCCTGTCCATGGCAGTGATCATGAGCGTGCAGTCCGTGCCTGCCTCGTTCGCAGCCTTGATGTGATCTGCTGTTTCGATTTTTATACGCACCTTCTCCAGTGGTCCGCATTCAGGAAGTATCGAGAACTCAGCGCCATCGCTCCATCTGCACTTCAGCTCGTATCTGAATCCCGGCGCAAATGCCCTGGTGTTGAACAGTTCGAAGTCATCGCCGCCCAGCCAGCTGACACGTATCGGTCTGTAGATGAACTTAGTTATCTTCGCTCCGGTCGAAGGAGTACGGTCAGGATAGAACATTCCGTCGACGCAGAAATTTCCATCGTGCTCCCACTCGCCGTGGTCTCCTCCGTAGGTGTAGCTTCCATCCGGATGTTTAACCGCATGGTCCACCATCTCCCATACGCAGCCTCCAATAAGGTTGTCGTGCGAGTAAATCTCCTTCCAGTAGTCTTCCATTCCGCCAGGGCCGACGCCCATGGCATGAGCGTATTCGCAGAGGAAATACGGCCTGTTGCAGAGCTGCTTTACCTTATATTTCTTTTCGCCTATCTCATGGACACGCTCCGCAGGCGGATACATCTCGCTGGCCACATCGTATGCCTTCTTTTTCGTATGTACGGCACTTTCATAATGGACCGGAAGACTCGAGTGGTTCTTAAGATAATCGTACTCCTTATCGGTATTATGAGTACCGCCGGCCTCATTTCCGAGGCTCCACATGATTATGGACGGGTGCATCTTGTCTCTCTGGTACATGCGGGCGGCACGGTCGACATAGTGCGCCTCCCATGCCGGATCGTCACTGATGCGGTTGTAGCTCATAGGAAGCTTCATCACGTACGTGCCGTGCGTCTCGATATCCGCTTCGTCCACTACATAGATGCCGTGCTCATCACATAGCTCGAGCAGGAACGGATCAGGCGGATAGTGTGATGTCCTGATCGTATCTATGTTGTACTCCTTGCACAGAAGCACGTCTCTTTCTATCTCGTCAGGAGTCAGGGTATATCCGTTCTCGCATGAAGTGTCGTGGTGATTTACTCCATGGAACTTTATCGGACGTCCGTTGAGAAGGAACCTGTCGCCCTTTATCTCTACATTCCTGAATCCGACTCTCTGCTTTACACAGCTGCCCTCTATTTCGTAGTAGATGTTGTAAAGCTCAGGTGTCTCATCGCTCCACTCTATAGGTTCAAGGTTCCTGAAGACCGCTTCTGCCCTTTTACCCTCTGACTTTACAGTTTGCTTCAGACGTATGCCGCGGCCCTCAAGCGTGAATGTCACTTCGCCATCCTCATAGAGGTCAGCCCGGGCTGTTGCGAAATAAGCAGAGCGGACTTTTCTGGTTATGAAATCGACATCGCGGAAATCATTGCCCTCCGAAATGCGGAGCAGAACATCGCGGAATATTCCGTTATTGCGGAACATATCCTGATCTTCCAGGTAAGTGCCGTTGCACCATCTGCGGACTACCAGGACCACCTCGTTGCGCCAGTCACGGAGGTAAGGCGTTACATCGAATTCAGCAGTATTATGGGATCCTTCTGTATAGCCCACATACTCACCGTTCACGTACACGTCAGCGCAGCTGGCTATCCCGAGGAATGAAAGCACATAGCGTCTTGCAGGAGCGTCAGGCCCGTCAGTTTTGAAAAATGTGCGGTACACTCCAACGAAGTTGTAT
Organism: uncultured Eubacteriales bacterium; assembly: GCA_902795265.1. Taxonomy (GTDB): domain Bacteria; phylum Bacillota; class Clostridia; order Peptostreptococcales; family Anaerovoracaceae; genus Crickella. The sequence continues at coordinate 13,947 of CADBKM010000041.1, forward strand.
TCTTCGCCCGGATCCTTCCACCTCGGTCCGACGCCGTAATCAGCGCCCTGCAGGCTGAAAACCTTTCCGGCTTTATCAAGCTCAGGGATCTTCGGCGGATCATACGGGAACTGATATCTCACATTTACATAGAAAGGTTTATCGTAGCCTCTGAACTGCCAGCACGACGGAACATCGATCTTATCAAATTCCATGATATCGGTATCGATAATATCAGGAAGCATCGATGGCTTCGGGTAGAATCTGAAATCCCAGTCTCCGTTCAGGCACAATACCTTCGGTGAGCTGTATCGTTTAGCCTTGCCGCTTGCTTCATCAGCCGACTTTCTGTCCGGATAAGGGATAAAGTAGCTGCGCGGTGCCAGCTTATTTTCTTCGAATTTATTGAAATCACAGTAATTCGTTTTGTTGAGCCTGTATCTCATATTATTTCTCCTAATAAAAGTTTTTCCTTTTCCTTTCTGATTTTAGCACACGCCTGACATTAAAAAAACCGCCGGAAACGGCGGTATTACAAATGGATTTTTCAGCTGTCAGTGCCTTGCGCAGTCGTGCTTTCTTTCAAGCAGCATCTCGAGTCCGTGATCGAGGGCTGTAAGCAGATATTCCATGCACTCGCTGACAGCTTTAGGGCTTCCCGGGAGATTGATGATCAGAGTGCGGTTTCTTATTCCGGCTGCCCCGCGTGACAGCATGCCCCTTGGAGTTTTGGTGATCGAGTAAGCTCTGAGTGCCTCCGCGATCCCCGGTGTCATCCTGTCGCATACCTCTTCTGTCGCCTCAGGTGTGCGGTCTCTCGGCGCGAAGCCGGTGCCGCCTGTTGTGATTATTACATTTACCTGCCTCTGATCGGCAAGTCTTATGAGCTGTGCTTTGAGCATTTCAGGCTCATCAGGAATGAGCACATTTTCGACAACATTATAGCCGGCCTCTTTCAGCATTTCACCGATCAGCGGTCCGCTCTTGTCCTCTCTCTCACCCGCAGCGCCTTTATCTGAAAGTGTTATCCAGGCGGCCGTAAAAGCTCTCTCAGGATCAGCTTCGATCATTTCAATGGTATCCCCCGCCTTCACTTCTCCTCCTTCAAGCACAACAGTAAACACTCCTTCACGCGGCATGATGCAGTCACCTACCTGATGGTATATCGCGCAGTGTGTGTGGCATTCCTTTCCGATCTGAGTGAGCTCAAGCAGGGCATCTCCGATCCTGAACTGCGTACCCACAGGAAGCTCGCGCAGATCAAAGCCCTCTACTATGATGTTCTCACCGAAAGCGCCGTAATCGACCTCAGCGCCCTTTGCACGGAAGTCCTCTATTTTCTCAAGCGCGAGCAGGCTCACCTGCCTGTGCCATTTTCCGGCATGCGCGTCGCCTTCGATGCCCCATTCAGGAACAAGCCTGACTGAAGGCACTTCGGTCTTCTGAGTCCCCTTGCGTTCACTGATGCATACCGCGATCACTCTGCCCTTATTGCTCATTTCTATCCTCCGATCTGTGACATCTGTCTTTTTTCGACCCTCTCAGGGTCATCGTTGAAGCAATGCTGCTTCGGTTTTATCGATATAGCTTCTGCCAGTTTATCTTTTATATCGCTTATAGTCCCGCTCAGTGCAGGCTTCAGGTCTACTGTCTCGTCGTAGCACAGGCATGGTTTTATGACACCCTGCGATGTAAGCCTGAGCCTGTTGCAGCGGTCGCAGAAAGCCCCGTGCATCGCACTTATAAGGCCTATACTTCCTCTTTTACCCGGTATATAGTAATAAACGGCCGGGCCGTTACCGTGTATGCTCTCATCAGGTTCGAGCTCAGGGTAAACCGCCCTGAGTCTTTCAAGAAGATCCTCATTCGACAATCCCGAACCGGCGTCAGCGGATCCTACAGGCATCAGTTCTATGAATCTTACGTCTATGCCCTTCTCAAAGGCGAAATCCGCAATTTTTTCGATCTCGTCATCATTGAATCCCTTCTGGGGAACGCAGTTTACTTTAGTTCTGATGCCGCTTGCTACAGCAGCATCTATCCCGGACATGACCATGGCGAGATCGCCGCATTGAGTGATGTACCTGAATCTGTCAGGATCCATAGTATCAAGGCTTATGTTCACAGCATCGAGTCCTGCAGCTGCGAGTTCATCCATGTATCGCGCAAGTTCCATGCCGTTAGTCGTAAGAGTCACCTGTTCCACACCCGGAATGGCCTTAAGATTTTTTACGAGTCCGGGGCACCCCAGTCTCACCAGCGGCTCTCCTCCGGTGATCTTGAATCTGGTGATCCCGATGCTTACAGCCGCCTCAGCTATCCTCAGGATATCTTCGTAGGTGAGGATCCTGTCCATGCTCACCTTTTCTATTCCGTCAGGCATACAGTAGCGGCAGCGCATGTTGCACCTGTCTGTAATGGATATTCTCAGATATTCGATTTTTCTTCCGAATCTGTCTTCCATGATCAGCTAGTCCACTGTGTCTATCATCGCGGCTATACGGTCTATATCGTTCATGCCTGCTGTTCTTTCTTCGAAGCTGTCTGCCGGAAGGTCTGTCACGATAAGGAACCTTCCTTCGGGGTTCGACACAGGCGCATCAGAGATCCCTGCCCTTACCACTTCTATCTTGGTGACATGCTCCCACCACTTGTAGAAGTGGGGGCTTCTCGCTCAACAGTTCCAACGAACTGAGTATCAACGAGCTATCCCCGTGTGCCCCACGGTTCCT
>CADBKM010000042.1 GCA_902795265.1 uncultured Eubacteriales bacterium
CATGGATTGGAACGATGCCGGCGAAGTCAACAAGACTCCAAACGCCATGGTTATCGAAAACGGCATATACGTACCGGTTGAGTAATACACTGACTGACTTAAGTGTATAGTTGTTTGGCAAAGGGGTGTTGCACGTTTGTTGTAGCACCCTTGAGCCTCGTTATTATGAAAATAATAAGAGAAAGAAGATAACATGAATTTTTTGACTAACATCATCTCGGGTCTGAGCCTGGGCAGTGTATATGCGATAATTGCGCTGGGATATACCATGGTTTATGGTATTTCCAAGATGCTGAACTTCGCTCATGGAGACGTCATCATGATCGGCGGCTATATGTCGTTTGTCATGTCGATGTATCTTGGAATGAACGGCTGGCTGGCGCTTCTTGTAGCTATCGTTATCTGCACGCTTCTGGGAATCACTATTGAAAGACTCGCATACAGACCTCTCAGAGGAACCGGCTCGCTGGCCGTACTGATCACTGCTATCGGTGTTTCATACTTCCTTCAGAACATCGCGCTGCTGATCTGGGGCGCAAACCCTAAGATGTTCACAAGCCTGTTCAAGGGGATGAAGCCTATACATGCGGCAGGCGGTCAGCTGACGATCACACCGGAGTCGCTCTTTACCATCCTGGCTAATATCGTGATCATGATCCTTCTGACACTCTTTGTCAGCAAGACAAAAGCCGGCAAGGCTATGAGAGCTGTATCTGAAGACAACGGCGCTGCCCAGCTGATGGGCATCAACGTGAACCAGTCTATTTCGCTCACATTTGCTATCGGTTCAGGCCTTGCTGCCGTAGCCGGGGTACTGATGCTTTCGGCATATCCTGTACTCATGCCGACAACAGGCGCGATGCCTGGTATTAAGGCGTTCACCGCTGCGGTATTTGGCGGTATCGGATCTATTCCGGGCGCTATGATAGGAGGACTCATCCTCGGTATTATCGAGATTTTTTCGAGAGCATATATCTCGACAGAACTTTCTGACGCTATCGTATTTGCATGCCTGATAATCGTGCTGCTCGTAAAGCCTACGGGTCTGCTCGGTAAGAAAGTCAGCGAGAAAGTGTAGGTGCGCTATGGCAGACAGAATTCTTAAAAATATAAGTTCAAGAGGCCTTAAGAACGCGGTAAAGGGCAACGAATACCGCAAAGAGGCTACGATATCTTACGGCATACTGATCGGCGGTTATATCCTGCTCCAGCTGCTTACGGCTGCAGGGCTCATTGGGCACAACCTTCAGGGACAGTTCGTTCCGATCTGCGTTTACATCTCGCTCGCAGTATCGCTGAACCTCGTGGTAGGAATCTCAGGAGAGCTTTCACTCGGCCATGCCGGATTCATGGCTGTCGGTGCATTCAGCGGCATACTGATGTCACGCATACTCGGTCATGCCATGTCTTTTGAGCCGCTCATCATCATCGTTTCGATGCTGTTCGGCGCTGCAATGGCTGCTGTCGCAGGCTTTATCATCGGCATTCCTATTCTCGGACTCAGAGGCGATTATCTTGCGATCGTAACTCTGGCATTCGGAGAGATCATAAGGAACTTCATGAATGTTCTGTACTTCGGTCTTGACGACGGAAAGCTCCGTTTCGCTTTCAACCATACGATCGACGGAATCGACAATAATGAGCGAATAATAACAGGTGCTATCGGTGCTACCGGCACCAAGACGATGGCAACCTTTACATGGGGCCTCCTGCTGTGTCTCTTCACTGTGTTCGTTGTGCTCAACATGAAGAACTCCAAGCAGGGACGCGCTATCATGTCGATCAGAGACAACCGTATCGCTGCTGAATCGATCGGACTCGATGTCAGAAAGTATAAACTTACCGCATTCGTTGTCAGTGCGGCTCTCGCCGGAATGGCGGGCTGCCTGTTCGGACTCAACTACAGCACACTGGTACCGGTCAAGTTCAACTTCAACACTTCGGTACTCATCCTTGTATTCGTTGTACTCGGCGGAGTAGGAAACATCTGGGGCGGCATAATAGCAGCAGCACTGCTGACCGTGCTTCCTGAGACATTCAGACAGTTTGCTGATTACAGAATGCTGACATATGCTGTCGTGCTCATTCTTGTAATGATCGGAACATATAACCCAATCATCAAATCCAGGATCCAGAATACATGGAGCAAAATCAGCCCGTTCAAAAAGCGAAAAGCAGAAAAAGGTAAAGCGGGAAGGAAAAAGAGCAGAAAGGAGGCGGAATAGATGGCTGACAACAAAGACAGACGCGAAGAGATCCGCGGCATCGACATCTCCGACTCCGGACACGCTTACGAGAACAGGCAGGAGATCTACTACAACGACAACGTAGGTGGACGTGCCGTGTTTGTAGACTCAAAGGAACAGTATGATCCGAACGAGCCGTATAACGATCAGGTGTTTATCCCTGAAAAGGACAGAGGCAAAACGCCTATCCTTGAGGTCAAGAATCTCGGAATCGACTTCGGCGGACTTACTGCTGTAGACAATTTCAATCTGACTCTTGGCCGTACTGAGATCGGCGGACTTATCGGCCCTAACGGAGCCGGCAAGACTACCATCTTCAACATGCTCACTAAGGTTTATGAACCGACAAGAGGAGAGATCTTCTTCGACGGCAAGAGCACCAAGGGCATGACTACTGTTGACATCAACAAAGCGGGAATGGCTCGTACATTCCAGAACATCAGACTTTTTGACAAGCTGACGGTAGAAGAAAACATCAAGGTAGCACTCCATCAGACGACTAATTACGGCCTTATCGATGGAATGCTTCACACACCGAAATACAGACACGAGGAATTCCGCATCCGCAAGGAAGCGATGAAGTACCTCAAGATCTTCGGCATGACCAAAACCGCTGATTACAGAGCCGGTTCGCTCCCTTACGGAGCGCAGAGAAGACTCGAGATCATGAGAGCGCTGGCAACAAAGCCAAAACTTCTCCTGCTCGATGAGCCTGCAGCCGGTATGAACCCGTCCGAGACAGCTGAGCTGATGGACACGATCAGAGAGATCAGAGACAGATTCCAGATCGCCGTATTCCTGATCGAGCACGACATGAATCTGGTAATGGGTATCTGCGAGGGTATCGTTGTACTCAATTACGGACGTGTTATCGCAAAGGGCTGGCCTGAAGAGATCCAGAGCAACCCTAAGGTCATCGAGGCTTACCTCGGCAAGAGCCGCGGAAAGATGGAGGCTGAAGAGGAAAAGGAAAAGGAGAAAGAGGATATCGAGGCTGCTCTCAGCAAGGGCAGACTGTCATCCGCTCCTTCCGGAAAGCCTGATACAGCAGCAAAGGAGGGTGAATGATGGGTACAGTACTTACAGTTGACAACATCAACGTTTACTACGGAGCCATCCATGCTCTCAAGGGCATCTCACTCGATGTAAACAGAGGAGAGATAGTTACGCTGATCGGCGCGAACGGTGCCGGAAAATCCACAACACTTCACACCATCTCGGGACTTCTGAGAAGCAAGACAGGAAACATCGAGTTCCTCGAAAGCTCTATATCACATGTTCCTGCTCACAAGATAGTTGCAATGGGCATCTCACACGTTCCTGAAGGAAGACGTATCTTCCAGGGAATGACCGTTGAGGAAAACCTGCAGATGGGAGCTTTCGTTACAAAGAAGGACCGCATCTCTCACAACCTTGAGTACGTGTACGATCAGTTCCCGAGGCTCAAGGAGAGGACCTCGCAGATCGCCGGGACACTTTCCGGAGGTGAGCAGCAGATGCTCGCCATGGGAAGAGCCCTTATGTCAGACCCTGAGCTCCTGATGCTTGATGAGCCTTCGATGGGGCTTGCGCCTATCCTGGTAGACCAGATATTTGAGATCATTCAGAATCTCAATAAGGCCGGCACAACCATACTGCTTGTAGAGCAGAACGCGCAGATGGCGCTTTCGGTAGCCGACAGAGCATACGTCATTGAAACTGGCCGCATCACGCTTTCGGGTACAGGCGAAGAACTTGCGAAGTCGGAGGAAGTCAAGAAGGCTTACCTCGGAGGCTAACGCGAAGCGTTGAAATCACTAAAAATTCATTAAAAAAACATCCAAAGAAACGGCACTGCCGTTTCTTTGCTTTTATGTGCTGTGGTATTATTATTGGGTAACAAATATAAAATGGGGAGAAATGTATGGTGTTAAAAAAGTACTTGAACAGATCAAATAAGCTGGTGGTTTTGCTGCTCATGCTGGCCCTTGCGGTTATGCTCGCAGCCTGCGGAGCCCAGAAAGATTCCGGCGAGGCTGCAGAAGACGCATCGCAGGAAGAAGCTCCTGAGACACCGGTGGTAGAGGTGGTCAAATCCATCGATGAGATCGACACCGAAGACATGCACGATCTTCCGCTTCAGATAGAATCGATAACTCTGCTCGAAGACGGTACTCTCAGAATAGTTCCGCTTGAAGACCTTCTGAAGAATGCTGAGACGAACAATGAGGTCAAGGATGGGGCTATCTATCCGTTTGCGGACAGCGGTAAAGTAAAAGATTTTTACCTGGTAAGATACGGCAACGGCGGATTCCGCACAATAATCTGCCTTATGGAAGACGGCTCACTGTCAGCTCTGAGCGCTAATGAACTCATCAATGACCACATAACTGTCGTCTGGGATAATCTCACCGGCAGAGACACCTATGTGTCAGTAGAGGAAGTAGAGGGTGAAGACGGTTACGGAGTAGTGGGTGTGACTGAAGACGGAGAAGAGATAGACCTCGATTTCAGCCTCGATTTCTAACGAAAACGTGCTGTATATGGTATAATTAAACAAATTAACGCAGCGTCAGTGACGCGAAAGGATAGAAGATGACAAATGCTATCGATATGCGCGCGGCAGTAGCTGAATGGTTCGAAAGCGACTTCAAGAATGCCGCGAAAGCTACGACTAAGACATCAAGACTCGAGGACGGAAGACTGAGCTACAGCTTTTCAGTTGTCAATAACTCGGGTTTTAACTTCGGCAATTTTTCGTTCAAGATCAAGGTGATCGACAAGACAAACAACAGAGAGATCGGTACTGCGTCGATCAACGCGGGCAGATGGCTGTCAGGTGAAAAGAAGACATTCAAATCCAAGCTGACTATCCCTGCAGACGTCAGGAGCCTCTCTTTTGTCATGTACGCCAATTCGCTCGAATTTGAAGCAGTTCCTGACGATGAAGACATGCCTCTCGATATGAGAGATGTCTCTGATACGATCAGAGACATCGGAGACGCTATATCCGGCATGGACGGAAGCGGTGTTTTCGGAGAACTCTTCGGTACAGGCGGCATGCCTGAAAGCGGCCGTACCGTAACTACAAAGACGACGACTACAAGAACAGCCAACGGAACGACTACGACAAGAACAACGACTACAACAACAAACAGACCGTCTGATTACGGAACGGTAGATGCCGGTCCGCGCAGGCAGACGTCAGGCCAGCAGTCGCGTCAGACCAATTACGGCGGCACATTCACACAGCGCCGCAACGAAAAGAGACTCAACAAAATGAGACTCGGAAAGTCGGGATGGACTGTAGCGTCTCTTGTTACCGGAATCCTGTTCCTGATGTCGTCATTAGGCTCGACCGGACAGCCTGAATTTGCACTTGGTGTAGGTATAACCGGTGCGCTCTTCATCGCAGCGGCAGGCATAATGAAGCTGGTGCTCAATGCTAAGGCAAAGAGAATAAGAATGTACGAGGCCAGAATAAACAAGAACGGAAACACTTCTATCGATGACCTCGCGGCATATGTCGGCAGACCGTTCAACAAGGTCGCTGATGATCTTCAGGCCATGATCGCAGACGGATTCTTCCCTGAAGCTTATGTAGACATTAACAACCGCATGCTCGTAATGACGAAAAACGGTAAACCGATCGAGTCGGTAGAGAAGTCTGCTGCATTAAACAAGAAGGCAAGGCGCAAGGCGGGCCGCGATGATGATGTGGCTCCGGAGTCGCTTGACGATCTGATCGCAATGACAGATGATGCCGATTTAAAGAAAAAACTCAAAGCTCTCAGAACCATCACCAAGAAGATCGACGCCAGAGTCGAAGAGGTGCCTGATCTTGAAAAACAGGTGAAAGACTTCAGAGAGAAGTACTACCCTGAGGTAGTCCGTCTGACTGATAACTACAATGAAAAGATCGCAGATATGGGTAAGCTGAGCGCAGACAGACCTAAAGAGGAAGTCACCACTGATTCTTCGGGTGCTCCGGTGCTCAACACCAACCCTAACTATCTGCAGGAGCAGGCTGATGCAATAAAGGCGCAGCTCATTTCGCTCATCGATTCCGTAACGGAAGCATCAGAGAACCTGCTTGAGAGGCTCCATGAAGACGACATCATGGACATCACAACAGATATTAAAATGCTGCAGACTACGCTTGCGAGCAAGGGCCTGCTGGATTCAGATTTCGACTTATAATGTTATAAAAAGGAGGACAAGATGGCAGATTTTGAACTTACCCCTGAAGCTGTAGTTGACGCAGCAGAGGCACAGGCAGTTGATCTTGAGGCACAGGTACAGGACGTTGCGGCTCAGGCTGCAGCTATAGCTGCGGAGCCGGCAGTTGACTTCGCGCCTGAATTCGCACCTGCAGAGGAAAAGAAAGAAGATCCTCTCTCAAAGTTTACTGCTGATGAGCAGAGACAGATCAGAACCGTTGCCGATAAGATCGATATCACAGACAGCAACGCAGTACTGAGCTACGGAGCAAGCGCTCAGCGCAAGGTCTCGGATTTTGCTGACGGGGCACTCCAGAGCGTAAGAACCAAAGATATGGGAGAGACCGGACAGGTGCTGACATCCCTTCTTGTTGAGCTCAAGAATAACGGCGAAGAGAAGAAGAGCTTCTTCGGAAAGATCTTCGGAAGTGCCGAGAGAAACTTCGAAAGACTCAAAACACAGTACAGCACAACAGAGGCTAATATCGACAGACTCGTTAAGCTGCTCGAAGACCACGAAGCACAGCTCCTGAAAGATATCGTTCAGCTCGATAAGCTCTACGACAAGAACAAGCTCTACTTCAAGGAAGTATCGATGTACATCGAAGCCGGCAAGCTGGCTCTCGAAAAGGCTAAGACAGTTACTCTTCCTGAGCTCGAAGCAAAGGCTAAGGAGACAGGCGCTGCAGAGGACGCACAGGCTGCTCAGGATTACGCAGACATGATCACAAGATTCGAGAAGAAGATCTACGACCTCGAACTCTCCAGAACAGTATGCCTGCAGTCGGCTCCTGAAATCAGAATGGTACAGAATTCGGATACCATCATGTCCGAGAAGATCCGTTCAACCATCGTGAACGTTATTCCGATGTGGAAGACTCAGATGGTTCTTGCTCTTAATAACTATCATACACAGAAGGCTATCGAAGCTCAGCAGGCAGTAACAGAGGCAACAAACGAGATGCTCAAGAAGAATGCCGAGGCACTGCACCAGAGTTCAGTTGATACAGCAAGAGCAAGCGAGAGAGGCATCGTCGATCTCGAGACACTGCAGCACACCAACCAGGAGCTGATCAGCGCACTCGACGAGATCATGCAGATCCAGGAAGACGGCAGGGTCGCAAGAGCAGAGGCCGAGAAAGAGCTTACGAGGATCGAGCAGGAGCTCAAAGACAAGATGCTCGGCATCGCTGCAAACGCAAGATGGACAGGCGAGGATATCGCTGCATCCAGAACTGAGCAGAAGTAAGCAGAGCTACTCACGAAATTCGGACGGTATTTCTGTTGAGGGTGTATGGTTTTCGAAAAAGCTCTTGGAGGTACACCTGAACAGGCTCAGTACGATTAAAAAACGCAGAAAAAAGGCAAAAGGGTGTATGGTTCCCTGGAATTCCAGCGAATGTACACCCTTTTTGATAAAATGGGTGTATGAACTGGTTAAAGCCACCGGAACGTACACCATTTGACTGGATTTTAATGAATTTAATCCGGAATTCGGATGATGTGGTGTACGGTACTGCATTATTCTGAGACTCATACACCATAGGTGTCGCAGATTCACAAATTTCAAGGGAATGAGAGAAACTGGCAATAAAAGAAATACGCATAAGAAATCCACGCTCGCTTTGCTGCTTGTGCTTTTGATCGCAGCAGCGTTCTTTGTGATGTCCGATACTCCGTTCATAAAAGGAGCAAGAGACGCGCTTATGCAGAAGCTTGGCTACGAGGCTATCGATCAGAGTGCTGAAGAAGGCGAAGATGACGGATCAGACAGCGGAAGCGCGGCAAAAGCCGGCAGCTTTGACCTTGAGGCCGGCGAGCTTCCGGAGTGGGAAGGGAATCACTATGTACAGGTAAACGATGGTGTGCCTGAATTCCCTGATGATGTCTACGAGCGGGCTGGTATCAACTCGGGCAAACTTACTCCATTCGAGTACTACGGCAGCCTTGATGATCTGGGCAGATGCACTTACGCGTACGGATGCCTGGGCGAAGAGACCATGCCGCCTGAAGGGCAGGATCGCGGCGACATTTCATCCGTGCATCCGTCGGGCTGGGCAAAGGCCCAGAACTGGGAGCGCTGTCATCTTATTGCGTGGGCTCTTTCTGATGAAAACGCGAATCCTTCGAATCTGGTGACAGGCACCCACTATCTCAATTACGATGGAATGAGGCCTCTCGAAGAGGAAGTCGAGCACTATATTTGGAACACCGGCAATCACGTGCTCTATATGGCTAAGCCGTGGTTCAGGGATGATGAGCTTGTGCCGCGCGGTGTTCAGATGATCGCCAGGTCGGTTGAAGATAAAGGAAAAGGCATATCTTTCAACGTCTATTGCTTCAATGTGACGCCTGAAGCCGAGATAAACTATAAGACAGGAATCGTTACGACATCAGAACAGGCTGTACAGGACGCAAGAACTTATGTTATAAATACACGGTCGGGAGTCTTCCATTACCCGACCTGCGACGGCGTAAAGGAGATGTCAGAGCACAACAAGAAGACAGTTACAGCTACACGCACAGAACTTACATCGCAGGGCTATACACCTTGCGGCTACTGTGAACCATAGGGCAGTTATTTTGATTGATATCAGCAAGGAGATTTAATTATGCAGACGATAAGGGCGATAAAGATTAAACTTGCAGAAGGCGGATACGATGACGTTTTATCCCATATTTACTGCAGGCCCGCAGATGAGCTTCAGCCATACCGCGACAGAATGTCGCGCGTGATGGACGGCTTTATCAACGAGTTTAAGAGAAATGAAGATGCTGAAGCCGTGATCTTTTCCGCGCCGGGCAGAACGGAGATCGGGGGCAATCACACAGACCACCAGCGCGGCAAGGTGCTCACGGGAGCCGTAGATCTTGACGCTATAGCATGTGCTGCCCCGAACGGTACAGATAAAGTCAGGATCTTTTCGGAGGGATACGGACTCACTGAGGTGGAGATCACAGATCTGTTCCCGAAAATAGAAGAAAAGAACTCAACGAAAGCGATCATTCGCGGCACGCTGGCGGCTATATCGCAGAAGGGTTTCGAACTGGGAGGCTTTGACGCATATGTTACGTCAGATGTACCGGGAGGCTCCGGACTTTCATCTTCCGCATGCTTCGAGGTGCTCATCGGCGAGATCATAAACGGTCTTTTCTGCGGAAGCGCAATAGAGGCGGCAGAGATAGCAAAGATCGGCCAATATGCCGAGAACGTCTATTTCGGTAAACCATCGGGTCTGCTCGATCAGATGGGCTGCGCCATCGGCGGAATAGTCGCTATCGATTTCAAAGATAAGGATCACCCTGAATACCATGCGGTAGACATAGATTTTGCAGACACCGGATATGCTCTTTGCATTGTTGATACCGGTGCTGATCATGCAGACCTTACGGACGATTATGCCGCTGTTCCGGCAGAGATGAAATCCATCGCTTCGTATTTCGGCAAGGAAGTGCTGAGCGAAGTCGATGAGAGCGACTTCTATGCCAATGTGCCGGCTCTCAGAAAAGAGATGGGAGACAGGGCTGTAATGCGCGCCATGCATTACTATACCGACTGCCGCAGAGTAGAGCAGCAGGTGGAGGCCCTCGAGAAGCACGATATTGAGCGCTTCCTGAGCCTCGTCAGCAGCTCCGGGCATTCGTCGTATATGTATCTTCAGAATGTAGATACATACAGGGATCCTGCTAACCAGCCTGTTGCCGTAGCTCTTGCCATGGCCCGTTACTACCTCGGAGGCCGCGGCGCAAGGAGAGTCCACGGAGGCGGATTCGCAGGAACGATCCAGGCATTTGTGCCGCTCGACATGGTAGATGAATTCAAAAAAGGCATGGACTCGCTGCTTGGAGAAGGCGCGTGCAGAGTCACATACATCCGTCCGGTCGGCGGGTGCGCACTTACAGAATAGGAGGCAGACATGGAGCTTGCTGTATCACAGCTTATAGAATACGCAGTCAGAAGGAACTGGCTGAAAGATGAAGACAGGGTATGGGCATCCAACAGGATACTTGAGGCTCTGCAGGCAGATGGGTTTAGCGGTCTTGTACCGGCAGACGGAGAGCTTCCGCCTATTCAGGAGATCCTCGATCGTCTGTGCAGATATGCATTTGAGCATGGTGTGATCGACGGTGATTCAGCCACCTATTTTGATCTTTTTGATACAAAACTGATGGGACTTCTGATTCCGAGACCATCCGAGATCATCGAAGAATTTTACGGAAGATACGAATCTTCACCTAAAGAGGCAACCGATTGGTACTATGAATTCTCCGGAGATACAAACTACATAAGGCGCGACCGTATCGCAAAGGACCGCAAATGGACGGTTGATACCGAGTATGGAACTATCGACATAACTATCAACCTTTCCAAGCCTGAGAAAGACCCTAAGGCAATAGCAGCTGCCGGCAAGGCGAAAGCTTCGGGATATCCGAAGTGCCTGCTGTGCGCAGAGAACGAGGGCTACGCGGGCAGACTGGATCACCCGGCAAGGCAAAATCACAGGGTTATTCCGATCAGCATAGGGGGCAAGGATTTCTTCCTGCAGTACAGCCCTTATGTCTACTATAACGAGCACTGCATAGTCTTCAATAAGGAACATATTCCTATGCATATAGACAGGCAGGCTTTTACAAACCTGCTGGATTTTGTGACGCTGTTCCCGCACTACTTTATCGGATCAAATGCCGATCTTCCTATAGTCGGAGGCAGTGTGCTGAGCCACGATCACTATCAGGGCGGCAACTATGAATTCGCGATGGCTCGTGCCGGCGTCGAAAAGGAGTTTTCCGTACCGGGATTTGAAGATGTCAAAGCCGGTATCGTGAAATGGCCGATGTCAGTCATCAGGATTAGTTCCAAGGACAAGGAAAGACTGATAGATCTTGCTGTTCTCATACTGGATAAGTGGCGTGCATATGATGACGAATCGGCTTTCATCTTCCATGAGACCGAAGGTGAGCAGCATTCAACGGTCACTCCTATAGCTCGCAGAAGGGGTGAGGCTTACGAGATGGACCTCGTGCTTCGCAATAACATAACGACAGAAGAGAATCCTCTCGGAGTCTTCCATCCACATGCCGACAAGCATCACATCAAGAAAGAGAACATAGGTCTTATCGAGGTCATGGGATTGGCTGTACTGCCTGCACGCCTTAAGGGTGAGCTGGAGGCAGGGCGCCTTACCGAGGAGGAGACCGGTAAAGTATTTGCTGCAGTCCTCGAAGATGCAGGAGTTTTCAAGAGAACAGATGAGGGAATGGCAGCGTTCGAACGTTTTATCAGTGAGTTGAGAAAGTAAGATGAGCAAAGATCCTCTCTTTAAAAAAAGAGTAATAATGTGTGTGGTCGGAGTCGTGCTTTCCGGAGTTGCAGTAAGCTTCTTCAAATCGGCCGTGTTCGGCGTAGACCCGTTTCAGGCTTTCATGAGCGGACTTGACGCACTGATCCCCATAAAGTACGGTACTCTTTACGTACTGGTAAATGCCGTACTGCTCATCTTCAGCCTTGTGTTTGATAAAGCCCGCATAGGGCTTGGAACGCTGATCAATCTGTTCCTGCTTGGCTACATAGTGCAGTTTGGCGTCGATATCTTAGCCGCGGCAATACCCGGACCTTCACTCGCGGTCAGGGTCGCATATCTTCTGATAGGTGTGCTTATAGCATGCGTCGCAGCATCGATGTATTTTACCGCAAATATGGGCGTTTCGACTTACGACGCAATAGCCCTGATAATAACAGAAACCTGGCATAAGGGTGTTTTCAAGTATGTGCGTATAATGACTGATTTCACCTGTGTTGCCCTGGGCGTTGCGCTGTTTCTGCTTTCAGGACAGGAAGCATCAGGACTTAAGGCTGTGATCGGAATAGGTACGATCATTTCAGCTTTTATGATGGGGCCGATGATAGACTGGTTCAATATACATCTGTTTGGGCCAATGCTGAAGTAAATAAAGAACTAAAAAGGGCTGTCACACTGTCACAGTGTGACGGCCCTTTTTAAATGCATTGATGTATGGATCAGACGTTATGTGTTTACGAAAACTCCGGCATCCAGCTTCCGTGAGCCGCGATCATTTCATCACACATAGCGACTATATCATCGATTGACAGTTCGGCAGAAGCATGCGGATCCAGCATGACGGCGCGGTAGATATCCTCTTTTTTACGGGTGCGTGCTGCTTCGATGGTCATAAGCTGGACGTTGATATTGGTGCGGTTCAGCGCAGCGCATTGCTCCGGAAGGTCACCGATCACTGTAGGCTGGATCCCGTTGCGGTCAACAAGACATGGCACTTCTACACAGGCATTGTGCGGAAGATTTGTGATCAGTCCGTTGTTCAGAACGTTTCCTCCGATCTTTGTAGGCTTATCAGTCTCCATTGCTTCGATGATGTAGCTTGCGTACTCTCTCGATCTTTCGTGCTTGAGTGTAGGATCCTGTGTAAGCTCGCGTCCGCGCTTTTTCCACTCCTCTATCTGATAGATGCATCTGCGTGGATATTCATCAAGAGGTATATTGAACCGGCTTATCAGCTCAGGATAGTTCTTCTTGATGAAATATGGCATGTACTCCGCGTTATGCTCACTTGATTCCGTGATGTAGTATCCAAAGCGAAGCATCATCTCGAGGCGCACCATGTCTCCGTGATGAACTTGTCAACTAAAAGTAGACACTGAAAAAAGCATCAGAAGCCTTGTTCGATCCTGTATCGGACAGGGCTTTTGTAATCCAGTGAATATGCCGCT
>CADBKM010000043.1 GCA_902795265.1 uncultured Eubacteriales bacterium
CACCTGTTCCCATCCCGAACACAGTAGTTAAGCTCCTTAGCGCCGATGATACTTGGGGGGTGACCCTCTGGGAAATTAGGACGTCGCCGCTTTTTTCTTAGGCCCCATGGTCAAGCGGTTAAGACATCGCCCTTTCACGGCGGTAACCCGGGTTCGAGTCCCGGTGGGGTCACCAGACAGAGAGGGAATCGGAAGATTCCCTTTTTATATTATTCAATATGTTATTCAATATGCGGACGTGGCGGAATTGGCAGACGCGCCAGATTTAGGTTCTGGTACTACGGTGTGAAGGTTCGAGTCCTTTCGTCCGCACCACAAGATCAGGCTCAGGCCTGTTTTTTTATTCCGCAAATCTACATTTTTTCCATGATTTACGACATTTTTTACATGGCTATATCTGTACAGTTTTTTCTTTTGATTTCCCGTATAGTTAGCTGCACAGGAGGTCGCTATGAGGCTGGGAATTCTGATTCAGGATGCTGCATACAGAGAAGCATTGGTTAAAAAACTGTCATCTTACAATAATGATATATTTGTTAATGTAATCAGCAACAAAGTAAGTTCTGATCCTGACAGTCTTATTCTTACTGATATTCCTCCTTTTAAGCTTGACAGAAAGGTGCTTCAGGCCATTCTGCCCAGAACGGTCTTTGTTATTTCATCTGCTATCGACAATTTGCCTGAAGGGTGCAACACCATCTTCAAATACTGCAGTATTCCGGAAATCATTTCGGAATTGTCAATCGTCTACAATCGTCTTCACGGTAATCTGAAAGGCATGGATCACACTTCAAAGCTTATCTCTGTGTATTGTGAGACTGATTCATATGCTTCTGAGCGCTGCAGAGCGCTTGCCGGACAGATCATCTATTTGCATGGCGGAAGTGTTCTTATTCTGCCTCTATCGTACATCAACGATTACGGTATCAATGAAACCGGGCGAAGCAATGGACTTTCAAGACTGCTTTATTCTATACGGAGCGGCCGTGACAGAGGTGCAGACGGAATTACGTTTACTGACAGCTATGGGGTCTCTTCTCTTATTCTGCCTCACGGTATAAATCCTGTTGCTTACCTGGATGAGGATGAGATCAGAACTCTGATATTCGGTCTGTCAAAGCGTTTTGACACGATAATAGCTGACATAGGTACCTGCTTCAGAAACGAAAACATTTCGATCATGAAAGAGTCTGATAACATAGTCCTCTTTGAACGCGGACGGCGCATTACAGGAGCGGAGGCAATGATAGGAGAGGATGCCGCGGAAAAACTTATCAGGGTAAAGATCACCGGCGATACGGAAGATGTTTTCGCCATGGATGACTGCGTGAAACAGATATACGGAACTGCGAGAAATGAAAGCAACTCGGACGGAAACAATAAAGAAATACGGAAGTGAGATAGACAGGATAGTCAGAGTCATAAGGAAGTGGATAACAGAGGCTGACAGTCCGCCTTCGGATGAAGATATCCTTACAAAATGTGAAGACGAATTCTTTGCATCAGAGATATCTCTGAGTACCGGTTCTCATGAAACTGTGATCTTTATCGACAGTCTCAGAAAAAGGCTGACGAGCAGGTACGGAATACTAGCCGATCTTCTTGAAGACCCTCTTATAAACGAAATAATGGTCAATGGTCCGGAACGCATATATGTCGAAAGAGAGAAGATACTTGTAAGGGTGGATGATGCCTTTACTTCATGTCATGAACTCGAAGAAATGATAAGAATGTTCGCATCGGATGTACACAGAGAGATCAACGAAGCCAATCCCATTGTCGATGCCAGACTGCCGAGCGGTTTCAGAGTAAACGGAGTTCTCAAAAATGTAGCTCTCAACGGTCCGATACTCACGATAAGAAAGTTCAGAGAGAAAGAGATAGAAATGGACGAGCTTGTCGGCTGTGCAAGCCTGTCAAAGGAATGTGCAGAAGACCTCGCGGCGCTCGTAAGGAGCGGATACAACATTTTTATAAGCGGGGGCACATCATCAGGAAAAACAACTTTTCTGAACGCGCTTACGGCCTATATCGGGCCCAGCGAAAGGGTCATAACAATAGAGGACTCGGCAGAACTTGTGATCAGCCATATCGAGAACAAGGTCCAGATGGAGTGCCGTGCGGCAAATTCAATAGGCAAGGGAGAGGTGAGCATGACACAGCTTATCAGAACCAGTCTGAGAATGCGGCCTGACCGCATCATTGTCGGTGAAGTACGCGGAAAAGAAGTCATAGACATGATACAGGCAATGAATACAGGCCATGACGGCAGCATGTCGACCGGACACGGCAACTCGATCAAGGGGATGCTTAACAGGCTTGAGACAATGTACCTTTCTGACTCACAGGTGTCTGTTTATTCAGTAAGGAATCAGATAGCAAATGCCATAGACATATTCATACACCTCAGGAGGGATGCCAATGGCAGACGTTATGTCGAAGAGGTAGCGGAAATGACAGATTTTGACGGAGCAGACTATAAGCTCAACTACCTCTATAAGTCGACTGAGGGCGGCTCACTTGAGCCGACAGGAAATGGTCTTATCGACAGAGAAAGACTGGTCAGGTGCGGATATGACAGCATGATGAAAGGAAGAACGAACAGCGCAGGTGAAGAAAAATGACTGATCTGTCACGGTATGAATTCAGCAAAAGGGAAAACGCTGTTTTTTACGCGCTGCTTGCAGCGGCAGGCCTTGCCGTCTCATATCTGATGTACAGGAACCTGCTGTTTGCTGCAGTGGTGATCCCTCTTTCCGGAAGAATCAAAAGCTTCGTAACGGAGAGCATCATCAGAAACAGAAGAAGAAAGTATATGGCCGAATTCAAGGATTTTCTGTTCATGGCTTCAACGGCTCTGGGAGCGGGAAGATCCATGAAGGACGCTATACACGAATCGATACCTTCTCTTCTGAACATATACGGAGAAAAATCGATACTGGCAGCAGACCTGGCAAAAGCATATGAAAGGATCGAAACGGGCGGAGAAAATGACGTAAGCGTGCTCCGTGATCTTTCCGATGCATCAGGCCTTGAAGACGTAAGAGACTTTGTAACTATTTACGCCATTTGCAAGACTACAGGAGCAAGCCTTATAACAGCCCTCGGCAAGGCAGCAGGCGTCATAATGGAAAAGATGAGCATCGACAGGGAGATAGAGGAGCTGGTCAAGCGAAAAGAAAGCGAGGGCCTTGTGATATTCATCATGCCGGCACTTATAATACTGTTCCTGAACCTTACTGCACCTGACTATATAGCACCTTTATATGAGACGATTGCAGGCCGGATAATCATGACTGCAGTACTGGCTTCCAACATAGGGATATACGCAATTATACAGAGGATAACGAATGTCGAGATTTAAAGAGCTCCAGAAAGACAAAAAACTGATGTCAGGCATATATGCGGTATCGCTTATTACTGCTCTTCTGATACTGGCACTTGCTGTGCGCGGACCCGAAAGAAGCGGCAGCCTCATTGCAGACGGCAGCGGAAATATCACAGGGATACACAGGCGAAGTCTGAAACAAAGCGAGAGATATGATCTGAGCTTAGAGATAAATGACGGGAAGGAAACAGTCAGACGCGATGTCACCATAACACTGCAGGCTGTATCAGGCGGAAAAAGAGCTGCTGTCAAAGATGATGAGGACAGCAGGGCAGCACAGCTTGATGCTGCTGTAGACAACATGATAAGCAGCATTGAGTATTCACGGAAAAAGAAGATCAGACTTCCGGCCAGTCTGCCTGATGGCTCATCTCTCAGATGGTCAGGAATAAAACGTCCGCCCGGACCCGCGATTGCGTTTATACCTGTAATGTATGTGTCTCTTATTACACTCATGATCGCAAGTGCTGCAAGGGGCGACAGATCTGCGGCAGAAGAGCGCAGAGCAATAATGAGAGGACTCCCGCGCTTCTGCAATCAGCTTTATCTTATGATGAATGCAGGCCTCATACTAAGTGATGCCTTTGATACCATCAGCTCCGGTTACTCGGAATGCGGCAGGCAGCTGAGCCCATTTGAACGTGATATAGCAGAGCTTGGCAGCGCGACTGAAGAACACCGCATAAGCACTGCTCAGGTCATCAACGATTACGCCGTAAAACATGATGTAAAAGAGATGATAAGAATTGCGGCGATACTGACTGAGAACGAGAAAAGAGGCAGTGATGTAATTACGAGCCTTGAACGCGAAAGCAGATATCTATGGGATGAAAGAAAGGCTGTAGCGAGAGAACGCGGGAAGTCTATAGACACTAAGATGTCTTATCCGCTCGGGGCACTGCTGATAGTACTGATAGTAATAACGATGGCACCGGCAATGCTGGGCATGTAAACGAAAGGAGATAAACATGAAGAGGATAATAACAAAAGCCGCCGTTGTGATCGGCAATAAGAAGGGAATGGAAATGGTACAGGTTGCCATACTTGTGGCAATAGCCGTAGCTGTCGGTATCATTTTCAAATCTTCTATTGTCGATTTCGTAAACCGCATTTTCGGCAACCTTGACGCGGCCAATTTTTAAAGATGAAAAAGCTTTTGCATCTGAGAAATAAAAAGGGATCACAGATGACAGAGGCTGCGATAGCGCTTCCGGTAATAATACTTGCCGCAATGCTTCTTGTGAGGATGTTCGTATTCTACATTGAGATACTGACTACAGGTATAAATGAGCACGAACAGGCGCTAAAAATGCAGGACAGCTACAGCGGAATGGCCATACGCACCTACGAAACCGGAACAGAGGTTGTGCTGCTTAAAGGCGGCCTGCTCAGGAAGAGTGCAGGCAAACAGATCGATGTAAAAACATATCTGATAAATGAGGATTTTCTGGTAAGAAGCGGTGAAGCACTTGACTGAACTGATAATGAATACCGGCGAAGCACGCAGGCTGTGCGGAAAGAGAGGTTCATCCCTGGTAATGCTGGCCATAGTATTCACAGGATTTGCCCTGTGCATCGCGGCGGCAATCGGGGTATCACGCGATCTGACCGTGAGCAGCGAGTGTGAAGCTTTCGGCCGGGTATGGTCGAGGGCGATACTCTCCGAATACGATATTCATCTCATGGATGACTATTCTATCATGGCATATTTCGGTAACGATGATGAAGTCTCCTCAAAGCTTGACTCATATCTGAATTATTCCATGCAGGGAAGGATGAACGCACATATCAAAGGAGCCAACGCAGATCTCACAGGTTATGAACTCGGAGACCCGGCAAACTTCAGAAAAGCATTGAAACTCAGTGCCACAGGAATTGCGGTATCTGAAATTATTAACGGAAGAGGAAGAGAAAGCAGGGGCCTCGACACCGGTGAAGGCTTCGATGAAGAGGGGCGTGTCATCTGCAATCCGGTAGTCATTGATACGCTGCCGTCACATGGTGCGGGCGGCAGCGTGTCAGGTGAGACGCTCGCTGAAAAGGCGAAATCAGTGGGGGATGAAAGTGGACTGGCCGGGTATCTGTCAGGAGCAGGAACAGAGATACTTCTGCTGCAGAGATGCTTCGATAACCATGTGACCACACCGGACGACAAGAAACATTTATTGGTAAATGAGTGGGAGTACGTCATCAAAGGCAGTATGGATGACGAAGCGAATTACAGAGCTGTAAGGAGAAGACTGTTCATCGCCAGGAATGCACTTAATCTAGCAGCATTATACAAAGATCCGGCAAAAGTCGAACTGATCGTTACTGTTGCAGAGACCATAACTCCCGGTCCGCTTGGCGCGGTCACTCAGGTGCTTATCGCAGAAGCATGGGCAGCAATGGAGACAGAAGAAGATCTGAACGATCTTTATCAGGACCTCAGAGTACCTGTCATGAAATCGCCTGATGAATGGAAGACTGATATAGGAAAAGTCCTTGGCTCAGATAAGGTAAAGAAAAAGCTTGATGAGGAATCGAGGGAACTTCTTGAAGAAAAGAGTGAGGAGATCGAAGACCTATCAGGAAAAGTCACTACAGTGACACAGTTCAGGGAAGGCCTTAACTATGATGAGTATGTGCTGCTTATGGTCATGGCGCTGAACGATAACGTCAGACTTCTCAGGATAATGGATCTTATACAGATAAACATGAAGTACAGGTATTATGCGGATTTCAACATGATGGAATACTACACCGGAGTCAGATTCACCATCGATGTAAATGGTAAAAGCCATGAATTTGAAGATTCATACAAATAAACGGGGAAGTTACATCCTGGAGGCGGCAATATCTCTGCCGGTATTTATTATTGCGGTCATCGTTATGAGTTCTGTAATCCTCATGTATGCCTGCATCGAAGACTGCGCGTTCATGGCGGCATCGGAAATGCGACTTGGTGCAGCTGAGGCGGCTATGGCTGACACATCCGTGACACTTCCTTATCGCATAAAAAAATCTGTTTCAAAGAAACATTCGCAGATAGGATCCGCTTTAATTACTGATGCAGGCTTCCGGTGCGAAAGATGGGGCATCGATGAGATCCTTGCCGTTGACATACGGCTCAGGCTCAGAACTGATAATCCTCTCGGAATAAACGCCGCTGCAGACTACGATCTTGCGCTTGCGACAAGGGCATATGTCGGCAGAGAGCGTGACGAAAGCAATATGAGCGCCGAAGAATTCGAAGACTGTGATGCGGAACCGGTGTATATATTTCCGAAACGGGGTGAAAAATATCACTCTAAAGGATGTACTTTTCTAAAAGCTGCATCAACGAGTGCTGCTCTTTCCGGAAGTATTAAAAGAAAGTACAGATCGTGCCCGCTTTGCCACAGCAGCAGAGCGGGAATGGGCACTCTTATATATTACTTCCCGTCAGACGGAGAAGATTATCATCTGAGAGGCTGCCCGTCGCTACAGCGAAACTACATAGAAATCGAAAAAGGAACTGCGCTGCGCCGCGGTTATACTGCCTGCAGCAAGTGCGGAGGTTAAACGGGAGGATATACCATGCAAAGAATAAGACAGGATATGACTGATTATGATATTCCGTCATATGTTGAGGAGATACTTACGGA
Organism: uncultured Eubacteriales bacterium; assembly: GCA_902795265.1. Classification (GTDB taxonomy): domain Bacteria; phylum Bacillota; class Clostridia; order Peptostreptococcales; family Anaerovoracaceae; genus Crickella. Next base: position 7,015 of record CADBKM010000043.1, read on the forward strand.
AAACTACTGCAAAAACTTTGTGAGGATGTCGATAGTAAAGGAAAGCGGCAACTACTCTTTCAGCTATAAGCCGGCGGGGCTGGTCAGACTTGATCCGCTGAACATGAAACTGTACGATAAACTGCTGCTGCTAAGGAATCTGATAAGCATGAGCGAAAACACTTCGGATCATCTTATCGGAGCAGAAAGCTATCTGCTTGAACCTGAGCTAATATATGCCAGGGGAGGAAAGATAGACACGGACAGTCTGAAACTGCTTTACTATCCGGATGTCAAAAAACTGGATTTCAGATATAAGATAGTACTGTTCGCCGACAGGATCCTGAATAAGGAAATAAGAGAAGAACGCGAGATGGCGGAACGCATACGTGAAGCGGCCCAGCCGGGCGATATGAACAGGCTGAAGATGTTCCTCGACAAGAATATCCTGAGGCTTGAAAACAGCATGAACTGATATTGCAAACATCTGTCTGCACCCTTTATAATCAGTCAAGTGTAATTTGAACTGAAAGGGGCAGACTTTTTTATGATCAGACATATAGTGATGTTCAGAATAAAGGACGAATTCAAGGATGAAATACCTCAGCTGGTGAAGAATTTCTACGGCATGAAGGGAAAGATCGAAGGAATGTTAGAACTTGAAGCAGGTGCCGACATACTTCACAGCGAGAGGTCGTACGATCTCGCACTGGTCACTCTGTTTGAAAACAGAGAAGCTTTTGACGCGTATCAGACGCACCCGGTCCATATGCCTGTAAAAAAGCGCATGCACGAAGTGCGCAGCGGATCGGTAGCCTGCGATTTTGAAATCTAGGCTCATTTATTAAAATCGGAACTTGTTGTATCTGCTCATATGAGATAAAATAATCGCGAATGAGCTAGAATCAATTTCACTGAGTATCAGGAGGTTAGTATTATGATTTATTCAGCAGAAGTGAAAGGCATGTGCCCTGTGCACCAGGGAGTGCACCATGGCTCTGCTCCGATTCCTGAAGAAGGAAAATGGGTAAAGCCTCAGCAGATATCCGATATTTCCGGATATACACATGGTATCGGCTGGTGCGCACCTCAGCAGGGAGCCTGCAAGCTTTCACTCAACGTTAAGGACGGCATTATCCAGGAAGCTCTGGTTGAGACTATCGGATGCTCCGGAATGACACATTCCGCAGCTATGGCAGCTGAGATCCTTCCGGGTCTCACGATCCTCGAAGCTCTCAACACAGACCTCGTTTGTGACGCTATCAATACAGCAATGAGAGAGATCTTCCTGCAGATCGTTTACGGACGTTCGCAGAGCGCTTTCTCAGAAGGCGGACTCCAGATCGGAGCAGGCCTTGAAGACCTCGGTAAGGGAACAAGATCGATGGTCGGTACAACATACGGAACCCTTGAAAAGGGACCAAGATATCTCGATCTTACAGAGGGCTACATCACACAGCTCGCACTCGATGAAGATGATGAAATCATCGGATACAAGTATCTCAACTTCGGCAAGATGATGGACTTCATCAAGGCAGGCGATGATCCTGTAAAAGCTGTTGAGAAGGCATCCGGCCAGTACGGACGCGTAGCCGACGCTGCAAAACTGATCGATCCGCGCAAAGAATAAGACAGGGAGGAAAGAGACATGATTACATTTGAATCTTACGAAAGAAGAGAAAAACAGATCCTTTCCAAGCTGGCTGAGTATGGTATCGGATCAATCGAAGAAGCAGAGCAGATCACAAAGGATGCAGGTCTTGATGTTTATCACATGATCGAAAACATCCAGCCTATCTGCTTTGAGAACGCAAAGTGGGCTTACACTGTAGGTGCTGCCATCGCTATCAAGAAGGGCTGCCGCAAAGCTGCTGACGCTGCTGCAGCAATCGGTGAAGGTCTCCAGGCATTCTGCATTCCTGGTTCCGTTGCTGACCGCCGTAAGGTAGGTCTCGGACACGGTAACCTCGGCAAGATGCTCCTCGAAGAAGACACTGAGTGCTTCGCATTCCTCGCAGGCCATGAGTCGTTCGCTGCTGCTGAGGGAGCTATCGGAATCGCTTCCAAGGCAAACAAAGTCCGCCAGAAACCTCTCAGAGTAATCCTGAACGGTCTCGGAAAGGACGCTGCTCAGATCATCTCGAGAATCAACGGATTTACTTACGTTGAGACAGAGTATGATTATTTCACAGGCGAGCTGAAAGAAGTATTCAGAAAATGCTATTCAAAAGATCCTGAAAGCCCAAGAGCTAAAGTCAACTGCTACGGCGCAAATGACGTACAGGAAGGCGTTGCTATTCTGTGGCACGAGAACGTAGACGTTTCCATCACAGGTAACTCGACCAACCCGACAAGATTCCAGCACCCTGTAGCAGGAACTTACAAGAAGGAAAGACTCGAAGCCGGCAAGAAGTACTTCTCAGTTGCTTCCGGCGGCGGCACAGGTCGTACACTGCATCCTGACAACATGGCTGCAGGTCCTGCTTCCTATGGTATGACAGATACTATGGGACGTATGCATTCCGATGCTCAGTTCGCAGGATCCTCCTCAGTACCGGCTCACGTTGAGATGATGGGTCTCATCGGAGCAGGCAACAACCCGATGGTAGGAATGACCGTATCCGTAGCTGTTTCGATCGAGGAAGCAGCTACTGCAGGCAAGTTCTAAGTCATCGGAAAACATTGAAAGCATTTATTGCTGAACATATGTGAACAATCGCGGCCGGCGGATATACCGCCGGCCATGTTTTGAAAGAGAGAACAAGGTGGAGATAATAAGAGCCAGACATTCGGGCTTTTGCTTCGGAGTAAACAGAGCGATCGACATGGCCTTCAGCGAAGCAGAAAAAGCAGAGCGTGAAGGGCGTCTTTTTACATGCGGCTATCTTATACATAACAAAGATGTTGTAAAAAGGCTCGAATCGATGGGTGTCACGATGATCGGCTCACTTGACGAGGCCGAAGCGGGAGATACTGTAATTGTACGGTCACATGGTGAGCCGCGCGAGTTTTACCTCAAAGCGGAAGAAAAGGGAATACACCTCATAGATACAACCTGCGTATTCGTAAAAAAGATCCACGACATCGTATCGAAAGCTCACGATGACGGAATACCGGTGGTAGTTATAGGCGACAGGAATCACCAGGAAGTAAAAGCGACAAACGGCTGGTGCGGTTACAGCGCCATCGTTATAGGCGATGCTGAAGAAGCTGAGGATGTCGCGCAGCTCCTGAAAGGGAAAGAACCTATAATAGTATGCCAGACCACCATTAAGGAAGAACTGCTTAAAGACGTACTTTCGGCTTTTGACAAAGCAGGCATCAGCTGCGATGTACGCAACACTATCTGCAATGCGACCCGCGACAGACAGGAGAGCTGCGCTGAGCTTGCATCACGCGTAGATGCCATGGTGGTTATAGGTGACGAACACAGCTCAAATTCAAGAAAGCTGTATGAGATAGCCAAAAAAAACAACAAAAACAGCATTTTTATTGAAAATGCAAAAAATAAACAGTTGAATAGGTTGACAAAATATACTAAAATTGGCTGTATAGCGGGCGCATCTACGCCCGAATGGATTATCAAGGAGGTTATTTCCCAAATGAGCGAAAATGTCAACAAAGGTATGGAACAGAATCCAATGATGGATTTCATGGATGACATTGAGAAATCTTTACGTTTACCTAAGCCGGGCGATATCGTAGACGGAAAAGTCAATCAGGTTATGAGCGATTCCGTAATCGTCAACATGGGCTGCAAGAAAGACGGTATCTTAAGGTCAGACGAGGTAGCAATGGAAGAGGGTCAGACTCTCGCAGACCTGTACAAGGTAGGGGACGAGATCAAGGCGAAGGTTATCAAGTCCGATGACGGCGAAGGCGGAATCATGCTTTCGACAAAGAGACTTGTGGCTGTTGAGAACTATGCAGAACTCGAAGCAGCGATGGAAAACAGAGAGAATATCACTGTCACACTCACAAGAGCAGTAAATGGCGGTGTCATCGCAGCTTACAAGGAGATCACAGGATTTATCCCTATGTCGCAGCTTTCCGACAGATATGTCGAAAACGCAGAAGAGTTCCTCGGTCAGACTTTCGATGTCAGAGTAATCAGAGTAGATACCAAGCGTAACAGAGCAGTATTCTCAAGAAAGGCCATATTGGTTGATGAGAAGCGCAAAGCTGTAGCTGAGATCTGGGAGAACCTGAACGTCGGCGACATCGTCGAAGGTAAGGTTATGAGATTCACTGACTACGGCGCATTCGTAGATATCGGCGGAGTCGACGGACTTCTCCACATCTCAGAGATCTCCTGGGGCAAGCTCAAACACCCTGAAGAAGTACTCAAGATCGGTGACATCATCAATGTCAAGATCCTCTCCCTCAACGAAGAGAAGGGCAAGATCAGCCTCGGTCTCAAGCAGACTCAGCCTGAGCCTTGGACTCTCGTAGGCGAGAAGTATCAG
>CADBKM010000044.1 GCA_902795265.1 uncultured Eubacteriales bacterium
TTCTTCTGCCTGTTGCCTGATACATAGTCTTTGCCATTGTCTGCTCCTCCTTTCTTACCAAGTCCATACTTCAGGCTTCTGAGCTGCATGTGGATGCTCCGGGCCTGCGTAAACTTTGAGCTTCTTGAACATCTGGCGTCCGAGTCTTCCCTTCGGCATCATTCCGCGAACAGCGTGGAGGATGATCTCCTCAGGCTTCTTCGCTCTCATTTCGCCGAGAGTTGTCTCTTTGAGTCCACCCGGATAACCGGAATGTCTCTTATAGACCTTGTCGGATTCCTTCTTGCCGCTGACTGCAACCTTCTCAGCGTTGATTACGATTACGTAATCACCTGTGTCGATGTGCGGTGTGTAAGTCGGCTTTTTCTTTCCTCTCAGAATCATAGCTGCTTCTACAGCGAGCTTTCCGAGAGTCTTTCCTTCTGCATCGATAACGTACCACTTGCGGTCGATATCAGATGGCTTAGCGATGTAAGACTTCATCTTGATTCCTTTCTACCTACTCGGATCTGCCTATATGCTTTGCGTCCGCTTGGGGTACGACTGCTTTATTGCAGATCTTTTTCGGTCCGCCTACTCGGAGAGACCGTCTTCAGCCTTTCTGTTTCGGCATGACTAGTAATAAATTATTAGTGCTTTGGCTGCCGGCCTTGTGGCCTGCCTCGGCTGCGTCTGCGTTTATCAGCACACACGCTCGATTAGTATAAGCGTTCAAAGGCTTGAAGTCAAGCTGTTTTCTGTGTAAAATCGTCGCATGAGCGACAAAAATAAGGGTAATCTTTTACTGCTTCTTACAGCAGTTCTTTGGGGCACGGGCTTCATATCGCAGAAGCTCGGAAACGAGGTAATGCCTCCTATGACTTTCAACGCGGTAAGGCAGCTGATGGCGGCTGTCGTGCTGACTCCGGTTGCGATGCGCGGACTTCGCACGAGCGGATATCTATCGCCAAAAAGCAGCTCACGCGAACAGATAAATTACAGAAAAAATCGCCTTCTGAAGGCGGGTATTTTCTGCGGATTTTTCATGCTCATCGGAACGGCGACTCAACAGATCGGGCTTCTGACGGTAAGCGCGGGCAAGTCCGGCTTCATATCTTCTATCTATATAGTATTCACACCGCTGTTCAGCGTTATCGTAGGCAGTAAAGTCAACAGGCGCACCGTGCTGTGCATAGCACTGGCGATTTTCGGATTCGGAGTCATGAGCCTCAAGGGCGGAATCGGCGGGGCGACTTCCGGTGACTGGCTGACACTTGTGAGCGCTGCCGGCTTTGCGGCTCAGATCGTAGCCGTAAACTGTTTCGTCGATAAAGACAATGCGGTCCTTATCTCGCAGGCGCAGTTCTTTTTCTGCGGCATTGCGGGACTCATAATTGCGATCATCGCCGAAGGACCGACACTTGGGGCCCTTATGGCGGGCATTCCGGTGCTGCTCTACCAGACATTCGTGCCGACCGCCGGAGGCTATACACTGCAGATAATAGGGCAGAAGTATACTGATTCTTCCACTGCGGCTCTCATCATGAGCCTTGAGGCGGTGTTTGCCATGATATTCGGTGCTCTGTTCCTGCATGAAATGATGAGTGCCAGGGAGATAGCCGGAGCCGCGATCATATTTGCTGCGACCTTAATCGGGCAGAGGGAATAGCCGGATCGCGGCCTTCCTTATGAATCATTTATACGACACATATGGCAGCGGCCGGAGGTGTATAATAACATTGCAGAAACTCGGAGAGGCTGCGTGAGGCAGTCTCTTTAATTAGTAGCTAATCAATAAAAGGAGAACGATATGAAATACGAAATCAAGAATCAGCCGTTTACGGTACTGACACTGCACATGGAGCAGGGAGAAAGCATAAAGTGCCAGAGCGGAGCCATGGCATGGATGACTCCGGGCATCCAGATGGAGACAAAAACAGGCGGCCTTGGTGGCATGTTCAAGAAGGCGATCATCGGTGAGTCGCTGGCTCTCAACCACTATACAGCTGAGCAGGCGGGCGAGCTCACACTTGCCAAGCACTGCCCGGGCGATATCATGGTATTCAACATCAGCGAGACTCCGATCATCGCGCAGAAGACTTCGTTCCTCGCTGCTACAGAGGGCGTTGACATGGATATCTATCTGCAGAAAAGAGCAGCTACAGGCTTTTTCGGAGGCGAGGGATTCCTTATGCAGAAGTATTCCGGCAACGGTTACGCATGGCTCGAGATCGACGGATCCGTTCAGGAGAGAGTCCTCGGTGCAGGTGAGCAGCTCATCGTAGACAGCGGATACGTAGCAGCCATGGAAGCAACATGCAGCATGGATATCCAGACTGTAAAGGGCTTAACGAATGTGCTCCTCGGAGGAGAAGGCCTGTTCAACACAATAGTCACCGGTCCTGGAAAAGTATGGCTGCAGACCATGCCTATCAACGCACTTGCTATGAATCTCTACGCTTACATGCCGCATCCAAGCAGTAATTAAGGGCAATTACCAACGGAACAGATAATTATGGACGAAAAAACTAATACAATGCCAGAACAGACACTCAGCTTCGAAGACAGACTGACCGCGCTTGGCGAGAGTGAAATGGCAATGTTCCGCTTCCTTCTCGACAGACCGGCGGGCGTTATACTGACAGTTGAGACGGATAAGATACTTGCTCAGCTCCTTGAACGGGAAGGTCTGGTTCTCTGTGAGCCGGGCGACAAGGTGATCATACCTGAAGAAGTACGCGCAGCTTATGAAGAGGTGCGCTCCGATGAGCTCATCCTTAAGTGGCGCAAGCGCAACTGGATGTACAAGTGTATCGAGGCCGGCAAGTATCTTTACGGCGTAATGTCTTACGATGCTCTCCGCGATCTGTTCGCGCTCAGATACCCTAATGCCGATATGACAGAGATCATGGATCTCTTCGACACGACGCCGCTTTATTATCAGTGGTTTACCGAGAGAGACGGGCGCCTCGTGCTGAACGGCTTTGAGAAGGATGACTACTATAAATTCCTCGAGCAGCAGGTGCAGGGCGATCTTACGTACTATGTACCGACGATCGAGGAAGTCGAAGAACTTTACGAGCAGGGAAGCCTCATCAGCCTCGATTCACATCAGAAGCTTAAGGAATTCATCGAGAATAACTTCGGCTGCGATTCAGATACTGCGTCACTGAAGCTGCACGATCTCTATGAGACTGTTAATAACCATATGCGCATCAACGATGCTGTGGATTCGTTCGTGACAGGGTCTGAATTCGAATTCCCTTCAGATGAGATCAGATTCAAGTTTACTGAGCTCTATATCGAGATGAGCCGTGACTGCCGCGTAAGAGACAACCGCGGCCATGACTACTATGAAATGGTAGCCATCATGTCGCTGAAAAACGGCGGGGCGGGCGCTGCCAAGAAGAACAACGCGCAGGTAAAGCGCGTGAAGATAGGCAGAAACGATCCATGCCCGTGCGGAAGCGGCAAAAAGTACAAAAACTGCTGCGGCCGCAGCTGATCAAAACATTTCAAAACATTTCAACACAAAAGGGACCATTTTCGAAAAAACATCGAAACTGGTCCTTTTGTCGCTTGGCAGGCGACCATGCTTCCTCCTGAAAAAAGTACTATAAACCTGCAAGCAAGGTGTACTGAGATACGCGGTGAGCGAGGTACATAGATTATTCGAAAAGGAGGCAATGACATGGAAAAGGGAAACGATAACAGAAATGATAAAGTCGAAGTTGTGTTCATCATGGACAGGAGCGGATCGATGGGAGGCCTGGAGGCAGATACTATCGGGGGCTTCAACGCCATGCTCAAAAAGCAGAAGGAAGAATCGGATAACATAATCTGGTCGACAGTGCTGTTCGACCACATCTCGGAAGTAGTGCACGACAGAGTTCCGGTCGACAAGGTGAAGGAACTCGACCGCGACACATATTATGTCAGAGGAAGCACGGCGCTTCTGGATGCGGTCGGCGGCGCGATCCACCATATAGGCAATGTACATAAATACGCAAGAGAAGAGGACAGACCGTCGAAGACGCTTTTCGTCATCACTACTGACGGGATGGAGAACGCGAGCGTGATCTTCGACTACAGAAGAGTCAAGCGCATGATCGAAAGGCAGCAGAAGAGATACGGATGGGAGTTCATATTCCTCGGAGCAAATATGGATGCGGTCGGACTCGCCGGCAGGATCGGTATAGCGCCGGAGAGGGCAGCGAGATTCCACAATGATGAGATGGGAATTGCCAAGAACTTCAGCGTGGTTTCCGAATCGATGATCAAGATGTCAAGAGGCTATACACTGGAACTGGACGATCTCGATGAGATACGTGAAGATTACAACAGCAGAGCGCTCTAGGGAATTGATAAATTCTCCGCAACAGCGGTTCATGGTGTATTATTAAAGATGGCAGCGTGCCTGTGTGGTGCGCTGCCTTGCTGGCGTATTCAGAGCCGGGGAATGAAGAGGAAACGATATGGCACTTCAGATAATTCGCAATAACATAATAAACGTAGAGGCAGATGCCATAGTCAACACCGCTAATCCGGATGTCGCGGTAGGCGCCGGAGTCGATCACGCTATCTACAAGGCTGCCGGGCGGGACAGGCTTCTCGAAGAGAGAAGGAAGATCGGTCCTATGCGTCCGGGTCAGGCGGCCTGTACACCGGCGTTCGATCTTAAAGCGAAATACATAATCCATACAGTAGGGCCAGCCTGGATGGGCGGCGGATACGGAGAGCGTGAGACCGTAGCTTCGTGCTACAGGGAATCACTCAGACTTGCCGCGGAACTTAGCTGCGAGTCCATAGCCTTTCCGCTGATCGCGACAGGCACTTACGGCTTTCCAAAGGATGAGGCGCTAAGGATAGCCATCTCGGAGATCAGCGGCTTTCTGCTGGCGAACGAAATGGAAGTGATGCTGGTCGTATATGACAGGGAATCGTTCGAGGTCTCCGGCAAGCTGTTCTCGGATATAAGACTGTATATCGGAGATGAAGATGTGCAGTATAATGCGGCTCCGCGTTCGGAGCTGCAAAGACGCCGGGATCTGATCGTGGAAGATGCCATGCCCGCGCCTGAAGGTGATCTGCCGGAAGTTTCTGCGCCTGTGATGTCTCCGCGGATGTTTGAAAGCCGCGCGACCGGAGCTTTTCCATCCATGAAGGAATCGCTCGACGAGAGACTCAGGCACATGGACAAGACGTTTCAGCAATACCTGTTTATGCTGATAGACCGGCGCGGACTGAGCGATCCCGAGGTGTACAAAAAAGCGAATATAGACAGAAAGCATTTTTCAAAGATCAGGAGCAATGTGGATTATTCGCCGAGCAAGAAAACGGCGCTCGCGCTCGCGGTGGCTCTTGAACTCAGCATTGATGAGACCAGAGACCTGCTCTCTCGTGCCGGGCTCGCGCTCTCGCCGAGCCTGATGTCAGACAGGATAATCGAGTACTGCATCGAGACAGGAAATTACGACATATATGAGATAAACTGTATTCTGTTCAAATACGACCAGCCGACGCTGGGTGCGTAAGGGACAGAATAACAGGAGACTAAACTATGAAATCAATTAAAGTTGTAGCAGCTATAATAATAAATGACGGCAGGCTCTTTGCCACACAACGCGGTTACGGAGCGTGGAAGGACTGGTGGGAGTTCCCGGGCGGCAAGGTCGAGACGGGGGAGACCGCTGAAGAGGCTCTGAAAAGAGAGATAAGAGAGGAGCTCGATACAGAGATATCTGTCGATGAGTTCCTGATGACCGTGGAGTACGATTATCCGGAATTCCACCTTTCGATGGACTGTTTTCTCTGCAGTGTAGTCAGCGGAAACCTTACCCTGCTCGAACACGAGGCGGCTAAATGGCTCCCTCTCACCGATCCGCTGCAGGTGAGGTGGCTCCCGTCGGATATTGAAGTCGTGGAAAAGCTGGCTGAGCGTTTTGCCTGCTGACAGAAAGAGGCGTTACTGATGGCAGATGTATTTGAGTATCTTGAATGGAGAGGGGATGTACCTTTCTCCGCGGATCCGTTCAATGAAGTAGATAACCTGGTGCTTGCCGAACTGGCATATGCAAACTTTGACGGCATACTGGATAACAGCTTCAGAAAAATATCTCTTAAAACTGCAGATAAAAGATTCTTCGAGACACATTCCAGAGATGATGTGACTGCGGAAAGCAACCATATCGAAAGATGTCCTCTTCTGATGGACGGAATGCTGACCGGAGCCCGTTTCGGCGGCACTAAGCTTACCAAGTATATAGATGTGGTAAATGCGGACGCGGACATGCAGATCGCAGCAGTTACTTTTCTGCTCGATGACGGCAGCGCATATGTCGCATTCAGGGGTACTGACAGCACGGTGGTTGGCTGGAAGGAAGACTTCAACATGAGCTATATGCCGGTAACCGAAGGTCAGCAAAGCGCCGTCCGCTATCTGAATGAGGTCGGTGCGAGGATCGACAGGCCTCTTCGCGTGGGCGGTCACTCAAAAGGGGGCAACTTTGCGGTGTTTGCCTCGGCTTTCTGTGACAAGGCAGTGCAGGAGCGCATAATCGAAGTGTATACAAATGACGGCCCTGGCTTCCGTAAAGAGGTCATGGCCCGTGATGAATACAAGCAGATACTTCCAAAGGTGATAAGCATCGTTCCTGACACATCCATCATCGGGATGTTGCTGACGAGTGGCGCAAAACACCGAATCGTAGAGAGCTCCGCCAAGGGGATCGGGCAGCACGACGGGCTGACATGGAAGATAGAAAGAAACAGATTCGTCAGCGCGGAACAGTCGGTGATAGGTTCCTTCATATCCAATTCGCAGCGGGACTGGCTGAGCAAGATAGACGATGACTCCCGGGAGATGTTCGTAAATACCGTGTTTTCGGTGTTTGAGGCAACAGGTGCCGGCACCTTCGGAGAGATCGAAAAAAACAAGTTAAGATCGGCCGAGCGCATGCTGAACACTATAAAGGACATTCCGAAAGAACAGAGAAAAGAGCTCCTGAATATAGTGGGAGAGCTGGTGCAGAGCGGAACACAGATGGCAAAAAACCATCTGTTATAATATAATGCATCTGTCCGGATATGTCTGAACAGGAGGGCAATGAGATGAGTGAAATGAACGACAATGAAATGAAGCACGCTCTTAAGAAGGCGGAAAGAAAAGGACGCCGCAAAGGATGGTTTGCCCGCATTCGCACATTCTTTGTCGGCATCGTCGCAGGCATGCTCATTCTCACGGTGTTTACAGCATATATGCATGGCCTTGCGGTAAAGGATGCTTTCAGGTCTCTATTCACGACAGAGACAGCCGTCGAAGATCACGATCTGACTCTCATCAATCACAGAATATTCGGATATAAGGTTGCTGACTTTGCCGAAGCTGTGCTTGGCGACGAAGAGCAGCTCAAGAAGCTTGAGGTATATTCGAGAGAAGTTACCGACGTGGCTACTCTGACACAGGCAGGGCTCTTCAAAATAAAGGCGTTCTCGAAGTACCAGGTAATAACATATAACGGAAAAGCCGTTTATACTGTAGACCTCAGCGGACTGACTGCAGACGATATAACGCTTGACGAAGAGACTAAAGTGGTGACGCTTAAAGTGCCTGAACCTCAGCTCGAGCCTATCAATATTCCGAGCGAAGACATCCAGTTCGGTGAGGTCGAGAAAGAGGCATTTGCCTTCGGCAACATAAAGCTGACACCTGAACAGCAGGCCGAGGTGGAGACACAGGCAAAGGAGAGAATGCTTCAGAAGCTCGAGAAGGAAAATGTGGCAGAAGATGCCAGGATCGCTGCTCAGCATTCGATCTGGGAAATATTCCAGCCGGTGATCTCAAACCTGTCATCGAAGTATACTCTGAAGGTTGAGTTCAAATAGAAAACGGGAGAACGGGGATCCATGAGAAAGTGTTACGCCGTAGGTGAGTTCCTTGCGGAATCAAATAAACAGCAGATGCGCGCAGCTGCTGAGGAATGCGGCTTCGAGATAGAGTTTTTCGAAAGCAATGAAGAGGCGCACGGACACGTGAGTGACGCTGAGGCAGCATATATCGATGACGGCGGTCTGCTCGAAGAAATGCCGCATCTGAAATGGTGTCATTCGGTTTCTGCCGGAATCGGGCATTTTGTCAGAAGTGCGGGCTTTGACAGAGACAGGATAACTCTTACCAACAGTTCGGGCGCATATGGTCTTACCATATCCGAGCACATTATCATGGTAACGCTCATGCTTATGAGGCGCATGCCTGAATATCAGCAGATAATCGCCGAACGCGGCTGGACGCGCGATCTAAAAGTAAGGTCGATCGAAGGAAGCAATATAGCGGTTGTCGGTACAGGCAATCTGGGGCAGAACGCTGCAAAGAGATACAAGGCTCTCGGTGCTCGCAAGGTGATCGGCTTCAGCAGGAGCGGTGCTTCGCGCGATTGCTTTGACGCTGTGTTCAGAATGGATGAGTTCGATGATGTGATGAGCAGCCGCAGCGAAGAGGAGCAGATAGACGTATTGGTTCTCTGCGTTCCGGGGACAGCCGAAAGCGAGGGACTGCTGAGCGCTGAGCGCATAGCGCTTCTCCCGAAGAAGGCTTTTGTCATAAACGTAGGACGCGGAACTGTGATCGACCAGGAAGCGCTGATCGAAGCTCTGAACGAAGGCTGTATTGCCGGAGCGGCGCTCGATGTTATGTATCCTGAGCCGCTGCCTGGAGGGCATCCGCTGTGGACCGCTAAAAACTGCATCCTGACCCCGCATATATCGGGAGACATGGGGCTGCCGAAAACGGTCGACATAACAGTAGAAATATTCTGCGACAACCTGAGGCGCTATGCGGAAGGCAGAGAACTGACGCATCTTGTAGATATAAATGCCGGTTACTGATAGTGTCCGAATAGAAATGAATGCTGCCATAATCAACGGCGGAGGCAGCAATTTATGTTCGCGGGGACACGAAAGCCTGCTGCATCTGCGAAAGAAACCTGCGGGCAAGAGGCGTAAATGCCTGGTACCTGTTCCATATAAGATATAACCGTGTTTCCTGAACCGGATCAAGGGGCCTGAAAACAAGACCGCTGCCTTTTGAGCAGTCGACAAGGTGCCTGAAGGTCAGCAGTATGCCCAGACCTTCACGTGCAAAAATTGACCCGTTATATGAAAGCCGGAACGATCCTTCGAGGTGGAGCTCGTTCTGACGCTTGCCGGCCCAGTCCGCTATCTCATAATTCCAGCTTTGCTCAGAACAGAACAGAGGCAGCCCCGCAAGGTCGTCTATGGTGACTGCCTTGTGGGAAGCAAGCGGGTGATCTTCAGGCATGACCGCACCCCAGATGTCTGCTTCCGGAAACTCAATAAAATCGTACTTACGCTCGTCAAGAGGCTCGCAGATGACTGCAAAGTCAAGGAGACCCTTGTCGAGCTTTTCTGTTACCTGCTCTGTATCGCCGCTCGTTATGTGGTAATTCATGGTCGGATAAGCGGCTTTGAGCCTGCCCAGTTCTTTGGCCAGGTATCTTATCTGAAAGGATTCAGCCAGTCCGAGATAGAGATCGCCGCCTGTTATATCATCGAGCGAGGTGAATTCCTGCTCGATCTTATCCGCCATAGAGATAAGATCTTCTGCGCGGTCACGCAGAAGCATTCCTTCTTCCGTCAGCTCTATGCTGAAGCTGTGTCTGGTAAACAGTTTCTTACCGAGCTCATCTTCAAGTACTTTCAAAGTCTTTGAAAGCGTAGGCTGAGATACGTGCAGCATCTCGGCTGCTCTGGTCATGTTTTCCTCTCTTGCAACTGCAAGGAAATATCTTAGGTGCCTGATCTCCATGAATGACGTATCCTTTCCGAATAAATACAGCTGTGTGATATGAACAATCAGAATGTCATGTATTCATTATATTCATTAGCGAATATCGCGGCAAGGCGATATTATCATGACATGAAAAGCATAAACACTGAATCAATAATATCGGATATGAAAGCTGCCGGCTGCAGTGCTGCAGACATAGATCTGGTACGGTGCAAACTGGAAGCGGGTCTGGATGAAGAAATCCTGATCTGTCTCAAAAGGTGCAGGTGCGGGCTGATCGATGAAATGCATCAGAAGCAGCGCAATGTGGACCGGATGGACAATCTGATACGAAGAACTCAACAGGACATACTGTAAGCAAAAGATATACGGATCTTCACGGGAGGAGAAAAAATGATCAGAAAAGAAGAACTCACACTTGTACAGGATTGGGACAAGACATTTGAAAAGAGCGGGAAGGTAGATCACAGCAAGGTAACCTTTGTTAACAGATACGGGATCACTCTTGCGGCTGACATGTATGTGCCAAAGGACGCTGAGGGCAGGCTTCCTGCTATCGCTGTATGCGGACCTTTCGGCGCGGTCAAGGAGCAGTGCTCGGGACTCTATGCGCAGACCATGGCAGAGAGAGGATTCCTCACTATCGCATTCGATCCGTCATTCACAGGTGAGAGCGGCGGATATCCGAGATTCATGGCTTCGCCTGATATCAACACTGAGGACTTCATGGCAGCAGTGGACTTCCTGTCTCTGAATGACAGAGTAGATCCTGAACGCATCGGCATCATCGGCATCTGCGGATGGGGCGGCCTTGCAGTCAATACAGCAGCTCTCGATACAAGAGTCAAGGCAACCGCTTCAATGACGATGTATGATATGACCAGAGTCAATGCCAAAGGCTATTTCGATTCGGAAGATTCAGAAGAGCAGCGCCATGCACACAGAGCAGCTTTATGCGCTCAGAGACTTGAAGATCTTAAGAACGGCGAATATGCACTTGGCGGAGGCGTAGTCGATCCGCTGCCTGAGGATGCTCCGTTCTTTGTAGCTGACTATTACGATTACTACAAGACAGACCGCGGCTATCATGAAAGATCGCTCAACTCCAACGGAGGATGGAACGTCATCGGCTGTGAATCGTTCATGAATCAGCCTATCCTTAAATATTCAAACGAGATCAGAAATGCCGTGCTTATAGTTCATGGAACAAAGGCCCATTCCTTCTATTTCGGCAAGGATGCATATGAAGATATGATCAACGGCAACAAGTACACTGACAACAAGGAATTCATGCCGATAGAAGGCGCGGTCCACACAGATCTTTACGACGGCGGTAAGGATAAAGTGATCCCTTGGGACAAGCTTGAAGCGTTCTTCGGACAGTATCTTAAGTAAAAAACAAAGACCTCTCTGATGACTGGAAGTGCCCGCGCTGCAGACAGCCTAAGGAGAAGTTCAACAGAGCATAGATAATGAACTGAGCGCGCATGCGCATTATATAGCTTCAAAAGGGCCCTTGGAAAATGATCCAAGGGCCCTTGCTTTGCTGGTGCGCCCGGTTGAACCCTGAAATCGCTGTAATGCAGTGATTTCAAGTGCTTCAGAGAAATGCAAAAAATGACCAAATGACGGAACGATGC
>CADBKM010000045.1 GCA_902795265.1 uncultured Eubacteriales bacterium
GCGCCCACCATTTTGCGGCCGGGTAGTTCAGCTGGTTAGAATGCCAGCCTGTCACGCTGGAGGTCGACGGTTCGAGCCCGTTCCCGGTCGCCACTTTTTACAGACTTCCAGACCCCGTGTGGTGGGTGTCGTCAAGTGGTTAAGACCCTGGGTTGTGGCTCCAGTATTCGTGGGTTCGAATCCCACCATCCACCCCAAATTCTTCTTTGATACGATCGCGTAATGTGTTAAAATATTGATGCTGATGGGGTATAGCCAAGCGGTAAGGCAACGGATTCTGATTCCGTCATTCGTAGGTTCGAATCCTACTACCCTAGCCAAGATAGAAAGGGGCTCTGCGGAACCCCTTTACTCTATGGCGACATAGCCAAGTGGTAAGGCAGAGGTCTGCAAAACCTTCACCCCCGGTTCAAATCCGGGTGTCGGCAGTCTTTTTCTTTTATCTGTAATTACATACAGGGTGTGAATAGTATATAATAAGCTGACTTTGTATTTGGGTAACAGGAGAGGTCGCATATATTGATGAAAAAGATAAGAACCAATCGCTTGTTTAAAAAGACTGCAGCAGTTATGGCTGCGCTTATCATGCTCGTTTCCGTAACCAGCCTGCTGAGCGGATGCAGGAGCGGAGTCAACGGTGAAGTGTACGTTTACTGCTACGGCGATTACTTTGATCCTATGCTTCTTGAAGAATTTGAAGCTGAGACCGGCATCAGAGTAATCCCTGATTATTACGATACTGCAGAAGAGATGTATACCGTGCTTGAAAACAACGCGACCACATATGACTGCATCTGCACTTCAGACTATATGATACAGCGCATGGTCGATAACGGCATGCTGGCCGAGCTCAACAAGGATAATATACCTGACCTCGGAAACATTGCTGATGTCTATATGGAAAAGTCCGAGGCGTTCGATCCGGGCAATAAGTACTCGGTCCCTTATCAGCTGGGAATCGCGGGAATTCTTTATAACAAAAAAATGGTCGGCGATGTAGAGATAGATTCATGGGACGATCTCTGGAATGAAAAGTTCAAAAACAGTCTTGTAATGCCTGACAGCGTCCGCGATGCTTTCATGATCGGTCTCAAAAAGCTCGGATATTCGGAAAACTCCACCAATGAAGAAGAGATCAAAGCCGCTGCCGAAGAACTCATCCGTCAGAAACCGCTGGTATACAAATATGCCAATGACTCTGCCCGCGACCTTCTGGCAAACGGATCTGCAGCCGTAGGCGTGGTCTGGAACGGTGAGTATATCTACACTAAAGAACTTAACGAAGATGTGGAATTCGTCATTCCTAAAGAAGGTTCGGAGTTTTTCATTGATTCGTGGGTCATCCCTAAAGATGCTGTAAACAAGGAGCGTGCTGAGGCCTGGATCAACTTCCTCTGCAAAGCTGAGGTGGCTGCGACAAACTTTGATTATCTCTACTACACGACACCTAATGAAGCGGCGCTTGATCTCATAGACGAAGAATACCTTGAAGAAAAAGCCGTATTCCCTGATGAGGAAACAGTCGCACGCTGCGAGTCACTTGTGACTCTCGATCCGGCATCAACAGAGCTGTACAGCAATTACTGGAAGAAAGTAAAGGCAAAGTAAAAAGCCATATAAACGGACTATGAAAAACCTTATCGGCTCCGCAGACCGGCGGCACATGCTTAACAGAGTGGCTCTCGTTATAGGAGGCAACCTGCTTTTCGCTATCGGTATCAACATGATAATCACACCTATGAACCTTTACAGCAGCGGTTTTACAGGGCTGTCGATGCTTCTCAGAATGCTGCTTGTAAATGTGCTTCATGTGCCTCAGATACCGGGTATCGATTATCTGGGTATCATCTATTACATAATCAATATGCCGCTGTTTGTGCTGGCATATAAGGCTCTGGGCAAGGAGTTCTGCTTAACGACCATAGTATCTATCGGCATAGCTTCGCTGTGCATGTCGCTGGTACCTGTTTCGAAAGCACCGATCTTTGACGATTATCTGACGGCGTGCCTTGTCGGCGGCCTTGTGACCGGTACGGGCGCGGGTCTCGTTCTCAAAGGAGGGACCTCCGGAGGCGGGCAGG
This sequence comes from uncultured Eubacteriales bacterium, assembly GCA_902795265.1. Taxonomy (GTDB): domain Bacteria; phylum Bacillota; class Clostridia; order Peptostreptococcales; family Anaerovoracaceae; genus Crickella. Next base: position 2,082 of record CADBKM010000045.1, read on the forward strand.
ATATCATAGGAGTTGCGCTGTCAAAGACGCATCCGAATTTCAGCGTAGGGAAGATCTCCATCGCCATTAATACAGTTATTTACGGAGTATGTTTCTTCCTCTTCGATATTGAGATCGTCGTCTATTCAATGATATTCGCCGTCGTAAATGCTCTGGCACTTGATTATCAGCACACGCAGAACAGAAATGTTCAGGTGATGATATTTACGAAGAAAGAGGGCATCACAGACAAGGTCATCAGCGAGGTAAGAAGGGGACTGACGTACTGGCACGGTGCCGGCGGATACACAGACGAGGACACATATGTGCTTACAACCATGGTAACGAAATACGAGCTTCCGCATCTCATCTCAATAGTAAATGAGGTCGATCCGAACGCTTTTGTGATGGTAAATGAGGGAACGAAGATCTACGGAAATTTCGAGAAGCGGTTTACCGAGTAAAAAAACCGGGCAGAAATATAAAATGCCTTCGCAGTTCATTGCGAAGGCATTTTTGTATTTCACGAATTCAGGGCGCCCGTAGTGCTATTCAGCCGGATCGTCTTCAGCCTGCAGGGCTTCACCATACTCGGTTTCGGCCGCCGGGATAGCATTCAGAGGATCGAAATATCTGCTGTAAGCTTCAGCGTAAGCGTTCATATAATCCATATTGTTTGAATGGTGCAGCTCGTGAAGATATGAATGCTCTTTTCCGAAGATCTCGCTCTTTTCTCCTTCGAGTACGTAGACCGCGAGATCGCTGCATTTATCTGAGATATGTTCTACGTTGGTGAGTATGGACTGGTAGAAGATGCCGTTTATTGGGTCGCAGATCCTGTTTACCATTCTGTAGACATGCCTTGCGTTCAGATCTTCTACGAGATCGTCGATCACTTCTTCAAGAGGCTCGACTTTTGAAGCAAGCAAGGCATCCTTGGCCTTATACGCTCTTGCAGTTATGTCCATGATCTCGTAAACGGCGTCGAAAGCAATGCGGAGCTCTTTCAGAGCAGTTTCGGAAAACTCTTTGTTTTCATTCTGCAGCCCGTCTGCTTCGTCTGCGATATTTACGGCAAGGTCTCCGATACGTTCATAGCAGATCAGCGATTTCAGCACGCGGTTCTGATGTTTATGGTCTATATCCCTTGTAACATACGGCGACAGCGATACGATGTATTTGTTCGCGGCATCTGTCATGCTGTCAAGCAGCTGTTCACGCGCCTGTATTCTGCTGTTCCGTTTAGGATCGTAGTCATATATCTGATGAACAGCTGAATCATAGTTGTGACCTGCAATATCGATCATCTCCATTACAACGCGCTCGACCTGATCGAGGGCGAGAGCAGGGGATGAAAACAGGCGCTCATCGAGAGCATCAAGAGCTGCAATGGCGTTTTTATCTTCTTCGTTGACCGGGTCATCCTTGACGATGCTGCAGCTGATCTTCTCGAACAGGCCTGACAAAGGCAGCAGCAGAACAGCCGGAATGAGTCTGAAGCAGCCGTGGATATTGGCTACACCGCCTGAGTTAAGGGTCGATGACCATAGCTCATCACTTATGAGGCCGGTTTTACGGCCGATAAAGACCAGCAGGAAACAGATGAGAGCGGCAAAGACGTTGTATACGATATGCACAACTGCAGTGCGTCTCTGTACCGGCTTGGCACCGATGCGGCTGACCAGATATGTGGTGAGGCAGTCTCCGATATTGACGCCGATGATCACGGCAAATACGGCACTGAAGGTCACTCCGACCGAACTGGCTATAGACTGAATGATTCCGACGACGGCTGATGAACTCTGAACTATTCCGGTCACAAATACGCCTGACAGGAATCCGAGCGCATAATTGTTCGAAAACGCCGTAAGCAGATGACTGAGAGATTCTCCGAAGCCCGAAACAACATTGCTCATGTAGATCAGACCCATGAAGAGTATTCCGAATCCGCATGCCACCGAGCCTATCGTTTTGTAGGCTCCTGACTTCAGAAACATGATGCATATGATGCCGATTATAAGGGCCAGAGGGGCAAGGTTATCAGCTTTAAAGAAATAAAGAGGGCTGTCCATACCCGAGCTGACATCCATGAGCCTGATGATCTGGGCTGTAATGGCCGTTCCGACGTTAGCCCCCAGAACTATGCCGACTGACTGATGAAATGTAAGAAGACCGGCTCCGACCAGACCGACGGTTATTACGATCGTTGCGGTCGAACTCTGGATTATGCATGCGACGAGCATGCCCAGAAGAAATCCCATTACAGGCTTGTTGGTGACTTTGGCCAGGGCAGTCTGCATTGCTCCGCCCGAAGAACTCTTAAGACCGTCGCCCATGACTCTCATTCCGTAAAGGAACATGGACAGACCGCCGAGAAAGGCCACAATATTATAGAATATCGCCATAAAATACTTTCCTTCCGCTCTATGGTTCTGAGAAAACTGCCGATTACCATTTTTCTCCATTTATATTATAGAGAGCACAACTGTCAAAAATCAATCGGAGCACAACAAAAGATTATCGAAAAAATGCATGTTGACATATTCCTACTAAAAGAGTAGGATTTGTCTGGTAAAAACAGTCTAATTAACAGAAAGGGGTGCTTCAGACATGATGGTATCCACAAAGGGCAGATATGCGCTTACCGTAATGGTGGATCTTGCCCGCAATGGTGGAGACGGATTCGTTTCACTTTCAGATATCGCTGAAAGAGAAAAGCTCTCCATGAAATATCTCGAGAGTATAATTGCCATTCTTAATAAAGGAGGCATGCTTACGAGCCTCAGGGGCAAGAATGGAGGATACAAGCTTGCGCGCCGCCCTGATGAGTACACTATCGATGAGATTCTGATACTTACAGAAGGCACACTGGCTCCGGTCAACTGCATCATGCAGGAAGGCGTACAGTGCGATAAGGCTGCGACCTGCAGCACGCTGCCGCTCTGGGCAGGCCTCGATAAGGCTATCGAGAATTATCTGAGCGCAATCACACTCGAGGACATAATACAAGGCAACCGGAAAAAAATGCTGGGCGATTACTGCGAGAGCTGTGACCCGGCAGAATAATAAGTAATAGATATCCAGGAGGAACAATTCAGATGAGAGTTTATGCTGACAATGCCGCTACAACTTACCTCAGTAAGACGGCAAGAGACAAACTGATAGAATGTCTCGACAAGTTCAACGGCAACCCTAACAGTCTCCACAGCGACGGACAGCGCACACAGGAGGCTCTTGATGAGGCCAGAGAAATCGTAGCGAAGTGCATCAATGCCGCAAGACCGAACGAGATCTACTTCACATCGGGCGGTTCTGAGGCTGACAACCAGGCACTGCTTTCTGCCGCCAGAGGTCTTAAGGCTAAAGGCAAGAAACATCTTATTACACTTAACATCGAGCATCACGCTATCCTTCATACAATGCGCAAGCTCGAAGGCGAGGGCTTTGAGGTCACATATCTTGCTCCTAAGTCAAACGGAATAGTTGACGTAAAGGACGTTGAGGATGCAATAAGAGAAGATACGGCCCTGGTCAGCATCATGTTCGCAAATAATGAGATGGGCGCGATCCAGCCTATTCCTGAAATAGGAGCAATCTGCAAGGCAAAGAAAGTGCTGTTCCATACTGACTCGGTTCAGGCTGCAGCACATCTGCCGATCGACGTACAGGCTATGAATATCGACATGCTCTCGATGTCAGGCCATAAATTCCACGGTCCTAAGGGCGTAGGTATCCTTTACGCACGCAACGGCATCAAGCTGGTGAACGTGATCGAAGGAGGAGCGCAGGAGAGAGGCAAGCGTGCCGGCACAGTCAACGTTCCGGGAATCGCCGCAATGGCAGTTGCCCTCAAGGAAGGCTGCGACAACATGGAAGAGAACATGAAGAAGGTAAGCGCTCTCAGAGACAGACTGATCGAAGGTCTTAAAGACATTCCTTACTCGCAGCTCAACGGAGATCCGGTAAAGAGACTGCCGGGTAACGTAAACTGGTCGTTTGAGGGAGTTGAAGGCGAAAGCCTGCTCCTCCACCTCGATATGTACGGCATCGAGTGCTCATCCGGAAGCGCATGCACCAGCGAATCTCTCGATCCGTCTCACGTGCTGCTCGGAATGGGAGTTCCTGTTGAGGCGGCTCACGGATCGCTCAGATTCAGCCTTGATATAGATAACGATGAAGAACAGATCGACTACATCATAGAAAAAGTACATAAGGTAGTTGAGTATTACAGAAGCATGTCGCCGTATTGGGAAGACCTGCAGACTGGCAAGAGGGTACACTGCATCCCTGAATACTGGAATAAATAGGAGGAACTGAATAATGTCACTGTATACAGATAAAGTAATGGATCATTTTGAAAATCCGAGAAACGTAGGAGTAATCGAGGATGCTGACGGAGTAGGCGAAGTCGGAAACCCTGTCTGCGGAGATATCATGAAGATGTACCTCAAGGTTGAGGACGACAGGATAGCAGATGTAAAGTTCAAGACATTCGGATGCGGAAGTGCTATCGCTACAAGCTCAATGGCTACAGAGCTTATCAAGGGAAAGACTCTTGATGAGGCACTCGAGCTCACAAACAAGGCTGTAGTTGACGCTCTTGACGGACTCCCGGCAAGAAAGATCCACTGCTCGGTACTCGCTGAGGATGCCATCAAAGCTGCACTCGTAGACTACTACACAAGAAGCGGCAGAGAAATGCCTGAAAGCCTTGTCGGATTTGAACCGCACGAAGACTGATCACGCAAAAAATAAGTCTGATAAAGATCCGCGCTTTCAGAGTATATGAATCTGAAAGCGCGGTTTTACGTATCAGAGGCCGGGCCATCAGGCAACTGATATGCATTTGAACTTTAAAAACGATTGTCAAATTCACCAAATTTATATCTAAAGTTGACAATTGTGTTGTATAATTATTTGGTAGTTCTGACAATAGGAATTGCAAATCAAAGAAAAAGCTGGAGTTGATTTCTTATGACAGAGAAAAAGGTAATGAGGCTAGCCTCAAGGGGCAAAAGGTTTGGAGCTGCATGTATTGATGCGGTTTTTCCTTTTGTTGTATATCTGATATTTGTATCGGTAATGGCCGTAAACGGGATACAGCCATACCCTCCGGGGAGCGGCTTCGGAAATGATTTCGGTTACGGCTATGGCTATGGTTACGGCTATGGATACGGTTTCGGCTACGATTACGGTCTTGACCGTATAAACGGAGTTTCGGCGATCATTATTGCGATCGTTTCTCTGCTCCTTATCGCATACGTAGTAGCTGAGTTTATCCTGTACGCGAAAGGAAAGTCCATCGGCAAGGCTCTTCTTGGCCTGCAGGTGGTATCGAGCTCTAACGGAAGGCCGTTCGGATTCTGGAAGATGGTATTCAGAGAGTGCTTTGTAAAGGCCGCATCCGGTTCCGTTTTCGGATTGGGATACATCTGGGTCCTGGTCGATGAAAAGAACAGAGGCTGGCACGATAAGATACTCGACTCATATGTAGTTGACCTCAGAGAGTCTGAAAAGATGGTGCATATAAACCATCCGGTCCGCAAGGAAAATACTGATGTTAAGGCGGAGCAGGCTGCTGCCCGGATCCCTGACGTACAGCCGGTCGAGCCTGCAGCACCAGCTGAGCCTGCAGCAGAGCCTGTAGAGATCATGACTGCAGAAACCCCTGCGGCTGCAGAACCGGAAGTAAGTTCGGCGGTGAAAGCAGAGACAGACATCGAAGTGTCCGAAGAATCTGACCCTGTCGATGTTACCTATGCTGAGGCTGAGGAAGCCGTTGAAGCAGAAGACGCAGAGGCTCCTAAAGAACTCAGCATGTCGATGAAGAAGGAAGAACTCCTTCAGGCCGCCCGCGAGCTGGGGGTCGAGGTCAGTGCAAGAGCGACCAAGGCAGCGATAATAGAGGCTGTAGAAAAAGCGAAATCATCTGAAGAAAACGAATAAAGAAAGATAATAAAAATGAAAAAGACTGGCAAGATCGTTTACAACCACAATCTTGTTCGTAATATATACAAGATGACATTTGACATGGGAGAGTGCGACTTCAGGCTCCCGGGTCAGTATGCTATGATAGAGGCAGGCGGGGTGCGCAGACCATATCAGGTATGTGACTTCGACAGCAACAGGTTTACCGTTATATTCCCTGCTGACGGAAAGGAGAGCAAGATCCTTTCTTCATTGGAACCGGGTGATGAAGTCATCGTAACTATGGGCCTAGGCAACGGCTTCGATCTGGATTCCATGCCGGATGAAGTCTGCCTCGTAGCAGACGATCTCGGCATTCCGGAAATGCTCGGACTGTCACGGGCGCTTCTGGTGCGCGGCATTTCGTGCAAGCTGATACTGGGCTATCAGACAAACAAAGACATCTATATGCTCGATGAGTTCAGAAATCTCGTAAATGAGATCGAAGTGCTGACACTTGACGGAAGCAACGGCAGGGAAGGCAAGGCATCCGATGCCGTGAAAAATGCACCGTACATATGTGCAGGTGGCTCTATAGACATGCTCAAGGCTCTTGCCGGCAAGTCTGATGCCGGTCAGTTCAGCATGAGCAGCACCATCCTTGCAGAATCGGCAGATTACGATGACTGCTTCATTGACACAACTGAGGGCAGGCTGAACTGCAGCGATGCAGGCCCTGTATTCGACAAGAACATTATCAGATGGGATCTGATGGATTGATCATAACAGACGGAGAGAGGTATTTCTGATGTACGCTTTGACGGCAAAGGGAATGAAATACATGGACGGATACGCGTCACAGGCCGGGCTTCCGGGCGTCGTCCTTATGGAGAACGCCGCAAGGGGAGTCGCTGATGAAGTGGCTGCGAGGATCCCTGACAAATCTGCAAAGATACTCGTTCTGGCCGGGCATGGCAACAACGGCGGAGATGCAGTCGCAGCTGCGCGCTGGCTTGCACAGAAAGGCTACACAGGCGTAAGCGTATATTTTGCGGGCAGGATCGACAAGGCCGGCGACGAGCTGAAACGTCAGATGAGCATACTTGTGAATTCTCACAGAGATGTCAGGATATCCGGTCTGAGGGGCATCGAGCGCAACATCCTTAATGCCAGATATGACTGCATAATCGACGGCATGTTCGGCATCGGGCTCAATAAAGTTCTCAGCGATGATGACATCAGATTCGTAAAGTATATAAATTCAAAAACAGGCTACAAGGTAGCTGTTGATATCCCTTCAGGACTCAATGCCACGAGCGGCCTCATAATGGGTGAAGCAATAAGAGCCGACCTTACCGTGACTTTCGGAAGCTACAAGACAGGCATGTTCTTCGGAGCCGGAAGAGAGTGCTGCGGAGAGGTCAAGGTTATCGATATAGGCCTCATGAACGACGCCTATAAAAACGTGGCTGACAAGCTCGAGGTGCTCGACAGCGAATTCCTCGACAGCAGCATCGGCAAGGCGCTTGTGCCGCGAGCAGAGACCGGCCATAAAGGTACATTCGGTACAGTCGGTCTTGTGATAAGCTCAAACGGCATGCTCGGAGCGGGCATGCTTGCTGCGAAAGCGGCATACAGAGCAGGCTGCGGGCTTGTTAAAATCTTCTGCCCGTCAAAATACAGCGGATTTTTTAACGTTTCGGTTCCTGAGGCAGTTGCCGTGCCGTACAAGTCAGATGACGTGCTCGGCGCTTTCGAAGGGTTCAAAGACGGAGTAGATGTGCTCCTTATAGGACCGGGTCTCAGAGAGGATTCGGTCGGAAGGCTCCTTGTTAAGCAGATACTGGCCGGAAACAAGCCGGCCGTATTTGATGCCGGAGCGCTCAACCTGATAGCGAAAAACTTGAAATCTCTCCGCAAGAGAAAATGCCCTTGCGTCATTACTCCGCATCTGGGAGAGATGGCAAGGCTCTGCGGTGAAGACATAAACATAGTAGCAAGAAGCCGGATAGGCTATACGCGCAAGTTCTCGGAGAAATTCGATGTCAGCATGGTCGTAAAATCCGACGTATCGCTGATAGCGCTCCGCGACCAGGGCAGCGGACAGAAGTTATATATCAATACTGTCGGAAACTCAGGACTCGCTACCGCCGGTTCGGGGGATGTCCTTGCGGGGGTAATCGCATCGCTCATCGCTCAGGGCAATACTCTTGACACGAGCCTGGTATACGGAGTGATGGTACACGGAAAGGCCGCCGAAAAGTACGCGTCTGACGGAGATTCAAGACGCAAAATGATGGCCGGAGATATTATTGACAATCTCTTCTGAGAGTAGTACAATCAATCCGTTGTGGTTCGTAACCGCAAAAATCCATGACGACGGGAGGTGAGACAAGAATATGGCACAGGTTATAGTAAGAGAGAACGAGAGCCTGGAAAGCGCTCTTAAGAGATTTAAGAGATCTTGCGCTCGCGATGGCGTTATGGCAGAGCTGCGTAAGAGAGAACATTACGAGAAGCCAAGCGTAAGACGTAAAAAGAAGTCTGAAGCTGCGCGCAAGAAAGCTCGTAAGTATTAATAGGATCATAGATGCGAACCGGTTTTTATAGGTTCGCATTTTTCTTTAAAAAAGGAGAATGAAAATGGGTCTTAAAGAACAACTGATGCAGGACTACAAAGACGCGATGAAAAACGCGGATGCAGTCAAAAAGGAAACCGTAAACATGGTAAGAGCTGCCATCAAGCAGCATGAAGTCGATCAGAGAGTTACTATCGAAGATGACGCGGACATCGTCAAGATCATCAAGAAGCAGGTAAAGATGAGAACTGACGCTCTTGCTGACTTTGCAAAGGCCGGAAGAGACGACATGGTCGAAGGCTACAAGAAGGAGATCGAGATTCTCAAGGCTTACCTCCCTGAAGAAATGGGTGAGGAAGAGATCAGGGCAAAAGTCAGCGAGATCGCTGAAAAGCTCGGGGTCGAAGCCAACATGAAGAACATGGGTATCCTGATGAAGAGCGTCATGGCCGAGCTCAAGGATAAGGCCGACGGTTCTGCTGTAAACAAAGCTGTAAAGGAATTCCTCAGCGGTAAATAAAACGTATGGACTATAAACTAAACATACCTGAAGAGATAAACGTACAGGGGCTGTTCGGCAACTACGATGCCAACATCCGCTCGGTAGAAAAGTTTACCGGCACGGAGATGTCACTGCGCGACAACGTGCTGACGATAAGGGGCAGGGATCCCGAACTTGCCGGGCGCATCGTTGCAAGGCTTATCGAGGCTCTTAACGTCGAGCCTGAGATCGATTCACAGAAACTCAGTTATCTCATCGAGATGGAAGCGGGTGGAAAGCAGTTCGATGAAAAGCAGGTATCACGCGACATCATCTGCTATACACATACAGGAAGACCGCTCAAGCCGAAGACTCAGGCGCAGAAGGATTATGTCGACAATATCAGGGCTGCTGACATGGTGTTCGGCATAGGACCGGCAGGTACCGGAAAGACCTATCTTGCATGCGCGATGGCGATAAACGCTTACAGAAACAAGGAAGTAGAGAGAATCATCCTGACAAGACCGGCCGTTGAGGCGGGCGAGAGACTGTGAGAAAAAGTCTGTAAATATGTAACAAGTAAGCCTCCTATGGTAGTATCAAGTTGATGTACCATAGGAGGTTTTGTTATGGCACGCAAG
>CADBKM010000046.1 GCA_902795265.1 uncultured Eubacteriales bacterium
CCTCCTGTATGGGTTTTGTGTGGTAACAAACATTATACAGGTTGAGCATGGCTCATTATTTTATGAAATTAAATTTACACCATTATATGGACACAACTATGCTTTGAGAAACATTGACGCAAAAAAAATTAAAAAGTCGAGCAAAAAACAGAAATATGGTGCAAAATAGAAAACCACCCAATTTATGCGTCACGCGCCTAGTGGTAAACTGCTACTAAAATAATAGACTGGGAGAGGCATGCGTATTTCCGGGAAAGAACCGCTGGCAATGCATTAGCATTTACAATAAGATTAAGGAAAAGCAGAGAAGGTGCCAGGCACCGGACGGGAAGACTAATGGGGCATGACCCCGGAAGGTTGCGGCCGGGTAGGCCGGGTCTATAAAGCGGAAAAAGTATTAGGGAGAAGCAGATGAGTCAGATGCAATATGAAGAGGCAGTTCGTGCAATTGAGCCGGGCCTTTACCAGCATTTCAAGGGCAATTATTACGAAGTCCTTTATATTGCCCGTCACTCTGAGACGGTTGAGCCGATGGTGGTCTACCGGGCGCTTTATGGCGATCACGGAGTGTGGACGAGGCCGGCAAATATGTGGAACGAAACCGTTGAGCGAGAGGGTCAGACCGTCCAGCGGTTCAGAAAACTGAGCCGCGTGGAGAGGATCGAATTCTACGAGGCGCTGTTCGATGAAGTAAGTGCTGCAAGGGATTGCCTTACGGATGACCTAGAGGCAAAGCTCGACACGCTTGAAGATTACTATACTTCAGGCCAGTGGCTCGATGATTACGAGGCGGATGAGCAGGGGCTCCTGCCGGAGGATCTGAAGCGCGGAGTCCTGTCGCAGGATGCGCTATACGATCTGTTTATGGAAGAATGATTTGCCTGTTACTGAATATATAAAATAGGTGCCAGACCCCAGCTCTATATTTCACTTTTATCTTGATCGTCGCGATCCTGCCTTTGACATTGAGAGGGTTGTCGGATTTGTCGATAATATCGAGGTACGGGGCGTAATACACATCCCCCGAAGATCCTCCGAAGAGGATCATTACCTCTGCCTTAGAGCCGGCGTTAACCTTGCCTTCAGGTACTTTCAGCGTTGCGGTCATCTTGTCACTGTTGTAGTCAAAGTAAAGCATATCCGCAGGCGAGAAAGTGCGGAGGACCACTTCGACCTCGCTATAGTTCAAATATATTACTAATTATAGTTAGTCTGTTTGGGTTAGTCATCCCTTCCGGGGACTGGCATCGGCTCTTTTTATCTGCTAAACTTCTTTATATATAAAGTAAGGAGGTATAGCAATGGGTCTTTTTGACGATATTAAAAAAGCTGTCAACAGCGAAGTTCCAAGAAAGATTAAGACAAATCGGACGGTAACTATAGAGGAGCTTTACGAAATGCTCAAGCAGCATGAGGATGAGTTCCCGGTTCCGTTCAAGATGAGCAGCCTGTTCGGCAAGCACATCACATTCCAGAGACACCCGCAGCTTGAGATCCAGCTGATCGTTTCGGTAAAGGGTGATGAGATCACCGTGAGACCAAACAATCAGGAAGGCGAGATCGAATCCGGCGGAATCTCGATCAGAACCGCAGATCTTAAAAACGGTTTCGGACTCCAGACAGAGTTCAACAGAGATGACTACGTCACGGATGTGACCGCAAAGATCGAGAAGATCGTAAACGGATAAAAATGAGTCAGGGGACGTACCCGCTGACTCACCGGAACCGTCCCAACTGGAGTGAGTCAGCGGGTACGTCCCCTGACTCAAACATCAGAGATTAGAAGAGAGGCTGAGATTATATCTCGGCCTCTCTTTGTTAGTTTGTTAAGTTGGTAGTCGCCTCTTCCGGGGCCTGGCACCGTTAAGGGCCCCTTCCGGGGCCTGCCCCCAGCTTGACGGCTTAGTAAACCACCAGGGCGTTTACGCGCTTGGTTTCTTTGGCGGTGTCTTTGTCGTATATGGACAGCTTTTCGCGGAGCTCGTCGTCGACCGGCAGCGGGTTCAGCGAGAAGAGGATCTTGCAGGCATATGGGTTGCGAAGCGATGTCGATACTGCCACGAGGATCCCTTCGGTGGTCGTGCTTGTGGAGAATGGGGTCTTGGCGCATATCGTCAGTTCGTCGCCGCGGTTGTACGGGTTGCGCGCGTAGATGTGGGTCGCGAGCTCGTTGCATCTCATCGTGCCGTTGTAGATGTAGCTCGCGTCTGTGTAGTGGCTCAGGTCATCTACGTCGTAATAAATGATGACGTTGTAGCTTGCGTCGTCTGGCGATTTGATGATCTCCATGACGCAGGCGTAGATTTTTTTATCAAGGCCGAAGTACTGGTAGAAATAAAGGATGTTCGACCGGGTGAAGAACGATGGGCTTTCGGAGTCAGTGTGCTCCTGCTTGCTCGGCGTGCTGTAGTCCGTGAGCTGCTGCACTGAAACATTGAGGATGCTGGCGATCTCAAACAGTGTATGTACATCTATTGAGAGTTTGCAGTTCTCGTACTTCGAAACAGTAGAAGGACTGATGTGAAGCATCCTTGAGAGTGTATCGATGGTCATGTGCTGCCTGGTCCGATACATCTTTATTCTCTGGGCGACATGCTCAGCTGGGGTTTTAACGTTGTTTGCACACATAAGCTTTAGCTTGCAGACCAAAGTATTCTGCGGTTCTGCGTTGTTTCCAAAATAGAAATATTTAGTTAAGTAATATTGCAATCAGTTTATATGAATAATTATAAATCGCGATAATCGCCTCACACCATTCCATTTTAGACATTGAGCGTGCATTTGTTTCCAATATGGAAAAAATGGGCGCTTTGATTCTTTTTTGAAATTGATAAAAAATTAATTATCGTTTTAAAGCTATTTCTTGAGGGAAAGGATGAAAGAAATGGAAGAAGCTCGTGGCTATAAGAAAAACAGGATAGTCATTATCCTTGTTGCAATTGCGGGAATGAGCGTATATCTGCTCCCGTACTTCCGTTACTACTACTATGATGCATATGTTTCGTATTTCGGCATCGATGACCTTCAGATGGGTACACTCGGAAGCATCTACGGTGTACTTGCTATCGTCGGATACGTCCTCGGCGGATGGGTCGCGGACCGTGTATCGCTGAAGCTCGCAATCTCCGGATCACTGGTCGTTACCGGTATCGGAGCTATCATACTTCTCATGAAGCCGCCGTTCCCGATCCATGTTGCGATCTACGCACTCTGGGGCGTTACCTCGATCATGACATTCTGGAACCCTTGCATGAAGGCACTGAGGCTGCTCTCTAAGGCTGAGGAACAGGGCAGAGGATACGCACTGTTCGACATGACAAGAGGAATCTTGAACTTCCTCCTGGGCCTCGTGGTACTCGCGGGCTACACCGCACTCTCCAAGAAGATCGGTGAGGCCGGAGGCATGAGAGCTCTGATCATCTTCTACGGAGTTGAAGCTATCGCTGTCGGTATCATTGTCTACATCGCACTGAACGCGCGTCTGCCGAAAGAGCTCGACAAGAACGAAAAGAGCTCCAATGCTGACTTCTTCAGGAACGTCGGCCGCGCTCTGAAGATGCCTACTACATGGTGCGTTATCGTTGTCATGTTCATGACATACGGCGTAATCATTACTTACAACTACGTTGTTCCGTACTGCACAGCTGCATTCGGAATGTCTGCTGCCCTGGCTGCTATCATGGGCTACGCTGCTAACGGATTCCGTTTCGCAGGCTGCTGGATCGGCGGACAGATCGCAGACAGAAAGGGCCTGTCCACAATGATGCTCGCAGATATCATTCTGATGATCATCGGCGTTGCAGGAATCCTCTACACACCGCGTTCAATGAAGTTCATGTGGCTGCTTGTTATAAGCATCGCGATCCTGTGCATGTTCATGTACAGCGCTCAGGCACTGCACTATGCGATCCTTGAGGAAGGTGAATACCCGGTTGAGATCATGGGAGCTGTTACATTCATCATCTCGCCTCTCGGATACAGCGCTGAGTCCATCATGCCTCTGTACAATGGCTGGTGCCTCAACCACTTCCCTGAGCTTACAGGCTATGAAGTGATCTTCAAGACATTTATCGGAATGCTCTGCATCGCTATCGTTGCTCTGCTGATATTCCGCCACCTGACAAAGGATCGCCGCCTCTACCTCGCTAAGCTGAGAGAAGGCAAGGCAACTGAGGCTGCTGCAGCTAACGAATAAATTACCAAACTCATCAGAACCGGCCCATTGCGGCTGATCGATAATCATCATTATGCATTATTTAAGGAGGCAAACCGAAATGATGAACAAAGAAAGACTCGATAGAGTTGTAGAACAGATGAAAGAGCATGAATTATCACAGATCATAGTCGGTGATGATGCTGCGTTCCTGTGGCTGATCGGACAGATTGTCAATCCGATGGAGCGCTGCGGAGCTCTTCTGATCAAGGATGACGGAGATGTTCACGCATTCATGAACAATCTTTTCTGCATCGATCCTATCGAAGGCGTTACGATGCACTACTACGCAGACGGCGAGAACCCTTACAAGCTGATCGCTGACGAGCTCAAGCCTGGCAAGGTCGGATTCGACAAGAACTGGCCGTCGAAGCACACTATCTCCGTGCTCATGGAGAGAGATGATATTACTCCTGTTCTCGGATCTGACCCTATTGATGCCTGCAAGGCTTGCAAGGATGAGGCAGAGAGAGAAGCTCTTAGACACGCTGCAAGGATCAACGACATGGCCGTTGAGTTTGGTATCAATCACATCAACCCTGAACTGGATGAGAAGCAGCTTTCAGACATGATCGAAGAGTTCTTCGAGTCAAAGGGAGCTGTTCAGGACATTCAGCTGCAGTATGTATGCTACGGAAAGAACGCTGCAGAGCCACATCATGGCGCTGTTGCAGGCGAGATGCTCCACGAGGGTGACGCTGTTCTGTTCGACCTCTGGGCTCCGATCAACAACTACTGGTGCGATATGACCAGAACTGTATTCTACAAGAGCTGCAGCGAAGAGCACAGAAAAGTATATGAGATCGTTAAGAAGGCTCAGCAGGCTGCTATCGACTTCGTTAAGCCGGGCGTAAGAATGTGCGATATCGACGCTGCTGCCCGCAACGTTATCGAAGAAGCCGGATACGGTGAGTACTTCCTCACACGTACAGGCCACGGCGCCGGAATGACTGTTCACGAACCGCCTGAAGCAAGCCCATCCTGCGACATGATCGCTAAGCCGGGAATGTGCTTCTCGATCGAGCCGGGAATCTATCTGAAGGAAGATGTCGGTGTCCGTATAGAGGACCTCGTAATCGTAACTGAGGACGGCTGCGAAGTACTGACAAAGTACCCTAAAGATCTGCAGATCGTTGGCTAAGTTTTGGCCGATCATAAAGTAATACTCCACAACTATATAAAACTCAAATGTATACAGACTCCGGGGCTTTCCCGGAGTTTGTATACTAGTAAGGGAAAAATGGAAGAGAAAAAGGGGACAAGTGCGATCGACTTCTTTTGCATCGGCTTCGGAGCGATCGTCGGAGTTGGCTGGGCCGTTTCGATCAACAGCTGGATGGCGGGAAGCGGTGGACCACTGCCTGCGGCAGTAGGCTATCTGCTGGCGCTGATCATCATGATACCTATTTCACTGTGCTACTGCGAGCTGTGCGCGATGCTGCCGGTATCGGGCGGCGGCATGGCATACGCTTTCCGCGCTTTCGGCGACAATGTCGCGTTCATTTCGGGATGGGCGGCGTTCGGCGCGTTCATTACGATTATCCCGTGGGAGGCGATCTACGTAGTAGATATTCTGAGCATCATAATACCGGGGCTCAAGGCGGGCACGCCGCTGTATACCCTGGCCGGCGCGGATATATATCCGGGACACATTCTTATTGGTGTGGCGATATCCGTGGTGCTCTTTCTCATAAACCGCAAGGGGATAACTTCATCTGCCGCGATACAGAGGGTTCTGTGCTTTGTGCTGGTAGGCGCCGGCCTGCTGGCGATGGTTTTCGCGATGGTGAAATTCGACCCTGCGAATTTCGAGCCTGTTTACGAGAACATCGGCAAGGGAACGCATCACTCGTTCTTCGGCGGAGCGATGGTCATACTTGCGTCGGCTCCGTTCTTCCTAGCGGGCTTCGAGACGATCCCGCAGGGGATCGAAAGCGCCGGGGGAGATGTGAAATCCGTCGGCAAAACCGTTGTGCTGACTGTTGTGCTGTCGTGCCTGTTCTATTCGGCTCTGCTGTTCACGCTGGGCGGCGCGATGCCGTGGAAGGAGTTCATCAAATTCGACAGCCCGTCTGCCGCGCTGCTGTTCCGCGACGTGTACGGCGGGGTCATCGGCAAGGGCCTTTACCTGTTCATACTGATCGGTGCAATAAGCGGGCTGATCACGACATGGAACGGCTTCATGATGGCGTCGTCGCAGATCCTTATGGCGATGGCGATGTTTGCCGGGTGGATGCTTGTCGGTTTAGTGCTGTTTATAGTGGATTACCGCGAGAGGAGGAGGTACTCGAAGCTGAAGAGGGCGTCGTTCCTGTTTGCGAGTATGATGGCGCAGAGCGACGTCAAGCTGCCGGGCTTTACTGAATATTTTGAGGATGACTACAGATACCTGTCGTTCGTGGTGCCGAAAGAGGCGGATTACTCGGGTATGACGCTGATGGACCTCGGCTGGGGCAAGAGGCAGAACATTTTCATCATCAAGATCGAGCACGGGAACGAGCTGCTGTTTTTGCCGAATGCCAGGACCCGGGTCTATAAAAATGACAGAGTCTTTGCTGTAGGGGTCGAGAAGGCTGTACTGAAATTCCGTGACAGCCAGTATATCGGTGACAAGTATACGATCGGCAATCTGAAGGACTTCATGGGCTTCGGCAACACCGAGGCGCAGGTGCCGCTCGTCTGCCAGGTCGTGAAGGTGACCGCGGACGCGCCTTACTGTAACAAGCCGCTCAAGTACTCGGGTATCACGGATTACACCCAGTGCATGGTGATAGGCCTGCAGTCTATGGGCAAGACCTTCATGATGCCTGACGCGGATACGCTTATTGAAGAAGGCGATGATCTGTGGATCGTGGGGCTTGAGGAGAATATAGAAAAGTTTATGAGTATATAAAGAAGGGGTATTTAACTTCCGCTAAAGAAGCCGTGAAGTTTTCTTCACGGCTTTTTCATAATACAAATGGATACATATGCTACTATCTCTAATTATATTCAGGGAATTGGGAATGATTTCCTCAGGAGGTAAGGGCATATGATTAGAGACTTAAGGAAAGTAGCCGGGGCTTATCCGGAGGGTATTCTGAAGGACGAGGACATAATACCAACAATACAGAGCCGGCTGAGGCACAACATTCTGGTAATGCCGAAGGAAATCCGCGAGGCCAGCGGCATCGTAATCTTCGGGCGTCGCATCAAGAGCCTGGTGTTCACGACGGATCTGGCGATCATCAAGAACTGCGACGCCGACGCGGTGTTCGCGGTGTACCCGTTCACGCCGCAACAGTCAATAAGCGAGGCGATCATTCGGGCGGCGGCCGTGCCTGTCTTTTGCGGGATCGGCGGCGGGATCACCAAGGGCCTGCGCTCGGTAAGTCTGGCTAAGGACGCCGAAAGCCAGGGGGCGTTCGCGGTCGTCATGAACATGCCGACGAGTAACAGGGACCTTAAGGCCGTGTCGGCCGCGATAGATATCCCGGTCGTGATCACGGTCACGGGTGAGAGGACTGATGTGCGCGACCGGCTGCGGCACGGCGCGTCGATCATAAATGTCGCTGCCGGGGAGCGCACGCCTGAAATAGTGCGCATGATAGACTCGAAGTACCCAGGCGTTCCGATCATAGCATCGGGAGGCAATAAGCCTGAGACTATAAGAGCCACAATAAAAGCCGGGGCGAACGCGATCACGTATACGCCTCCGACAACTAAACAGCTTTTCTCGGAAGTGATGGAGAAATACAGAGGATAGGTGGTACAGCAGGGACGGTTCCGGGTGTACCACATTCAGAAAAAATGGTACAGGAGGAACGGTTCCTGCTGTACCACTGTTAGTCCTGCCTTACGGTGCCTGGCATCATTTTTCTGAAGCTCAGCAGCACCATGGATACTGACATTATGAAGGCCATGGTATCCGCTATAGGGCTGGCATAGAGGATGCCGTCTATGCCCATGTGCTGAGGCAGTATTATCAGAAGCGGTATCAGGAACAGGCCCTGCCTCGAGAGCGAGACGAGCAGTCCCTGGATGTGGTTGCCCGTTGCGGTGAAATAGTTGACCGTGACGGGCTGTATATTTTGGAAGGATACCATGAGCATGTAGATCTTCAGGTATTTTTCGGCGAATTCAAAGTAAAGCTCGCTGCCTCCGCCAAAGATCGAGATTATCTGGCGCGGGAACAGCTGAAGTGCCGCAAAGAATATGACGCCTATCGTGAAGGAGGCTGCGAACGCTCTCCAGTAGGTGCCTTTCACGCGGCTGTATTTTTTTGCTCCGAGATTGAAGCCCCAGATCGGCTGGCAGCCCTGAGCTATTCCTACGGCGAAGGATACCATGATCATTCCGGTCTTCTGCGCTACGCCGGAAACCGCCAGCGGGATGTCGGCGCCGTAAACTGACAGAGCGCCGTAGTGCGAGAGCACGTTGTTGAGCACGATGTTCGTGGCCATCATGAGCATGTGGTTGCAGAAGTTCGGAATGCCGGCGGCCATGCTTGAGAGCATGTGCCTGCTGCTGATGCCGAGCTCGCGGAAGCTGAGTCTGAAGGCTTTGAAACGCGGGTAGTAGGCGAGGGCCAGGATGCAGCTGGCAACCTGAGAGATCGCGGTGGCGCTTGCGGCTCCGCGAATGCCCATTCCCAGCGGGAACATGAAGAGCCAGTCCAGAAAAACATTGAGGACCGCGCCGGAAACTGTGCAGAACATTGAGTATTTCGGGCTGCTGTCGGCGCGTATGATGGTCGACGACGAGTGGGTGAACAGGTGGAACGGGAGTCCGAGCGACGTGATCGAGAGATACGCGACGGCATACGGATAGACATCGCCTGCCGGGTCTGCTCCGCATAAAAACGCTATTCCGTTCCTGAAAACAAATACAACGAGGCCTATGACAAGCCCGGCTATCGCGGCTCCGGTAAGGCCTGTATGGATATACCGGCGGGCCTCGTCTTCGTCTCCGGCTCCCTGGCAGATGCTGAAATTGGCAGCTGTGCCGAGGCCGAACAGCATGCTTATGCCGGTTGTAAGGGTAACTGTCGGAAAAGCGACGTTTGTGGCGGCATTTCCGAGCATGCCAACAACGTGACCAATGAAGATCTGGTCAGTAATGTTATACGCTGAGCCTACGAGCATGCTGATGACCGACGGGATCGCGAACTTTGCGATCAGCGGAAGCAGCGGCGCGGAGCCCAGCGGATTTTGTATTGCGTTTGAGGTTTGTTTATCTTGAGGCATATTGTTTTGGTACACCTGGAACCGTCCCTGCTGTACCACTGCTGGGGTGAGTCAGCGGGTACGTCCCCTGACTCACCCTGACTCATTGCAGAGGATAGCGAGATGGGGTCAGGCCCGTTAGAGCCAACTAACGGGCCTGACCCCTACCTATATTAATACCAGTTGTAAATGTAGTAATTGCCGCCGCCTTCGAGCAGGAAGTAGTTGATCATCGAGGCGTATCTGGCCGGGCTGATCTCCGTATCGGTGTACTCGAATACGAACTTGTTATAGGGCTCCCAGCTGCCCTCGGATGTAGCCTCGGCGGCTGTCTCGTCAGCTTCTTCGCTGTCGGTAGAGGTATCCTGGTCTGCGTTCTCGTCCATTACAGGAACCCAGTTACTCATGAGGACTTCTGTTACGCGACCGTCCACGACGGTCAGGTCAAACTTGTTCTGGTTGCCCGATCCCGGGAAGTTCTTGAACAGAGCACTCGTAACGGAGACGATGCCGTTCTCATCGTATTCCACAGTGTAGGATCCATCGAAGCGGCGCCAGATCTTCTCCTCATCATCGTTGTAGTTTGCGAAGAGGCCGTCGTTTACGGTCTTGCGAAGGAGTCCGTTCTCGGTGGTGACAATGATGGAGTCGGTTTCCTCCATGTGGTCGAGGACAGGATCCTCAGGCGGCGAGATGATGTTTTCGTGGAGCACGAAAGTGAAGTACTCGTCGCGGTTTCCGTACTGGAAGACCTGCTCGCCGATCTTGCGGCCGGTAGAATCATACGTGCAGTTGCGGTTCACGAGGCCTTTCTTCGTATAGCTGACTTTGTATGTCCCGTCGAAATTCGGGCTGGCGTAAGTCAGACTGACCGGCTTGCCGTCTGCCATCTCGTACTCAAAGTTGGTGACAGAGGTGTTTTCGAACTCGGTCAGCTTTTGAGTGACCGGATAAGCATCCTTGTACTCATACTCGAATACCGACGACTCGACCCAGTCTTGTGCATCGCTGCTGTAGTCTATTTCGTATTTTGTCACCTTGCTGACCAGCGCGGGGTTTGTGACCTTTGCGGATGAGCTCTGGGTGGAGCTGCACGCAGGCAGGAAAGCCGCAGTCACGGCAAAGATCAGAAGGGTGACTAAAAGTTTGCGTGTTCTTTTCATAGGTGCAGGACCTCCGGGGTTTTATGTTGTCAGCAGCCGGAGCCGGCGACGTGGTAATGGGGTGCGAACTCGCGATTAAGTTTGTTTCTATAGAATAAGTATCAAATTCAGGTGCGGAAAAGTCAACAGGATAAATGGCGGGGTTTGCGGTGCAGGCCTAATGGCAGGGGCTGGTACATCAAAAAAGTGCTAAGCTCCAAAAGAAGGTCATTTATTGTCGAAAAGAGTGCTTTGGTTGTTCGACAAATATTTATGACCAGTGTAACCTTTATATACTGGCGCCTTGGCGGTTAAGTCCATATAATGGTGTAAATTGAAAAAGAGCCAACGCTTGTACCTTTAGGTATAATGAAGTCGCGACACTTTATTAACCAAGGAGGTACAAA
>CADBKM010000047.1 GCA_902795265.1 uncultured Eubacteriales bacterium
GATGCCCTCTTCCTTTGCGTGCTCGACTTCCTCTGCTCTTGCAGGCAGCTCTTCCATCGATCTTCTGTATACGATGTACACGTGCTCTGCTCCGAGTCTAAGTGCTGTACGCGCAGCGTCCATGGCTACGTTTCCGCCTCCGACTACCGCTACCTTGCCGCCCTTCATGATCGGTGTTTCAGGATCATCCCTGAATGCCTTCATGAGGTTCGATCTTGTAAGGTATTCGTTAGCTGAGTATACGCCCTTAAGCGACTCGCCCGGGATGTTCATGAAGCTCGGAAGGCCTGCTCCCGATCCGATGAACACCGCCTCGAAGCCCATCTCATCGAAGAGCTCGTCGATGGTAAGCGTCTTTCCGATTATAACGTTGGTCTCGACATCTACGCCAAGGTCCTTGAGTCCCTCTACTTCGCGTGCCACGATCGCCTTCGGAAGTCTGAATTCAGGGATACCGTATACCAGTACTCCGCCTGCTGTGTGCAGGGCCTCGAATACGGATACCTTGTAGCCCTTCTTTGCCAGGTCTCCTGCGCAGGTCAGGCCCGAAGGGCCCGATCCCACAACAGCAACCTTGTGGCCGTTGGAAGCAGGTGCTTCTGCCTTCTCTGTTGCGTTCCCGTTGTGCCAGTCAGCCACGAATCTCTCAAGGCGTCCGATGCCCACCGGCTCGAATTTGATGCCCATGGTGCACTTCGCCTCGCACTGTGTCTCCTGAGGGCATACTCTTCCGCATACCGCAGGCAATGTCGATGTCTTGTTGATCACCTGGTAGGCCCCCTCGTAATCCTTGTCCTTTATCTTCATGATGAAGTCAGGGATGTTTACGTTTACAGGGCAGCCTGCCACGCATGGCTTGTTCTTGCAGTTGAGGCATCTCTGTGCCTCTGCCAGTGCTATCTCTTCTGTATATCCGAGGGCTACCTCGTCGAAATTGTGCGCGCGGACCTGAGGGTCCTGTGCAGGCATTTCATGCTTTTTAGGTTCAAGTGCCATTTTAGTTCCCCCTTTCCTCTACGCGTTGTCCGCCATCTTATACAGATTGCAGGTCTCTTCGTGTTTATGCCTCTCGTAATCGAAGTACATGCGGCCTCTTGATATGGCCTCGTCAAAGTCGACCTCATATCCGTTGAAGTCCGGTCCATCCACGCAAGCGAACTTCATCTTAGGGCCTTCCTCTGTGTTCAGTGTCAGTCTGCAGCCGCCGCACATGCCCGTGCCGTCGATCATGATAGGGCTCATCGATACCGTGATAGGTGCGTCGTACTTCTTGGCTGTAAGTGTGACGAACTTCATCATTACGAGCGGTCCGATCGTGATGATCATGTCGAACTTTTCTCCTGCTGCCAGCATCTCGTCGAGCGGGATCGTTACATTGCCCTGTCTGCCGTATGTGCCGTCATCTGTCATGACGATCAGCTTGTTCGAGCACTCGTTGAACTCGTCCTCGAGAATGACCAGGTCTTCGCTCCTGAATCCGATGATGCTCGTTACATCAGCGCCGAGTCTGTGGAACTCCTGTGCCACCGGCATTGCGATCGCGCAGCCTACTCCGCCGCCCACGATGCACACTTTGTTGATGCCCTCGGTCTCTGTCGCGTTGCCCAGAGGACCTACGAAGTCCTGAAGATACTCGCCTTCAGCCACATGATTGAGCTTCTCTGTTGTGGCGCCGACCACCTGGAAGATGATCTTTACTGTACCCTCTTCAGGATTCACGCCCGCTACAGTCAGAGGAATTCTCTCGCCTTCCTCATCTACTCGAAGGATTATGAACTGGCCAGGCTTAGCCTTGCGTGCCACCAGCGGCGCCTCGATCTCGAGCTGAGTGACTGTCGGTCTCAGAGCCTTCCTTCTTACTATCTTATACATTCAGTGCTCTCCTTATGCCTTAAGAAAACAGAGCGCCGCAATGGCACCCTGCTTCTGTTTCAGTTATATTGATCTATTCGGCTTCGAAGCTGTCCTTTCCTACTCCGCAAAGCGGGCAAACCCAATCTTCAGGAACATCTTCCCAAGCTGTGCCCGGCTCGATTCCGTTATCCGGATCGCCAACTTCAGGATCATAAACATAGCCGCATACTGAGCATACAAACTTTTCCATTTCATTCCTCCTGTTTAAATAAGCATTTTGCTCTTTCTTACCCTTGAATTCTACAATTTATATAAGCCTAAATCAACAAGAGTACACATAAAAACAAAGCCCGTACACACCTGGTCAGGAATTCCGCTGCGGAAGTTTATGATAAGCAATACTGTTCACATTGATTAAAATCTATAGTTTTACTTTTCTTTGATCCGGCCCTATAATACAGACAAGAAGAGAAGAGAAGCGCCGGACGGCGAATTGAAGACTCCGATCTTCAGGAAGAAGCCGATGGGCGTGTATATAGAAGGAGGTTCCGCCATGTTTATCGTAGAGATAGTAGTATTAGCAGCCGCAATGGTAATGTATGTAGGTGCTGAGTGGATAGCAGAAGACGTTCTCGATAAGAACAAGTAAACAGCGAAAATATCTTAGGAAGCCATGTGGTAGCTACACTAGGGTAGGCTGCGATCGTAAGGTTTCCGACCGAGATGCCCTGCATCTCGGAAGCGAGCTCGTACATCTCCTTCTCGCGGGCGAGGTATGAGCGCACGATAGGCGCGAGCCTTGCTCCCTCGGATGTGACAGTCACGCCCTTCTTGGTGCGGATGAGCAGATTGAGCCCGAGGTCCTTTTCGAGGGCAGCGACAAGCTGGCTCACAGCAGACGGCGTGTAGCCGAGTGCCTCAGCAGCGGCTCTGAAGCTGCCGCGTTCAACAGATTCTATAAATGCTTTGCAGCGTGCGCTTTCCATTTTGTTACGATTTTTATCAGTTTATTATGATTATCCCAGAAGACCCGCCATAATGGTGTCTGTTTCGGCGAGTATGGCGGCGGCGCGAAGGCGCATCGAAGATGCGCAGTCCGAGTCGGACTTCTCGATCGCCGGCAGGTTTGCGTCGACGTTGAAGTTGGCGGATTTAATGCCGGCGGCGAGGCTGAGCGCCGCAACATAGATGTCGCTTTCGAGATTTTTGTTTGAGCGGCCCTTCATGGTTGCCGCGAGTCTCAGCGCTGCAAGCGAATCCTCCATCAGCGCGAGAGGTGCTTCGGCAGCCTCAACAGAAGCTGCACCGATCGCTGCCTGTCTCTCCGCCTTGAGCGCATCCTCGATCTGATCCATGATCTCAGCAGTCATGCCCTCTTCATTGATGTCATCTATGACATGGCCTTCGGCTCTCAGTCTTTCTATCTCAGCCGAAACTCTGTCGATCTGTATATCCGAAAACTGGCGCGGAAGTCCGTAAGCAGCAGAAACCTTGCCGAACGCCTCGGCATCCTTGTCAATGCCTGCCTCGAGTCTGACGAGCAGCTCCGAAGCTTCTTCAAGAATAAAGGTGTTGAGTTCTTCAAACTCAGCGTACTTAGGCTTGCCGATCGTGTGGTTCGCAACCATCATGATCAGAGCCGCGCCCTGAGCGGCTGTCAAAGCGGCAGCAGCTCCGCCGCCCGGAGTAGGGGCACCGGAGCCGAGCTGCTCAAGATATTTTTCTATACTTTCAGTTTTAAACGATTCTTTCATTTCATCTCCTGTATCTTACTCTTCGAACTCGACGATCAGATCGTCATCGTTCTTTTTTACCGGAACCGGCATCTCGCCCCTTGACTCCCTGCTCTCGAGCAGTTCGCCGAGTCTGCCTTGTCTCTTCGCCAATACCATTATGACCACGATCAGGAGCAGGTCTATAAAGACCGCCGGAACAGCCCCTTCAACTCCGAACTCATAGCTGTAGATGAGATTGCTTATGCCGGTCGCCGCATCGAGGTGGAACACCGATGCCTCCGATACGAGTCCGCTGTTAGGCAGCCCGAAGAGGAAGTTCTGCGTAAAGTTCCACATCGTATGGATGCCGAAGCATGTCCATATGCTTCCCGAATACCAGCGCAGAAGCGAATATGCCAGGCCGCAGATTATGAGGTCGGCCATGGCCAGTGCGCTTATCCCCGGGTTGGCGCTGTGAAGCAGGCCGAACACCGTGCCGTTTACGACTATCGCCACCCAGAGCGGATAGTGCACGTTGATCCTGTCATACATGAAGACGCGGCACCAGAGCTCTTCCGAGGTGCTCTGGAAGAAGACGCATATGAACGCAAAGATCATGACAGGTATCTCTGCCGATGAGAAATCGAGGTAGAGCTTTATATCTCCGTGCAGCAGCGCGCAGAGTATGCAGAAGAAGTTGGTCAGGAATCCCAGCAGGATTCCGATGCCAAGCTTGCTCATGCTGCGGCGCTCCTTCGAAGGCCTCACTACATCGAGCAGGAAGCGGTTCTTCTTTGTGACCGCGCAGACCAGCAGGAAGAACAGCACCGACGCGATAAGCGGCGTGTAATACTCGAGCACGAATGCCATGCCCGGAGACGGATTTGGTATCAGCTTGCCGAGCAGCTCCATGAATCCGTATAAAATAAACTCACCAAGCAGCATATACCAGCAGAAAAACGCCAACAGGATCCATATTATTCTATTGTTGTATTTCGTCTTTCCAAGCATTTCTTAATCCTATTATTAAATAAATGTGCGGCTGCGGAGATGCCCGGCGAGATTCGTGAGCTTCGAGCCGGACACTCCGCAGCCGCCTATTTTTTTATTTAAAGTATTTGATTCCGTTCTCGAACATGTGCATGAAGTATTCGCCCGGAACGTTCTTATACAGTCCGTTTCCGACTCTCTCGGCGTGGCCCATCTTGCCGAATACTCTGCCGTCAGGCGAAGTGATTCCTTCGATGGCCATCATGGATCCGTTCGGGTTGAACAGGATATCCGATGATGCGTTGCCGTCGAGGTCGACGTACTGTGTCGCGATCTGGCCCATTCCCGCGAGGTTCTTTATGACATCGTCAGGAGCGATGAATCTGCCCTCGCCGTGCGAGATAGGTACTGAATAGATGTCGCCTACATTGTTGTATCTGAGCCATGGCGATTTGTTCGACGCTACTCTTACGCGAACGATCTTCGACTGATGGCTTCCGAGTGTGTTGAATGTGAGTGTCGGGCAGTTCTCGTCTGTATCGATGATCTTTCCGTAAGGAACGAGACCGAGTTTGATGAGAGCCTGGAATCCGTTGCATATTCCGCACATGAGTCCGTCGTTCTTATCGAGGAGCTCTGTGACTCCCTCTTTGACCGCGGCGTTCCTGAAGAATGCCGTGATGAACTTCGCAGAACCGTCTGGTTCGTCACCGCCGGAGAATCCGCCCGGAATGAATACGATCTGAGCTTCTTTCAGCGATGCCGCGAACGCCTCGACCGATCTGCTGATCTCGTCGGATGTGCGGTTCTTGATGACCATTATCTCAGGTGATCCGCCTGCTTCGCGTATGGCGCGTGCGCTGTCGTACTCGCAGTTTGTGCCCGGGAATACCGGTATGAGCACCTTAGGCTCAGCGCGCTTGAACACTGGTGTGTGCCAGCTGCGTGCTCTGTATTCGAGGTTGCCGACAGGGCCTGTCATTCCGGCAGTCAGTGTCGGGAATACAGTCTCGAGTCTGCCCTGATAGAGCGCGAGCAGATCGGCGAGTTTTACGCTCTCAGCGCCGAAGCTGATTGCGTGCTCGTCAGTGGTGTATCCGATGAGCTCTATGTCGAATGCGCGGCCTGTGAGTTCGGCCTCTTCTGTGACTTCGAGCACCATGCCGCCGTAGCAGTAACCGAAGACGTCCTCGAGATCCATGGCCTCGAAGCTGAATCCGATGCCGTTTCCGTAGCTCATCTTCATGACAGCCTCAGCGACACCGCCGATGCCAGGTGTGTATGCAGCTACTGCTTCACCCGACTCGACCATCTCGCTTACTTTATCCCAGAGTCTTATGAGGGATTCAGCCTGAGGAAGTCCCTTGCCCGGGCCTTCGCCGCTCTCATCTGTGTATGGCTTGAGCAGCACGACCCTGTGGCCGGCTTTCTTGAATTCAGGCGAGATGATGTTTTTAATCTTGCCCATCGTTACCGCGAAGGAGATCAGTGTAGGCGGAACATCGATGTTCTCGAATGTGCCGCTCATGGAGTCCTTGCCGCCGATCGATCCGATGCCGAGTCCCATCTGTGCCTCGAATGCTCCGAGCAGAGCTGCGAGAGGCTTGCCCCATCTTGCTCCGTCCTGCATAGGCGATCCGAAGTACTCCTGGAACGACAGGTATACATCCTTGAAGGACGCACCCGTCGCGATCAGCTTCGCTACCGACTCGACTACAGCGAGGTAAGCGCTGTGGTAAGGCGATGCCTCGGCGATGAACGGGTTGTAGCCCCATGCCATCAGCGAGCAGTCGCTCGTCTCGCCCTTCTCGAGCGGGATCTTATGTACCATGGCCTGGATAGGTGTGATCTGATTGACACCGCCGAACGGCATCAGGACTGTGCCTGCTCCGATCGTGGAGTCGAAGCGCTGCGACAGACCCTGCTTCGAGCAGGTGTTGAGGTCTGCAGCTACCTTGCGCATTCCGGCCGTGAAGCTTCTCTCCCTGCCGTACATGCTTGTCGCCTTCCAGTCACGCGGAGCTTCAGGCGCTATATCTATGTGCTTGTCCGCTCCGTTCGAGTTGAGGAACTCTCTGGAGACGTCTACTATCTTCTTTCCGTTCCAGCGCATCACGAGGCGCGGCTCTTCCGTGACCGTCGCCACCTTTACGCACTGCAGGTTCTCACCTGTCGCGAAGAGCTTGAAGAGCTTCTCGTTCTCAGCGGATATGACGCATGCCATTCTCTCCTGAGATTCGCTGATCGCGAGCTCTGTGCCGTCAAGGCCTTCGTACTTTTTAGGAACTGCGTCGAGATCGATATCGAGGCCGTCAGCCAGCTCGCCGATGGCGACGCTGACACCGCCTGCTCCGAAGTCGTTGCATCTCTTGATCATTCGTGTAGCGATGCCGTCGCGGAAGAGTCTCTGTATCTTTCTCTCCTCAGGAGCGTTACCCTTCTGGACCTCAGCTCCGCATGTCTCTACGGAGTGTACGTCGTGAGCTTTCGATGAACCGGTCGCTCCGCCGATGCCGTCGCGGCCTGTCGAACCTCCGAGCAGCATGACGATGTCGCCAGGCTCAGGTCTCTCTCTTCTGACATTGACTGCAGGAGCGGCAGCCATTACGGCTCCGACTTCCATTCTCTTTGCAGCGTATCCAGGGTGGTAGATCTCATCTACCATGCCCGTGCAGAGTCCTACCTGATTTCCGTAGCTCGAGTATCCTCTGGCTGCGGCGGTAGTGATGACTCTCTGCGGCAGCTTGCCAGGCATAGTCTCGGACACAGGCTGCAGCGGATCCGCGGCTCCCGTGACTCTCATTGCAGAGTATGCGTATGCTCTGCCCGACAGAGGGTCTCTGATGCATCCGCCGAGGCAGGTAGCTGCTCCGCCGAACGGCTCTATCTCTGTCGGGTGGTTGTGTGTCTCGTTCTTGAAGAGAAGAAGCCAAGGCTCGTTCTCTCCGTCGACTTCAACATTCACCATTACCGTGCATGCGTTGATCTCTTCAGATTCATCAAGCTTGTCGAGTTTGCCTTCTCTCTTCAGATGCCTTACGGCGATGGTCGCTATGTCCATGAGCGTGACCGGCTTGTCTCTGCCGAGTTCTCTTCTGACGCTCAGATAATCCTTATATGCTTTTTCGAGCAGAGGGTCTTCGAATGTGACACTGTCGATCACTGTGTTGAATGTGGTGTGTCTGCAGTGATCCGACCAGTACGTATCGATCATGCGAAGCTCTGTGATGGTAGGGTCTCTGTGCTCTGTGTCGCGGAAGTACTCCACGCAGAGTGCGAGGTCTGCCTCGTCCATCGCGAGTCCCATGGCGCTGATGGTGCCTCTGATCTGAGCCGGTGTCATGGCGCAGAATCCCTCAAGGACTTTTACCTCCGTAGGGATCTCGAATTTCATTTCGAGTGTCTCAGGCTTTTCGAGCGATGCCTCTCTGGACTCGACCGGGTTGATCACGTAATTCATGACAGCCTCGATATCGGCCGGCATGAGCTCTCCGCAGAGCACGTATACTCTTGCGAATCTGACCGACGGTCTCTCGCCGCGGCTGATGATCTGCACGCACTGCTCCGCTGAATCCGCGCGCTGGTCATACTGGCCCGGAAGAGCCTCGACCGCAAATACGAAAGCAGCTTTCTTTTCTCTTTCTTCATCGCTGTACGCGTAACCGTTTTCATCTATGAAGAGACCTGTCAGCTCCTCAAGTGAGTCTGCGGTGTTGTCGAGCTGCGGCTCAGCAAAGACCTTCCACCTG
The DNA here is from genome assembly GCA_902795265.1 of uncultured Eubacteriales bacterium. Lineage (GTDB taxonomy): Bacteria > Bacillota > Clostridia > Peptostreptococcales > Anaerovoracaceae > Crickella. The sequence goes on from CADBKM010000047.1 coordinate 8,309, forward strand.
CAGTCCGCGAACAGCGCTTCGTCGATGTTCTCGACGTCATATCTGTTTATGACCCTTACGTCTTCGAGTCTGTCTATACCCAGCAGCGTCTTCGCGTCGCTTCTGAGTGCGGCAGCCTCGTTTGCAAGGCCCGGTTTTTTCTCTACGTAGATTCTATAGACCATTCTAAGCTCCTTTATCTGACAGCTTTTAAAGCTCTCTGTCCTATATCTGCCCTGTAATATTTGTTTGCGAAATCTATTCTGTCAAGCATGTCATAAGACGCTTCGATCGCCTCCGCGAGAGTCGGCTCCACAGCCGTGACTCCCAGTACCCTTCCGCCTGAGGTGAGCAGCCTGCCCTCCTCTTCGACAGCTCCGGCAATGTATACATGCGGAAGCACGTCTTCAGGTATCTCTATCTCATATCCCTTTTCATAGCTGACCGGATAGCCTTCGGAAGCGGCTATTACGCAGCAGGCGCTGCCGTCCTTCCACTTCACATCCACATCAGCAAGTCTTTCCTCGGTGACCGCCTGCATGACAGTCAGAAGGTCTGTGTCGAGGAGCGGGAGCACTACCTGCGTCTCCGGATCGCCGAATCTGCAGTTGTACTCGATCACTTTCGGCCCTTTTTCGGTGAGCATGAGTCCGAAGTAGAGGCAGCCCTTGAAGGTACGCCCCTCAGCGTTCATCGCGCGCACCGTCGGCACGAATATCTCATCCATGCAGCGTGCCGCCGCCTCATCCGTATAATACGGATTCGGTGCGACGGTTCCCATGCCGCCTGTGTTGAGCCCGGTGTCACCGTCGCCTGCGCGCTTGTGGTCCATCGAGCTTATCATCGGAACGATCGTCTTTCCGTCCGTGAATGCCAGAACGGATACTTCAGGCCCCTCGAGGAATTCCTCGATGACGATGCGGTCGCCGCTCTCTCCGAACTTGTGATCTTCCATCATGGACTTTACGGCTGCCACGGCATCTTCGCGGGTCTCCGCGATCACGACGCCCTTGCCGAGCGCCAGGCCGTCAGCCTTGATGACTGTAGGTATAGGCGAGCTCTCCAGGTAATAAAGAGCGTCGGCCATGTTGTCGAATGTCTGGTAGCGCGCCGTCGGTATTCCGTATTTCTTCATGAGGTTCTTCGAGAACACCTTACTGCCTTCGATCACTGCAGCTGCAGCGGTCGGTCCGAAGCACGGAATGCCGATGCTTGTAAGCTCATCGACGCAGCCCATTACAAGCGGATCGTCGGGAGCTACCACAGCGTAGTCAGGCCTGTACTTCTTGGCGAAGTCCTTTATGCCCTCGATGTCTGTCGCCTTTATCGGGAAGCACTCGGCATCCATCGCGATGCCGCCGTTTCCCGGCAGCGCGTATATCTTTTCGACTGACGAATTCTCTTTAAGTTTCTTGATTATGGCGTGCTCGCGGCCGCCTCCGCCTACAACCAGAATGTTCATATCTCTCTCCTGTCTTCTAGTGGTGGAACAGTCTCATGCCTGTGAATGCCATTACGATTCCCAGTTCGTTGCAGCACTCGATGACTGCATCGTCTCTTATGGAGCCTCCCGGCTGGGCTATATAGCTTACTCCCGAGGCTGCGGCTCTCTGGACGTTGTCGAAGAACGGGAAGAATGCGTCTGATCCGCACGATACTCCGCTGATCGAATCGAGATACGCTCTCTGCTCTTCGTCAGTGAAACGCTCAGGCTGCTCCGTGAAGTACTTCTGCCATACGCCCTCTGCGCAGCAGTCTTCTTCATTCTTGTTTATGTACGCGTCGATGACATTGTCTCTGTCAGGACGTCTGATCTCATCTTTGAAAGGCAGTCCGAGCACCTTGTCGTGCATGCGCAGGAACCATGTGTCGGCCTTGCCGCCTGCGAGTCTGGTGCAGTGCACTCTCGACTGCTGGCCGGCTCCGACGCCTATGGCCTGACCGTCGTGTGCGTAGCATACGGAGTTGGACTGTGTGTATTTGAGTGTTATGAGCGCCACGATGAGGTCGCGCGCTGCCTCTTCAGGGAAGTCTTTCTTTTCTGTTACGACATTCGAGAGGAGCTCGCGGTCGATCTTAAAGAAGTTGTGGCCCTGCTCGAATGTGACTCCGAATACCTGCTTTGTCTCTTTTTCAGGAGGCAGGTAGTCAGGGTCGATCTGCACGATGTTGTAGCCGCCTTTTTTCTTCTGCTTAAGGATCTCAAGGGCTTCATCGGTGTATCCCGGAGCGATGACTCCGTCCGAGACCTCGCGCTTGATGATGCGGGCTGTCTCCGAAGGAGCACATGCGGTCCGTGCCTCTTGCTCTCGCGTAAGCGCACGCCAGCGGCGAATCGTCGAGGCCTGCGATGTCGTCGACGAAGCAGGCCTTCTTCATCTTTTCAGGCAGCGGGAGACCGACGGCGGCGCCTGCCGGGCTGACGTGTTTGAATGATGCGGCAGCCGGCAGTCCGAGAGCTTCCTTAAGCTCGCGGACGAGCTGCCACGAGTTCAGCGCGTCAAGAAAATTAATATATCCCGGTCTTCCGTTCAGTACCTCGAGTGGCAGCTCAGCGCCGCCCTCCATGTATATACGTGCCGGTTTCTGATTCGGATTGCATCCGTATTTGAGTTCGAATTCTTTCATAAGCTTGTTCCTATGCTTTTCAAGCGCAGGCTGTTGCCGGGGAGTATGTCCCGCCCTGCCGCTCTACTCCCTGAGTTATGTTACCTTTTGTTAATGCCAAGGGCAGCTGCTCTTTTGTTTTGCGAGGCTATGCCGTATATGCGACATTCCGCCCGCTCCGGCCGGGACATACTCCCCGGCCGCCTGCGTAATAGAATCAGCAGCCGTGCTTATTGACCAGCCTTGCCTCAGCTTCTCCGGTCTTCAGGTCTGTATACTTTACATAAAGTGACACTTTGTTCTCGCTGTCGAGTGAGTTCCAGATCTCTTCCGTGAACTCGTCGATGCTGTCAGGTATGCGCACGCGCTCAGGCTCTCCCTGGAAAGTAGGGAGCGGGTTGCCGTCGCACTCGTAAGTGTGGATGAAGTGCCCTGTTCCCGGCAGCGGTGCATAGTTGAATCCGTAGCGGTTGCACTCGCTTCCCTCTGCATCGGCGCTCTTTAGTATGCTCATTCTGTATTTAAAGCTTCCGTCATTATCGAAAACAGCCTCTGCGCTTATGCGCGGAGTGAAGTTCGGCGCGTCAGGCTCGAAGCATCTTGACTCGAGCGCTTCAAAGAAGGATTTGCCTGCGGCGAGTCCCTCATAGACTGTATCTGTCTGATCACCGTTAGTTACGATCAGATGGTTTTCAAAACTTCTTACCGCAGCGTAGATGATGAGGCTCGGATCCTCGAGTTTTGAAACATCGAACGGCTCCGTATACACTGCTCCGTCTTTCTCAACAAATACGCGGTTTCTCGAATTCACAGACCGTCCCATAATAAAATATGCGATGACAGCTTTGGTGCCATCGCAGGACTGTCCGACCACGATGCCGCGGCCGGGATATCTGTTTCCCTCTACCGCATCACCGAAATTCCTGACTTTATAAATGTCCATTTCTCTCCTTTACAATTCTGCGGCAGATCTTTGCCACCGCAACCGGAAGTATCAGCCACTCCGCCTGTTCCATGACGCGCCTCTGCAGCACCTCAGGTGTGTCGCCTTCTTCTACGGTGACCGCCTTCTGGGCGATGATCTCGCCGCCGTCAGCGATCTCGTTCACATAGTGAACTGTGGCTCCGGTAACCTTGACGCCTCTTTCAAGAGCCGCGATGTGAGGCCTGAGCCCGTAGAAACCGTCCCCGCAGAATGCCGGGATGAGTGACGGATGAATATTGATAATTTTGTGGTCGTAACGTCTCACGAAGTCCTCGCTGAGTATCATAAGGAACCCGGCGAGAACTATGAGATCTATATTTCTCGATTCAATGAGTTCGCTGCATGCTTCTTCGAATCCGGCCTGTCCGCCGCTTGCCTTGCGCGTTATCACAAATGTCTCGATACCCGCCTTATGTGCGCGCTCGATCGCATACGCGTCTTCTCTGTTGGAGATGACAAGCACTATTTCACCTTTTTCTATGAGGCCGGATTTCTGGGCATCTATAAGAGCCTGAAGATTTGTGCCTCCGCCGCTGACCATAACGGCGATCCTTGCTTTGTCTTTCATAGTGATACCCTCGCTGCAACTGGGTTATTTACCACTTTAATTATATAAAAGAGTAATTACCTATTCAATTGTGATCTTCTCTGATCCGTTTACGATCTCGCCGATCACATATGCATCCTCGCCGTTCGCGCGGAGCACGTTGAGCGCCACCGGAGCGGCTTCGCGTGACACGATGATGGTCATGCCGACTCCCATGTTGAATGTGTTGAACATGTCGTGGTCGCTGATAACTCCTACCGATGCGATGAGGTCGAATATAGGCAGCACCTTGATCGCCTTGCGTGCGATCCTTGCGGAGAGGCCAGCAGGGATCGAGCGAGGGATGTTCTCGTAGAATCCGCCGCCCGTTATGTGCGAGATGCCTTTGACGTGCTCAGTTCCGATCTTATCGAGCAGAGCGAGTACCGGCTTTACGTATATTTTTGTAGGCTCGAGGAGTACGTCCGCCATCGACCTTCCGCCGAGCTCGACATTGTTGGCTCTCATTGCCATGAGATCAGGCTTGTCGAGCGCGAACACCCTGCGTACCAGCGAGAATCCGTTCGAATGGACTCCGCTTGAAGGCAGCGCGATGATGATGTCTCCGGCTTTCATGCGGTTGTTGTCGATGATCTTGTCCTTATCTACTACTCCGGTGCAGTATCCGGCAAGGTCGTACTCGTTTACAGGATAGAAACCCGGCATCTCGGCAGTTTCGCCTCCGATGAGAGCAGCACCCGACTGTACGCAGCCCTCGCATACGCCTGCTACGATCTGCTCGATCTTCTCCGGCACGTTCTTGCCGCAGGCGATGTAATCAAGGAAATACAGCGGCTTTGCTCCTACGCAGATAATGTCATTGACACACATCGCTACGCAGTCGATACCGATCGTATCGTGCTTGTCGAGCATGAACGCCAGCTTGAGCTTTGTTCCTACGCCGTCAGTTCCGCTGACAAGTACAGGCTTGTTTATGCCTTCGAGGTCGAGCTCAAAGAGCCCTCCGAATCCTCCGACCTGTCCCATGACTCCCGGCACAGTCGTTCTGGCGATGTGCTTCTTCATGAGCTCCACAGCTTTGTAACCTGCTGTGATGTCAACTCCTGCTGCTTTGTAACTGTTTGATGATGAGTTTGTAATCATTGAACACCTTCTGTTCTCTCTTCTGCTGCGATGCCTTATCTCTAGTCTTCCTTACCGGTCCAGCAATATTTGCAGAGCTTGCACGATGGCAGCCCTATAGCCTCTACAACGCCGTCAAGTGTCTGGAACTCGAGTGTTTCGAACCCCATCTTTTCGGCGATGACCTGACGCATCTTCTTTCCGCGCTCCGTCGAAGCGTCCGCGTACTCGTCGATATGCCCGAGTCCTTCCTCGCCTTCGAGCTCAACGATGACTCGCCTCGAGAGGAGATCCATGTCGCTCTTGTTGCGCGAGAAGTTCAGATACTTGCATGCGTACATGATAGGCGGGCATGCCGACCTCATGTGCACTGCCTCAGCTCCGTTGTCGTAGAGGAACTCTACTGTTTCGCGGAGCTGTGTTCCCCTTACGATCGAGTCATCCACGAAGAGCAGGTTTTTGCCTTTGATGAGCTCGGTCACCGGGATCTGTTTCATCTTTGCGACCTTGTTTCGCTCAGCCTGCGTTGTAGGCATGAAGCTGCGCGCCCAGGTCGGCGTGTATTTTATGAAAGCTCTTGCGAACGGCTGATGGGTCTCGTTGGAGTAGCCGATGGCATGCGGCGTACCGCTGTCAGGAACTCCTCCGACATAGTCGATCTGTGTTACATCGAATCCGTTCGCGATATCGTTTCTGGCCATGATGCGGCCGTTGTTATAGCGCATCACCTCGACGTTTACGCCCTCGTATGTCGTGGTCGGGTAACCGTAGTAGCTCCAGAGGAATGCGCAGATCTTCATCTCGTCTCCCGGAGCTACCAGCTGTTCACAGCTGCCCGGCGAGAGCTCGACTATCTCTCCCGGGCCGAGGTCGCTGAATTCCTCAAAACCCGCTTTCAGCAGAGCGAACGACTCGAAGCTCACAGCCGAGGCGTTTTCGCCTACCGCAACGCTCATAGGGAGTCTTCCCTTGAGATCGCGCGCCGCGACTATATTGCCGCCCTCCTTGAGCACGAGTATCGAGGCTGTGCCGTCTATCTTTTCCTGGGCATATCTTATGCCTTCGACAAGATCATCCTTTTCGGAGATGAGAGCCGCGACAAGCTCTGTCTGATTGATGCGTCCGCCTGTCTTCGCTTCGAGGTGGCCGTGCGAGCCTTTCAGCACCATGTCTATGATTTCATCGATATTGTTGATGATACCTACAGTGCATATTGCGTACGTGCCGCTCACCGAACGGAAGAGCAGAGGCTGAGGATCCATATCGCTGATGCAGCCTATGGCTCCCGTGCCCTTCATTTTTCCGACGACGCCCTCGAACTTAGTACGGAACGGAGCGTTCTCGATATTGTGTATCTCGCGCTGGAATCCGAACTCACTGTCGTATGAAGCCAAACCGCCCCGGCGGGTGCCGAGGTGGGAGTGGTAGTCTACTCCGAAGTAGACGTCAAGTATGCAGTTTTCTTTCGAAGTTATTCCGAAAAATCCGCCCATGTTTACCCTTTCCTAAATGGCGGCCTGAAGCACCGCCACTTAATTTTAAGCGAAGAATAATTCGTTAAGTGCGAGTGGCTCGATGTACTCGCCATCCTTATAGACGCGCATGTTGCCCGATGCGATCTCGTCGATAAGCATTACTTTGCCTTCTTCGTCATAGCCGAACTCGAACTTGATGTCGTAGAGGTCGAGTCCCTTTTCTTTCATGTCGTCTGCAACGATCTTTGTGATCTGCTGTGTCATGGCTCTGAGGTCGTCATACTGCTCTTCTGTCATGACTCCAAGAACTACCAGACCGTCCTTTGTTACCAGCGGATCGCCGAGAGCATCGTTCTTGAATGTAGTCTCTACATAGTAAGGAAGATCGCTGCCTGCTTCGATGTATTCGCCGTATCTCTTGATGAAGCTGCCTACAGCCTTGAGTCTGCAGATGACCTCGAGTCCGTGCCCGAACACCTTGGCCGGCTTTACTTCCATTGTTGTATCTTCGAAGTTGGCCTGAACATAGTGAGTTCTGATGCCTGCTTCGTTGATCTTCTTGAAGTAGTAGTCTGTCATCTGGAGATTGATGTCTCCGACTCCCTCGATAGTCAGTCCGATCTGATTTTCGCCCGGATCGAACTTGCCGTCCTTGCCGGTAACATCATCCTTGAACTTCAGCAGATAGTTGCCGTTGTCGAGTTCGAATACGTTCTTGGTTTTGCCTGTGTAGACCAGTTTCATCTTTAGTCCTCCTTAAAATTGTGAATACAATGGATTATCCTTTTCTATAGCCTGTCTGCGATTCCGGCATCCTTTTTGAGGACTGCTTCGGATTCGGCTGCGCGGCGCTCCATGAGTGCCTGTGCGAGGCTCTCATCGCTGAGCGCCAGCATTTCGGCGGCAAGCAGTGCTGCGTTCTTGCCTCCGTCTATAGCAACTGTTGCTACCGGGATACCACTAGGCATCATCACTGTCGACAGAAGTGCATCCATTCCGTCGAGCACTGCGCCCTTGCATGGCACTCCTATAACAGGGAGTGTTGTGTTGGCCGCGATCGCTCCCGCAAGGTGAGCTGCCATGCCGGCGAAGGCGATGATGACTCCGAAGCCTTCGTCTCTTGCCGCCAGTGTCCAGTCTCTTGCCTCAGCAGGCGTGCGGTGCGCCGAATACACGTGTGCCTCGTATGGTATGCCGAGCTCTTTGAGCACGGCAGCAGCTTTCTGTACTACAGGCAGATCGCTGTCGCTTCCCATGATAAGTCCGACCTTTTTCATAGTCCCTCCCTATTTATTGTATCTGTCAAGATCTTCTCTTGAGTAGGTTATAGTCTTTCTTTTATCTCTATAAACCATGGTCTTTATGCCGTGATAAAGCCCGCGCAGTATCGCGAACAGCAGGAACATCACCAGGAATCCCGTTATGCCGTAGGCGATATCTTCGGTCTCCATTGTGCCTGTTCCCGTATACCACTGACCTATCTCGATGGCAAAGCACAGAGTTATTACCACCGTAAACACGTACAGCCAGGTGATCACCATTGTGTGGCCGTTTTTAGCCAGCCATTTGAACAGCGGATAGAGCACGAAAATCATCAGCATGCCGAACACACCGACAACGATGAAGTGCAGCTGCTTGTCGCTGAAGTACCAGCCGCCTGCATCGTTTATCTGCAAAACGTGATCGTGCACCTTCGCGATCCAGGTCGTAAATGTATATATGATTTCCCACATAGTCATAGTAAGTTAATTATATATCCTCAGCCCCCTTCTTTTGTGTTCTAATTGCGAAACCTCAAGGCTTTGGAGGATTTTTTCTTATTAAATATAAAGGTTTATGTTTGTATAGGTTTGTTGAAGCTTCTTAATGCCGATTTCTATAATTTGAATGGACAAATACCGGCATCGCACATATCGGCAGCCGGTCATTTCGCATCTGAAAAAGGATGGGATAAACATGAAAAACAGAAAGAACAAAATGAAAAACAGAATCGTCACACTCCTGCTGGCTGCAGCCATGATAGTTGCGGCACTGCCTGTGATCAGTGCACCCGCCCTCGCCACTGTGGACACATCTGTTACGGCGACAGGAAAGGTCCGAGAAAGCGGGGTCATACTCAGAAAGTCCGCAAGCACATCTTCAGATGTGGTCACGACTCTCAAAGCAAACAAAAAGCTGACCATTCACAAGGAGTTCTTCACAAAGAAAAAGAGCACAAAGGCGAAGAACCGTTGGTACTACGTGACCGCTGGCAAGAAGAGCGGTTATATCAGGTCAGATCTCGTAAAGGACATCAGCTGGGCCAATACGGCAGCTGTAGCGACAGACGCGCTGAACTTCAGGACCGGTCCTGCGACAACATTCAAAACGCTCGGCACGACCAATATCGGTGAGGCGCTTGTGCTCAGGCTCCCTGCAGCTAAATCCGGCAGCAAGCTCGCATGGTACAGGGTGACTGTCAGAGGCAAGACCGCTTATGTCAGCGCAGACTACATAAAGTTCGGCACATCGCTTTTCATAAAGAAATCCGCACAGGAACTCGCCGGTAAGTCCGACCTGGCAAGGGCCCTGCTTTCCAATCCTACCCGCGGCGGCAAGGCCAGAATAGTCTACACATTTACTCCTGACAACTGCACAAAGCGTTTCGCGGTCACCGGCTATAAGAAAGCAAAAGTCCCTCAGGGCTTCACATACACCGGAAGCGAATACTATCTGGTATACGGAATGGCTGTCGGTCAGAGCGTCGTTACATACGGGCGTGATGGCACGAGACTTGGGGCATCAAAATTCGCATTCTCGATCGGCCATCCTAACGGCATAACCTACGACCCTGTCACAAAACTGTGCTACGTTTTCAAGGGTAACCAGAAGAGGATATACACATGGAATCCTGAGACCAATAAGTTCGGTAAGTCGAAAACGCCTTACTCATCATCAGGCGTTGCATATGACAACGCGACCGGTCTGATTTACGCGACCTCTCATACGGGGATCAGAGCATACACAGCCGATGGCAGGTTCAGCCACCAGAAGCTCTTCTCAAGGTGCAAGCCGGGATTCTTCCATTACATTCAGGACTGTGGAGCCGGCGAGGGCTTCATATTCCACGGTGTCAGCGGAAGAAACAAGAAGACCAAGAACCAGCTCGACATCTACAGAGCGGAGGATATGGCCTACCTCGGAACCATCAAGATCACGATCGGCGAATACGAAAGCGCAGTCGTAGGCCCTGACGGATACCTGGAGCTCCTGATAAACACAAGCGGCAACACCGATTACATCTGGAGAACTCCGCTCAACGTCAATGAGTTGAAATAAGATTTAACGATATTAATGGATTTAACAGCCTGGAATCTGCTATGCTTATAGAAGATTTCAGGCTATTTCTACGAAAAGAGGATTTTAATAATGATCAAGACAGTTGGCATCCTCGGCGCAGGCTCAGTAGGCAGCGCCCTGATGTACGAAATGTATAAAAGAGACCCTGAGAACGTTTACCTTCTTGCTACCGGCGAGCGCGCTGAGAGGCTAAGGACCAAAGGCATCTCCGTAAACAACGATGTTTTCAATCCTAAGGTCTACTCCGACCCGTCGCAGGGCATTCATATAGACCTTCTCATTCTCGCGGCCAAGACATACAGCATGGATTCGGTCATAGCAGACATCCGTCCGCTGATCGATAAAGATACCATCCTCCTCCCTATCGAGAACGGCATCACCACCTCGACACTGCTCGAGAAGGAATTCCCTGAAAACCGCGTCTTCTACGGCGTAGTGCTCAGGACCGACGCCCACCGCATGAGCCGCCGCGTTTACTACACTACTCTCGGCGAAATGCAGATCGGTTATGCCAACAATCGCGAGATGAAGCCTGAGGTCAAAGAGGCCTACGAAAGGCTCAAGGAACTCGGTATCAACGTCAAGGTTTATGAGGATATGCGCAGGGCAAAATGGCGCAAGTGGATGCTCAACACCGGAGCCAGCCAGACAGCCGTCGAGGTGCAGGCAGAATGCGGCTTCTTCGGACAGGTCGAAGAAGTAAGAGCGCTGATGAAGATGCTCATGGATGAGATCCTCGCTGTCGCGAAGGCAGAGGGTGTGGATCTGACTGAGGAGGACCGCGACGAGATCATCGAGATGCTCGTCAACTTCCCGCCGGACAAGAAAATGTCCATGCTGCAGGATTACGAAGCAGGCAGGCCGATAGAGATCGACGAGTACGCCGGCGAGGTCGTAAAACTCGGACGCAAGCACGGCATACCGACTCCGGCAAATGAGATCCTCTACCTGGCTATAACCGCCCGCCAGAAGATCTCCGAGCTGCGCAAAGGCTAAATCCAGGCAATATATAAGGGGCTGTCGCATTTGAAAAAATGTGGCAGCCTCTTAACTTGAAAAAAGCAGACCGTCACCGACAGGATCTGATCATCCAGTCGTCGACAGTCTGCT
>CADBKM010000048.1:0-1520 GCA_902795265.1 uncultured Eubacteriales bacterium
CACATGCATTCATAATGTTTACTGTTCTTTGAGCCTTAAGTTAATGACCAGCCAGCACTTTCATGATACGATTACCTTAAGTTAATGACATTGGGCCTGCCCCCATCTTAAATGGTAAATGGTGCCAGGTACCGTACCTGACACCAACTCAAAAATGGAGATGTAAAGAATGGAATTTTTGATCGAGATACTTGCGAATCTTTTGCTGCTCTTTGGAATTTACCTTGTGCGCTGGTGCGCGGTTCACAAGGATACCACCAAGGCCATCTTGGTTGTGGCAGTGATGATCGTTGATGTGATTTTTATTATCAAACATTTCTGGTAAGGGAGGAGATCATGAAAAAACTTTTGTATTTATTCTTGAGTCTGGTCCTTGTCGCAGGCCTGGCTGCGTGCAGCGGCTCGTCCGGCGGCAGCAGTGAAAGCAGTGACTTCACATGGACAAGAGAGGGTATTTTCACAGATGAAAACGGTAACTATCTGATGGTCTCTCCGTCGACTGACGAGGATCACCCGGGCCAGTGGGCGGTCACAATGATGCTTGGCGAAGAGGCTCACGGATGGTTTATTGCGCAGGAGGGTGAGGCTCTCCACGGCAACCTCGACACTGAATACGATGACTACGAGGGCGACTTCATCGTCACCATTACCGAAGAGGGCGAGGACGGCCTGATGGTCGCGGTCGAAGGCGGAGACACTTACCACTTCACCATGGAGGAGACTCCTGAAGTGATCGGAACCATGAAAATCAACACTGAGGGACTAGGCTCATTTGCATACGGACTCGAGGGCGAGGAGGTTGAATTCGACGATGAATTCCCGACTCAGTCGGCAGTCGACAACCTCACGGAGCCAAGGACCTATGTGATCAAGGCAAAGCCTGACGAAGGCTACAAGTTCGTGAAGTGGACCAAGGACGGCGAGGACTTCTCGACCGAGCCTGAGATCACTGTCGACGTAGATTCTGATGTTGAGTTTATTGCTGTGTTCGAAGTAGACGAGTAAGACTCAGCAGGGCGCGCAATGAGACTGAGAGATAATAATGAAAGTAACTGTGCTGAGGGCTGCGAGGAGCTTGGCGACAAGGTGCAGGAGCTGAGGACCGGGCTGGTATTTGAGCTTTAGGGACAGCGGACCTGAGGCCTTGCGCTGAGACCCGGGCTGGTGCTTGAGCTGCATGGCTGAGGCATAATACAAAAGTATCGATAAAAAGAACAGCGGGTACGAGCTGGTTTCTCCAGGTTAGACTTTGGAACCGGCTCCGTACACCCGCTGTTTTCGTTTGTATGGCTGCATATTGCCGAAAACGTTTATAAAACGTTTTTCAAATAAAACTAAAAGAGGCTCGTGTATTGCTAAATATGAGAAATCGGCTCATTAAGCAATAAAAGAAACCCGGAACCAAAGCAGCCGTATTGCCACACAGAAATTACAGCCAGCAGGCAATACATCATCACTTTCCGGCGGCCCCTTTGTATTGCCCCACAGAAATTACAGCCAGCAGGCAATACATCATCACT
>CADBKM010000048.1:1592-11132 GCA_902795265.1 uncultured Eubacteriales bacterium
TATTGCCCCACAGAAATTACAGCCAGCAGGCAATACATCATCACTTTCCGGCGGCCCCTTTGTATTGCCCCACAGAAATTACAGCCAGCAGGCAATACACCATCACTTTCCGGCGGCCCCTTTGTACTGCCTCGCATTTGGGCACACCACAGGCAGGAGCGTTTTTGAGGTTTAGCGAATGTGCTATAATTCGATAGAACAAGGCAAGTGGCGGCTTTTCCGGCTGCGGAGGACGAGTAAAATGAGACTGAGAAATTTCCTCATTGCAGTAAGCGATATTGAGAAGGCGAGGCAGTTCTACCAGGAGCTGTTCGGATTCAGTGTGCTCAGAAGAAGCGAGGGCAACATGATTCTCACGGACGGGCTGGTGCTGCAGGATAAGGCTGTGTGGGAGGAGTGCACGGGCAGAAAGGTCGTGGCTGAAAGCAACTCGGCGGAGCTGTATTTTGAAGATGCGGATGTCGAGGGCTTTGCTGAAAGGCTTGTGCAGCTTTATCCCGATACGGTCTTTGTGAGCAGGCCTGCGGAGGATGACCGGGGCCGCAAGGTGGTCAGGTTTCAAGACCCGGACGGCAATCTGATAGAGGTCGGGACACCGGAGTGATATGAGCAAGTACGCGGTTCTGATACCATGGGTAAAAACTGAATCGGGCGACGCGCTGCTTCTTGAGGTGCGCTCGCAGAAGGTGAGGGAGCCCGGCGAGGTCTGCTTTCCGGGAGGCCGCGTGGAGCCGGGCGAGACGACCGCGGAGGCGGCTGTTCGCGAGACCTGTGAGGAGCTCGGGATCACGGCTGACAGTATCGTGGATGTGACGGAGCTTGAGCCGCTTGTGATGGGTGACGGCAGAGCTGTTTACCCGGTGAAGGCGATGCTGCAGATAGGTACGAATGGGGACCCAAAGGCGCCTGGGCTTGGTGATATAGCTGGCCTTGAGCTGTCGGAGGATGAGGTCGCTGAGGTGTTTCTGCTGCCGGAGGCATGGCTTGCTGAGCACGGGCTTGAGCACTTTGACCTCAGCAGTACGAGTGACGAGGAGCTGCCGGAGCAGCTGCCCGCGTATCTGGAACACTACGGTGATTACAGGCACAGGGGCGAGACGGACTGGCTCGAGTATGAGGGCCACGGGGTCTGGGGACTCACGGCCAGGATAATGAGGAAGTACTGTGCGGAAGCAGACGTGTATAATACAAAAGGATAATTATGAAACAGGAAACTATCGACAGAATCAGGAAATTTACGACTGACCGCGATTGGGAGCAGTATCATACTCCTGCCAATCTCGCGAAAAGCATCTCGATCGAGGCAAACGAGCTGCTGGAGTGCTTCCAGTGGAGCGACACGGACTACGATCTGGCTCATGTAAAAGAGGAGCTCGCGGATGTGCTGGTGTACTGCCGCAACATGCTCGATGAGCTCGGGCTCGACGAGGATGAGATCGTAAACAGCAAGATGGATAAAAACGAGGCGAAGTACCCGGTCAAGCTGGCTAAGGGCAGCCCGGCTAAATATACAGAGCTTAAGAAGGAGTCAAGAAATGAACAGGGCAGATAGAGCGGAAGAGCTTTTCAGGATGGGATACAACTGCAGCCAGTCGGTGTTTGCGGCGTTCGCGGATGTCGCCGGAATGTCGGTCGAGGAGGCGGCGAAGATCGCGAGCCCGTTCGGCGCGGGATTCGGCAAGCTTAGAGAGGTCTGCGGAGCGGTTTCGGGAATGACGCTGCTCGCTGGCTATTTGAAGGGCTACGATGATCCGACTGATGCCGAAAGCAAGAAGGCTCTGTACGCTCTGATACAGAAGATGTGCGCTGAGTTCGAAGAGAAGCAGGGCACCATCATCTGCAGGGAGCTCCTTGGCCTGAAAAAGGGCGAAGACCTGGGCGAACCTGCGGTCAGGACGGAGGAGTACTACCGCAGCAGGCCGTGCATCGGCGCGTGCAGAACTGCGGCTGAGATAGCTGAGAGATTATTACAGGAGGAATAGATATGGCAACAGTAGAAGAACTGATCAAGCAGTATGATGAGGACCCTGAACTCAGAAAAGAGATCGAAAAGATCCTTGAGGACGGCAAGGTAAGCATAGGCGAGTTCATGGCTTTCACGAAGGAGCATGATGTTAAGGTATCACTTGCAGAGCTTCCGGAATATCTTGAGAAAGCTAAAGAACTTGGTCTGATCAAGTAACATGGGCAATCTGATAACAAAAACAACTGAACTTGCAATGTCGGTCACGCTCGCGTATATAGGCAAGGGCGACACTGTTGTCGACGCGACCTGCGGAAGCGGACAGGACACGCTCGCGCTCTCGCGGGCTGTCGGTGAGACAGGCAAGGTATATGGTTTCGACATCCAGAAGAAGGCGCTCCTGCTGACTGAGGCGAGGCTCCATTCGCATGGCTGCAGCAACGTGCATCTGCTGATGAAGTCCTTCGCGGAGATGGGTGATCACGTGCCTGAAGAGAGCGCTGCGGCTGTCGTATTCAATCTGGGCTATCTGCCGGGTGGTGATCACAGCATCACGACGACTGCCGACGAGACGCTGCGCGGGCTCGAGTGCGCGCTGAAGGCGATCCGCAGGGGCGGCATTGTTACAGTTGTGCTCTATGACGGGCATGAAGCCGGGGCGGCCGAGAAGCAGCGCGTGATCGAATGGGCGGAAGGCCTCGATTCGAAGCGGTATCATGCGGCTTTCGTGAGCCTGATCAACCAGGCAAACAATCCGCCTGAGATACTTTGGGTAACGAAGAAATGACGGGTAATTTGGCAAAGAGATTGTTAATAGTACTGGTCGGCATTTTGATGCTGTGCTGCTCGTGCTTGAGTCGTGGTATCCGTTCGGCGGCAGAGGTCATACGCAGGAGCACTTCGGCAACGAGGTCATCACCGGACTTGCCGAAAAGTACGGAAAGACGCCGGCTCAGATAATACTAAGGTGGCATATTCAGGATGGCTACATCACAATTCCGGGATCGAGCAATCCTGATCACATAAGAGAGAACTTCGATATTTTTGACTTCGAACTGACGGATGCAGATATGGAGAGCATAAGGGCTCTCGACCGTCAGGAGAGGTATGAGAACTGGTAGGAGCGGAATATGGATATAGAACTTAAAAAATGGGATGAATCCATGAAGGATGATCTCATGCGTTTGTGCAACAGTGTTGACCGCACATACCTTTCGGAAAGGATCCCTGATCCGTATACCGAAGCTGATGCTGAGTGGTGGCTGGGCATGGTTGCCGAGCACGACGGAAAGGACAGCATCTACAGGGCAATTGTTGTTGACGGCAAGGTCGCCGGGACTATTTCGATCGAGCCGAAAGCGGATGTTATGCGCAAAGATGCGGAACTTGGCTATTTTCTGCTGACTGAGTACTGGTTGCAGGGTATCATGACTGAAGCTACGAAGCAGATCTGCAAGATTGCATTCGATGAACTGGATATAATCCGCATCAGCAGCATGGTTTATTCGCCGAATATCGCTTCGCAGAGGGTGCTTGAGAAAAGCGGATTTGCTCATGAGGGGCGCCAGCGAAACGCGATATATAAAGACGGCAACATCTGGGATGCCGTCCTTTTCGGCAAGCTCAAAGAAGAGCAATAAAGATGTTTATTAAATAGAAGGTTCAGGGAATAGAGAGGAGTTCAGACATGAAGGTAAGAACAATTGCAGGCCACGGCGGCGAGAAGTACACTCCATATGAGGAGCGCAAGGGCAATGAGTCCATCGTATATTTCACAAGAGATCTTTCGGCTGAAGGGCTGAAGAAGATATATGAAAAAGTGAACGCTAACATGACGGGCAAGGTCGGCATCAAGCTGCACACAGGCGAGCAGAACGGTCCGAATATAATCCCTCGTCCATGGGTCAAGGATCTCATGGCTTCCGAGGAAGAGCTCAAGGATGCTGTGATCGTTGAGACCAACACTTTCTACGAGGGCGACAGATATACGACTGAAGACCACCGCAAGACGCTCGAGGTCAACGGCTGGACTTTCTGCCCGGTAGACATCATGGATGAAGAGGGCACTGTAAAGCTCCCAATCGAAGGCGGCAAGTGGATGACAGAGATGTCGCACGGCTCGCACATGCTCAACTATGATTCGATGCTGGTTCTGACGCATTTCAAGGGCCACACGATGGGCGGCTTCGGCGGTTCCAACAAGAATATCGGAATCGGCTGTGCTGACGGACGCGTAGGAAAGAAGTGGATCCACCAGCGTGAGGGCTCTGACGACCTGTGGTCGATCGCTGAGGAGGAGCTGATGGAGCGCATCACAGAGTCCACAAAGGCTACTGTTGACTACTTCGGAAAGAACATCACATTCGTGAACGTAATGCGCAATATGTCGGTTTCATGCGACTGCGAGGGCGTTGAAGCTGCTCCTGTCGTGACTCCTGACGTCGGCATCCTTGCTTCGAATGATATCCTGGCTGTCGACCAGGCATGCATCGACCTCATCTATGCGATGACTGAGAAGGAGCACCACGACATGGTCGAGCGCATCGAGACCAGACACGGCCACCGTCAGACTTCGTACATGAAGGAGATGGGAATGGGCAACGACAGATACATTCTGATCGACCTCGACAACGGCGAGGTAAGGATGACTCAGGCGCAGGCGGTCGAGGGACTGAAGCCGTTTGTAGCGGAATAGTGGTGAAGGCCGGACGGATCCGGCATAATACAGCGCTTTTTAAGGAGATAAATCTATGGCAGTAGATTCAAAATATCACAGATACCGTGAGCAGGGCGAGGATGCCAATGTCAACAATGTTGCGGAATTCGGCGATCCGGTGCGCTCGCTGTTTACAAGCACCAAGGTGTTCACCATCCATCATCATATAGACATTACGGATGAGGAGGGGAATCTGGCGTATCAGGCGGAGTCCAAGCCGGTCTCGCTCCACGACAAGACGGACATCTTTGACGCTAACGGCGGGTTTGTCGCGCACATGGAAAGGAAGTTCCTGACGATCCATGAGCGTCACTACGTGACCATGGCTGACGGAACTTCGTTTGAGCTTTCGAACGAGCTCTGGCACCTGATCAAGGACATCACGAACATCGAGGGCCTGGGCTGGCAGCTCAGGGGCAATATTCTCGGGCTCAACTTCGGGCTTTATGATGAGAACGGTGACGTTGTTGCAGTGATCGGGCAGAAGATGTTCTCGATACACGATAAGTACTGCATCGACATTTATCAGCCGGAGCACGAAGCTGTTGTAGTGGCGATACTCGTGACGCTGCAGCACATGATACGGGACCGCTCGGCCGCTTCGGGCGCTGCGTCGGGCGGCGGCAGCTCGGGAGAGTAGGACTGAGAACAAAGACTAGAAGCAGGAGTTTTAGATGATCGATAAATTTTGCAGGGAATGCGGCACCAGGATCGAGATGAAGGAACTCGAGCACGAGGGAATCGTGCCTTACTGCCCGACCTGCGGGCAGTACAGGTTTCCGCAGTACAATGTAGCGGTCAGTATGATCGTGGTAAATGAGGAGAAGGACGAGATCCTGCTGATACAGCAGTACGGCAGACCTTCGTATATTCTGGTTGCCGGATATGTTTCGAGGGGCGAAGGCCTCGAGGACGCGGTCATCAGAGAGGTAAAGGAAGAGACCGGACTGACCGTATCACATATGAAGTTCAACCGCACTCAGTTTTTCGAGAAGTCGGATACCCTGATGTGCAATTTCACGGCTTTCGTCGCGAACACTGAGGGGTTTGATCCGAATTACGAGATCGACTCGTGCAGGTGGTTCTCGCGAGAAGGCGCAAGGGCGAACATAAGGCCGAACAGTCTGGCAGAATATTTCCTGGACGCGTATCTTGAGGACATTGTGGGCCCGGTACCTACGCGCCTCAGGTTTGGGTTCAGGGACATACGGCCTGAGGAGGCCGAGCGCGCTGCTGAGATAGAGCAGATCGTGTTCCCACCTAACGAGGCTGTTCTGCCTGACGATGTAAAGAAACAGGCAGCCGTTGCGCCGGACCTGTTTATGGTAGCCATCGACAAGGTAAACGGCCAGGTCGTCGGATTTCTTAACGGTCTTGCAACGAACGAAACAGAATTCCGCGACGAATTCTTTACGGACAAGTCGCTGCACGAGCCTGAAGGCAGCACTGTAATGCTGCTCGGGCTTGACGTGCTTCCTGAATACCAGCGAAGGGGACTGGGCACTGAGATCATGCGTCACTACTGCCAGAGAGAAAAGGCAAAAGGCCGCAAGAGAATAGTGCTTACATGCCTGCCGGGACTGGTGGAAATGTACAAAAAGATGGGCTTCACCGACCTGGGCATGAGCAGATCAACGTGGGGCGGCGAGTCCTGGCATGAGATGGAGATACTGCTTTGACCAGAGACGGGAAAACTCCGGTAGATGCAGATAATTTCAGATAACTGAGGAACGCAAATGAAAAGACGTATCACGTTCAATTCACCGGTTGTGCTGAGCTTCGTTTTCATAAGCTTCTGCGTAATGGTGATCAATTACTTTACTGCCGGCCTGAGCAATCAGCTGCTGTTTGAGACTTATCACTCGCCGCTGAACCACCCTATGACATATGTCAGGTTCTTTACGCATGTGCTTGGGCACAACGGCTGGACGCATTACATCAACAACATGATGTACCTGCTCCTGCTCGGACCGATGCTCGAGGAGAAATACGGCTCGCGGGCCATTATCGAGGTGATCCTCATCACAGGCCTTATGGCGGGCCTTGTAAACTGGCTGCTCTTCCCGAATGTGGCGCTTTGCGGCGCGAGCTCGGTGGTGTTCGCGTTCATCCTGATGACGTCGTTCACGAGCTTCAAAGAGGGGGAAATCCCGCTGACCGTGATCCTGGTCGCGGTGATTTTCATCGGCCAGCAGGTGTACGAGGGACTCTTCCTGCAGGATAACATCTCGAACATGGCGCACATCGTCGGCGGCATAGTCGGCGCGATTGCGGGCTACACGCTCAACAAGAAGGAATAGAGGCCCGCGCACCCACATAGTGGGGTCACGCTGTATGAAGAAGTGCGGGAAATGAGGACTTCGCACCCACACAGTGGGGTCACGCTGTATGAAGAAATGCGGGAAATGAGGACTTTGCACCCACATAGTGGCGTCTCCCCTATGCAAATTACGGGAGAATAGGATTTTCGGGGAATCTGGAATGAAAAGGATATTTACGGTATTGGCGATAATTACAATGCTTCTGTGCGGATGCGGAGGCGCCTCTTACACGCAGATCTCGCAGGATGAGGCGCTGCAGATGATGCAGGATGAGCCCGGCTGCCTGATCGTTGACGTCAGGCGCCCGGATGAGTTTGCCGAGGGGCATATTGCTGGCGCGATCAACGTGCCGAATGAGAGCATAGGCGAAGAGATGCCGGAGCTCCTGCCGGATAAGGACCAGATGCTCCTCATTTACTGCAGGACCGGCAACCGTAGCAAGGAGGCATCGCAGAAGCTGGCTGATCTCGGCTATACCAAGGTGTACGAGTTCGGCGGCATCAATACCTGGGAAGGTAATATAGTGACGGAAGAAATGGAGGGATCTGAAAAGATGACTTACGATATACAGATGAAGATCGGAGATACTCCGGTCGAGGTAAAATGGGAGCAGAATGAAGCGGTCGCCGCGCTTGCAGCGATGAACGCCGGTGACTGGCACGAATATCAGCTGTCAATGTACGGCGGCTTTGAGCAGGTAGGATCGCTTGGCAGCCAGCTGCCTTCGGCCGATGCTCAGACCAGCACCTCAGCCGGAGATATAGTGCTGTATCAGAGCAATCAAATCGTCGTATTCTACGGCGAGAATTCATGGGCATATACAAGACTCGGCCACATCACGGACAAGACAGCCGAAGAACTTGCGGAGCTGCTGGGCAGCGGCGATGTGGTAATATCGCTCAGATCCTAGCCAGTGCCAGTCCATGAAGGGGCGCCTAACCAAACTAAATGCGCAATTACAAAACCAGAAGAATCTTTAATATCTGCCTGGCTGCTGCCGTGGCCGGTTCGTGGCTCGCGATGTGCCTTTTCGGCAAGGGATCGCTCGCTCAGAACGGGCTCGGCAACCTGAAGTTTTTTACCATAAAAACAGGCGAGAAAGCCCCTGTCCTCTATAGGCAGCGGGATGAATCGCCCTTGCAGGGCAGTGAAGTTTAGGCACACCTCAAGTATTCCAGAGGAATTTAGACAGGCTGAATCCCTTGAAAAAACTGAGGCTTTGTGATATAATAGAACAAGTGTTCGGAGGTATATCATGAAGCGGATCAGAGGGTATAAATACAGAGCATATCCAAATAAAAAGCAGCAGGAGTTCTTTGCGAAGACCTTCGGCTCATGTCGCTACGTGTATAATCACTACCTTGCGATGAGAAGATCCAGATGGGAAGAGTGGCATGACACTATGTCATTTCCGGAGACGACAAAAGACCTCGCAAATAACCTCAAGAAAGAGCACGAATGGCTGAAAGAAGCAGACAGCAGTGCACTGCAGCAGAGTCTGAGACATCTTGAGAATGCGTATCAGAACTTCTGCGCAAAGAGAAGCGGCTACCCAAAGTTCAAAAGGAAGAGATCTGATCAGAGCTACCGATCGATGAACAACAATGGCAGCATTCGGATCGAAGGAGATGCCGTAAGACTGCCAAAGGCAGGCAAGGTAAAGATCGTCAATACGAGAGCATTCACCGGTCGTATCATCAGTGCGACAGTATCACTGACGTCTGGAGGCAGGTGGTACATCTCGCTGCAGGTAGAGGAAGAATTTGAGCTCCAGCCTAACAAGGGCGGGAAGGTCGGCATAGACGCGGGACTTTCAGTACTGTACACAGATTCAGAGAATAACAGAATAGAGAATCCGAAGACCCTCTCAAAGCATGAGAAACGTATCCGCAGACTACAGAGGTCACTGTCACGCAAACAGAAGGGATCAAAGAACAGAGAAAAGGCCCGGATAAGACTTGCAAGAGAGCACGAGAAGGTAGCAGACATCAGAAATGACTTCCAGCATAAGATCAGCTATAGACTGGCGAGCGATAACCAAGTCGTCTGTATAGAAGATCTTGATGTCAGAGGAATGATGAAAGACCACAAGCTCGCGAGATCCATATCCGACGCATCATGGAACGAGTTTTTCCGGAAACTTGGATACAAGATGGGAGACCGGGGCGGTATCCTGATAAAAGTCCCGAGGACATATCCATCGAGCCAGATATGCAGCTGCTGCGGCAGGCAGAACAGGAAAGTGAGAGATCTTTCAATACGGTCGTGGACCTGCCCGGAATGCGGGGCAAAGCATGACCGGGACAAGAATGCCGCGGTCAACATACTGGTCAAAGGTCTTGAGATGCTTGCATCCTGAGACAAAAAACATAAGATAACACAAATACCGTGGGTCGCACGGGAATCTACGCCTGTGGAGAGAGTGTAAGACGGACTCTAAAAGAGACTGTGAGAAAAAGTCTGTAAATATGTAACAAGTAAGCCTCCTATGGTAGTATCAAGTTGATGTACCATAGGAGGTTTTGTTATGGCACGCAAGA
>CADBKM010000049.1 GCA_902795265.1 uncultured Eubacteriales bacterium
CTCCCTCAACGAAGAGAAGGGCAAGATCAGCCTCGGTCTCAAGCAGACTCAGCCTGAGCCTTGGACTCTCGTAGGCGAGAAGTATCAGGTAGGCGATGTTCTCGAAGGTAAAGTAGTTCAGATCAAGGATTACGGTGCATTCGTTGAACTCGAAGCAGGTCTCGACGGACTCGTACACATTTCAGAGATCGCTAACAAGAGAGTTGAGAACGTATTCGACGAACTCAAAGTTGGTGAGACTGTCAATGTCAAGATCATGGAGATCGACCCTGACAAGAGAAGAATCAGCCTGAGCATCAAGGCTACTCTCCCTGCTGAAGAGGCAGAAGAGGCAGCTGCAGAAGAAGCTGAGGAAACTGAAGAATAGTCATCAATTCCAAACGGGAATCACAAAGCCGCATCCTTTAGGGTGCGGCTATTTACTGATATGAAGAATGTAGAAGATCTTTTAAAACTAAATATCAGAATGGTTGCGCTCGATCTTGACGGAACCACTTTCAACAGTGCGGGAGACATCACCGACCGGACAGTAAGCGTGCTTGAAGAAGCAGCTGCAGCAGGGGCTCACATCGTTGTTTCAACAGGGCGTTCCTATGCGTCTCTTCCTCAGCATATAAAGGATGTATCGGGCATTGAGTATGCCATTACATCAAACGGGGCACATGTAAATCTTCTTCACAGCGGTGAACAGATCTACAGCGATTTTCTTGATCCGGGTGCGGTCAGGCGTATCGCAGAGCTGAAAGAAGAGACCGGCGCAGACATAGAGGTGTTCATAAACGGCAGGGCTTTCGTTGACGAATCGTATTATAACGATGTTAAGGAGAACGGCTGCACATACAGGAACGCACAGTATGTTATATGGAGCAGAAGACCTGTTCCTGATGTTACTTCATTGATGCTCGAACATGCACACGAGATAGAAAACGTCAATTTCATATTTCCGACTCTTGAGCAGCTTGCTGCCGCAAAGCCTGAGATATGCGCTATGGAGAACGCCAATGTAACATCGTCATTCCCGAATAACCTCGAGGTCGGCGGCCCGAACACCAGTAAACGTACGGCTCTTCTGTGGCTGACCGATCAGCTGGGCATAAGCCATGATGAACTTATGTGCTGCGGCGACGCGCCTAACGACATGGCGATGCTCGAACTGGCGGGTATCGGAGTCGCCGTTGCGAACGCATGGGGCGGACTCAAGGACCATGCAGACTATGTGACCGGCAGCAATGATGATGACGGTGTCGCCATGGCCATAGAAAAATTCGTTCTGAAACGCTGACTTAAGCGCTGATTCCAAAAACTGAGAAAATGACCTGAAAAAGGTCATTTTTTGTTGTTTTGAGGGCGTTTTATGTTCGACAGAAATTGCGGGTATTGCTACCATTATCGCACAGCTGAAATCGGAGGTATCAAAGATGAGATACAGAAAAAATGTGGGTGATATCGGAGAGGATTACGCGGCAGATATGCTGACAAATTCCGGTTACCGGATAATCGAAAGAAACTACAGAACAAAAGTCGGAGAGATCGACATCATAGC
Organism: uncultured Eubacteriales bacterium; assembly: GCA_902795265.1. Lineage (GTDB taxonomy): Bacteria > Bacillota > Clostridia > Peptostreptococcales > Anaerovoracaceae > Crickella. The sequence continues at coordinate 1,544 of CADBKM010000049.1, forward strand.
GATCAGAGACGGAGTGCTGCATTTTGTGGAGGTAAAAACAAGGAACGGATTCGGATACGGTTACCCGTCAGAGTCGGTAACGGAAGTAAAACAGAGACGTATCAGAAAGGCGGCAGAGCAATACCTTCAGACACGAAGAATGACATGGAAGAGGGTTTCTTTCGACGTTTATGAGATCACGACAGAACTTCTGGAAGACTGCATGTGAGGTGAGCTATGTACAGCAGAACGAGAACGGCAGTCTGTGCCGGAATGGAAGGTAAAGATGTCGTAGTGGAGACAGATATATCGAGAGGTCTCCCCGGGATCGGCATGTCGGGGCTTGCATCCACGATGGTAATGGAATCACGAGAGAGGATCAAAAGCGCTATCATGAATTCAGGATATGAGTTTCCTAAGGGCCGAATAACAGTCAATCTTACACCTGCAAGCCTGAGAAAGAACTCAAGCTGCCTTGATCTGCCCATAGCTGCCGGCATACTTGCCAGTGAGGGGTATATAAGGACCAGGATGCTCGATAAATGGGGCATGATAGGAGAGCTTGCGCTTGACGGAAGAGTTTTAGGCGTTGAAGCGGCACTGCCGATGATGCTTCATATGGCTGATAAAGACCTTGAAGGGATAATAGTACCGGAGGCAAACAGAGCGGAAGCAGCACTGGCAGGCGGCAACATTTATGCTGTTGCAAGTCTGAGAGAATGTGCGATGCTTTTGTCCATGGATCCGTCCGAGGCAGCCGCAAAAGCAGCTGCCGGGGAAATAGTCAGCAAGGTATCTGCCGGAGACGTGACGATACTGACCGGGAGCCATGGCGCTTCAGGCGATGCGGATGAAAAGGATTTTGCGGATATTGCCGGTCAGGAGAATGCCAAACGCGCTGTAATGGTCGCAGCTGCCGGTAGACATGGCCTGCTCATGATTGGAAGCCCGGGCTGCGGCAAGACAATGATCGCAGGCCGCATGGCCGGTGTAATGCCTGTCATGAATGACAGAGAACTTCTTGAAACGGCGATAGTGAGGTCTGTAGCAGGGCGTGGAGAGGACAGCATAAGGCTCAGATATGAAAGGCCTTTCAGAGCTCCTCATCACACCATAGGAAGAGCCGGGCTTATTGGAGGCGGCTCGTATCCCGTACCGGGTGAGATTACACTTGCCCATAACGGAGTTCTGTTCCTCGATGAGATATGCGAATTCAGCAAGGAAGTGATAGAGTCACTGCGTATACCTATAGAGGAAAAACAGATAACCCACTTCAGAAAGGGAGAGGCTTATACATTCCCGTGTAACTTCCAGGTGGTAATGGCTGCAAATCCATGCCCGTGCGGATTCTTCGGAGACCCGGACAGGGAATGCATATGCAGTCAGGCAGAGATCGAGAGATACAAAAAGAAACTCAGCGGTCCTATAATCGACCGCATTGACATGAAAATCAATATGGAGAAAGTCAAATACGATGAGCTTACCGGCTCCGAAAGAGGACTTACAACGGCGGAAATGAGGCAGGCTGTCGAAAGTGCTCTGAGATTCGCTGAGGCCAGAGGGCAAAACTGCTTCAACTCGGAGATACCCGATCACGAACTTGAAAGATTCTGCCGCCTCGGCAATGAAGAAACGAAGTTTATGAGCAGGGCTTACGACTCGTTTTCCATGTCTCCGAGATCATATAACAGAACTCTGAAAGTGGCACGTACGATCGCAGACATTGATGAAAGCAGAGAGATCAGCATAGCTCATCTGGCGGAGGCGCTCAGTTACAGGATAGAGGAGTAGAAGCATGAGCGGGACATATATAATAGACATTCATTCATCTGACTATCCGGAAAGACTAAGAAATATACCGGATCCGCCGAAACAGCTTTACTGCAGGGGAGACATAAGCCTTCTTAACGCTGGCTCGGTGGCTGTAGTCGGAGCCCGGAAGAACACGGTGTACGGAAAGAATGTGGCGCTGATGATAGGAAGGAGGCTGGCTGAGAGCGGCATAACAGTGACATCCGGGCTGGCACTCGGCATAGATGCCTATTCGCATGAAGGGGCGCTTGAAGCCGGCGGAAAGGTGATTGGCGTGCTCGGCAACGGCTTCGATCAGATGACTCCGCAGCGAAACCAGGGATTGATGAAGAGGGGCCTTGAATACGGCGGCCTGGTGGTGAGCGAGTATCCGCCTGACTCTACCGGCCACAAGGGCAGTTTCCCCGCGCGAAACCGGATAATAAGCGGTCTGGCTGATGCTGTTGTCGTAGTTGAGGCAGACCTCAACAGCGGATCACTTATAACTGCAAAGCACGCGGCGGATCAGGGCAGACCTGTATATGCGGTGCCGGGCAATATAAACAGCAGAACGAGCATAGGCTGCAACCTTCTGATACGGGACGGCGCTGCTCCGCTTATCATCATAGATGACCTCATCAGAGATCTGGGAGCGAAGCCCGCTGCAGCTGAAACAGCCTGCAAATCCCTCGACGAAGATGAAGCCAGAATATTTGAGGTCGTGAGGCAGATGAGCGGTGCGACCATGGAAGAAATAATCAGATGGACAGGCTTTAATCCGAACATGGTCAGCTCGCTGGTCACTGTGATGGAAATAAAAGGGATCGTTGAATCATATGCGGGAAGGATATATATAAGCCGGTGATCAGCTCAAAGAAAACCCTTGTGCACATATATGATATGTGCTAAAGTTTCAAATTGAAAAAATCTACATCTATATATAAAGGAGAAGTTAATGGCAGCTTCAAAAAAAGCGGCTAAGTCGCCGGCAAAAAGCAAGAAAACTCTGCTGGTGGTAGAGTCGCCGTCAAAAGCAAAAATAATCAGCAAGTACCTTGGCTCAAGATACAAGGTCATCGCATCTGTAGGACACGTCAGAGATCTGCCTAAGAGCAGGCTGGGTGTTAATGTGGAGAACAATTTTGAGCCTGAGTACATAAACATAAGAGGCAAGGGCGATACGATCAAAGAGATCAAAAAAGAGGCAGCGGCATCATCAAAAGTGCTGCTCGCAACCGACCCTGACCGTGAAGGAGAAGCTATTTCATGGCATCTGGCGCACATACTCGATATCGATCCTGATACCAAGTGCCGTGTAATGTTCAATGAGATCAATAAACAGACTGTCCAGGATGCCATAAAAGAGCCTCGTGCGATCGATACCGGCCTTGTAGATGCTCAGCAGGCAAGGCGCGTGCTCGACAGGCTGGTAGGATACCAGATCAGCCCTCTTCTGTGGAAGAAGGTCGCCTGGGGGCTTTCTGCCGGCCGCGTTCAGTCCGCAGCATTGAAGCTCATCTGTGACAGAGAGCGCGAGATTCTCGATTTTATACCGGAAGAGTACTGGCGTATAGCCGCAGATTTCGGTGACGGATTCGTTGCTGAACTCAGTAAGATCGGCGTCAGAAAAGCATCTGTAAAGAATCAGGAGACCGCTGATGCGATCGAAGATGAACTCAGCAAGGGAGAATTCGTCGTAGGTACGGTCAAAGAAGGCAAGAGAAAGACCAAACCTTACGCACCGTTCACAACATCAAGCCTGCAGCAGGATGCTTCGATCAAGCTCGGATTCCAGACCAGCAAGACAATGCAGGTCGCTCAGCAGCTTTATGAGGGCATAAACCTTAAAGGCATCGGAGCAAGGGGTCTGGTAACATACATCAGAACAGACTCGGTCCGTGTATCAGCACAGGCTGTTGCTGCTGCTTCGTCATATATCAAAGACAGATTCGGTGCGGAGTATGTTGGCAATAACTTCTTTTCAAACAAGAACAAGGCAATGCAGGACGCTCACGAGGCTATCAGGCCATCAGATGTCGCGCTTGAGCCTGAAATGATAAAGGATTCGCTGACACAGGATCAGTACAAACTGTACGATCTCATCTGGAAACGCTTTGTCGCATCACGCATGGCTGCTGCCGAATATGACACGGTACAGGTGCTCATCAATAATGGCAGATACGAATTCAAAGCGAACGGATCGAGAATGACATTTGACGGCTGGCATAAAGTCTACAAGTCAGGCAGCCCTGAAGATGAGGTCAATATACCTAAGCTGAGCTCCGGAGACGTTCTTGATCTTGAGAAACTTATCAAGGAACAGAAATTCACCCAGCCGCCTGCAAGGTATACAGAGGCCAGTCTTGTCAAAGAGATGGAAGAGAAGAATATCGGAAGACCGAGTACTTATGCTTCCATCATATCCGTGCTCGTCAACAGAAAGTACATAAAACGCGTTAAAAAGTCCCTGGAGCCGACAAAACTCGGTTTTGATGTAATAGGCATACTGCAGGTTTATTTCTCGGATATCGTCGATGTGAAGTTCACGGGCGAGATGGAGGATAACCTGGATAAAGTCGAACTCGGAGAGAAAGACTGGAAGAAAGTAATCGCGGACTTCTACAAAGGATTCAGTGAAGAACTCAAGGTCGCCGACCGCGAAGTGGAGCGCATAGAAAAGGAAGTCGTGCTTTCTGATGAGATATGCGAACTCTGCGGAAAGCCTATGGCGATCAAGGAAGGCCGCTTCGGAAAATTCCTTGCCTGCAGCGGTTATCCTGAATGTAAGAATACAAAGCCTATAGTGAAATCCACAGGCGTAAAGTGCCCGAAGTGCGGCAAGGAGATCATCGAAAAGAAGGGACGCAAGACAGGTAAACTGTTCTACGGATGCAGCGGCTACCCTGAATGCGATGTGGTATTCTGGGACAGACCGACCGGAGAATTCTGCCCTGACTGCGGATCCATGCTGGTCAAGACAAAAGGAAAGAGCGGCATGGTAAAGTGTTCCAACCCTGAGTGCAAATACAAGGAGAAAAGCAAATGATTCAGTTCCACGCAACAACTATATGCGCAGTAAAAAGACCCGGCGGTGATATAGCAATCGGCGGTGACGGACAGGTAACGATGGGCGAGACGACCATCATGAAAAACGGCGCCAAGAAAGTAAAGAAAATCTATAAAGACAGAGTGCTTACGGGATTCGCCGGTTCAGTTGCGGATGCATTTTCACTGACTGAAAAGTTTGAAAACAAACTCGGTGAGCATGCAGGCAATCTTAAGAGGGCTGCTGTCGATCTGGCTCAGTACTGGAGATCCGATAAAGGAATGAGAAACCTCGAGGCGCTCATGATAGTGGCTGATGAGAATGATCTTCTGGTTATTTCAGGCAACGGGGAAGTTATTGTTCCTGACAAGGACGTGGTCGCAATAGGTTCGGGCGGAAACTACGCTTATTCTGCAGCGGTAGCTCTTTATGAGAATACTGATCTCGATGCAGAGAGCATAGTCAGAAAATCGCTTGAGATCGCTTCAAATATCTGCGTTTACACAAACAACAACATCTCTGTAGAGAAGCTTTAGGAGGAGAACATGGCAGACAATATCAAAAACATGACTCCGAAACAGATAGTAGCGGAGCTCGACAAATACATAATCGGTCAGGACGAAGCCAAGAAATACGTGGCGATCGCTCTCAGAAACCGCTACAGAAGAAGCCTGCTCTCCGAAGAGATGAGAGAGGAAGTATCACCTAAGAACATTCTCATGATGGGTCCTACCGGAGTAGGAAAGACTGAGATAGCCCGCAGGCTGGCGAAGCTGATGGATGCTCCTTTTGTTAAGGTTGAAGCAACTAAGTTTACCGAGGTAGGCTATGTCGGACGCGATGTCGATTCTATGATCAGAGACCTTGTTGAGGCTTCGATGAGGCTCAGTAAGCAGAAAAGAATGGATGAAAACGCTGAAATCGCGAATGTGATTGCAGAAGATATTATCGTAAAGTCGATCATTCCGGGACGCGAGGCCGAAAAGAGCAGCGGTGTTCAGCTCGGGAATATCTTCGGAAATCTCGGATATAAGACACAGAGAGAAGAATACGAAGAAAACAAGCAGAAAGAGTTCGAGACCAGCCGTGAATATGCCGATATAAAGATGGCCAGAGACCAGGTGCGTGAACAGCTGCGTGCCGGACTTCTTGAAGATCAGATAGTAGAAATAGAAGTTGATGATGTCCCTAAGACAAATCAGCTCGATAACCAGAATGAAGGCATGATCGCTATCGGGAATATCTTCGAGAACATGCTTCCTAAGAAGACCAAGAAAAAGAAATGCAAGGTCAGCGATGCCAGACGCATCCTCAGAGAGCAGGAAGCCCAGAAACTCATCGACATGGATCAGCTTACCGACGAGGCTCTTCAGAATGCCGAGCAGAACGGAATCATCTTTATTGATGAGATCGACAAGATAGCTTCCGGAAGCGGCATGAGATCGGGCGCTGATGTTTCCAGAGAAGGAGTACAGAGGGATATCCTTCCGATCGTTGAAGGCAGCGTTGTAAATACCAAATACGGCCCTGTGAAGACAGACCACATGCTGTTCATTGGCGCCGGAGCTTTCCATGTTTCAAAGCCGAGCGATCTTATCCCTGAACTGCAGGGAAGATTCCCGATCAATGTAGAGCTCAGCAATCTCGATAAAGAAGATTTCAAGAAGATCCTTACCGTACCGGAAAATGCCGTTACAAAACAGCAGAAAGCGCTTCTCGAGACAGAAGGGGTCCATGTTGAGTTCACCGATGATGCGATCGATGAAATCGCGAACCTCGCGTACCTCATGAATGAGGAAACTGAGAACATCGGAGCCAGAAGACTTCACACCATTCTGGAGATCCTGCTTGAAGACATATCATATAATCTGCCTGACCCGGAAATAACGGATGTCCGCATAGACAGGGAGTATGTCCTTGAAAGACTCGGAGAAAAGATCAGAGAAGTTGATGTAGACAAGTACATCCTCTAAAAGGAAAAAGCTGAATGTTTTTATACAGATCTGTTTATGAATACGGCGAGGCAGAATACATAATTGAAAGGTCGCGCTTTATTGCCCACGTCTCTCCGGCGGAAACGCCGGAAGAGGCGAGGCTTTTCATATCCGGAATAAAAGAGCAGTATAAAGACGCCACTCACAATGTGCCGGCTTTCGTCTGCGGCGCAGGGAGTGAGCATCAGTGGGCAAGCGATGACGGGGAGCCGCAGGGCACGTCGGGTATGCCCGTGCTGAAGCTTATAACTGCCGAGGAGCTTACAAACGTAGCTATAGTGATTACCAGGTACTTTGGAGGGATAAAACTCGGCACAGGCGGATTAGCGCGTGCATATACTCATGCGGCCAAACTGGGTATAGAGGCAGCGGGTAAATGTGATGTTATGGAGAGCTCGCAGATCAAGTACTCCTTCGACTATACATACTTAAGTAAAATCACGAATTTCGCAGCTGAAAAGGGTTTCGGATTAGGTGATATTGAGTATACGGATTCGGTAAGTGCGGTGCTCAGCTGCCCTACAGAAACGACGGAACGCCTGAAATCAGCGGTATCTGACATCACGTCAGGAAGGGCAGCTCTGATCAGTGAAACGGTGACTAAGGGCCGTTATCCGATCAAATAAATTGGACTTGAATTAATACATAAATAATGTTTGACACTAATATACAATCGTGCTAATATAAACGAGCGCTGAAAAACAAGAAAAGCGCAGCACCTGAAAAAACATCTATTGGGCCGGGTAGTTCAGCTGGTTAGAATGCCAGCCTGTCACGCTGGAGGTCGACGGTTCGAGCCCGTTCCCGGTCGCCAATGCGCTGATGTGGCTCA
>CADBKM010000050.1 GCA_902795265.1 uncultured Eubacteriales bacterium
CTGATCCACATGCATTCATAATGTTTACTGTTCTTTGAGCCTTAAGTTAATGACCAGCCAGCACTTTCATGATACGATTACCTTAAGTTAATGACATTGAGCCTGACCCCTTTACCATCTCCATAAAATGAATGCAGGGCTGCAAAAGCCCTGCGTTTTCATTCTTGTCCATTAATCCCAGATCTCATCCTCATCGAACAGGCAGCTGTAGAAGAAGTCGATTATTCCGTCTTCTACAAGATCTTTCAGATCATCGTAGTTGTGGATCTCATGGCGATAGCCCGAGTAGAGCATCGTCTGAACATCACAGCCTGCGTACGCGAGCCAGTTGCTGACCTGATATACTCCCGCGCCGTACTGGCCGACAGGGTCCTGATCGCCCGCAATGTTGTAGATCGGCAGATCAGTCGGAACTTTAGCTGCCCACTCAGGGCCTGTGATCACATCGATCATCATGCAGAAGTCCATGAACGAGCGGTTGCTGGTCGGCTTTGTGAAAGCATCGAACGGATCAGCCGCGTGGTCTTTCTGCACATATTCATCGTGGCAAATCCACTCGTTTCCGAGCTTGACTCCCTCATCACAGCGTGCGAACATCCAGCCCATCATTACTGCACCTACATCAGGATCAGCCTCCTCGCCTTTGCCGTCGTCGAGGAGTTTCTGGATGTATGCCATGCTGTTATCGAGTCCCGGGAATTCTCCGGAAGTTCCGCAGATGGTGACGCCATCGAGCTCGTCGCCGTACTTGGCAATGTAGTCTCTGGCGATAAAGGAGCCCATGCTGTGGCCAAACATGAAGTACGGAAGATCAGGATACATCTCTTTGACGAGCTTTGTCAGAGTGTGCTCATCCTCCATCATGGTGTGAGGGCCCTGGTCGCCCCAGTCACCCCAGCAGTCGTTCTCGAGGGCAGTCTTGCCGTGGCCTACGTGGTCATCAGCGGCAACGATGAAACCGGCATCCATGAACGCGACTATCATGTGGAAGTATCTGCGCGAATGCTCGCCGAATCCGTGGATCAGCTGGATGATCCCTACAGGTTCTGCAGCCGGTACATAGACCCATCCGTACACTTTATCTCTCTTGTTATACGAGTCAAAACTGATTTCATGAAGCATAACGATCATCCTCCCTTTCCGGGCACTGCCCTGTGATGGAATTGTTTACCACTTACATCATACCATTTTAAGAAACGTCATATCCCAGATATTTGAGGAAGGCGCGGAGGCCCTCGTCAATATCGTTATAGGTGATATCAAATACGCCGGTGTACCACGGGTCTGCTATGTTCCTCGGGTCGTCCGAGAAGTCCAGCAAGCGCTTGATCTTACCATCCGGATCGCCGCCTGTGATGCGCATTGTGTTTTTGATGTTCCGCTCATCGGCGCAGAGTATGTAGTCGTATTTGTTATAGTCGGCACGTGTCACCTGTACCGCCCTCTTGTTGCTGAAGTTGGTGTAGGCAGTTTTGCCGATTCCATGGCGGAGGAGCTCCTGACGGGCAGGAGGATAAAGAGGATTGCCCCGGCCGCCCCAGATCTCTTCAGTGGAAGTCGCGGCAGAAGAAATGTAGAAGTCGTCTTTGACTCCCATTTTCTCTACCATATCTTTCATCATGAACTCAGCCATCGGCGATCTGCAGATGTTGCCATGGCATACGTGCAGCACTTTTATCATCAGCTAAATTATGCTCCCTTTCTGGCGGCCTTTTGTTGAAGTAATTAGTCCCTGTATCAACTGTTATCAAATGCATGCTATTCCCTTGTAAGAGTGTGATCCGCCGGGTCATATACCCATTTATAGCTTGCCCCTCCGGATTCGAATGTGACAGTAACCTTGTCTCCATTCTGAACAGCATTGATGTTACTTGCGTCTTTGAACTCAGGTAATTGCTCGACCATACGCATTGCCGACTCAGTAGGGTCTACATCAGGCACTGTGTCGGGTTTTGAAGAATCCAGAATCTCTCCCGTGCCGACATCGATGCTGTATGAATACTCGGCATCTCCAATAATAAAGGAAACTCTCTTTATTCCTGACCCGTCGTAGGGGGCGATAGATATGTCCTGTGCCGCGAGATAGTCGATTCCGGCATCATCGAATGCGATTTGCACGATTTCTTCATCGCTAAGGACTTTTGTTTTAGTCTCAGCGGCGTCCTCCTCACTGCTTCCGCCGCATGCACTGAATGCAGCCATTGCCATCAGAGTCAAACAAAGAAGTAATACCGTTAATTTCTGTCTTTTCATAATCGCACCTCTTCTTTCGCTTAACGCGACATGTATTTTCTGACTATAGGGAGCGCCACTCTGTACGGCAGCGGCCTTAAGTCTTTGTCGGCTTTCTTGAGCATCTCCCTTATCTGTATATGCTGAGGGCAGTGCTGCTCACATTTGCCGCAGCCGACGCAACGGCTCGCGAAGCCCGCATCCTTCTGCAGGCCCACGTTGCGCGCGAACTCGAATCTGGCCGGAGTCTTCTTGTCCTCTATATACATCAGGTTCCAGTAATGGAAATTGTCCGGGATGTCGACACCGGCCGGGCACGGCATGCAATACCTGCAGCCCGTGCAACCTACCCGCTCGTTCTCCTTTATTATGCCCCTTATTCCGTCAGTGAGGGCAAAATCGCTTTCATCAAAGCAGCCCGGAGCCGCGTCAGACGCGATCCTTATATTCTCCTCAACCATCTCGAGCGAATTCATGCCTGAGAGCACTACCGTGACACCGCTCTGATCCCAGAGCCATCTGAGGCCAAGCTCAGCGGCAGAGTAGCCCTTACCGCTTTCAGCAAGCAGCCGCCGAGCCCTTACAGGCAGATTGACCAGCTTGCCCCCGCGAAGAGGCTCCATAATAACTACAGGGATCCCCTTCGCCTCGGCCGCCTCGACACCGCGCCTCCCGGCCTGGCTTATCTCGTCAAGATAGTTGTACTGCACCTGGCAGAAATCCCAGTCATAAGCATCGAGTATCTGCAGGAACATATCCGTATCGCCGTGATACGAGAAGCCGATCTGCCTTATGCTGCCGTCGGCCTTGCGCGCGGCTATCCAGTCCTCGATCCCGTACGACTTCAGGCGCTCCCACTCCGAGATATCTGTGAACATGTGCATCAGGTAGTAGTCGACATGATCCGTGCGAAGCCGCGCGAGCTCCTCGTTGAAAGTCTTTTCGATAGCCTTCATCGACTTCGTAAGATACTGCGGCAGCTTGGTCGCAATGTTCACCTTATCGCGCATGTTGTTCTCTTCGAGTATGCGTCCGAGGCATTCCTCGCTGCCCACGTACGCGTAGGCAGTATCGAAGTAATTGACGCCCTTCTCTATGGCAGAAAGCACCTCGCGCTCGGCTTTTTCGTAGTCGATCTGCGAGCCCTTTCTGGTAAATCTCATGCAGCCGTAGCCGAGCTGCGAGAGTTCATTTCCGTATCTGTCTTTTCTGTATTTCATCCCAACCTTCCATTTTGGTACAGTAGGGACGGTTCTTTTTGTACCACTTTTTATTCTGAAATATGACAAAAAGAACCGTCCCTACTGTCACCTGATTTGCTATTATTATAGCAGAGGTGAACAATGGCAAAAACGGTTTTACAAAGAGAGATAGACAGGCTGCACAGAGCCGAAAAACGTTTCCTCAAAAAGCATTTTCACAAGGAGCCAAGCAAGCTCGATCTTTTGCTTGCAGACAAAGTGCCCGAAAAGCTCGAGTCCACCCTCATCAAGGCTTTTTCCAAGGCTTTCCACATCATCTTCTCGAAGGGCACGGGCATCATAGGCAAGACTTTCTCGCAGGATAAACTGGCTTTTGACTATGAGGTCGACACGCTCGATCTCGACATGCACGGCGGCTCGTGGCAGATGAACAAATTCAAGCGCCGTGCGGCCAGGACCGGCACTGCCCACACCATCCTTTCGTCAGTTACAGGCGCGGCACTCGGCATCATCGGCTCTCCTCTTCCTGATGTCGTGATCTTCATCACGCTCCTTCTGCGCAACATCTACCAGATAGCGATGAAATACGGCTATGAGTTCAACAATGATGAGGAGCGCAAGTTCATTCTCCGCATAATCGCCGCTGCAGTTCAGGACGGTGACGACCTGCTCAACGCGAACAAGGATGTCAACCAGCTCATCCGCACAGGCCTTCATTCTGACACCTCGGTAGATGACGAAATAGAAAAAGCAGCGGGAGCTCTCGCTCACGCGCTGCTTCTTATGAAGTTTCTTCAGAATATTCCGGTCGCCGGCGCCATTGGCGGCGCGTCCGATTTTATCTATATGGAGCGCATCAGCGATTACGCTGTGCTGAAGTACCAGCGCCGCTTCCTTGTCGATCAGCTGAAAAGCGGCCGGGAATAAAGAACCGTCCCTAGTGTACCAACCTTTAAAACAATTCCGTCAATATCTTTATAAAGAACAGTGTCAGCACGACTATCATTATCGGCTTTACTGCCTTGCTCCCCTTTTCATTGAAGAACGAAACACCTATGTAATTCCCGACGATCCCGAATACTCCGGCAACGAGCCCGAGCGGGATCAATACTTTTGCGTTCATCAGGTAGACCACCAGCGATGTTATGTTGGTCGTCAGGTTGATGGCTTTTGCGGTTCCGTTTGCGTTGCCGAGTGTGAATCTGGCAAAGCTGGTCAGGAGCAATATCAGGAAGGTGCCTGTCCCCGGCCCGTAAAATCCGTCGTAAACCCCGATGACCAGGGCCGCCAGGCATGCTCTGAATATGGTATTGCCCGGGTTGAGAGGCTCTCTCTCAACATCGAGATTCTTTGTTTTGAATACATAATACGCTGTGACCGGAATGATCACGAGCATAATGATCTTGAAAACATCAGCGTCTACAAGAAGCGCCAGTCTCGCTCCTGCCGCAGACCCGAAGACAGCCATCACCACGCACGGGATCGCGCTTTTCCACGGAATGTTTCCGCTGCGTCCGAATCTGTATGTCGAGACCAGGGTCCCCATTCCTGCGCTCAGCTTGTTTGTGCCGATGGCGAAGTGCGGCGGAAATCCTGCGATCATATATGCAGGCAGCGATATGAGTCCGCCTCCGCCCGCGATCGCGTCCACAAAGCCCCCGAGGAATACCAGAGGGCATACGATCAGATAAGTTAAAAGTGTTATTGAAGGCATTATCAGAAAAGCTCCATTTCTTTTGTGTATTTATCTACCAATTTGAGGCGCTTCTCGTTCTCAGCTCCCACTATCTTACAAACATAGCTGCAGAGCAGTTCTGCAGCGAACATTGGAGCGATTTGCGAATTGAAGAATGTCAGCGAGTCCACACCGGTCAGAATGATATGATCAGCATATTCCGCGATAGGAGCTGTCGGAGTATCTGTGATGACTATCACTTTTGCTCCGGCTTCATGCGCAAGCTGTGCCGACAGCCTTGCCTGCTTGTTGTATCGAGGGAACGAAACGACTATAAGCACATCATCCTTGCTGATATCTGCAAGGAAGTCGAAAGCGTTCAGCGAGTTAGACTCGTTAGCGAAGACACCCGGGAGTGTATCCCTCAGAATGATCTGCAGGAACGACGCAACTCCTGAACAGCCGCGGTGACCGACGATGTATTTCATGCGGGCATCAACGATGGCCTTGGCCGCCTTCTCCATTGACTCGTTTGAGTTGTTGAGCATTGTATAATGGAGATTATTGCGGGTAACATCGAGCAGCGCTTCGGATATATTATCCGTTGAAAGCTTGGCCAGGCTCTGCCCCAGCTTCTCGACCGGCACTGTAAGCACCTCATCATGGTTTGACAGATATGCATCATACTGCTTTCTCAGTTCCTGCTGAAAAGCGGAAAAGCCGCTGAATCCCAGATCTTTGGCAAATCTGATCACGGATGAGTGGCTGCTGCCTACCTTCTCCGCCAGCTCAGTCGAAGTCAGGAAACATACCTCGCGGAAGTTGGCAAGTATGTAGTCCGCCATCGCCTTTTCGGATTTTGTCAGTTTAACGTTCTTGCACAGTTCAAGAAATTCAGATGTCATTTCATTCACCTCATATCCCACTTTTTATTATCTGATTGCCTTATTGTATCACACATTCTGACATCCGCATTTCCATTTTAAACATTTTTGTTCAAAATCCGGCAGACCTCGAATCGCCTGCCGGATTTCTGTATGGAGGTTTTATAGGTTTGTTGAAATAAACGCTTTGTTTATGCAGCCTCGTCTTCTTTGTTGAAAACGTTTATGTCCATCTTGTTGAGACGTCTTGCTACAAGTGCTGTTCCGACGAGGTCTCCTGTGTTGTTGAGGAGAGTGTGTGCCGGGTCGATCGCCGGCCAGATTGCTGCGAAGATAGGTACTATCGAGAGAGGCATTCCGATCGCCTCGAGGAGAACTGTCGTCATTACGATTCCTGCTCCCTTTACTCCGGCAGCTCCGATCGAGAGCACGATGCCGAGGAAGATGTATACGAACATTCTTCCGAATGTGATATCGATTCCGTAGAGGCGTGCGCAGAATACGCAGCAGAGTCCCAGGAATACCGCGAATCCGTTCATTCCCATTGTGTTTCCGAGAGGGAGTGTGAATCCGTATACGTTTTCAGGGATTCCCAGCTTTTCCTTAGCGACCTTAAGGGATACCGGCAGTGTTGCAGCCGAAGATGTTGTCGAAAGAGCTACGATCATCGGCTCGCTGATCTTCTTAAAGAACTTCAGCACAGGCAGCTTGGCCAGGAACTTCAGTGTTACAGGGTAGATAGCTACAAGCAGCAGGATGCAGATGATGTAATCCCATGCGATGAATGTAACTACGTCCTTTACTGTTGCGCCGCTGATAGTCGATACCATCGTTGCCATCAGTGAAGCGATACCGATCGGGGAATAAGCCATTACGAAGTCTGTGATCTTGAGCATCACGTCGCAGCCCTGATTGATCAGATCCGTGAACGTCTTTGCTTTGTCGCCGAGCACCAGAAGCGCTACGCCGAGGAACATGCAGAAGATGATGATCTGAAGCATGTTCTGATTGACCATTGCGTCAACGATGTTCTCAGGGAACCACGAGATCACCTGATCGATGAAGCTGTACTCCTGCTGTTCAACAGCCGCTCCCGCATCAAGGAACTCTGTGTTGCCTGCTCCGACGCCGGATACAAGGCCGCCGATAGTTCCGCAGAATGCCGCGATTCCGGCTGTAACTACGATCCATACTATGAATCTGAGGCCTACCGATACGAGCTGCTTAACGTCTCCCATCTTTGTGATGCCGCTTGTGATGCTGAAGAATACCAGAGGTACGATCAGCATCTTCAGCAGTCTCAGGAATATTGTTCCGAGAGGCGAAAGAGTCGCTGCAAGGGATGGCGAGATAAATCCTATTGCAAGTCCGATAACGATTCCGATGAGGATCTTCATTCCGAGACCCATCTTTTTCTTTTCTTTTGTCTTTTCAGTATTCATCGTTTTATCTCCTGTAAATCAACCGCTTGTATTACTTATACTGTCCCTCAGCCGCTTTTTTAGCTATTTCAGCTGTTATCTTCAGGAATTCATCAACATCGTCTGTTCCGTGGCAGTGGAGAGGCGATACTCTGATGACTCCCCTGTCTGCTCCGATTGCCTTGACGATCCTCTTTGAATACAGGCTTTCCGCAGCTCTTTCACATACTGTGACGCCGATTGCCTGATACTCTTCGACCAGCTTCGCCGCTTCGATACCGTTGATGAGGTAGCATGCGATCAGATCTCTTCCCTCGTAGTAGTCAGGGTCCATGAAGAGCTGTACTCCCGGAATGTGTCTGAGTCCCGGAACTTCTTCGGTACCTTCGAGGAGTCTTACCAGAAGAGCTCTCTCCTGCAGGTGGATCCTCTCCATGCCCTCTCTGTACAGCTCCTTGCGGTCCTGGCTGTCAGTGAAGTGAGCACCTATCTCACATACGTAGTCGATAGTTGCGAGCATCGCTGCGAAGTTTCCAGGTGAAGGTGTTCCAAGCTCAAACACCTTCTGATCTTTTGCGATGAGCTTGTGGTGCGACATCTGAGCCACTCTCTCAGATACGTATGCGTATCCGCAGCCTCTTACTCCGAAGAACTTATATGGTGCAAAGTTCATTCCGTCTATGCCGAGAGCCTTGACGTCCATTGCCATGTGAGGCGCATGCTGAACAGCATCACTTACGATGAAGATCTCAGGATTGATCTCTCTTGCGGTTTTGCAGATGGCTTCCATGTCCATTACTACTCCGCAGATGTTTGAAGCGGACATGACGCTGAGAAGCACTGTGTCCTTGTCGACGAGTCTTGCGATCTCTTCAGGATCGATCATGCCGGTTTCCTTGTTGATATGAGCTACTCTCATCTCGCGGCCGGTCTTTTCGCAGTAGTACTGGATCGCATCATATGCTGACGGATGCTCGAGCTCGGATACGACTGCGTTTGTTCCCCATCCTGCGTTCATCATGATGATGCTGACCATCTGGAACATTGTCTGCGAAGCGCTGAGTTCTGTCATCAGTGCGCCGTCGCCCGGGTCTGCGTTGAACATGATCTCCATCATCTGGCGGGTACCTTCGTTTACAAGACCCTTCAGATAAAGCGAACGTGCATGGTATCTTTCCGGGCAGTCCGGATAGGACTCGACTGCTGCCTTAGCCTCAACGCATCTTCTGAGTCTGAGCGATCCGCCCGAGTTCTCGAAGAACAGCCTCTTCCCATACTCCGGATCAGCGTCTGCATAGCAGAATTCCGCCTTCAGCGATTTCTGGAATTCGTCATCGAATAAAACGCCTCTTTCGTAAGCCATGAGTTTTCCTCCCTCAATTGTTTATATCCTAATTGCTTCTGAACAGTTTTGTTTGCTCTTGATTATATTTTACACATCGTTGTTTGTATGTCAATAACTTTTGAACAATTTTGTTTGTTTTTCTATGTTTTTATTCTCTCCTTTACAGCACAAAAAAAGGGTGGAGTCTGTGCTCCACCTGAACTTGTCAACTAAAAGTAGACACTGAAAAAAGCATCAGAAGCCTTGTTCGATCCTGTATCGGACAGGGCTTTTGTAATCCAGTGAATATGCCGC
>CADBKM010000051.1 GCA_902795265.1 uncultured Eubacteriales bacterium
CAGCAGAGATTTTTACGCCCTTCCTTTCCATAAGAAAAACTCCCTCCATGATTAACAGTTTTATTTTTTACTGTCTCTCATAGAGGGAGCATATCACTTAAGGAGCACCGTTTTCATTTGTAAATCAGTCGTGGATCTCAACGGAGTGTCTCCCGTTACCCGGCTTGAAGTATCCGATCACATCGGTCTCACATCCCCTTTCACCGAGCTGTTCAACCAGCCTCGTTATCTCGCTCTCTTTGACAGCGATCAGAAGACCGCCCGATGACTGCGGATCGTACAAGCAGTCTATGCGCGCTCTGAGCTCAGCGTCACGGTTCGGATCCTTTGAAAGATATTCCATGGTTTCTCCACCCACGTAATCCATATTGCGGTACGCACCTGCCGGAATTATACCCATGGCAGCCATCTCAAGAGCTCTCGGAAGTATCGGCACCTTGTGGCTGTACAGCTCAAGTGTGACTCCGCCTGCCCTTGCCATCTCTGCAGCGTGTCCCATAAGACCGAATCCGGTGATATCCGTGCAGCCGTCGACTTTGACACCCTGCATCGCCTCCCAGGCGTACTTATTCAGGAAGGCCATCGTCGCCTCGATCTCTTTGTTTTCTTCTTCTGACAGCAGATCAGCCTTTGCGGCAGTAGTAAGAATGCCCGTACCGATCTTCTTGGTGATAACCAGAAGATCTCCCGCGCTGGCGCTGTTGCTCAGTATATCATCCGGGTGCGCAAAACCCGTAACGGACAGGCCGTATTTAGGCTCTTTATCGTCTATGCTGTGGCCGCCGACTATAGTTGCGCCGGCTTCGCAGACCTTATCGTTTCCGCCCTCAAGAATACCCTTAACTGCATCAAGCGGAAGCTTCCCGTTAGGGAAAGTCAGCAGGTTCATGGCGAGCTTAGGCTGCCCTCCCATTGCATATACATCGCTCAGCGCGTTCGCCGCTGCTATCTGGCCGAACATGTAAGGATCATCAACTATAGGCGGAAAGAAATCCACGGTATTGATAAGGGCTATATCGTCGGAAACTTTATAAACGCAGGCATCGTCACTGCTCTCAAATCCGACGAGAATGCGCGGGTCGCTGATTTTCGGCAGACCCGATAAAATATTCGACAGGACTCCCGGCCCTATTTTAGCACCTCATCCTCCCGCCGATGTCATCTGCGTCAGCTTCACGTTTCCGGAAGCGTCAATAAAATCAGGAGCCTTCTTTTTAGGAGGCTCTATATGACAGGCAAGCTTTTCCTTTGCTTCCTGTAAAGTTTTGTCATCGATTTCTTTTCCCATGGAAAGAATATTAACACCTTTCTTCTTAATTTAATACAAGATAAAGGGATTTTTTCTATTGTATCATAATAAGTCGGTACGTATAATTTGCGTAATGAATTTTTGAAAAAATTGTTAACGAAAGAGAGACATCATGGCTAAGTCAAGAAAGATCATTCAGATCCAGGAGAAAGTCCCTCTGGCAAAAGGGATCCCTCTCTCCATCCAGCACACATTCGCAATGTTCAGCGCATCAGTGCTCGTTCCTTACATTCTCGGGATAAGTCCTTCCATTGCCCTGCTCATGAACGGCATCGGAACACTTATCTTTATTTTTGTCACAAAAGGCGGGGCTCCTGCTTACCTCGGTTCATCATTCGCCTTTATCTCACCTGCGCTGATCGTTATCGCACAGCCGGGTCTCGGATACAGATACGCACTCGGTGGTTTCGTTGTGACCGGTCTTCTGATGTGCTGCGTGGCTTTGATAATCAAATTTGTGGGCACCGCATGGATCGATGCAGTCCTGCCGCCTGCGGCAATGGGCCCTATCGTAGCTCTCATCGGCCTTGAGCTTGCCGGAAGCGCAGCACAGACTGCCGGCATTCTCAACAGCGACGGCACTATGGTAGAAAACCTCGATCCGCGTGTTCTTATCGTATTCCTTGTAACACTGCTCCTCGCCATCTTCGGAGGAGTTCTGTACAGAGGATTCGCAAGCGCTATCGCTATCCTGATCGCCATCGTTTCCGGATATGTGCTCGCACTCATTTTCGGTCTGGTAGATTTCAGCTCAGTCGGAAGCGCAAGCCTGTTCGAACTGCCTGCTTTCCAGACACCACAGTGGAGCATTCAGGCTATCGCCGTTATAATTCCTGCTACTCTTGTTGTAGTTTCCGAGCACATCGGACACCAGGTAGTAACATCCGAGGTCGTAGGAAAAGACCTTCTTAAGGATCCGGGACTCCACAGATCGATGTTTGCTGACGGTTTCTCGACAGCACTCTCCGGATTCTGCGGATCATGCCCTACTACAACATACGGCGAGAACATCGGCGTAATGGCTATCACAAAGGTTTACAGCGTATGGGTTATCGGAGGAGCTGCTCTGTTCTCGATCTGCCTCTCCTTCATCGGTAAGGCATCAGCTCTTATTCAGACTATCCCGGGCCCTGTTATGGGCGGTGTAAGCTTCCTGCTCTACGGAATGATCGGAGCATCGGGTATCAGGCTGATGGTCGACTCGAAGATCGATTACTCAAAGGCACGCAACCTCGCTATGACATCCGTTGTATTCGTTGTCGGTCTCTCCGGCATTGCTATCAACCTCGGTCAGGTACAGCTTAAGGGAATGAGCCTTGCCGCTGTAGTCGGAATGCTCCTCGGCCTCATCATGTACATTCTCGACAAGGCTAAACTCACCAACGAGTATGAAGATGTCGAAGATGATGAAGAGGTTCTCACAGGAACAAAGTCATTCTCATAAAACAGATTTGATACGTCAGGTGAACCGCTTTTCACAGGCGGCTCACCTTTTTTAATGCGATTTATGATACAATCACGTTGTTAACATTATTTAACCGATATTTAAATTCAGGAGGAAGTGTATGGGAAAAGAAAGGATCCTCGTTATGAACCTCGGCTCGACTTCGAGCAAGATCGCAGTTTATGACGACGACAAAGAAGTATTCAACGACACTCTGCGTCACTCAACAGAAGAGCTTGCACCTTTCGGAGATGTTGTTGAGCAATTCGATTTCAGGAGAGACAAAATATTCGAGTCACTCGAAAAGAACGGCATTTCGGTAGATTCTCTCACAGCAGCAGTTTCACGCGGCGGCAACATCATCGCATGCCCGCACGGGGCCATCGGCATCGACCAGGCAATGATCGATTATCTTACAAGACCTGAAGACATGGCAAAGCACCCTTCCCTGATCGGAAGCATGATCGCCTTCGACCTTCACAAAGACAGAGGCATTCCTGTATGCATTTACGATGCGATAGGTACAGACGAGAAGATCCCTCTCTGCAGGGTCAGCGGAGTTCCTGAACTTCCTCATTTCACAGTAGGCCACACACTCAATACCCGCGCCATGGCTATTAAATGCGCAGAAGAAAAGCTCGGAAAGAAGTTTGAGGAATGCACATTCATCGTAGCTCACCTCGGCGGAGGAAGCGCTATTCGCCTTTACAAGGACGGAGTAAACATCGACAGTGTAAATGACGATGAAGGCAATTTCACCCCTGAGAGAGGCGGTGGAGTCGGCGCAAAGGGTCTTGTAGACCTGTGCTACAGCGGCAAGTATTCATATAAAGAAGCCATGAAGCTGTTCCACGGCAAGGGCGGCCTTATCGCCCACCTCGGCACTGCTGATGCCCGCGATGTCGAAAAGATGATCGCAGACGGTGACGGATACGCTGCCATCGTTTATGAAGCAATGTGCCTCAACATTGCAAAGGATATCGCCAAGCTGGCCGCTACAGTTTGCGGAAAGGTTGACCGCATAATCCTTACCGGAGGCATTTCATACTCGAAGTATGTATCGGATTACATCAAAGAGCACGTCGAGTTCATCTGCCCTGTCGAAGTCATGGCCGGCGAATATGAGATGGAAGCTCTTGCTGCAGGCTGCCTGAGAGTTCTCAGAGGCGAAGAAAAGCTTCAGGATTTCGGTGAGATCGCTGCAAGCGCAAAGGACCGCATCCGTATATATCCGGGAGTTGAGCCTTATACAGCTCCTGAGCGCTAGTCCCTGTACGTAAAGTTTTCTTTACATCAATATGCAATATAAAAGCTCTTCCGTACATTTGCGAAAGAGCTTTTTTGCTGTCTTCTATATGAGTCCGAACTTCTTTCCGAGTTTGTCCCATGATTCCTTCGATCTGTGGATCATCTCGTTTGATCCGCAGAATGAAGCTCTTACCCATCCCGGTCCGTGGAAAGCACTTCCCGGAGTTATGAGTATTCTCTCATCTTTGGCCGCATTGACGAATTCCATCTCATTTTCAACAGGAGACTTTATCCACATGTAGAAAGCTCCCTGCGGATAAAGCGCCTCAAGACCCGCTCCGGTCACGATCTCATACAGATCTTTGGCATTTCTCTTGTAGTAATCGAGATCCGACCTGCACTTAAGGCATCTTTCAACAATGAGCTCCTGGATCGTAGGAGCATTTGTACCGCCAAGCACTCTGCACGCTACAACGAGTGCCCCGCAGAGCTCCTCATGCCCTTCGGCACACTTTGGTACTGCAACGTATCCTATACGGTCGCCAGGCATGGAAAGCGATTTTGACCATGAGTAAGCGATAAGCGAGTCAGCATAATAATCGCCAGGGAATGGTACATCCTGATCGGTATACACGAGTTCTCTGTATGGCTCATCGCAGATCAGGTAGATCGTATGCCCGAACTTCTCCTCAGCTTCTCTGAGTACATCAGCTACCTTATCAAGTGCTTCCCTCGAATAGATTTTGCCTGTAGGGTTATTAGGGTTGTTAAGCATGACCGCTTTCACCTCAGGTACAAGGAGCTCTCTCAGAGCTTCGGCGTCAGGATCAAAATTCAGGGCCTCATTTGCAGGCACTTCGATGATTCCCGCGCCCCAGTTGAGGGCCCAGTTGCCATACTCTACGAAATAAGGCGCAAAAACGACTATCTTATCACCCGGATCAAGGATGCACTTATTGATCATATTGATCGAATAAGCAGCTCCGCACGACATAATAATATGATCAACATCGAAGTAGTCTCCGCCCGCTCTTTCGTTAAGATCATCGGCAATTGCTTTTCTTGTTGATTCGTATCCGGCATTTGAAGGATATCCGTGTACCAGAAGAGGATCGAGGTTATGATTTATCTCATCAATGGCATCAAATACTTCCTGAGGCGGTTTCAGCCCCGGATTGCCTATGCTGAAGTCATAGACGTTCTCTTTGCCATAGATCTTGGCCATTTTCTTGCCCTCTTCAAACATCGCTCTTATCTGCGAGCTTCCGGCAAGGAAAGGTTCCATCGCTTTTGAAATCATTTCTGATACCTCCTGAAAATAACTAATATTATTTAAAATGCAACCTTGTTAACCATACCAATTGTATCACATATGACCTTGCAATATATCCACTTTTGTTCGATAATTAAGCCATAAGCCGTGCCCTGAGTCCGCTTTAACCGGGCACGGAACACCCTATTGTTTCATTAATTGGAGGAAAACCTATGGCAAAATATGATTGGAGCAAGTTCGGTCTCCATATTCCGGAGATCATGCTTCCTAAAGAAGGAACGGACTATTTCAAGTGGGCAGTCGTAGCATGCGACCAGTACACATCCGAGCCTGAGTATTGGGAAAAAGTTGAAGAGATCGTAGGTGACGCACCGTCTACGCTCAGACTCATGCTTCCTGAACTTTACCTCGATAAGCCGGGTGAAGCTGAGAGGATCAAAGAGATCCGTGCAACCATGGATAAATACCTTGCAGACGGAACACTCAGAAAGATGGCTCCGGGCTGCATGCTCATCAAGAGAACAGCAGAAGGCCGTTCACGTCTCGGTCTCGTGATCGCTACCGACCTCGAGGCTTACGACTTCAGCAAGGGATCGACTTCCCTCACCAGAGCAACTGAGGGTACAGTAGTAGAACGTATACCGCCTCGTCTGAGAATCAGAGGAGACGCGCCTATCGAAATGCCGCACATCCTCATCCTGATCGACGACCCTGACAAGACTGTTATCGAGCCGCTTGCAGATGTACAGAAGGAAGTCATCTATGATACAGACCTTATGATGGACGGAGGACACATCACAGGTTCGTTCATCGAGGAAAAGAATCTCGAAGGAGCAAAGGAAGCTCTCTCCGTACTGTACGACAAAGCTGAAGAGAAATACGGTGCAGGTCATGTTATCTTCCAGGCTATGGGAGACGGAAACCACTCACTCGCTACAGCAAAGACTGCTTGGGAAAACATCAAAAAGACTCTTTCCCCTGAGGAGATCGAAGGACACCCTGCAAGATACGCACTCTGCGAGATCGAAAACATTCACGATGACGGCATCGTGTTCGAGCCTATCCACAGAGTTATATTCGCAACACAGGGTCAGTCGGGAATGGACCTCGTTGACAGGCTGGTAGCTCTGCTCGATGAGCATAACGGTAAGGCTTACCTCGCTGAGGCAGACGCCGCAGCACCTGCCGGCGCATTTGAGATCCCTTACATCACAGGCGCCAAGAGAGGCAAGATCATCATCGAAGACCCTGAAAACAAGCTCGAGGTCGGTGCCCTTCAGGCAGCACTCGATGTTATGGTAAAAGAAGAAAAGATCTGCGATATCGACTACATCCACGGTACGGCAGCTGTTGAAAAGCTTTCAGTCAGAGACGGCAATGCAGGATTCATGCTTCCGCCAATGGATAAGTTCATGCTCTTCCCTGCTGTAGCAGCTGACGGAGCACTTCCGAGAAAGACATTCTCAATGGGCGAAGCTAACGAGAAGAGATACTACATCGAATCGCGTTATATCGCTAAATAATCGATCAGTATATGGTCATAAATCAAAATGGACGACTGAAAAGCCGTCCATTTTCTATTAAGGGTTTTATTTCACTATGAATTGTTTGTTTACCAGCTTGAGCTTCTGTGCGCTGTCTTTAGCTATCACCTGGAAGGTATAAGTCCCTTTCGCAAGCTTTCCGAACTTGATCTTCGAATCGAGCTTCTTAATATTGAACTTTTTGGAGTTAGGCTTTTTTGAGGCTGACAGCACCTTGTTTCCTTCGCTGTCGATTACCCTTACCGTTACTTTCTTAATTTTTTTGTTCGACTTGACGGTCCCTTTAATGGAAAAAGTCCTGCCGGCTTTTATCTTTTCAGGCGCCCTTAGAGATCTGATTCTCAGCGTGCTAGCCGCAGTTCCTGATGAGACGCTCGGAACAGTCTTCTGCGAAGCGCTTACCTCACTTACATACCAGTACTTCGTGACCTTTTTAGCTTTAAGCATTGTTGTGTCAGACCATTTCTGAATGCCTTTATTGTTCAGTCCGGTATTTCTTGATGAGTCAGCCGCATAAGGAATGCCGTCAGCTACTTTTACCACAAGCACACCGTGCGTCCCGGTGCTTGCAGCGTCTTTGCCGTGAACCACTATTCCCTCAGGATGAACTTTCAGAAGACTTTCAAATTCTTTTATTCGTTCGCCGTTGGTCTTTCCTGTAAAGGTGCCGCTGTCGATCTTATAAAGCAGCCCCTCGGCATCGCAGACAAAGCTGTTGCGCAGCAGGCCGCTTATCGTCGCTTCCCTGCGTATGGACTTGTTGCTTATCTTACTCCAGTCACCCGTTCCGGCCATTATGCATGCTCTTCTGATCATCATTTTTGTCGCGGTCAGTATGCAGTCTCCGCTCTTATAGTCAGATGCAGGTGTATAGTACACCGCCTTATCTTCAAGCGGATCCGAGGTCGCAGATACATGAGCCGGGATCGCGGTGATCATCAGCGCAAGTGCCAGTAAAAATGCTGTTGTTCTTCTTTTCATGATAAGATTCCTCCGCACTGTAAAAGAATATATTCAAGACGTGGTATCGTAAACCAATCTAAACACATGTTATGCACACCTTAACATATTGAAATACATTCTCCTGTCGATTCCCAGATCCGGCCTCCATTCAGCCTCCGAAACATCACTTATATACCAGTACCTTGTGGAAAGGCTCGGCTCAAGCATCGTGGTCTCGCTCCATTTCTGGATACCTTCACTGAATATCCCCATATTGTATGAGGCGTCTACCGCATACAGCTCGCCGCCTTTTACAGCAACGGCAAGTACACCGTGTGTGCCCGTGCTTGCGGCCCAGTCGCCATGTACCACGATACCCTCCGGATGCTTTTCAAGCAGGCTTTCGATTTCTTTTATTCTGGCAGCATCATCCCCGCCGCTGAACTCTCCGAAGCTGACATGATATACCAGCCCTTCCGACTCAAAGCTGAAGCTGCTTAAAAGGCATCCGTCAACAGTGGCAAC
The DNA here is from genome assembly GCA_902795265.1 of uncultured Eubacteriales bacterium. Classification (GTDB taxonomy): domain Bacteria; phylum Bacillota; class Clostridia; order Peptostreptococcales; family Anaerovoracaceae; genus Crickella. The sequence continues at coordinate 8,286 of CADBKM010000051.1, forward strand.
AGGCCTGAGAGTCTCATTAAGGATATTCTTCCATCCATCTTTTCCGCGCATGGCAGCAGCCCTTCTGATCATCATGCGTGTCGCGGTAAGAATGCAGTCTCCTGAAATGTAATCGGATTCCTCCGTGTAATACATGGCTTTGCTTTCGAGAATATCATCTGAAGCAAATGAAGCGCATGGCAGCAGCGATATCATCACAGCAGCCGCAAGAATTACAGTAATCATTCTTTTCATAGCGTTATACCTCCTGTAAAAAACAGTCAAAGTCCCCCACTATGCCACAGGATAAACCGCCTGTCCCGCTTCGTAAATAAATCTAAATGCTTGTTATGCCCTTCCTTTATAAATATAAAGAAAGCCGTCAGGATCAGGGCAAAACAAAAGCGCAGGCCCGAAGGTTGAACTAGTCAACAGAAAGTAGACAGTTAAAAAAGCTACACGAAGCCCATTTCAGTTTTGAACTGAAGTGGGCTTTTGTAGTTGAGAGCATAAGCGGGG
>CADBKM010000052.1 GCA_902795265.1 uncultured Eubacteriales bacterium
GGGCGGGTTTAGTAGTCCCCGCCGGCCAGCGCTGGGGCTCTCGGAGCAGACCGAATCATTTGCCTAAAGGCTATTTACACTCAATTGTGGACTTGACTATTCGTACACCTTGGAGCATGACAATTGCTTAGATGGATATCTGATGTACTGCAGGAACCATGGGAAAAAGACTTTCTACCAGGCAATTAAGAATGAAGGTCGGGCAAAGAGGTCTTCGATTAGCAATAACCCGGACATAATCAAGAAGCTGGCACGAAAAGAGTATCTTGATCAGGCAATAAAGGCTATGAAGAACAATATAGAGGTTCTTACTTCTGCCGCGAACGCTATTCAGCCTGATGATATAGTGCACCTTAGAAAGCTGATGCCTGAAGCTTATAGAAGTCTGCCGGATGAGTTCTTTTTCGATGGCTGGATGGACAGGCCGGGGATCAGTCAGCAGGACCGGTATCTTGAGGGAATCAGACGGCATGTTGAATGGGCGAAGGAACCGTATGAAATGAGTACGTATAAGCCGGAAAACAGGAAATACCCTACTTCGGCAGGAATTAAGGTGAGGTCAAAGTCGGAGCAGGCCATTGTTGAGCAGCTGGTCAATTATGGTGTTCCATTCAGATATGAAGAAGTCATTTGGATCAATGGATGGCCGTACTCTTCGGACTTTACGTTCCGGAACCGGAGGCTGGAGAAGTTTTATTGGGAGCATGCGGGGATGATGGATTTGCAAGGGTACCGTCACGGGCATAAGCATAAGATGGACCTGTTTGAGGACATTGGGATCGTGCCGTGGAAGAATCTCATAGTTACGTATGACATGGATGGAGTGATAAACGTTCCGCTGGTCAAAAGTATAATTGAGAACGAGGTGCTGCCAAGGCTGTAAGGCTATGCGGCGGTCGTGGAAGCGACGCGCATGGAAGCACGACAAATGCCGGTTTTCATGATAGTATGTACTATATAATTGAAGAAAAGGACTGGGAGTTTTATTGGAAAAAAGGGTATTATGCTGACGTTCATGGAAACTTTATATAGCTATCATTTCGGTGACGATGATCTGACCAGGATGAATGATGTCCTGAAGATGTTTCGCTATGGATTCAAGGAGCTGGGAGGCATCAGGGTCGAGAGCGTCAGCGTGCGGGAGCATGGCGACGCGGAAGGCGGCACCGTTGATTACCGGCTTGAGGGAGGCTGCTCTGTGCAGATAATCCCTGATGAAAAGGCGCCGGCAATCGAAGTGCGGATAGAGGTGCCGAGTGACAGCGATCCGGACGCAGCCGGCACAGAGAAAATGCTCCGGAAGGATATAGAGAGCATAATTTACGTTGATCATGGTGCAGCTTACTGCTGCGAATAGATGAAGTGAGTCAGGGGACGTACCCGCTGACTCATTGCTTCACTGACTCCGGGATGATTCCGGTGAGTCAGCGGGTACGTCCCCTGACTCACTACCACTGTACCAAAAGGTGATGATATGAAGATTTTGATTATACGACACGGGGAACCGGATTATACGATCGACTCGCTGACCGAAAAGGGATGGCGCGAGGCGGATTATCTGGCGGAGATGCTTGAGAGGAAGCTGTGCGGAGCGGCGCAGGGAGGCGGCGCGGACGGGCAGGTGCATTTTTACATGTCGCCTTATGGCAGGGCGCAGGACACGGCCGCGGCGACGCTTAAGAAACTTGGCCGCACTGCTGACGTGCTTCCGTGGCTCAGGGAGTTTGATGTGCTCATCGACAGGCCTGACGATCTGACGCGCAAGCGCGTTTCATGGGACTGGCCTCCCGCGGACTGGATGCAGGACCCTCGCCTCTATCTGGCTGACCATTGGTTCGAGAACGAGCGCATGGCCGCGAGCAATGTGGGCGAGGAGTACCGCAAGGTGACGGAGGCGTTCGATGAGCTGCTTGCAAAGCACGGCTACGTGCGCGAGGGCGGCTACTACAGGGCAGAGCGGTCAAACCACGACACGCTGGTGTTCTTCTGCCACTTCGGCCTTGAGGGTGTGCTGCTGAGCCATCTGCTGGGCGTGTCTCCGATGCCGGTGTGGCAGGGATTCTGCGCAAGGCCGTCCTCTGTCACGACTGTTGTGACTGAGGAACGTCGGGAAGGCATCGCCGCATTCAGGATACTCGCGTTCGGCGAGGTGACGCATCTGTATGTGCATGATGAGGAGCCGTCGTTTGCCGCGAGGTTCTGCGAGTGCTTCAGCGATGACACGAGGCATGATTAAAGTGGTACAGGAGGGACGGTTCCGACTGTACCAAAAGCTGATGATTGGTGTGGTGTTAGGATGCGCAGTAAAAGGTTGAAGGGAATTCTGATAAAAGCAATATGCCTGATGATCGCAGCTGCCGTGGCGGGCGTGTTTGCTGCGCCGGAGGCGGTTTACGCGGAGGCGGGGGCACAAGGCATGGTTGCTGAGGCCGCGGAGGCGGATGCGCAGGGAGCGGCTTCTGAGGCGGATGCGGGTGAGGTGCCCGGGGGCGAAGAGCCGAGGGTGCCGCGGATCAGCGTCGCGGTAGAGGGCGACGGGCTGACTGTTAGCTGGGCGGCGCCCGGAGCTGCCGGGGTCGCCGGAGCCACAGGGGACGCCGGCGCCGCAAAGGACGCGTCTTCGTACCAGGTATACAGGAGCTATAAGAGCGACTCAGGCTTTAAGCTGCTGCAGAAAGGCATCAAGGGGCTTTCGTATAGAGACAGGGAAGTCGCGTCCGGGAAAAGGGCGTACTACAAGGTGCGTGCAGTCATGTCCGATGGCACTGCTGTGTATTACCCCGAGATCGCATCAGGCATCATTTACAGGGTATATATTGAGACCGGGCACGGCAGAGATATCAAAGGAGTATGGGATCCGGGCTGCATCTGGAAAAAGTATCAGGAAGCCAGACTGATGATACCTATCTGCAAGGCAACTGCAAAGTATTTAAGACAGAAGGGCGTCTATGTGTATACCGACGCATTCGACGGAAATAACAGGAACCTCAAATGGACTCTGAAGCAGCTGAAGAAAAAGGACTATAGTGTTTTGCTGAATGTCCACTGCGATTCCCGCAATGCGCCTAAGGGGACTATGCCTCTTTACCGCTACAGCAAGCAGAAGAAGCTCGCAAGGTGCCTTAATAAAGGCGTTCATCAATATGTAAAGATCAAGGACAGAGGCCTCAAAAAACGCAAAGACCTCGATACCCTAAACAAGACAAAGAAATACTGCACGGCCTGCCTGTTCGAAGCAGGAAGCATCAAAAGGGATAATAAGATTCTCCGGAAAAAATATGATGCTTACGGAAAGGGCCTGGCAAAAGGTGTTTGCGACTACCTGGGAATAGACTGGTAGATGACGCTGCATAATAGATACAAGAAGGAGATAAACGATACAAGAGGGACGGCTTCGGGGTGCCATTTTTACGTAAAGTGGTACACCCGGAACCGTCCCTGCTGTACCAAAATGAAAAAAGCGGTCAGTTCAACGAACTGACCGCAATTTTTTTGCATTTGGCCTGCGCTGGCCGCCTTAAGGTGTGGTTGTATTGCTGTTGCCTCCGGTGTCACCGCCCGTATCGCCTCCGGTATCACCACCTGTGTTGCCTCCGGTGTCACCGCCAGTGTCGCCTCCGGTGTCACCGCCGGTATCACCGCCTCCGTCATCAGGTGTCGGAGTAGGTGTAGGTGTCGGAGTTGGCGTTGGAGTCGGTGTAGGTTCTACATCTTTACCGGTGTCTGTATCTTCAGTCGGAGTTTCTGTTGGTGTAACTTCAGGCTTTTCGACTTTTTCCTTATCTTTGTCGTCTTTCTTCTTGTCATATGACGGTGTGTACTTGCCTGCGTTCTTCTCGGTTCCCTTCGTATAGTACTCGCCGTTCTGCTTGATAACGTTTGAAGGCATCTCGAGGTACTCGCCTTCAGTGATGCCGTCGACCTGTCTCATGATGCGGCTCCAAAGGGCTGCTGCCTGAGCCGATGATCCGTACATCTCGACGTTGAGGTCGGTTCCGATCCAGAGGGCTGCCGAGTAGTCAGGTGTGAATCCGTCGAACCAGACATCGAAGGTGTCGTTGGTCGTTCCGGTCTTGCCGCCGACTTCGACGCCGGAGATCGCGGCGTTGCCCGCGATTCCTCTCGATACGACTGACTTCAGAAGGTCTGTCATGATCCAGGCAACTCCTTCATCGAGAACCTTCGTCGATGTGGATTCGCCCTTCAGCAGGGACTTGCCGTTGCCGTCCTCGACCTTTGTGTAGCAGACCGCTGAATTGATGCTTCCGCCGTTCGGGAATGCCGCGTATGCGAGCGACATCTCGAGCGGAGTGACTCCGTAAGTCATGGCTCCGAGTCCGAGAGCGGCCGGGTTGATATCGTTGGCCTGGACGCTTCTGTCAGTCTCGAGTGTTGTGAGGCCGTACTTCTGGAGCATGTCGATCGAGTAGTCGAGGCCAACCTGCCAGAGGATCTTCACAGCGCATGTGTTGATCGACTGCTGCAGTGCGGTCCTGAGCGACTGTCTGCCGGAGTAGGATTTCGTGAAGTTCTGCGGCCATTCCTCGTTGTTGATCTTGAGCGGCTCGTCTATGACGACCGAGCTCGCTGTGATGTAGTCGCCCCAGTACTTTGTACCCTGGCTGTCAAAGCCGTAGTCTGTGTACTCGAATGTTTTATTCTTTGCTGCGTACTCGTAGCTCTTCTGCAGGGCTGCGCCGTAAACCGCAAGAGGCTTGATCGATGATCCCGGCTGCCTTGGGCTGATCGCTCTGTTGAACAGGTTCTGCCCCTCGGCATCGCGGCCGCCTACGAATCCGCTTATGTAGCCTGTGCCGACCTCGGTGACGACCATGCTGGCCTGCACCTTGCTGCCATCAGCTGCCTCGGGGAAGTTGGCGTCGTTCTGGAACTCGTTGTAGATCGCGTTCTGGACGTCGCTCCTGATGGTGGTGTAGATGTGCAGTCCGCCGGTGTATACCATGCGCTGAGCGTCTTCCTCGGAGATCTTATACTTGTCCATGAGATCGTTTGTGACGACGCTTGCCACATAATCCGCGAAGTAGGTGTACGCGGAATCCTTCTTCTCGAAGCTCGGGTTGAGGATGTCGATGATTGCCACCTTTGCGCCGTCGGCCTCGGATGAGGAGAGGAAACCCTGCTCGGCCATGAGGTCGAGTACGAGATCACGTCTCTCCTTCGAGATGTCGTTGGCGTAGAAACCTGTACCGCCGGCTTCAGCTTCCGCGTCTTCATCCGGCTCCTCTGTGGTATATGTGTAAGTCGCTTCGCCTTCTTCGTCATCGTCGGAGATGGAATCGAGCGAATAGTAGCTGATGTGCTTGATCTCTTCGTTGCCTTCAGGGTCTTCGGTTATGAGCGCGTAGCTGTCAGGAGCCTGCGGAAGTGCCGCAAGTGCCGCGCACTCGGAAAGAGTCAAATCGCCGACGTCCTTCGAGAAGTACGTGCGTGCCGCGGAGCTTACTCCGTAGTTTCCGTAGCCGAGGTAGATCGTGTTCAGGTAGGCCTCGAGGATCTCATCTTTGCTGAGGTTATGCTCGAGGCGCCACGCGATGAACATCTCGGACAGCTTACGGGTGATGCTGCGCTGGCTCTTGATCTCGGCGAGGTACGCGTTTCGCGCAAGCTGCTGTGTGATCGTGGATGTACCGCTGATCATTTCGGACCGCCCGGTGAGTTTGGACAGAACGGCTCCGAACATCCTGCGCCAGTTGAATCCGTGGTGCTTATAGAACGTCTTGTCTTCAATCGCGATGAAGGCGTTTTTCAGGTTGTCAGGCATCTCGTCGATCGACACGATCGTTCTGTCTTCGGTGTAGTGAAGTGTGTCGACTTCGGTGCCTTCGATATCGTAGAGGATAGACGAGCGCTCGATGCTGGAGTAAAGGCTGTCGCGATCGATACGGCCGACCTTGATGGCGGTCACGATCACTGTCGTCAGAACGACAACGACTCCGAGAACCACCAGCGCGCCGAAGATCTGCAGGATCCTCTTTTTCCAAGATGCCTTCGCGAACTTGCCGGCGATGCTTTTGCCGGCCTTCTTTGAATGTTTCTTTTTTGCTTTTGCTTTCATTTGATTATCTGTAATTGTTTTCTACAATAACTATTTGCCGATTATGTATAATACCATGCCGCTGCAGCCTGAATATCAAGGATTTGTGTTTTCTGCAGAGCATTCTATTAATTATACACGCAAAAGGCTCAGTGGTACAGAGTGAGTCAGGGGACGTACCCGCTGACTCATCTTGTCCCACTAAAAAAGAGACTCTGGAATGAGTCAGCGGGTACGTCCCCTGACTCACCAGAGACTCTTAGCGATTTTACTTCTTCAGCTTCAGGCCGTCTTTGAATGCTTCGCCGACGCGCTCGGTTACTTTGTAGTAGCCGTGTGTATAAGGATCGAAGGCGATCGCGTTCACCAGCGACATGTCGAGCTTTCCGTCGACCATGACGTGCTCGTCGGCAGTGACGTTTACGACTTTGCCGATGACGCCGCAGCCGTAGTCGTTGTGCTGATACTCAACGAATTCGCACTCGAGGCAGAGCGGGAACTCATTGATAACAGGTGCGTCAACGTTCTCGGCCTTGCTGGCTGTGAGGCCGCTCCTTGCGAATTTGTCGGCGACCTTGTTGCCGGACTCAACTCCGAAATAGTCGGCTTCGACCAGGTGGTCGGCGTCAGCGATGCTTACGGTGAAAGCTCCTCTTGCCTTGATGTTCTGAACTGTCTTGTGGGATTCTGTCAGATTGAGTGCAACATGGCCTCTTTCCTGCATGGTTCCCCAGGCTGCGTTCATGACGTTGACGCTGCCGTCTTCGTTGTAAGTTGCGACCATCAGAACAGGCATCGGGAAAATGCCTTCAGTGATATTGATTTTAGTTCTCATGTGTGTTACCTCTCTTAGTGTGTAATGTGGAATGTGATGTCTCCAAACGGATCTTCCGCGCAACATTATATAACAAACCGGGCGCCGTGTCATTGGCGTCCCCTGACTCACGCGATAGTAAAAAGGTAGGAAAATAATACTAAGGGACTGGAGCAATTTCTTCTTATGATCCAAAAACTCAAAGACACTTTCAGGCCGGACTCGAGCTACAGGTCGTTCTTCGCGACGATCCTGACTTTCGCTCTGGCGTACGGCCTTTACAAGGGAATACTCGACAACTACCTCGCAGAAGTTGCCGGCATGTCGGCGTTCGACAAGGGCGTCTCGGAATTCTTCAGGGAAATGCCGGGACTCCTGCTCATCTTCGTGCTGGCGATCCTGTACAAATACTCAGCGGAGAGGATCTACCAGATCGGCGCGCTCATAATGGCGGCAGGGCTTGTGATGCAGTCGCTGGTCCCTCCGACCAAGCTGCTAGTAATAACCGCAATTTTCATCTATTCGCTCGGCGAGCACATCCAGCTTGGAATGCGCAATACTATTACTCTTGAATATGCAAAGGAGGGAAAGAGCGGCATCGCGCTCGGGCAGCAGAATGCGGTCTATCAGATCGGCATGGTTGCAGGTTACCTCGTGGTCATCGCGCTCTTCTACTTCAAGGGCAACAACCCGGCGCTCTTCAAGCCGGTGTTCATGGCGAGCGCGATCATCGTGCTTCTGGGTTTCCTCTCATCGCTCCGCATCAAGGGCGACAGCAAGCCCGATCCGTCGAAGCGACGCTTCTACTTCGCCAAAAAATACAACAAATACTACATGCTGGAGCTCTTCTACGGCGCCCGCAAGCAGATCTTCTTCACTTTCGGCCCGTACGTGCTAGTGCTGTTTTACGGGGCGACCGCGATGCACATCAGCATACTTTTCGCGGTGTCGTCGGTCTGCTCGTATTTTGCCTCTCCGGTGGTGGGGCGCATCATCGACCGCTTCGGCTACAAGATCGTAATGATAAGCGACACGCTCATCCTGGTGATCGTCTGCTTCTTCTACGGATTCGCGCACCATATATTCCCGATGCATGTCGCGTTCATCGTGTGCTGCGCCAACTACGTGCTCGACTCGATCATCTCGCTGGCGTCGATGGCATCGAACGTGTATGTGCAGGATCTCGCAGACAGTGCGGACGAGCTCCGCGCGACTATCTCGACAGGCGTGTCGGTGAACCATTTCATCACGGTCCTGGTGGCACTTTTCGGCGGCTGGATCTGGAAGACTCTCGGCATCGAGACCCTGTTCATCCTCTCGGCCGTGCTTGGCCTGTGCAACAGCGCCTATGCCGCAACGATCAAAGTCCCGAAGAAAGAAGGGTAAGATCCCGCTAAAGGCGGAGAAAACGGCGTAGTTTCTGATTACTTCAAAATGCCTCCTCTGGTTTGTCACTCGGCTCCACTGAATCATGGCCGAGCCTGAACGAGGGGGCATTTATTATTTTGTATATTATGCAAGGACCTCATTGACGCAATTTTTTGAAATATTGGAAAATGCTTCAGAAATGTGTTAAAAAACGGGGAAATCAAAAAACAATGCGTCAATGCTAATTGAGGTATGACGATCAAGGGGTTAAGTCCATATAATGGTGTAAATTGAAAAAGAGCCAACGCTTGTACCTTTAGGTATAATGAAGTCGCGACACTTTATTAACCAAGGAGGTACAAA
>CADBKM010000053.1 GCA_902795265.1 uncultured Eubacteriales bacterium
GCACGTTGTAGTACAGGCTGCTCCTTCCGTAAGAGTCGGACTCGGCGAGTGCTTCGGCATGCCGATCGGCGCAGAGGTAGAGGGCAAGCTGGCTGCAGGCATGAGACGTCTCGGATTCGACGCAGTATTTGACACAAACTTCTCGGCCGACCTCACCATCGTTGAGGAAGCCAACGAGCTGATCGAGAGAGTCACAAAGGGCGGAGTTCTTCCGATGATCACATCCTGCTCACCGGGCTGGATCAAATTCATCGAGCACTACTATCCTGATATGCTCCCGAACGTCTCATCCTGCAAATCACCGCAGCAGATGTTCGGTGCAGTAGTAAAGACATACTACGCTAAGAAGAAGGGCATCGATCCTAAGGATATCGTTTCCGTATCCGTAATGCCTTGCACAGCCAAGAAGTTCGAGTGCGGCAGAGACGATCAGTCCGCAGCAGGAGTACCTGATGTAGATTATGCTCTGACAACAAGAGAGCTCGGAAGAATGATCAGCGAGGCCGGTATCGACTTCGTAAATCTCCCTGATGAGCCATACGATGATCCTCTGGGCGAGAGCACAGGCGCTGCTGTCATCTTCGGAGCGACAGGCGGAGTTATGGAAGCTGCTCTCAGAACAGCTGTTGAGTGGATCACAGGTCAGGAACTTGGCAAGGATCTCCTCGAGTTCAAGGATGTCCGCGGTATCGAAGGCGTCAAGGAAGCCTGCTACAAGGTCGGCGACCTCGAAGTCAGCGTAGCAGTAGCATCCGGCCTTGCAAATGCACGCAAGGTTCTCGACATGGTCAAAGCCGGCGAGAAGAACTACACATTCATTGAGATCATGGCATGCCCGGGCGGCTGCGTAAACGGCGGCGGACAGCCTATCGTACCTTCGAACATAAAGAACTTCGTAAACGTTCGCGAGGTAAGAGCAAAGGGCCTCTACGATCTCGACGAGGCAAGACCACTGAGAAGATCGCATGAGAATCCGAGCATCAAGAAGATCTACGATGAGTACTTCGAATCGTACGGAAGCCACAGAGCTCACGAAGTGCTGCATACTTCATACGTGGCTCGTAAAGTCAACGCAGATCACGAGTAATAGAGGGAGAACAAAAAGTACTTCGCTCTATATAAAAGAGAAAAGGAGCTGTCCCGCTTTTGCGGGACAGCTTTTTTCGTGAATGGTTTAAAAACGCCATGCCTTTGTGATAGAATGACATGGCGTTTGTGTAAGACGCAAATCAATATCATTTACGGAGGAAAAAATGATTCACGAAAACGCATGGACAACATATAACGCTGATGAGCTTCAGAAGCTTGAGAAGCTCAGCGCTGATTATATTGATTTCCTGAACAAGGGAAAGACTGAGCGTGAGTGTGCTGATGAGCTTGTAGCCATGGCAAAGGCTCACGGCTACAGAGACCTGGCTGAAGTGATCGCAAATGACGAGAAGCTTAAATGCGGAGACAAGATCTATGCCGTAAACATGGGCAAGATGGTCATGATGCTCAATATCGGAGAGGATATCGTCAAAGACGGCATGAACATCCTCGGCGCTCACATCGATTCGCCTAGACTCGATATCAAGCAGAATCCGCTTTATGAGTCTGATGAACTCGCATATCTCGACACTCACTATTACGGAGGAGTCAAGAAGTATCAGTATGTTACACTTCCGCTCGCTCTTCACGGCGTAGTAGTAAAGAAGGACGGCACAAAAGTAACCATCAGCATCGGCGAAAAGGATGATGATCCTGTATTTATGGTTACAGACATTCTGATCCATCTCGCTCAGGATCAGATGAAAAAGGTCGCTGCTGAGGCTGTCGCCGGCGAGGCTCTCGATGTGCTCATCGGAAGCAAACCGCTCGAAGGGGAAGAGAAGGATGCTGTCAAGGCAGGCGTGCTCGACCTCCTGAAGAAGGAATACGGCATCGAGGAAGATGACTTCATCTCTGCTGAAATCGAAGCAGTACCGGCAGGAAAGGCAAGAGAAGCAGGCTTTGACCGCTCAATGATCGCCGGATACGGACACGATGACAGATGCTGCGCTTATCCTTCTGCTGCCGCAATGTTTGACGTTGAAAATCCTAAGACCACATCGTGCGGACTTTTCGTAGATAAGGAAGAGATCGGAAGCGTCGGAGCGACAGGAATGGAATCGCACTTCTTCGAGGATATGATGAGAGAGGTACTCGACAGACTCGGAATCTACAGCGAACTCAATCTTGTAAGATGCTTGAGAAACAGCCGCATGCTGAGCTCTGATGTAAGTGCTGCTTACGATCCTCTGTATGCAGACAGATTCGACAAGAAGAACGCTGCCAGGTTCGGACACGGACTCGTATTCAACAAGTATACAGGCGCAAGAGGAAAGTCCGGCGCAAACGATGCCAACGCAGAGTATCTCGGACTCCTCAGAAACGTGCTCGAAAAACACGATGTTGTATATCAGACAGCTGAGCTCGGCAGAGTAGATGCGGGCGGCGGCGGAACTATCGCTTACATTCTCTCGCTGTACGGAATGCAGGTAGTGGACTGCGGAGTAGCCGTGCTTTCGATGCACGCTCCTTGGGAGACTATCAGCAAGTCTGACCTTTATGAGGCATATAAAGGATATAAGGCTTTCCTTATTGAGTGCTAAAAGGGGATTCATTTGTTTAAAGCAGGACTGATAACATTTTTAATGGCCATGGTTCCGGTAGTGGAGCTGAGAGGAGCGATCCCGTACGGAGTAGTTGCCGGACTTAGTGTACCTGTGGCATTTGTGCTTGCGGTCATAGGCAATCTGGTGCCGATACCGGTGCTGGTGCTGTTTACACGCAAGGTGTTCGAATGGCTCAGGCGCATGAGTGCAGGGCTCGACCGTGTCGTTTCAAGACTGGAGGGCAAGGCCGAGAAGAACAAGGAAGTAGTGCTTAAGTACCAGTTCTGGGGTCTTGTGCTGCTTGTAGCCATACCGCTGCCGGGCACCGGAGCCTGGACGGGAGCCCTTGTAGCCGCAATGATGGACATGAGGCTGAAAAGGGCGATGCCTGCCATAACTCTTGGCGTGCTGATTGCCGGAGTTATTGTGACTACCGTTACTTACGGAGCCGGAGCACTGTTCGGATAAGCTTTTAAAAATAACAGAAATAAAAACTGCTTGATAATAACCATTAATGTGTTATTGTCAAGCAGTTTTATATGTAATATCAAATGGTGACTTTGCCGCTATTTTTTACCGAGCTCTCTGCTGCGTCTGGTAGCATTTACTACAGTATCGATGAATGCGCCGCGGACGCCGTGCTCTTCAAGTGTCTTGATACCAATGATCGTATTGCCTCCCGGTGAGCAGACCTGATCCTTCAGATAATCAGGGTGTTCTCCGGTCTCAAGCACCATTTTAGCTGCTCCCATTACTGTTTGCGCTGCCAGGTTGATGGCCGTTTTGCGAGGAAGTCCTTCAGCTACTCCGCCGTCAGCAAGAGCTTCGATTACAGTATAGATATACGCAGGGCCCGCACCGGAAAGTCCGCATGCAGTATCGATGAGGTTCTCGGGCATCCATTCAACTATGCCGATCGATTCAAACAGCCTCTGTGCAAATGCTTTTTCTTCTTCCGTAAAATCAGTGCCTGAGTCAAGGGCGAACGCTCCCGCTCCGACGAGAGCAGGGGTGTTAGGCATCAGTCTGAGAAGTCTGAAATCACCCGCGGTCATTTCTCTTATGGTTTCGGTTCTAAGGCCTGCCATTATGGAGATCATGGCTTTGCCTTCCATGGTGCTGCCGAGTTCTTTGAGAGCTCCGGCCGCATACTGCGGCTTTACGGCAACCAGAAGGATATCGACCGTTTTGCCGAGCTCTTCGTTGCTCTCTGCGATATTGCAGCCTATTTCTCTGTATTTGGTCTTTATGGCCTCTGAAAAATCTGAAACGTATACATCTTTTGGCTCAACGATTCCGGCCTTTACAGCGCCGGAGAGAATGGCACCGCCCATTGCGCCGGCACCGAGAAATCCGATCTTCATTACTTAAACCTCCTCCTTATGATGCGTTTTTCCACGCACGTTGATTTTACAATTACTTAACAGTAAGGACAAGTTATTTAAAAAACTATTCTTTTATTTATTTACAAACAGCTGTTCGAATGCTATCATTTATCCGTAAAACTCTAATAATAAGGGGCTACAGGGGATACACATTAATGAAAAAAGATTTTCCTAAAGTCGGTCCTACGGTTACCATGTTCGTGCCGTATGACTGCAATAACGCATGTCCGTTTTGTGTAAACAAGAAGGAGTACAGAGATACATCCGGATTCGATCTTGAAAGATGCTACAGGTCACTCGACCTCATGAACCGGATCTTCCCGCATAATGACATTGTTCTGACCGGAGGAGAGCCTCTGGCTGAGCTGGGAGCTCTTCAGGATATACTCGATCATATCGAAGAAGGTCATCATATTTACATCAACACAACTATGCCTGTAGGAGAAGGGCAGACCATCGAAGACGTTGCTGCCGTTCTCAACAAGTATGCAGACCGCATTAGCTGCATCAATGTTTCAAGACATCTCAAACACTATGTAAAAGAATGTCCTGATGAAATACTCGACCTGTTGAAGTTCAGAACAAGAATCAACTGTGTAGTGTTCGAGGATGCAAAAGATCCCGAAACAAAAGAAAAGCTCATCAGGTTCCTTGACAGGTTTAAGGGGCATGAGATCCAGTTAAGAGCAAACTATTCGTTCCTTACACTCGAGAATGTATTTGATACCGAAAATGACAATCTGTTCAAGCTGATCTCCGAGATCGCAGAGTACAAATATCCTCTCGAAAAGGAAAGATTCAGAACCGGGTTCGTATTTGAGCGCGAGGGCAGCAAGATCACTTATCATAAGACACTGCCTTTCGCAAAAGTAGACGGTATAGTCGGTGACATCATTATCAGACAGACAGGCCGTATTTATGACGACTGGAATGAATACGGTCACGAACTGAATGTCAACGACCTGGTCGATCATCAGTATAAGTAATGGAGGAAAGAGCCATGAAAAAGAGTGAGCAGCGCCAGAACGACATACTTGAGTTCATGAAAAAAACGATAGCTTCAAAGGGCTACTCACCGACAGTAAGAGAGATCTGCGCGGCGCTCAACATTAAGTCGACATCTACGGTGCACAGCGATATCAAGGTGCTTGAAGATAAAGGCCTTGTAAAAAAAGATCCTGCCAAGCCGAGAACCGTACTTCCTGTTGAGAACGAGTACATAAAGACCACCGAGGTGTCCTTCGATACAGTGGCACTTCCTGTTATCGGAAGAGTCGCTGCCGGAGAACCTGTTCTGGCAGAGCAGAACATCGTGGATGAGATGCCTATCCCGGCACGTTTTGTCGGATCAGGCAACAATTTCATCCTGACGGTCCACGGTGACAGCATGGTCAATGTCGGCATAAATGACGGAGACTATCTGATCGTGCAGGAGGCTCACGAAGCATCTAATGGTGAGATCGTAGTCGCACTTGTCAACGATGAGTATCAGACAGGGGCTACAGTCAAGAGGTTCTATAAGGAGAGCGATCACATCAGGCTCCAGCCTGAAAACGACTATATGGATCCTATAATCTCCAGAGATGTTACCGTAGTCGGTAAGGTCAAAGGAGTATTCAGATACTTCAATTAATACAGCTAAAAACAGTCCGGTTTTCCGGACTGCTTTATCCCATCGCGCGACCAATTTTTGCGCGGTGTTTCAAAGCGGGCATTTGAGATCCTCCTCATCAGCCCGCTGTTATATTTTGTACGTATATGAGCTACTTATACGGCTTCAGAGCCTCTTCTATGCGGTAATAGGGCAGACCTACCACATTCTCGTAATCTCCGCTTATATGGTCGATATAACGGCCGAAATAGCCCTGAATCGCATATGAGCCTGCCTTGTCATACGGCTCCGCCCGTGATATATAGTCTTCGATATCTTCATCGGAATAATCAACGCAGTGGACTTCAGTTACATCGTTCAGAAGTGTCTCTTTGCCTGAACTGACATCAATGAGGCAAACGCCGGTCACTACATAATGAACTGTGCCGCGTATCTTATCGAGCATACGGAATGCATCGTCGTGATCAGCCGGCTTGCCCATGATCTCATCTTTCCAGACTATCGTGTCGGAGCCTATTATAACGTGACCTGCATATTCGTCATTGCCTTTAACAGCATTGTAGCAGGCGCGCGCTTTCTGGGTTGCAAGCGTCTCGACAGCCCGGTGCATATCGATGCCATCAGGCAGGTGCTCATCGGTATCCTGTGGCATCAATATGGGATCAATGCCGTGTTTCTGAAGTATTTCAAGGCGCCGCGGTGAGGCTGACGCAAGTATAACTTTCATTTTCTTAATTCCTTCACTATTATTTTTTATGAGTCTCAAAAATCCTTCGCCGGAGTACGGCTCCCGCCTCGTTGCGGCTTAACGCAGCGGTACTAAGCTCTGTCTTCGCAGCATCAATAAGAAGTGCTGCTTGCCAATCGCATCTATCGAAGGCGCTTGCCGCCGTAGATCAATGCTTTCGACATTGCGGCAACGCCGCTATGGCAAAGAAAGCATTTAGTGCCGGCTGCCGCAAAGCCTCCTGCTCAGGCATTTTTGAGCCTCATTTAAAAAGAATTGTAACATAAAGAAGGAGCTAAGAACTGAAAAATAATAGTTGACATATGTTTGCTGTATGCATATAATAATTGAGGTCAAAGCAGAAGTTATCCGCTTCTCGCCTTACAGACTAGCGTTGGTAGGGCCACATAAGAAAGATATTCTTATTTGCGGATGCTTGTGCGTCCGCAAATTTTATTTACGGACAGAAGGATTCCGGTGCTCATTCAGAAAGGGAGGAACATAACCATTAGCGCCAGAGATAATAAAAAGAATCAGACCCAGATCAATGAGGAAATAAGAGCCGATGAGGTCCGCCTTATTGATGAGAATGGGGAGATGCGCGGCATCGTAAGCATCGATGAAGCTCTGAGACTTGCAGAGGAAGCAGATCTTGACCTGGTAAATATTTCGCCTAACGCTGATCCCCCGGTATGCAAGATACTCGACTTCGGAAAGTATCGCTACGAGCAGCAGAAGAAAGAAAAGAATGCGAAGAAGAATCAGCATGTGACAGAGATCAAAGAGATCAGGCTGAGCGCTTCTATCGAGGACCACGATGTAGAAGTCAAGGCAAAGGCAGCAACAAAGTTTCTGCAGGACGGCGACAAGGTAAAGGTGTCGCTGAGATTCCGCGGCAGAGAGCGTGACTACACTCAGCTCGGCTTTGACGCAATGAAAAAGTTCGCCGATATGGTATCGGATTACGGCGTCATCGAAAAAGAGCCTAAAATGGAAGGCCGCAGAATGAACATGTTTCTTGCACCTAAGAAAGACAAAAAATAAGATCACTATACAGGAGGATAACCCAAATGGCTAAGAACAAAATGAAGTCACACAGAGGCGCTATGAAGCGTCTGCACGTTACAGGCTCCGGCAAGGTCAAGAGAAACAAGGCTTACAAGAGCCACATTCTCACAAAGAAGACCGCTAAGAGAAAAAGAGGCCTGCGCAAGGCTACTACTCTTACAAGTGCAGATCTGAAGCGTATGCTGAGATCAATGGCTAAATAATCGGGGAGGTGTAACAAATGGCAAGAGTTAAAAAAGGCGTAAACGCTCACAAGAGACATAAAAAAGTTCTGAAGCAGGCTAAGGGATTCTACGGCAGAAGAAAGAACACATTCAGAGCCGCCAACCCGGCAGTTATGAGAAGCCTGAGATCGGCATATGTTGGCCGCAAGAACAAGAAGAGAGAGTACAGAAGACT
>CADBKM010000054.1 GCA_902795265.1 uncultured Eubacteriales bacterium
CCTTTTGGTCTTCCCATAAAACCACCTCCTTACATAAATCTTAGCATAAGAAAAGTAGACACGCTTTTTTGCATGTCTACTTTGATCTTACAAGTTCAGGTTTGTGCAGTGCCTGGCCTTTTGAAATTCCGATTTTTAGTTCTTTGCTGCCTGCATTTGCTCCTGCAGCTCGTAACGCTTAAGCTTGCCGGTCGCGGTGCGCGGGAGCGCTTCAGCTCTGACGATGACGTCGATGATCTGCTGGCCGAGAGGGCGAGTTTTGTTGAACTCTGCGACTGTGGCGAGCAGCTTGTTTTTAAGGTCGCCGGAGACTTCAGGGCTGTCTGAGCACGAGCCTGCAATGAGGACCGCGCGGCCGTTCTTTGCGGTGACGCCGAGGTCCGGGAGACCCGATCTGCGTACAAGGTCTTCTTCGTATTCAGGGCAGAAGATCTTGGTGCCGTCAGGCAGCACGAGCACGTCTTTCTTGCGTCCTTTGAGGTGGAGCCTGCCTTTTTCGTCTAGCCAGCCGAGGTCGCCGGTGAAGAACCGGTCTTCATCGAACATCGGCTCGTCGCCTATGTAGCCTTCCATCATGCACGGAGTCGCAACAGTCACCTCGCCGTCCTCCTCGATACGGATGTCCGCGTCAGGGCAAGGGTAGAGCGCGTCAGGCTCGTCGGCGTCCTGCGTGATGGCGACACCGCTCGAAGTCTCGGTGAGGCCATAGCCGATGTAGACCTTGATTCCCTTGGCTTTCAGCGCGTCTGTGACCTGGTCGGTGCAAGGAGCTGCTCCGATGAGAGCCACCTTGAGCTCAGGGTTGAGCGCGTCGAGAACGACCATTGCGCTGATGAGCGAAGGCACTGCCGGAAGGATAGTCGGTTTGAAGAATGCCGCGTCGTCGATGATGTGCCTTGTGCCTCTTCCGAGCGCGATGGTCGCACCGTAAGCGAGGCCCCAGAGCATGGAGCACACGAAACCGAATACGTGTGAGATAGGGAGTATGCAGAGGATCACATCGTCTTCTCCGCATGGGAGCATGGTCTGGCCGCTCCACGCACATGTGCAGAGCGAGCGCGATGTGAGCCTTACTATCTTGCTGCGGCTGGTGGTTCCTGATGTAAAGAAGAGGAGTTCACCTTCACCTCTGGCACCGATCACCCTGCCGCGGCTGTCGCGCCTGGCCTGTCTGAAATTCTTCGCGGCCTGAGCGGCTTCGGCTGCCTGTGCGGTAAAGTCTTCAGGCACAAGCGGGCCCGAGACGATGATGTCGCAGCCGGCCATGACGTGCGCGAAGATGTTCACTATGGTCTCAGGCGACTGCTCGTCGAGAACGATCTCGACGCTGCTGTCCTCGGCCTTGATGTGATGCATCTCCAATATGATCATGTCTGCGAGCTTCGCGTAGGATATGTCGCAGATATTGTTATTCTCATCCGCATATCTCAGCGCGATACCGTCGCGTGTTTTAAAGTCGTATACAAGCTCCTCAAAAGATGAAAACTTCTTATACATATATATACCAAACCCCTCTCGTATCTTCTGATAGCGATGTGACAGGATTATATACTAACAACGCCGCAACCGCCACAAATTTCAGGCTTTTTTGCCGTGAACTAAAAGTGAAACAATCCAGGGTTTACAATGGGTTGAGATATCCGGTGCTCAGCTGGAAGAATCGCTGCGAAGCTGTGCTCAGAGAGAGAAGCATTACGCAAAACGCTTAGCTGCGCTGCGGTGAACGGAAAGCTTCTTTTCGGGGACAAACCCACTGAAATCTGAGCTGTTATTTAAATAACAAAAAATGGTTGCATCGAATGCTCTACAAGGCTATAATCGGGTTTGGCGTTCAGAAACTAAAACGCAAAATGTAGTTTCCAAGTTATTTAGGAGGTTTAATATGTTATTTCAGCTTTACAGCAATCACGCGGTAATGCAGCTTATTGGCTGGGTGCTGGTATTTTGCGGACTTATCCTCATGAACGAGATCGGCCGCAGAACCAAAGCCGGCGGCATGCTCGTTTTCGTGATTATTCCGGTGATCCTCACCGTATACTTCATCCTCGCACATGTGGGCATGTTCGGAGGAGATCAGAACCCTACAGTCGCATTCATGGACGGCTGGTTCCACTACTTCAAGCTCTACGCTGCTGACATCGGATGCGTCGGCTTCATGATGATCAAGTACAAGTGGGGCATCGGCAAGGAAAAATGGTTCAAGTGGTTCCCATGGCTCATCGTTGCAGCCAACATCATGATCGCTAACGTTTCCGACATGGAATCTGCACTCGCAGCATTCTCCATCACAGGAGACCTGAGCGGAGCATGGTGGGCTTCGAACGAAGGCGTATTCATCTACGGCGGATGGTGGAACGTTGTCAACGCTATCGCAGGAATGATCAACATCTTCTGCATGACAGGATGCATCCACCTTTACACATCCAACGATCTCAACAAGTCAGACATGCTCTGGCCTGACATGACCATCTGGTTCATCGTTGCGTATGACATCTGGAACTTCGAGTACACTTACCTGAATCTCCCTACACATTCATGGTACTGCGGCGTCGCACTGCTCCTCGCACCGACATTCGCAAACGCACTGTGGAACAAGGGTGCATGGATCCAGAACCGTGCAAACACACTGGCTATCTGGTGCATGTGGGCTCAGGTTGTACCTGCATTCCAGCTCAGCAGCAGATTCGCAGCTGCACTTCCATCGGTTTACGGCGGAGCTACAGCTAACGGCATCACAACAATGGATCTGTATGAAAAGGCTATCGCACTGTATAACTCCGGCGCCGGCAAGACTGCTCAGGCAGGAGAGATCATCCAGTCGATGGGCATCGAGGCTAACCCAACAGCTCAGGGCGTTGTAGCTATCCTCGCTATCGCTGCAAACGTTATCTGCATCGCAGTTATCATCAAGAGATCGATTGCTATGGGCAAGAACCCTTATTCCAACGAAGTATTCAAGGGAACAAAGGATTTCGAAGAAGCTATGGCAAGAGCAGAGGCTTAATCCCGCTGCTGTCCTGAAAAGGACCGGGCAACAACTCCATAATAATCCAATCATCAAGAGCTGCCGCGCTTATCGCGCGGCAGTCTTTTTATGCCCCTAAATATTCATCAATGAAACACAAATGCTTCATACTGTAGGCTATAATTAGAATCTACAGAAAGGAGGCTTGTCATGAACAACAATCGTAACGTGATAGCCCTGATTTCGTATATCACTTGGGTAGGGTTTTTAATCGCGCTTGTAATGGGTGACAGGAGCGACCGCTTCATCATGCACCACATGAATCAGGCGCTGATAATCAATATTGCCAGCGTAGTCGGAGGCGTGCTTGCAGTGCTCCCTCTCATCGGAGGCCTAGCAACAAGCCTGGTTTCTCTGGCTGTATTTGTGTTTGATATCATGGGAATAGTCAGCGCATACAGGGGCAGCACCGATCCGCTGCCGTTCATAGGCGACATACACCTGATAGGTTGATCTGAAAGGAATAAGGAGATGAAATCAACAAAGAAATTTGCGGTTCTGCTTATTGCGATGCTTCTGGCGATGGTGCCTGTCCTTTCGGCCTGTGGGGGCAACCAGAAGAGCGCCGATGACGGGCAGAACCCTATAATGAATTTCGTAGGAACTTACGGACACGACAGAGCCAGCATCTTCATCGGTGCCGAAGGCGAAGACGGAGCAAGCGCCACAGTCAACTGGGCAAACAGCGCTGCAGAGAACAGCACATGGATCATGAGCGGTACATTCGACACTGAGACTCTGACGCTCGAATACCATGACTGTGTCAAGACTGATTACGTATATGACGAGTCCGGCGAGATCTCTTCACAGGAAGAAGTCTACACAGGAGGACACGGCTTCATTACATTCACCGAGGGAGATCCGCTCTCGCTTACA
The DNA here is from genome assembly GCA_902795265.1 of uncultured Eubacteriales bacterium. Classification (GTDB taxonomy): domain Bacteria; phylum Bacillota; class Clostridia; order Peptostreptococcales; family Anaerovoracaceae; genus Crickella. Next base: position 3,902 of record CADBKM010000054.1, read on the forward strand.
TGGCAGGATGACCAGGAGCACATTGCTGACGGAACAGTATTCGAGTTTGTCAGCACAGAACCTGCGGGCACAGGCCTCGCGAACCCTTGGAGCGACGCGGAAACACTTGACGAAGCAGCTGAAGGCGCAGGTCTTGACGGCTTCACGATCGAAGGCGGCGAGATCAGCCTCGGTACTGTAGAAGTCTCGCAGGCCAGATACATGGATGGCATCGCCGAGGCGATCATCGATTTCCCGGCATCGCAGCTTACGATCCGCAAGGGCCTCGCATCCGCGGCCGCTGAAGAGGGCGACATCTCCGGCGACTACAATACTTACGCCAACACCTGGACTCAGAACATCAAGGGCCTCGAAGTCACATGCTTCGGAGACAAAGAAGATGCTGCCGCAAAGATCATCTGGAAGCTCGATGACACCTGCTTCTCGATCAACGCGCTCGCGCTCGGCGGCGAAGAAGCCTTCGGCCTCTCGGCAGACGACATCAGCTCCCTGATCAACGGCATCCAGTAAATGAAAATGAGTCAGCGGGTACGTCCCCTGACTCATGCGTTTGTGATCAGGGACAGGGCCTGTTCGATGAGGTCGTTGCTCTCGCCGAGCTTGTCGACTGCGTCGTGTATGAGGTCGCCCGCGACGTCGTCAAAGCAGTGGGCGAGATCGTGGAGCTCTTCGGCGTGGTGCTTGTTGTGATCGAGCATGTACTTGAGGAGCGCGAGGGCCTCTTCAGGCGACGAAGCAGCGGCGTGCGAGTGTGTATGTGAGTGTGAATGCACGGTGCCGTCCGCGTGTGTGTGCGTGTGGCTGTGTCCGCAGTGATCGTGCGAATGAGTATGCTCGTGATCGTGTTCGTGGATCTCGTGCTCGTGATCTGCAGCTGTGTTATTGATATCTTTTTCTGTGCACATAATTATGCCTCCGATTTTGTAATTGTGATTTGTGTTTTCAGGCGCTGTCTGAACAGCTCCGGGTCAGCGGGATTCTGCCTTTGGCAGCAGCGCCTGATTCCGGTTTCGTGATCGCCTGTGACCGCCATGATCAGGCGGCCGTCTACGGGTCTATTGTAATCAAATATTGTGTTTTTTTAAAGGTTTTGCAACCCCATATAGGGGATAAAAAACAAGTTGACAATTTTGTATAAAAAAAATACAAAAACTATAACACTAATCGCAGTTTCCGCGTTTCCTCGTCATTGACACAAATATAACGACGGACTTAAAATATAATCATCCAATTATATTGTAGAAAACTGGTTGTTCCGAACACTCTGAGCACATCGGATACGAGTGCTGAAAATGTCCGGGATAACTGCTTTCTATGAGGGAATTTTTATAATAAGAGGGAGAGGAAAAGGTGACACACAATGCGTGACTTAAAGCATCTGATCTACTTTGAGGACCTGCTGCAGGAAGCTAACAACGAGCTCGTGCGCAAGGGCAAAGAAGACGGCAATCTGTGCCTCGGCTACACTTGCTATTTCATGCCTGAAGTCCTCCTCGATCTGCCTGGCTGCTTCGCGGTAAGACTGAGAGCTCCTAGGTGCACATCGCCTGACATGGCTTCTTACTACATGTCCGGACGTACATGCCACTACGGCAGATCGCTTCTCGAGAGAGCTCTTGAGGGCGGCTACAACTTCATCGACGCCCAGCTGGCAACAGAGACCTGCACAGTAACATGCAGATTCCAGGAGCATCTCGACTACATGGACGGAGTCATCAACAACGCTACGTTCAAGACATCGTTCACAGACGTTCCGTTCAAGAAGAATGCGAACAGTATCGACCACTACAAGAAGCAGCTCAAGCTTCACGTACTCGACTTCCTGAGAGATGAGTACGGCGTGGACACATCCGATGAGGCTATCTGGAAAGCCATCGAGATCAACAACGAAGTTAACGACATCATCACTGAGATCGGCAACTTCCGTAAGCTCGACAACCCTACGATCACAGGTTATGAGTTCAGCGTAATCACACTCGTTTCGATGGTATGCCCTAAGTATCTCATCGTCGACAAGCTGAGAGAGACTCTCGAAGAACTCAAGACAAGAGAGCCTGATGCAAAGCCGAACTACAAGATCAAAGTCCTGCTCGCAGGTTCCGAGAACGACGATCCTGACTTCATCAAGCTGATCGAAAGCTGCGGCGCTCTCGTAGTAGCTGACAGATACTGCTACGGCTCACTCGAAGCCAGAAACCACATCAACGTCGAAGAAGGCGACGATGCTCTGACAACTGTTGCGAAGCACTATCTGCTCACAAGCCAGTGCGCTAGATTCATGGAGCAGAGAGAGATGAGACACCGCAAGAAAGTCATCGCCGACTACGCTAAGGAGTACAAGGCTGACGGTATCATCGTAGAGTCCAACAAGTTCTGCGAGTACTGGAGCTACGAGAGAATGATCGATACGATCGTTCTTCCGAGAGACTACGGATTCCCTGTATGCTCCATCGAGAAGGAGTATATCAACACAGCATCCGGACAGCTCAGAACAAGATTCCAGGCGTTCGTTGAGAGTGTAGAGCTCAAGAAGATCCAGGAGGGAAAGTAAGATGAAGAAACCTGATTTCAGCAAACTGAAAGACCTCGACGTCAAGAAGGCTGCTAAAGACTTCGT
>CADBKM010000055.1 GCA_902795265.1 uncultured Eubacteriales bacterium
GTACTTTCTGTTGAGTACCGATGTGATTGCTGCTGTAAGAGTTGTTTTGCCGTGGTCAACGTGGCCGATTGTACCGATGTTGATATGCGGCTTGGTTCTCTCATACTTCTGCTTTGCCATTTAACTTCCTCCTTTTAATAAGAACGTTCTACCGGAGGAGCTTGCCTCCGAAGGTCAAGGCTGTCTTCTTCGCGGCCGTGCCGCGCACCCATCGACAACCTTTTTGAAAAAATTAGGGACAAGCGTCCCTGTCCCTAAACGGGTTTGCATGGAGCTGATGAGCAGACTCGAACTGCCGAAACCTCTTCCTTACCAAGGAAGTGCTCTACCTACTGAGCTACATCAGCGCATAGCACTAAAGATAGTACAACATCGGCCGATAAGTGTCAAGCAAACAGAATGTTTTTCACCACATCCAGCACCTGTTTTGAGCAGGTTCCCGCGAGTCTCATTACTTCTGTTGAGAGAGTGCTGATGCGGCAGCCCTGCTCCTCGAGCATCTTAAGAGCGAGCTCGTGGCCTTCCCTGTCAACCGAGTCGCAGCAGTCTTTCAGCACCACGACTTCGTAGCCCCTTCTGAGAAATTCAGGCGCGCTCTGGAGCACCTCGACGTTCGTCGCGGCTCCGGCGATGAGCACCCTGCGGCAGTCGACCGCGGCAGCAAACTTCTCCGTGTCAGGCGCGGTCCACACATCAGGGTGGATATGCCTAACGGTCTCCGCTTCACCGCTGTACTTTCTTATCTGAGGGAGCACGTCTCCCATGTCGTACGACTCAGCGATGAGGAGAGGCTTGCCCATTCTGCTTACGGTGTGAGCCAGCTTCTCAAGGTTTCCGATAAAGCCGTCCGCATTTTTCATGCGGACAGGCATCTTTTCCTGCGGGTCGATTATGAGGGTAAGACAGTCGGTCTCTACCATATGGCCCTTGAGCCTCATGAGCGATACCGGGTCTGAAAGCGTAGTCGGCACAGGCGCGACAGCCACATAGCCGGCCGCGCACCAGTCGATATCGTAGCGCATGTTATCGTCGAAATAATCAGCGCCGCCTGTCATCTGATAATTCCCGGTCTTCTTCTTTTCGAAGAAGAATCTGATCCCGTAGCCTCGCGGAGCTGTTTCCGTGACACGTACTCCCTTTATCTCCCACGAAGGAAGGTCCGGAGCGTTCACGTTGAGTATGACTCCCGGGTCGATCTGCGCGGACATCTCCATAAGCTGTGGCAGGAGTCCCACCAGATAATCGAAATATCTGGCACTCATGTTATCGTGTCCGCCGACGGAGAGAGCTATCGATCTGATGCCGTTTATGGCTCCCTCTCTGGCTCCCGCAACAGTGCCTGAATAGTATGCCGCGAGGCCCGTGTTGAAGCCGAGGTTTATACCGCTTATGACAAAGTCCAGCTCGACGCCCTCTTCATCCTTAAGATAGTCGATCGCCCACATGACGCAGTCGGCCGGCGTGCCGTCGAGCACCCAGGCAGCCACTGCGCCTTTCACATCGCGCTCCTGCGGAGTCACCTCACGCAAAAATGTTATGCTGTGGCTCTTGCCGCTCTGCTGATCGGCCGGCGCAACAACATAAACATCGGCGTGTTCAGACAGCGCCTCTACCAGAACGCGAAGTCCGCTCGCATCTATTCCGTCATCGTTTGTAACCAGTACCTTCGGTAAAAATAATTCCTGCATCTGTTCCCTCTTTCCGCAGTCCCGGGGCTTCCACGATCGCTTATGCGCTCCCGGATGTCTTTATTATTCTGCCGGCTCAAATTCCATTCCTGAAGTCTGATCAATGCTTCCGTCACTTAATACGAAGACCGCCTCTACTCCGTCTGTATCTTCGATCAGAGCCTTTGCGTCTTCCGAGCCTTTAATAAGGCATATGGTGCTCAAGGCATCGAGGTCCGCTGATTTGCCTGTGCTGCCAACCAGTGTTACGGAGTACAGATCGGTATCTACCGACCAGCCTGTCTCCGTACTCAGGATATGGTGATACAGCTTTCCGTCAACTTCGATCTTGCGCTCATACACACCGGATGTGACCAGTGTCATGTCTTTGGCCTCGACCTTGCCCACTATCTCGGCGCGGTCGCTGAAAGGAGCTTCGACGCCTATCATGAAGCCTCCGTCCTCAGAGCTTCCGTCAGTATACTTGCCGCCAATGCAAATAACATTGCCTCCGAGATTTATTATTCCGGATGTAACGCCGTCATTGACCAGCACTTCCGTCATCCGGTCTCCGACATATCCCTTGGCTATACCGCCGAGATCGATCCGGGCATCAGGGTCTTTGAGTCTGATCCGGTTTCCGTCGACCTCAACATTTCTATAGTCCACATGTTTGACAGCCTCTGCCAGGGCATCTGCATCAGGCAGCCTGGCATCTTCAGGTTCTGCGTGGAAATCCCACAGATCAGTGACTCCGCCTACGGTAATGTCAAAGTCGCCGTCTGAGAGCTTTGAATATTCGATACCCGCTTTCACGAGCTCTGCGGTGTAATCACTCACTTCGACCCATTCCCCTTTGGCCGCATTCACCTTTCCTATCTCGGAGTCGTCGCGCGTGCGGCTGAGAGTCCTGTCGAGCTCTGAACACAGCTTGAATGCGTCGTCGATCGCCGCCTCGGCAGCATCCTGCATTTCAGAAGCAGGCACGATTCCGTCATCGCCCTGCATCGCATATATCGATATGGTGCAGATCGTATCAAGATAATAATTGTCTCCCTGCACAGGCGTATTCTCAGCCGGCGCCGCTTTGCCGCAGGCGCTCAGTGCCGCCGTCATGGCAAGGATAACAAGTATGCAAGTCAATCGTTTCAGTCGGTCCATAAATAATACCCGTAATAAAAGCGTCTTATTGTATGTGCTATAATGATGCCAACAAGGTGAACAACTACATGAAGCAGTACATCCGAAAAGCAGACATAATATTATTCATCGTGCTGGTCGTCACGGGACTGGCGGTTTCTGCTGCCCTGACTTTTTCGCATGGAGCTGCCGGCACAGGATCGGAAGTCATCATCGAGTCGGGCGGCGATCTTTATGCCACCTACCCGCTTTCAGAAGACCGCACTGTTGTGGTGCCTTCGCCTAAGCAGAGGGCTTCAGACGCACCCGCGGCAGATCATTCGGATGAGCCCTTCGCGCAGTACGATCACTACAACGTCGTTGTCATAAGCGGCGGATCCGTATCTGTTACCGAGGCTTCGTGCAAGAATCAGGTATGCGTTAAACACAGCGCGATCTCACGTTCAGGCGAGAGCATCGTCTGCCTGCCGAACAGGCTTGTAGTCCGCATAGACAGCGGCTCAGAGGAAGGAGGCGGCTATGACTCAGTCACCTCGTAAATCCTCACGCAGATCGATCAGCGCTTCGTTCATCGCAAGAGCCGGCCTGATGGCCGCTCTGGCACTTATCTTTTCGTACATCGAAGCAATTATACCATATAACCCGGGGATCCCCGGCATCAAACTTGGCATCGCAAACGTGGTAACAGTCGTGGCTCTCTACAAATTCGGAGCAAAAGACGCCGTTGCCGTCAGCGTCATCCGGGTGGTGCTTGCCGGGCTTTTGTTCAACGGTCTTTTCGGCATGCTCTACGCTCTGGCAGGAGCAGCCGTGAGCCTTACCGGAATGATTCTGCTCAAAAAAACCGGCCTCTTTTCAGTGACCGGTGTCAGCATGGCTGCCGGAGTCCTTCACAACATGGGCCAGCTTCTTGTGGCCGCCGCCCTTATCGAGGATCTCCGCATCTTTTTCTATTTCCCTGTTCTTATGTTCAGCGGTATCGCGGCCGGCATACTCGTCGGCATCGCTTCTGCCCTTGTGCTCAGATCGCTGCGCTGATCAGTCATCATCATCGCCGTCGCGATCATCATCGTCATCATCTTCGCGATCATCATCGTCGTCATTGCGGTCATCGGCATCATCATCGTCGTCATCGTCATCCTCGACATCAGCGTCTTTTCCGCCATAGATGATATTCCCGGACACAGCGTCTATCTCATACTCATACTCAAGGCCGCCGTTATTGAATTCGACCTCATATATTATGCTGCCGTTTTCGCTGTCCATCTCGACTTCCACACCGCTTACCCGTGAGCTGTCGAGGCCGGCATGGCTGAGCGCCGCAGCCAGAGCCGCGTCACGGCTGATGTATCCGTCAGTATTTGCCGTGCCGTGCAGGTCCTCGCCTGCAACATTGCGCTCCTGGCTCAGCATTATAAGCTCCTGCGTGGAGAGCGCCAGCAGTGACTCTTCAGTCATCTTGCTGCTGCCTGATTCCAGAAGTCTGCGTATGAGCCAGGCCTTGCCGAACGATATGCCGTTGTTCGCTGCAAAGGCTTTCAGATCGTCATCTTCAGCAACATACTGGCCGAGAATGGCTGCTCCCACGGCTGAATCGTCCATATACAGGCCGATGCTGTCGGAAAGCTGCTTTTCTATCGCCTGGCCTCTTGCCTCATCTTCGGCGCTGACCGAGACGAGCATCGAGTTTGTCTGATCGTTCAGATAACCCTTCATTAGCATCGATCCGACGATGGCGTTGCATGCCGCCTTCACATCGCTGCCCTTGAGATCCATCCCCGAGAGGATGTCCATGCCGTCCTCGTTTACCGGACGGGCCTCGACCACCTTGTCATTTTTGTTTATTGCAAGTTCAACGCTCGGATTGACATCGATGTCAACGACCGCGAACACTCGCTGCTCGAGGTTTCTCCATACGGAGAGTCCGCCTACGACCAGTACCAGCGCCGCAGCCAGGCTCATCAGCTGTCTGAAACCGCGGCTGCGTACTGCAGCCTTTTTATATCTTTTATCCTCCCCGCCGGAGAGCTTTTCTCTCATTGCCGGCTCAGGAGTTTCGGAGAGCTTCAGTTCAGCCATGAGGTCATCAAGCATGTCAGGGGCAGCCGCTTTGAGCGCAGAGTCCAGTCTTTTTTCGATCTCGTTATTATCGATCATCACTCCACCCCCTTTGCTTCCATTTCTCTTCTCATCTTCTTCATTGCTCTGTTGTATTTGGAGAGGATCGTCCCCGTCGGGAGGTCGAGTATCTCTGCGATCTCCCTGTGTCTGAACCCCGCCATCGCATGTAAAACGACGATCTGCCTCTCTTCGGCATCCAGTATGTTCATGGCCGTCTCGAGCACCATGCGGTCAAGCACATGATCGCTGTCGATATGCGTTCCGGCTAAATCGTCGTACTCCGAGAGCTCCTCACATACCTTGCCCGCACGTATCTTATTGAGGCACAGGTTGCGAACTATTGTGAGGATCCAGGCCATCGGGTTGCCAGACGGCCTGTAAGTCACAGCGCTTGTGTAGATCTTTATGAACGCGTCGTGCATCACATCTTCCGCATCGTGCCTGTTCCGCAGGATCGACATGGCGAATCCGTATACCACGCCTGATGTCTGCTGATACAGCTCGCGGAAAGCCGCGCCGTCGTTCGATGCCATCCGGATTATTAAGTTTTCATCCAGTTGCAGTGTCGCCATTTCCCTTTATCTTTGTCCCCTGTTATCCGACTACCTTCCATTCGTACTCGATTATCTTTCCGGTAGGAGCGAGCAGTTCGTATTCGTATGCGATCCCGTTATTATTGAATCTCAGCTTGTAAACGCCTTTCCTGCCCTTGTACTTATAAGTGCAGGTGCCGCTTTTGACTATTTTATAGCTTACGCCTGCTTTTTTGGCAACTTTCTTTCTGGCTGCCTTCTTGCCGATCTTCTTGTGCGAAGTGTTTTTCTTATACCTGTAGTCTACCGACTTCTCGATGATCTTGCCTGTCTCTGCGTTGATGTCGAACGAGTACTCCGTCTTTTTCTTCTTTGTCGTGAACTCGATCTCGTAGGTGTTGTCGTCGCTCTCGTAGTCGACCTCGATGTGCTTTACCTGTGATTCCTTAAGGCCGGCGTTCTTCAGTGCCGCATTGAGCGCTGCATTGTTTCCTATAACGCCTTCCGCAAATGCCGAGGCGCTCATCACCATCACCATCATCAGAGCCGTGAGCAGTGTGACCACCGTGCTGATTCTCCTCTTCATCGCTTATACCTCCTTTTTCGTGACATGCTCCCACCACTTGTAGAAGTGGGGGCTTCTCGCTCAACAGTTCCAACGAACTGAGTATCAACGAGCTATCCCCGTGTGCCCCACGGTTCCT
>CADBKM010000056.1 GCA_902795265.1 uncultured Eubacteriales bacterium
TATTTACTTGTCAAGGTGCTATTGTATACAAAGCGCTAACAGTTTAGCGTTGTTAATGTAATATTGGTTACAGCTGTAGTAACTTTTTCAGCAGGTTCCTTGTAGAAGTGGGGGCTTCTCGCTCAACAGTTCCAACGAACTGAGTATCAACGAGCTATCCCCGTGTGCCCCACGGTTCCTCTTTTAGATATAAGTTTACTTTTGTCATGAGGCTTTCAGTCTCATCGTTTCCAGCCTGATGTTTATCGCAGCGTTCACGTCCCTGTCCATTACGTTACCGCATTCACATCGGTAGATGCGATCATTGAGTGTCAGATTTTCTTTGATCCTTCCGCATCTGCTGCATCTCTTGCTGGATGGATAGAACCTGTCTACCTTTACAAGGTCTTTGCCTCGCTCTTCCAGCTTGTATGCAAGCATTGTCCGCAGCATCCCGAAGCCATTGTCAGAAACACTTTTGCCGAAATGCAGAGTCTGACTCATCGCTCTCATGTCGATGTCTTCGACACCGATAACATCATACCCGTCCGCGAGCCTTCGGCTCATCTTGTGCAGGAAGTCTTTTCTCTGATTCCTGACCTTCTCATGGATGACCGCCACTTTGCGTTTCTGCTTTGCATAATTGCGGCTGCCTTTCTCGCAATGTGACAGCTTCCTCTGCTCTCTTGCAAGTTTCTCTTCTGCCTGCCTGAAGTATTTCGGATGCTCTGCTCTTGTTCCATCTGACATTACTGCAAGTCCGTCCATTGCATAATCTATGCCAAGGTATCTCTTTTCTCTCTGTGCACCTTCTGCTTGGCTTTCACATTCAGGTATTTCATAGAGAAGAGATGCATAGTACTTGCCGCTCGGTTCTTTGCTTACTGTGACATTCTTGAGGATCCAGCCTTCAGGGATCTCTCTGTGGATCCTTATCCTGACCATACCGGCCTTGGGAAGTCTTATCTTCTTTCCATCGATGCGGATGTTCCTCTTCACGACATTGGTCGTATATCTCATGCGGCTGTGATGTTTGCTCTTGTATCTAGGTCTGCCTCTGTCTTTTATCTTCCGGTAGTCACGGAAGGCTCTCTCCAGGTCCAGTTGCACATTGCAGAGCGCAAGTGAATCCACTTCGCAGAGCTAGGGATACTCCTTCTTATATGCCGCAGGCCGGATCTCTATCTGTTCTCCTATCAGTTCTCTCAGAGTATGATCTGAAAGCATCCTGTTATACAGGAATCGGCAGCAGCCGAATGTCTTTGCAAACAGCTCTCTCTGTTCCTTATTCGGTTCTATACGGAATCGCATCGCTCTGTTCATGGTATACTCTCCACGCATCCGCTCTAACAAAAAAATGCAAGGACACCTATTAGCATCCTTGCACATTCATACCTGTACCTGGTCCGGCCGGATAAGACCTCTTTATTGGATGCCTTATTATACCACGAAGCGCATTTGCGAACAACCGTTCTCGCTGATGTATTTTAATTTTTTTGCAATTCATCCCGCCACCTGAAGAGGATGGGGGAATTCTTGCTGACTTGTGTTAAAGCAGCGCTATCACCACTCCGATAATTATCACCGGTAGCATATTGGCGACGCGTATCTTCTTATCCCAGATGAGGTTGATGCCCAGGCAGAGCACCAGTATGGAGCCTGTCGTTGTGAGGCTTGCAAGCGCCGCGTCGGTCATGATGGCTTTGGCCTGGCACGACGCGAATGTCAGGAATCCCTGTATGAGGCCGACCGGCACGGAAGCCAGCAGGCAGCCCTTTCCGTACGGGACCGTAAGCATCATTATTATGACAAAGTCGAAAACCGACTTGGCGATCAGCACCGAGTGGTCGCCGTACAGGCCTTCAGTGATCGGGCCCATGACCGCCATGGCTCCGATCCCCACTACCAGCGACGCGCGAATGAATCCTTCCGCGACTCCGCCTTCTTTATTGCCGGCAATGCGCTTTTCCATGCGCGCTCCGAAGCGCTCAATCCTCTGCTCGATCCCAAGGAGCTCTCCAATTACAGATCCCACGACCAGGCTTATAAGGAGCTCGATCGTCCCGTTGACCGACACAGTGCCGCCGGATACCGACAGCATTCCCTGCATTACTCCCGTGATACCAATCACGAATACGGAGATGCCGCATACATTCATCAGCATATCTTTGATGTTGTCCGAGAAGAGCTTCCCGAAAACGAGAGCTGTCATTCCTCCCGCGACGATCCCCGACATGTCCAAAAGTGTTCCGACGCCCGGCATTTTGGTTCCTCCTGCTTATCTTGATAATCTTTCCAAAATCGATTATACTAATGCCGAAACATTTGAAAAGTTCATTTTATTAATGTTAAACAGTACAAGATGTAATGTTTGCGCGGAGTTCAGTCAGCGTGCCTTTTACTGATATGAGATGTTTCAATAATGCACGAGGGTTCTGACTGGGGAGGGCTGATGAGTGCGTCTTTAAGCCGTTACGAAATATTTTTAAAAGTAGCCGAGCTCGGCAACATCACTCTTGCTGCCGAGTCGCTTAACTATACCCAGTCCGGAGTGAGCCACGCCGTGGCCGCAGTCGAACGGGAGGCCAGCTGCCTGCTGTTTCACCGCAGCAAAACCGGCGTGACGCTTACCGATAGCGGCACCAGGCTTATACCGCTCATGCAGCAGCTGGTCAGCAGACAACACGCACTCGATCAGGCGATGGACGCGCTGTCGAGCCGCGTTGCAGGCACCCTCAGGCTCGGGAGCTTCACCAGTTTTACGGCGACACACATCCCGGGAATAATAAAAAAGTTCACATCGATCTACCCCGATGTGAACGAAGAGCTTGTAAACGCAGCTTACCGCGATATCGAAAAACATATACTTGATGGCCGCCTTGACTGCGGATTCATGACAGGCGCAGAGAGCACGGCACTTACGTTCATTCCGCTGATGAGTGACGAGATGCTCGCCATATCGGCACCGGGTCACCCGCTTGCAGGCAAGAGCCATCTTGCACTGGCTGAGCTTTCTGACTACGAACTGATCTCACAGTTCAAGGGGTCAGACCACGATGTGAAGCAGATCTTCAAAAGAGCGGGTATCAGGCCGCAGACGAAATACATTCTTGATGACGATATCTCCGTAATGGGCATGGTGGCGCAAAGCGACGCGATCGCTCTGATCCCGGAGATGATGCTCCGCACGGCGGGCTTCGATCTCATAAGCCGCCCGCTTGAGCCGCGGCAATACAGGACCGTCGGGCTGGCCGCCCCGCCTCTCAGCGAGACCGCATACCTGGTAAGGACCTTCGCGGAATTCTGCAAGTCATATTTCTAAGCATACAAAAAGAGGGGGCTGGAGAGACGGTGAGATGGTGCCAGGTACGGTGCCTGGCACCATCTCCCCATCTCTCCACGTCCCCCTCTCTTCCCCCCATTTTCCCCTAACGATGCCTGTCCCCGGAACGGGCATCTGACTGCGCAGGCTATTGCCCGCCAGGCTAGTTCTGAGTGATATATTCCTTTGCCTTGCTGAAGCCTTTTCCGTGCACGCTTGTCGCCCTCGACATCACCACGAACGCATCCGGGTCGATCGAGTACACGACCCTCTCAAGCTTGTACAGCTCCCTCGGAGCGATCACACAGTAGAGCACCTCGGTCTCCTTGCCGATATAGCCGGTCTGGCCGTGAAGCATCGTCACGCTGCGATCGAGGTCGGCCATGATCGCCTCTCTCATCGCTTCGTGCTCCTTGCTTACGATCTCGACCCTTACCCTCGAAGCGCCGATCGCGAGCAGCTTGTCGAGCGTGATCGTATACACCATTACGAGCAGGATCCCGTACAGGCAGTTCTGCCTCGGGGTGAAGAGCATCTGCCCTATCAGGATCGCGAAGTCGAAGACGTACATGCTTGCGGATACAGGAATGCGGAGTGTCTTCTGCAGGATCAGCGGCGGGATGTCCATGCCGCCGGTGCTGGCTCCGATCCTTATGACAATGGCCAGGGCGAGGCCTATGCAGAGGCCGCCGAAAAGCGCAGAAAGCAGCAAATCGTCAGTGATCACGAAATCGCCCGCGGCCTTCTGGATCAATCTCAGCAGGACCGGGTACGACAGCGTGCTCACCAGCGTCGACATAGCGAACTTTCTGCCGAGCACCAGATATCCCAGCGCGAACATGATAACATTGAAGACTCCGACGAACGTCGAGATCTCCATCCCGGTGAAATGATTGATGATGAGCGCTATGCCGGTCGTGCCGCCTGTTATGAGGCCTGTCGGAAGTATAAAGAATACAACTCCCGCCGCGTAGATCGCGTTGCCGATGACTATCATCAGTGTGTTTGCGGCGATCTTTCCGACCTTTCCTGCGCCTTTTGATTTGATTTCGTTTGCCATGACTTTCCGCTCCTGCTTCCCGAAACTTCTCATATAAACCAAAAATCCACGACTTTCAGGTTTTCCCTGTCAGACGTGGATCGAAGCTCTCGCTTAATACTTTTACCGTAATTGAATTATTCCGTCACATATATTAGTCTGCGCGGCCGGAGTTGTCAACACCAAATTCCGGCTGCTGATGCGCGCTATGCATTTGCCGGCGAAAACGGGCAGCGCTTTCCGATGCACTGATTGTTCTGCGAACAGCGGGAGCACACCACCTTATGCCTGCCCATTTCGATCCCGAAGTTCTCTTTCACGAAATCTATGGCTGAAAGGATCGACAGGTATGAGTCCCTTTTGCAGCACCTCGGGCCGCCGACCTCGCCTATGGCGGCAAGCGATTTTGAGGTCATTTTGTGCGAAAGCGCGAAAGGCTCGTTCTCGAGCGGCGTGGATTTCGAAATGATCGAAACAAACATGCCGGAGCTGATGCCCGCACCGCAGGCTCCCCAGAACCCGCACGATCCGCCCGGCACCTCTCTTCCGCGGCTCATTATCTCGCCGATCGCCTCTTCGAGATCGATGCTGCCGCCCGCGTTTTTATACGCGGTAAGCAGCGCTGCTCCCACCATGACGTGATGCTCAGGCCCGTGCATATGGCAGAACTCCATCGACATCATTTTTTCCATGATATCCACAGGGTCTTTGGAGGACTCGTTCAGGCAGAGCCCGATGATAGCATCCATGCCGTCCGTATGGCACTCATTGCATACATAGTGGCCGTTGACACAGCGGGTCTTGCTGGATTCTTTTTTATGGCAGATAGCGCACTCCATGATCTCGGCTTTTTCGAGATACTCAAGCGGCGCCTTGCATATAAGGCATTCTTCGTTTTTCAGGCTGCTCATAATGTCTCCCGTGTCTCAATATCATAATACGGTCAGATCAGGATCCCTTTAAGATGGTCGCACTCGTGCTGGATTATCTGCGCGATGTAGCCGCTGAAATCCTGCGTGTGCTCGCTGAACTTTTTATCCTTATACCTGACTGTGATGCGGTTGAATCGTGTTGTCTTTCTTGTGCCCGGCAGCGAGAGGCAGCCCTCTTCGGCCTCGTACGGCTCAGCTTTAGCCGTGATCACCGGGTTGATCATGACTATGTCAGCGAAGCCCGTTGCGACAATGATGATGTTCTTGCGGTATCCGATCATGTTCGCGGCCATGCCGACACAGCGCTCGCGGTTGGCCCGGAGAGTGTCTTCGAGATCCTGCGCGACCGGCAGATCCACCTTCGTCGCCTCTTCAGACTTCTGGCTCAGAAAGAATGCATCTCTTACAATTGGTTTGATCATTTCTACTCCACTCAATCTTCGTTTATGTTTCTGTACAGCTCGTTGATTTTCGACTGCGCGTGCTCGGCGATATGCTTGTCGCGTATCCTGTCGCGGTCGCTCTGGATCGCGAGCATCTCGTCGGCCACCTCTTCGAGCGGCCGCCTGTTGTTTCTGCCGATGTAGCTTATCATCCGCTCAGCCGTAAAGTCCGTGTTCATCTCACACGAAATGATCCGGGCAAATTCAGCCGGATAGCCCTTTCGCAGCATCAGTTTATACAGGATCTCACTCTTTTCGTTCATAACATAAATAATAAAGGTGTCAGGCCCAATGTCATTAACTTAAGCAGACTTCATTGAATAATGAGGTCTGCTTTTTTACTGACCCCCTTAAACTTTTTAATAAATACTATTGACATA
>CADBKM010000057.1 GCA_902795265.1 uncultured Eubacteriales bacterium
TTTACAGCGTCAGCAGCGGATACACACGCTGCTGGCTGCCTTCCCGGCGAGGGATATTTTTACAGGCTGAGCAATTTACACACTAATTAGGACTTGACCTGATATTTTTTATCGGGCAGCTCTAAAGCTTTTGAAAGTCAAATGAAAATGCATAAGCCTGCATGCTTATGCATTTTTACATCAATTTGATATGGTCGTCGAGGAAGCTGTGACGCATTTTTTTCTGTATTTTAAGAATGCATCACGATTCTGAAGCATTTTGGGATTTTCGCAAAAAATGCGTCATGCTTCTGAAGCATTGTTGATGTTTTCGCAAAAAATGCGTCACCCTGCGATATTCTTAATACCCTTCGCTCTCTTGACCGAGGATTCCATACATATCGGCCCGCGCTAGGGTTTTTGTAGCAGACGAAATAGAAAAGACAGGTACTGCCAGCTCTTCCGGGGATTGCTGACCGTACCTGTCTCCTCTATTCTTCTTATACTTGCATAACGCTATGTGTTTAATGGTGCCAGTGTATAACGGTATAACGATGCCAGGCACCTTCTTTGTCCTTCTTTGTATTACGCGATGTATTACGCGATGCTCTTTCCTAATTCATATGCCTTCTCGAGTTCTGCCTTGCCCTCTGTGTCTCCCGGCTGTGTTACCCAGCCGCACAGCACCTTGCCGAGGCTCCTCCAGCCGATATGTCTGCAGATTCCGTCGTACCAGAACTCGCTCTCCTCGAAGCCGTTGCCTTCAGCTGCCATGATCAAAGCTGTCTCCTTCTGCGGATTGCGGTAGTTTGGATCGCTCTCGGCTATCGCGAACAGTCTGTCAAACGCGTTCTTGAGAAATCCCGAGATGAACCAGTAATACAGCGGCGAAGCCAGCACGACCACGTCAGCGTCTCTGTATGCCGGGTAGATCTTTTCCATGTCATCTCTCTGAGTGCATGGGTGCTCAGCGTCCTTGCCTCCGCCCCAGCAGCCAAGGCAGCCGTTGATTTTCATTCCCGAGAGGTGGAATTCAGTTACCTTGTTGCCTGCTTCCTCCGCTCCCTTTGCGAATGCTGCGGTAAGAGCCGATGTGTTGCCCTTGCGGCGCGGGCTTCCGTTGAGTATCACTATATTCTTTGCCATTTGAATCCTCCTTGCAAAATATCTTGACTATTCAGTCTCTACAAAGTACATTTTATAAGTACCAAACAATAAAACAAGTACCAACTTTAACGTTAGGTACTTACCCGGAGGATAGTATGGATAAGCCAAGAATCGAAGAAGCTGATTTTGATACCACCGGTTACAGCTATACACTTTCGTTGATCGCGGGCAAATACAAGCCTGTCATCCTCTATTGTCTTATGGAGTATGAGCCTGTCAGGTTCAACGAGATGCAGCGCTACCTGAAGAAGATTTCGGATAAGACGCTCAGCCAGAATCTGAAGGAGCTGGAAGCGGATGGTCTGATCGCCCGCAAGGTGTATCCGCAGATCCCGCCTAAGGTGGAGTACTCGCTGACCGAGCGAGGCCACTCGCTGGTCACGGTCCTTGATAAACTCTGCGACTGGGGCATCGAGAATCGAAGATAATATCAAAATGAAAAAGTGAAAAAGGGGTCAGGCCCCTTTTTGTTACTTTTTGTTATTCTGCGATGTATGCTGCAACTATTTCAGAACCGTCCCTGGTGTACCATTAGTAATCCGCCACCTCGAGCAGCTTCCCTTGTATCCTGGCAGTTACTTCCAGGTAGTATGCGAGTTCGGCTGAATTCATCTCTGACTCATCCATGTTTTCCAGCTGCTCAAGCATGGTGGTTTCTTCGGACAGGAGCTCGGTCATTTCGGTCATGAGGCCGAGGTCTGACGGGTTGTCCTGGTACTTCTTCATGACTTCGCAGTAGTGGTCGAACCAGGCCTCGTAGTCATCCATTGTCTTCTTGAATTCGGGCGAGATCACGGACAGGCCGTCGCCGGATGATTCTCCGGTCTCCTCCGCCCCGCCGTCTGCCTCCTCAGCACTATCAGCAGCCTCTGCATCTTCGCTGTAGTCTTCAGTTGTAACGGCTTCATCCTCGGCGGCCTTCTTATCTGAGCCTGAGCCTCCGCAGCCGAACACCCCTCCCAGCACCATGAGTACGATCAGGATCAGCGCGATTCTTTTTATCGTTTTCATAGCATCATTCCTTTCTTGATTAGTATCTTGTCGTCAGTTATTTTTCGGAACACCGCCGGTTGCTTTCAGCGGCATGCCGTCCGTTACCTTCAGCGGCAGATCTTCTCAAACATCCTGTCGAGCAGGTCGTCGGTGATTTCTGCGTCCGGTGTGAGCTCTCCCAGCAGCAGCAACATGCTCGCCACCGAGATCTGCTCGTCTATTTCGCGCCGTTCGCTGCGCAGCTCCTCGAGTCGTGATCTGAGTATGACTTCATCCATTCTGCCCGCCTTCTCCATTACTGAAGCTATGCTTTCAACAGGTATCCCTATTCTCCGCAGCAGCAGGATCCTCTTTGCCTTCCTGACGGCATCGTCATCGTAAAGCCACTCCTTCCTGCCGCCGGAATTGCGCACTGTCGGATGCAGCAGCCCCTTGCTGTCGTAGTATCTTAATGCATTCACTGTAATTCCTGTGATTTCAGTGACTTCCCGGATCGTGATCAGTGACATTGCATACCTCTCTTTCCAACTATACATCTCGTTGTAACGACGAGGTCAATGCCATATTTGAAACACTCCGGTTGCCTGTTTTTTGCCTCTTTTCCGCACAGCACCTCGTCGCAGGAACGTGTTTCTGCTATAGGCGCTGTAATTTTTGCGAATCCCGCCGGGGCGCTTGAATTTGTTGGAAAGCAAGAGCCGAAATACTGGAATTCACGGGCTTATAGGTATATACTGCATCGGAATGTAAACCAATAATTCGAAGGAGAACTGATGCAGCCGCACATAAAAAAGATGACAGAGGGAAGCCCGATCCGTCTTATCGTGACTTTCGCTCTGCCTCTGATGCTCGGGAATATGTTCCAGCAGCTCTACTCTGTTGTAGACAGCATGGTCATCGGGAAGACTCTCGGAGTCTCCTCTCTTGCTGCGCTCGGAGCTTCTTCGTGGCCGAACTGGATAATAATCGGCATGGTCCAGGGGCTTTCGCAGGGAATCTCGATCCTGCTGGCTCGGTGCTTCGGCAAGGGCGATGACAAGGAGCTGCGCAAGGCCTTTGGCAACTCGATCGTGCTGTCCGGAGTGTTCGCCGCAGTGCTGATGGTGCTTGCGAATCTTCTTGTTATACCGGTGCTGCACCTTCTCGACACGCCGCAGGAACTCATAGCTCCTGCCCTGTCGTATCTGCGCGTCGCGTTCTCAGGCATAATAATCATCATGGCGTACAACCTGCTGGCCGCTTCGCTGCGCGCGCTCGGCGACAGCCGCACGCCTCTTTACGCGATGATCGGCGCGTCTCTTGTGAACGTGGTGCTCGATCTTTTATTCGTAAGAGTTTTCTCATGGGGAATCGCAGGCGCCGCCTGGGCGACGGTTGCCGCGCAGACATTCTCGATGCTCGTCTGCCTTCCGGCTGTTTTGCGCATCAATCAGCTTAAAACTGCGAGGAGCGACTTCGAACCTGACCGGCGCCTCATCAGGCGCATGCTTATTCTCAGCACGCCTATGGTGCTGCAGAACTTCCTGATCGCAGGCGGCGGCATGATAGTCCAGTCGGTCGCAAACACATTCAGCATCACGTTCATCGCAGGATTCACGGCAGGCGCAAAACTCCACGGAGTCCTTGAAATAGCTACTTCTTCGTTCGGTTTCGCCATGACCACATATGTGGCACAGAATATGGGTGCAAGGCGCTTTGACCGCATCCATTCGGGAGTGCGCTCGGCGATATGGGCCGCGATAGCGACCGCGTGCGTGATAGCCGCGGTTATGCTCCTGCTCGGACGCACTATAATCAGCGGATTCGTATCGGGAACTCCTGAAGAGACAGCAGCGACGATAGATGTCGCGTACAGGTATCTGGCGATAATGTGCTACTGCCTGCCGGTCCTGTACCTGCTGTACGTTTTCCGCTCATCGACCCAGGGCCTCGGCAACACGTTCCTGCCGATGGTCTCCGCGGTGGCAGAGCTTATAATGCGCACGGGTTCTGCTCTCATTCTTGCAGACCTGATTGGCGAGACCGGTCTCTTCATAGCCGAGGTTGCCGCGTGGTTCGGCGCGGACTTCGTGCTCATCGCGAGCTACCTTTACACGGTGCGCAAAGTTGAAAATGAATATAACAAAGAGATGGAGGCAAATCTCAATGGCAAACTGGCTGGATAAAGCTGTTTTTTACGAAATATACCCTCAGTCTTTCAGGGATTCGAACGGGGATGGAATCGGAGACTTCCGGGGAATAGAAGAAAAGATCCCTTATCTCAGGGATCTGGGAGTAAATGCTGTGTGGATCAATCCGTGCTTTGACTCGTCTTTCTATGACGCGGGTTATGACGTGCGCGATTACTACAAAACAGCTGAGCGCTATGGAACGAACGACGATCTGAAGCGTCTCTTCGAGGCCTTTCACGAGGCCGGCATGCACGTGCTCCTCGATCTTATTCCCGGCCACACGGCAATAGACCACCCATGGTTTATCGAATCCTGCAAAGATGAAGTGAATGAATATACGGACCGCTTCATCTGGCGGACCGGCGGCCCTTGGGGCAAGCAGTACAAAGGCATCGCGAGCTTTCTCTGCGGCTTATCCGAGCGCCCGGGCGCGTTCGCTGTCAACTGTTTCGCGACTCAGCCGGCGATCAACTTCGGATTCGCCGAAGTAACGGAAGACTGGCAGTTCGCCTCTGACTCGAAGGTTGCTGAGGAGTCGAGGCTTCTGATGCAGGATGTAATGAAATTCTGGCTCGACATGGGCTGCGATGGTTTCAGAGTCGACATGGCCGGCAGCCTCGTCAAGGAGGACCCGGGTCGCGAGCATACGATCAGGCTCTGGCAGAAGGTGCGTGCGTTTCTCGATGAGAACTACCCGGAAGCTGCTCTGGTATCTGAGTGGGGCAACCCGCCTGAAGCGCTCAGAGCCGGATTCCATATGGACTTCCTCCTGCACGGCGGCCCGTCGCACTATATGGATCTTTTCAGGACCGAGCCGTATTTCTCGGCCAGCGGCCGGTCTGATCTGACCGAGTTCATTGAATACTACAGCGCCGCGTACGCAGATACTGCAGGCAGCGGGCTCATCTGCATACCTTCGGGCAATCACGATATGATCCGCATGCGCGATACCCTGACTCCCGAAGAGATGAAGCTCGCTTTCGCGTTCCTTCTGACGATGCCGGGCTGCCCTTTCATCTATTACGGCGATGAGATCGGCATGAAGTACATTCACGGACTCAAGAGCAAGGAAGGCAGTTATGAAAGGACCGGCTCGCGCACGCCGATGCAGTGGGCCGATGAGCTTAATGCGGGATTTTCCGACGCCTCGCCTGAGGAGCTCTACCTCCCTGTAGATACCGGCGCAGACAGGCCTGACGCTGCAGGTCAGCAGGCCGACCCGGACTCGCTCTGGCATCACGTGCAGTCGCTCATCGGATTCCGCATGCAGCACAGCGCGCTCAGCAGCAGCGCTTCGTTCAGGTTTTTATCTAACGGGCATGGCTATCCGCTGGTATACGAAAGATGGGACAAGGACGAGCGCCTCGTGATTGCTTTCAATCCTTCGGCGGAAACGGCTGAGTACAGTGATTCGTTAATTTCTGGCGGCAAAATAATACTGCAGCACAACGATGCTGAGATCGAAGGCTGCAGAATTGTCTTAAAGCCAATGAGCTATGTCGTTAGTGACATGCTCCCACCATTTGTAGAAGTGGGGGCTTCTCGCTCAACAGTTCCAGTGAACTGAGTATCAACGAGCTATCCCCGTGTGCCCCACGGTTCCTCTTTTGGTTATCTCTTGTATATGCTATGAGACTTTCAGTCTCATTGCTTCCATTC
>CADBKM010000058.1 GCA_902795265.1 uncultured Eubacteriales bacterium
TTACAGTGTTGAAAACAGGGTGACCGACTTTACAGCCAGTCACCCTGCGTAAGTTAGCTACCATAGTGAGCTATTTACAGACTTTATTTCACACACTCTCTCGATGAAGCAGGAATCCCCTTCCTCAAAGCATCAGCTTAGGTAGGGGAGCGTTCAAAGCCATTTCGAATAACTCATTTGTCATTCTTCTTTCCTCCGCAAATCTGAATTTGTATGTTGTATTGCTTTTCAATAAAAGCACACATACGCGGCAATACAGCCAACCAGTGTATCGCGCCTCGATTATTGCCAGAGCTGAAAAAAACATCCTAAAGCAATACACATTTCGCCCTTTTTCTCATTATTGTATTGCTTTAGAGCTATATTTTCCTATACGGCAATACAGCCCCGCCTCCTTTTGGAATAATTGTATTGCTTATGTCTTATAATCCCCCTCAAGGCAATATAGTGGCTGTAAATGAGTCAGCGGGTACGTCCCCTGACTCATTCATTTTCCGGGCGTATTGTGAAGTGCAATACCGCCTAATATCAGTATCGCTCCTATAATGTCGCTCAGCCCAAACGCTTCCCTGAGCACAATTATACCGAGTATTGTTGTAGTAAGAGGGTTCAAAGCAGTCAGTATCCCGGCAGTTTCTGCGTTTATCACTTTCTGTGCTACAGGCTGCATGGCAAAGCCAAAGCTTGAGCAAATGACTGCCAGCATCAGTATCATCATCCACTGGTTAGCGGTTTGAGGGAGATGCGGTGTCTCAGTGGCAAAAGAGCCTGCCATCCCGAAAGCTCCCATAAAGCCCACATACAGGATGCCGATAATAAAAGGATCGTATTTTTTTGCCTCCCTGTCTGTGATTATGATAGCCGCCGTGTATAGAAATGCCGCTGCGGTACAAAGCAGCTCGCCTATGCCAAGTCCACTGCTAAATCCTTTTGCTGCAATAAACCCGATACCGGTCAGGCTAAGCCCGCAGCACATCAGAGCTTTACGGGTGATTGGCCGACTGAACACAAACATTTCTGCAAGAGGCACAAGTACAACAGCTGAATTCTCTATGAATGATGCTGTCGCTGCCGTAGTGTGTCTGAGGCCGTTGAGTTCCAGTGTCATTATGAGGAAATAAACCAGTCCAAGCAATGCTCCGGCAGTCAGATTATGATGATCGGACTTTACAGATTCAATCGTTCTGCGACCGAAGAACATCATGAGAACTGCAAAGGCGATCAGGGACCTGACGCCAAGAAGATTAAGAGGCTCCATACCTCCTGCTAACAGCTGCTTGGAGAAGATGAAAGACGATCCTCTGGCGACGGCTACTGCCGCCATCAGAAAGACCGCCGATCTTATTGAAAGTGATTTGTCTGTTCTGATCATCATCATTCTTCAGGCGTCTGCAGCTTGTGATATCCGGTCTGCTGACGCGCCTCCTTCAGTGTCATGCCTGCCTCGATCTTGGCCATGATCTGCTGCTCGACTGCTTCTATCTCATGCGCGACCCTGAGGACTTCTTCAGCCCGCCTAAACGGAACTACTACTACACCTGTATTATCAGCACAGATGAGGTCGCCCGGGCAAACCTGCACCCCTGATATGCTGATCGGCTCATTGATATGGTCGACATATACTCTGTCCTTGCCTGTAACCATATATGTGCTCTTTGAGAATATCGGGTACTTAAGTTCTCTTATCACATTGATGTCCCTGCATACTCCGTCGATAACTGTACCGGCGATCCCATGTCTAACAGCATAAGTGGACATTATGTCGCCCCAGACAGTGCAGTCGAGTCTTCCGTTGTTATCGATCACCGCTACTTCTCCCGGCTGGATATCGTCGATGAAATCTCCTACTGTTCCCTTTACTTGCTCACCACAAGGTGCATAGTGAATAGTAAATGCCTGTCCGCAGATATATGTATCCGCTACAACCGGATGGATGCCGAGGCAGCCGCCTGTAATGCGGAGCTTGTCCATCGCATCTGAGATACTCGGTGTATCGAGCTTGCTGAATGCTTCTATGATTTCCTTTGGCAGTGTAAGTTCCGGTCTCATGATTTGTTCCTTTCTACTCTGAATAACAGTTATTTCTGCAGCTTTTTCCCGACCAGCTTGTCGAAGCCGTATACTTCCATGGTGCTCATTCCTGAAAGCAGTTTTTCTTTTACTTCGATCTCGTAATCGTATTTCTTTAACGCCTTAGCAAACACCTCATCTTCTCTCTCCTGCGGAACTACTACGACTCCGTCACAATCGCCGAATATGATATCTCCCGGCTTAACGCTGACTCCGCCGCATACCACAGGCACATTTACGCTGCCGAGGCTCTCCTTCACAGTTCCACGGGGATTGAATGCCCTGACAAATACCGGCAGTCCCAGTTCAAGAATATCCCGGGAGTCCCTGCAGCTTCCGTCAATCACGACGCCGGCAATACCTTTAACTTTGCACGCTGTAGCCATCATGTCTCCGAAATGCCCTGCCTCTGTATAGCCTTTGCAGTCAAACACCAGCACGTCCCCTGCTGTGGCAGCTTCCATTCCCTGATGAAACGCCAGATTGTCTCCCGGAAAGCAATTTACCGTTACAGCCCTTCCGACCATCTTTGACTTCGGGTCTATAGGTTTGATCGCTGAGTTCATTACAAACCGCGGTCCAACTGAGTCAGCTACATTTCCGGCCGGCAGCTTGCTCAGCTCCTGCACTTTATCATTTGTGAGTTCCATTTCGATGCCTCCCTTTTACTTCTTCAGCATCTTCTCATAGTCGAATTTGTCATCTGTTCCAAGAAGATCGCCGCTTGCCAGTATCTCTGCCAGCATTGCTTCTTCCCTATCGTATAGTTCTTCAGCTTTATCAAGGACTTCATCCACGCGTTCCCACGGCACTATAACTACACCGCTTCTGTCGCACATCACAACATCTCCGGGTCTGACCTGTACTCCGCCAAACGAGATCATCTCATTGGTGCTCTGTTCCATGATGCGGCCTCTTGCCGTAGCAACTACACATCCTCTGGCAAACACCGGATAATCTGCATCTATGATGTCGTCAAGATCTCTGCAGCATCCGTCGATGACTGTGCCCGTGACCTTCTTCATCTTAGCGCTGTTAGCGAGTATGCCTCCCCAGCAGGAAGTGTCGAGGCGGCCGCCATTATCGATAACGATGATATCTCCCGGTTCGGCTGCAACGATCGCGTTCATTCCGAGATGATGCTTGTTTTTAGTCTCTCCTGCTGCACACATCTTTACCGTAACGGCTCTTCCGACCATCCTGCCCCACTTCTCGATCATCGGGCGGATCCCGTATGTCGCTCCGTGGATATTAAAGAAATCACATGCGTCAGATACATTGGTCGTCGACAGCTTCTCGAATCTTGCTCTGTACTTCTCATCAAAAAAGCTCATTTCGGACCTCCTTAGTCAAGTTCAAATACTTCCGGTCTTCTGAGTGAAAGATACTGTTTTGCTTCTCTTAACTCCTTCGCAGCATCGAAGTCCAGATCTGCCATAAGCAGGCATTCACTGTCATCTGCAAGAGCAGCTACTGTTCCATCGTGAGCTGCGAATACGCTCTCCCCGCAGAAGTCCATGTTTCCTTCCACTCCGACTCTGTTTACCATGAGACAGTTCATGCTGTTCTGGAATGCCGGGATAAGGATCTCCCATCTGAACACTTCACAAGGCTCTATCTTTTCATTGGCAACTCCTGTAACGACGAAGTCAGCTCCTTTAAGCGCACATGTACGGAAACTTTCAGGGAAGTGTCTGTCAAAGCATACGATCTGAGCAACTTTGCCGATGCATGTATCGAATACCGGGAAGCCCTCATCTCCCGGTGTGAAATAGTCTTTCTCATAGAAATGAGGAGCGTAGACTATATGATTCTTTTTGGTAATGCCAAGGATCTCTCCATTTTCGGATATAAGAATCATAGAAGGATAAACATTGCCCTCGATCTTCAGATTCACAGCTATGCTGGCAATGATCTCATTTTCTTTACAGGCGTCGCAGAATCCCTGAATAAATGGATGATCCATTTCAATCGCAATATCTTCTGTTTTCAGGCCTTTATACTGCGGAACATAATGCGTTAGCTGGCCTTCAGGGAAACACACCATCTTTGCTCCGGCTTCACCGGCTTCCTTTATGAAGCGGATCGATTTCTCATAGTTCTTCTGCATGTCTTCGCTCACTCTCATCTGAGCTGCTGCGATCTTCACCATTGGCAATTTCCTCCTTTTTGGAATCACAGAACCGTCCCCTGTCTCTTCCTCTATCTTGACTCAAGATTATCATCCGGATATTATTGAGTAAAGCGACATAAAATCATATTTTCTATGACAATCAGTCACATATGTGAGGAGGCAATCAATGGATACCGAGAAGTGCAGAGTCTTACTTCGTGTGATCGAGCTTGGCAGTATTTCCGCTGCTGCAGAAGACCTCGGTTACACCCCTTCAGGCATCAGCAAAATGATGGCGGCATTTGAGGCAGAGCTGGGATTCACGTTATTGCTGCGTTCAAGAGGCGGCGTCCGGCCGACCAGGGAATGTGAGCATATGCTGCCTCTATTCCGCCGGCTGGCCGATGACTATACACTTGCACGTGAAACCGCTGACTCTCTGCTTGGAATTGAGACCGGCGAAATATATGTGGGCACCCCGTATCCTGTTTTTTTCAGACCTCTTTCCCGGTTGATTTCCGACTTTTGTTCGCAGTATCCGGGAGTACACGTTGGGATCATCGAAGGAATGAGTTCAGAACTCGCAGACAAAGTTTCGCAGCGGCAGGCGGATTTCTGCATTATCAGTAAGAGAGACGGGGACTTTGAATTTGCCCCGCTTACGGATGATCCACTCATTGCACTGGTGTCTTCAGATCATCCTCTCAGGCAAAAAGGGTTCGTTACGCCCGAAGATCTGGCGCGTGAACCCTTCATAATGATGCACCCTGAAGTTGATACCGACTGCTCAAGGTATCTGGAACAGAATGGAATAGTCCCGGATATACGATTTACATGCAGTGACACTCTTGCCGCATATCACATGGTCGAGGCAAAACTCGGAATAACATTGGACAACAACATATACACCTCACTCTTTTCAGGAAATGTTTCGGCACTCCCTCTCAGGCCGCATTGCACGATTCCGATCGGTATCGCAACACCTGAAACCTCACAGCAGTCTCCTGCTGCAAAACGATTCATAGAGCTGTCACGAACATATTTCAAATAAAAACGGCTGCATATTTCAACAGTCGTCTATGGCGGAGGACATGGGACTCTCCTGCTAGAACTCTATCGTTTCAGTTTTTATTTCTTTATCATGACTGCAAAGAACGGCTGCACATGCAGTGTCGTTTGCGGCAGCGTCCGAAGCCAAAAGCACATACCTCTCTTTATTTCTGACAATGACTCCGCAAAGCCCGTCTGTATGCCCCGGCATATTCACCATCATGATGCTGCCGTCACCTGTGATATCTATGGCTTTGTTCATCGGGCCAAGCAGATGGCCTCTGAAGAACACTCTTTCCGCACCCTCTACATCCCATAGCTGCTCCGGCTGTCTGATACGGTATTTCGTCCTTACCGACCAGTATGCTTCATCCTCAGGTATCACTATCCTCTTTGCCCGGCTCACCGATCTGAGTCCCGAAACATGATCCGGATCAAGATGTGTAATGAGCACTGCGTCTATATCTTCCTGCCTTATACCCATGGATCTCAGCTGTTCATCCACTGCCATGCCCGCAGGTACGTATGGCCTGTACAGCGCGGCCAGGTGCGCGGGCAGAACGCTTTTTACAACTTTGGGATCATAGACTCCATCCGGACTGATATCTCTGCTCCAGCCTGTATCCACAAGAAAAAGCCCTGCCGGATGCTCTATCAGATATGAAAACACCGGGAGTGTTACCCGTTTGCGATTGGGAGCCATAACGGCTTTCCGGAAGCCAGTCATTATACTGCCGCCGCCGTACGGCAGATCCTCATGTATTCTTATGAACCCGCAATTCAGTATGTGTATTTTCACAGCAACTTAAGTCCTTTTGTCATAAGCAGGAGTCCCAAGGTGACTATCAGCACCGTGCTGACTCTCGTGATGTACTTATTATACCTCTTCGGAATGAATTTCCCGAACATTCCGAAAAAGATCATGAGCACGCATGTCCCCATTCCGAATGCGAACATCGAAGCAGCCCCGGATCTCCAGGAGCCGGAGGCAGCAGCAAACATCCACATAGCCGTCAGCGCTCCGCATGGCATCAGTCCCGTGAGCAGCCCTACAATGATGGGTCCTCCTCTGAATCTGCATGGCTTTGTCAGTTGAGGGCTGATGCGCCTCAGGAACGGAACGCCCCACATCATAAGTCCGATGATGACAACAAGCAGCCCGCACATCGTTAGAAGCATGCTTTTGAATTCCGTATCATAGCTAATCACCGTCCCCATGGCGCCGAATACTGCACCGACAATGGTATAACTTATGAGCCTTGTCCCATTGTACATCAGCGCATTGTTCTGAGTGAGCATTATGCCTCCGCACATGCCTAAGCAATGCGCGCCTGTAAGAACACCTATCATGAATAGCAGTCCAAAGGATGCTCCCCGCTCTGCCTGCGGGATATCTACCATACCGGTAATGACCGGGACAGCAAAATACAGCAGCACTACCGCCGCTGCAGAAATGATGTCTGACCTTATCCCGCTCTTTCCTTCTCCTGCGGGATAACCGATATCCGACAGTTTCTTTTCTATGCTTTCAGCACTTATGATATCCGCAGCGTACTCTACAGAGACTTCACTTTTTCTATAGCTCGCGTCAGCAGTTAGTACTCCGCGCATATGTATCAGCGCCTGCGCGATCTCATCCTCGCACTGTGGACAGATCATGCCGTCGACTTTCTTTCTGAATGTTTCTTTATTCATAAGTCGCGTCCTTTCTCTCAAGCTTTCTTATCCTGAGAGAGTTAAGCAGCACTCCGTTTGAACTGAGTGCCATAGCCGCTGCAGCTATTGACGGATTGACTATACCAGCTGCGGCAAGCGGTATGCATATCACGTTATAGATGACCGCCCACGTGAGATTCTGCCGTATGTTCCTTACCGTTCCCTCCGACACTCTGAACACAAGCGGGATCCCGCTGATGTTGCCGCCGGCAATCATAACATCTGCCGCATCTATCGCTATATCAGTCCCGGTGCCCATGGCTATGCCTATGTCCGCACAGACCAGCGCAGGAGAATCGTTTATACCGTCTCCTACCATTGCGACAGTCCTCCCTTCGCTTTTTAATGCATTTATGATATCAGCCTTGTCTGCAGGTTTGACCTCATACACGACCTTCCCCGGCTCGATACCAAGCTTCGCAGCAGCTGCTTTTGCTTTGGCTTCCTTGTCGCCGCTTATCATGAATACATCCTTGCCGCAGTCTTTGAGTTCTTTGATCACTTCGGCAGCACCGGGCCTCAGGAGCTCTTCCTCACCTTCCTCAGTAAGTCCCATCGTGAGTGTCCCTGTTTTGTCGAACACGACAGTATCAGTTTTATAGGCGTTCTCAAGCTGCTCTCCGCCGCGGAACAATATGCCAAGTTCTGCCGCCCTTCCCGATCCTGTCATTATTGAGGTAGGTGTTGCCAGTCCAAGCGCGCACGGGCACGCTATCACCAGAGTCGAACAAAGGCAAGACACGGCCTGCCCCATGTTTCCCGGGTCGATCACCCAATACCAGAGACAAAAAATACCTGCTGAGATCAGGGTCGCTGCCGGCACGAACACTGTTGCGATCCTGTCAGCCAGCCTGGCTATAGGCGCCTTCACGTTTTGCGCGTTACTGACTATATCTATAATTTGCGCAAGCATAGTCTTCTTTGCGATATCCTCGCATGAGATCTCAGCGTATCCCTCTCTTGCCAGCGTGCCGCAATACAGCGTGTCGCCTTTTTCCTTAGAAACCGCCTCGCTTTCACCCGTCAGCATGGACTCGTCTGTCACGCAATAGCCTGCAATGATTTTGCCATCGACAGGTATATGGTCTCCGGCTGTGACTATAATGACATCCGTCACGGTAAGTTCGTTTATCTGAACCTCGGTTTCTTTTCCATCACGCAGCACAAATGCCGTTTCCGGCCTGAGCCTTATGAGCCTGCGTATCGCTGCGGAAGCCTCATAGCGAGAAGTGGTCTCCATGTATTTGCCGAAAAGGATCAGCGACAGAAGAACACACTCCGAAAGAAAATAGACCTTAGTATCATGATGCACGGTGAATGTGACATATGTGCTGTAAATATAGATGATCGTAGTCGAGAGAGCGACCAGAAAATCCATCCCCAGAATGCCTTCCTTAAGAGCTCTGCATGCTCCTCTGTAAAAGTACGATCCCGGCCAGAACTGTACGGAAGTAGCGAAGAGAAGCTGTATGACCGGTCTCATGCCCCACATCAACGGCATGGTAAGAAGGACGCTCGCGCAGAGCGTCCTCAGAAGTTTCATGCGCTGGTGGATATCGCTTTCCTCATCCCCGCAGGCCGGGCATGATACGTACAGGTCTGACGGATCCATTCTATCTGCCTTCTTTCAATCTCTTATACTGCTGCCAGCACTTCCATGAGCAAGGCAGGCAGAACACAGGTATGTGGAACAGAAGCACCCAGCTTAGCAAGTCCACTCCCTGATAATACGCACCGTTATAAGTCACGCCTTTGATCAGATCAAAATATGAAAAGTTCCATACTCCCCAATTGCCGGTGAATGATCCGCAGAGATGGAGTATGAGAAATGATGCCGTTGTAAAGACCCCTGCTACCGCGCCAACTAAGCTCGCCGAGGGTCTGCCACTCTTTGCCAGGAACAATGTGATCACCGGCAGCACGTATACAGTCAAATTGAGCACCCAAAGTGAGATAGGTATCGAGTATCCCCAGTTGAGCGCCTGACGGATGTGATCGCCGTCATGAACAAGTATGGCGATGATCATAATGATCGAGCATGTAGTGATGGTTTTAGCTATGTCCGCAGGCATCTTTTTGTCGAGAAATCCTGCAGCTTTTTCTTCTCTTCGGGACATTGAATATACCTCCGCTTTCTTTTTCTACCATTTGGTAGATTTAAAATATCACAGCTTTCATCCTTGTGCAATAGTTTTATTGACCGCTTGGTAGAAATAATATACAATCTGATAAACAGAATAAGTGGAGGTGTTTGTATGCCCAAAATCGTAGACAGAGATCAAATGCGCATGGATATCCTTATGGCTTTTCAGCGTTGCATAGACATAAAACCTATAGACACTATCACGCTTCGCGATATCGCCGCAGAGGCTGGCATGGCTCACCCTACACTTCTACACTACTTTAGATCAAAGGACGAGCTCATACTTGAATACGTAAAATACACCAGAGAATACATGTCTCAGCACTGCATCGACTGGTTCCTTTCACATCCAAGAGATGATTATGATTCCAATCTTTCATATATGAATGCGTTCATGCAGTATGTGGCTGATGGTCAGGCGAATGAGTTCAGGCCTAACGCGACTACGCAGACATATGTACTGGGTCATTACAGTGAAGAGATCGGCAGAATGGTCATGGAAGAATTCCGCGAATGGCGGGAAGTCATGGAAAAATGTCTGATTAAGATCTATGGAGAAGAAGCCGGCAAAAACGAAGCTGAAGCCATGATGATCCTCATATCCGGGACATTCATATGCAACTACAACCGCGCTCTTACCGGCAACATAAATGACAACATACTAGGTTATTTGAGCAATCTCGCAAGGTCCTGATCATATATGTGAAAAGGAGCGCGTACCTGTTGTCTTTGCAACAAGGGGGACCACGAAGTGGTGGATCCCTTATTGCGACAGCATACGCACTTCATCGGCTGTAAGTAAGTCTCTGACTTTATTCGGATTATTCAGAGTATACAAACTTGAATTTGTCAGCCTAGAGTGTGTGAAATAAAGTCTGTAAATAGCTCACTATGGTAGCTAACTTACGCAGGGTGACTGGCTGTAAAGTCGGTCACCCTGTTTTCAACACTGTAA
>CADBKM010000059.1 GCA_902795265.1 uncultured Eubacteriales bacterium
GCGGCATATTCACTGGATTACAAAAGCCCTGTCCGATACAGGATCGAACAAGGCTTCTGATGCTTTTTTCAGTGTCTACTTTTAGTTGACAAGTTCAGGACCGCATATGCGATCCTTCGTGTTTTTATTTCATTTCCATCGTCAGGCAGGCCGCGCCGTCTTCGTATTCGAGATGGCCCAGCGAACCGTTTATAAGAGTGAACGAAGGCTTAGTGTGTCCGATGTCGGCATTCCATATTACAGGAATATCCATGTCTCCGAAAACGCGCTCGAGCTGCAGAAGGTAGTCAGTGTCGGATGCTTCGCCAGGGAAGCATGTACGGCCGAATACGACGGCACGCGCGTTGTCGAAAAGACCGGACTGTTTCATTCTGGTCATGTCGTACATGAGATCCATAGGAGTCATTTCGAAGTTGTCAAAGAACCAGATGAGTCCGTCATCAGCATAGCGCTCCGAGAAGCCCTTAATATCTTCGTAAGGGGAACCGAATACCCAGCCGATCACATCTATGCAGCCTCCTATAAGTCTGCCGCTGACATCGAGGTGATCCTCTTCATGAAGATCATAAACTCCTTCTTCGCCGCTGCCTCTGAACAGCAGCCATTCTACCGGAGTATCCATCTCATATGTGCCGGTCTCTTCATCGAATCCCGAGGCGGAATAGAGATCGTATGAGTGCTGCTCCGGAAGATCTCCGAACAGTATTGACAGCGCATCAAAATGGAATTTATGGAGCGGACGCCAGTCCCATGCTCCCGCGTTGACTCCATATATCGTAGCTATATCGTAAACTGTGGTAAGGAGCATCTCTACTGCTGTCGGATCAGAATATCCGAAAAACCATTTCGGATGACTGCGGACAAGTTCTCCGTCGATGTAAGGCAGCATCTCCATGCAGTAGTC
The DNA here is from genome assembly GCA_902795265.1 of uncultured Eubacteriales bacterium. Taxonomy (GTDB): domain Bacteria; phylum Bacillota; class Clostridia; order Peptostreptococcales; family Anaerovoracaceae; genus Crickella. The sequence continues at coordinate 905 of CADBKM010000059.1, forward strand.
GCCTCCGGCAGCACTTGCAACGATGCTGATATCATCATCGGCAAACAGCGAATTGAACTCTCTGCCGCGCACTGCAGGCGGCGCGGAAGGGTAGTCATCATTTCTTACACTTTCTGTTTCATAAATATTAAAGCCTGCTTCTTCGAGTATCTCGAGCGACAGATCGAATGAATCGGCCTTGCCGCCGATCCCGGCGCTTGGCGCGCAGATACCCATTACAGAGCCTTCTTCTGGAAATTCAGGATAAATCATATAGTCTCTCCGTTTTCTTCATAGTCTGCCGGATATTATAACACGGAAAGCGGATAATTGTACCCGCTGGCAGTGATGGTGTAATCCGGTTGATGAGAAAATTTATCAAGGATTAACATTGTCACAGATACATTAAGTTATGGTTAACGATAATTATTAATTAAACGAACTTATTCATTGATACTTAAATAACGATATTGTAAAATACTTATGAATGGTGGAAGCCTTGCAATTATTGAGTTTGGGAGAGCTAATCCCCATTAAATTTGTAGGAATTATAGAAGTAAAAGGAGGCACTAGCAGATGAAAGTATCGAGCGTTCCTTTCAAGGGAACTAAAGATCAGGAAGCCAAACTGCTCGAAGTGATCGCCAAGTACAAGGGCCAGAAGGGAGCCCTGATGCCAATCATGCAGGAGGCACAGGATATCTACGGCTACCTTCCATACCAGGTACAGAAAATCATCTCCGATGAGACAGGTATTCCAATCGAAAAGATTTATGGTGTAGCTACTTTCTATGCGCAGTTCTCGATGTCGCCAAAGGGCAAGTATATCGTATCGGTATGCCTCGGTACAGCTTGCTATGTAAAGGGCGCGGGCAAGATCCTCGAAGAGGTTGAAAAATCTCTCGGCATCGGCGACGGCGAATGCACTGCTGATGGCAAGTTCTCACTCGAAGTTTGCCGCTGTGTAGGTGCATGCGGACTGGCACCTGTTATGATCGTTGCAGGAGATGTATACGGCAAGATGACACCTGACAGAGTTGCAGGCGTGCTTGCCAAGTACGAATAACGCATAATGGAGGGCAAGTCATGAAAACACTTCAAGATTTAAAAGATATTAAGGCGGCAAAGGGCGGTCAGGTAAATATCAGATTCAATCCTGATACTGCTGAAGAAGCCGTCAAGACCTACGTCCTCGTTTGCGGAGGTACCGGCTGCCAGTCGAACCACAGTGTCGAGGTCATGGAAGAACTCCAGAAGTTCATCGAATCTGCCGGCAAGAAGGATGAGATCCAGATCATCCAGACAGGCTGCCAGGGTCTCTGCGCTAAGGGCCCTATCATGGTAGTACATCCGGGCAACGTGTTCTATCAGGAAGTAAAGCCTGAGATGGTAGAGAGAATCTTCAACGAGCACATCCTCGGCGGAACACCTGTTGATGATTTCCTCATGGTCGAAGAACTCACTAACGGTGAGAAGATCCACTATGTTGATTCACCGTTCTATAAGGATCAGCTCAGAATGGCTCTCCGCAACTGCGGTAAGATCGATCCTGAAGACATCGATGAATATATCGCCAGAGACGGTTATCTCGCGCTCAACAAGGCTCTCAACGAAATGACACCGGACGAAGTAATCAAAGAGGTTCTTGACTCCGGACTCAGAGGCCGCGGCGGCGCCGGATTCCCTACAGGAAAGAAGTGGATGTTCGCATCCGGCAACAGAGGAAAAGTTACAAAGTATGTAGCCTGCAACGCTGACGAAGGCGACCCGGGCGCATTCATGGACAGATCCATCCTTGAGGGAGACCCACATTCAATTCTCGAAGCTATGGCTATCGCAGGTTACGCTATCGGCGCTAACCAGGGATACATCTATGTAAGAGCTGAGTATCCTATCGCTGTAGACAGACTTAAGATCGCTCTCGATCAGGCAAGAGACTACGGCATGCTCGGCAAGAACATCTTCGGATCGGGCTTCGATTTCGATATCGACCTCAGACTCGGCGCAGGCGCGTTCGTATGCGGTGAGGAAACAGCCCTGATGACTTCTATCGAAGGTAACAGAGGTGAGCCGCATCCACGTCCTCCGTTCCCGGCTGTTAAGGGACTCTTCGAGGCTCCTACAGTTCTCAACAACGTAGAGACATACGCGAATATCCCTCAGATCATCCTCAACGGTGCAAGCTGGTTCAACCAGTACGGCACAGAGACATCAAAGGGTACTAAGGTATTCGCTCTCGGCGGCAAGGTAAACAACACAGGTCTTGTAGAAGTTCCGATGGGAACTACACTGAGACAGGTAGTAGAAGAGATCGGCGGCGGCGTACCGCACGGAAAGAAGTTCAAGGCTGCTCAGACAGGCGGACCTTCCGGCGGATGCATCCCTGCAGCATCATACGATGTTCCTATCGACTATGAGTCACTCAAGGCTATCGGTTCCATGATGGGGTCCGGCGGAATGATCGTACTCGACGAGGACAACTGCATGGTAGATATCGCTAAGTTCTATCTTGGATTCACTGTAAGCGAATCCTGCGGAAAGTGCACACCTTGCCGTATCGGAACGAAGCGCATGCTCGAGATCCTCGAGAAGATCTCCGAGGGAAGAGGCGAGATCGAAGACCTCGACAGACTCGAAGAGCTGGCTAAGTACATCCAGGCCAATGCTCTCTGCGGACTCGGTCAGACAGCTCCTAACCCGATCCTCTCGACACTCGAACACTTCAGAGATGAGTACGAAGCACATATCATTGAGAAGAGATGCCCGGCAGGCGTCTGCAAGGCTCTGCTCAACTATGTGATCGACCCTGAGAAGTGCAAGGGCTGCACAAAGTGTGCCCGCAACTGCCCGGCTTCGGCTATCAGCGGAGCTGTGAAGCAGCCACACGTTATTGACCCGGCTAAGTGCATCAAGTGCGGTGCTTGTATGGAGAACTGCGCATTCGGTGCAATCAGCAGAAAGTAAGGGGAGGTGAACACAATGGCAGATATCAAAGTAACAGTTGATAACATTACTGTAACTGTTCCGGAAGGCACCACCCTGCTGGATGCAGCTCATAAGGCCGGCATCGACATTCCTACACTGTGCTATCTGAGAGAGATCAACGAGATCGGTGCCTGCAGAATGTGTGTATGCGAGGTAGAAGGAGCAAGAGCTCTTGTAGCTGCCTGCGTATATCCTTGCACAGACGGAATGGTCGCTCATACAAATACAGAGAAGATCAAAGATTACAGACGTAAAACTCTCCAGCTGATCCTGTCCGATCACGATCAGGACTGCCTCGGCTGCGTACGTTCCACAAACTGCGAACTTCAGGCTCTCTGCAAGAGATACGGTGTTGATAACACAGAGTACTATGCAGGCGCTAAGAATGAGTTCGTGATCGATACATCATCAGCTTCGATCGTCAGAGACAACAACAAGTGCATCCTCTGCAGACGCTGCGTTGCAGCATGCGAGAAGTATCAGAGCATAGGCGTTATCGGCGCCAATGACAGAGGCTTCGCAACACACATCAGCAGTGCGTTCGAACTTCCTCTCGCTGAGACTTCCTGCGTAAACTGCGGACAGTGCATCGTTGCATGCCCGGTTGGCGCGCTGCATGAAGTAGACGCTACAGCTCCTGTAAAGGCAGCTCTGGCAGACCCTACAAAGCACGTTGTAGTACAGGCTGCTCCTTCCGTAAGAGTCGGACTCGGCGAGTGCTTCGGCATGCCGATCGGCGCAGAGGTAGAGGGCAAGCTGGCTGCAGG
>CADBKM010000060.1 GCA_902795265.1 uncultured Eubacteriales bacterium
GCTCGGCCGCTTGCATCCTCGCTGTGAACGAAAACTACTTCGCAATTACAAGGCGAACAAAGATAATGAGGCACCGTTTCGGCGGTGCCTTTTTTCGTGTGATGTCCGGAGATATCGGCCGAGGGCTATCCTTAACGCTGTGCCGGGGACTTTTCAAGAGGCGTATGAATAGTATTCATCGGGAGTGTTAATCCAAAATGTGCCAGTATTCCGTTTGATGGGTAACCTGTTAATCAGGAATAGGCGATTGGAAGATATCCGGATTAACCTATGGGGAAATTGGCTTTTATAAGTTGCATGTGTTTGAGAGAGGCCGGATTGTCCGCGTTTGGTACGGAAGTCGACTTCACTGGGCAATATCCTGGCTGCGAATGCGCTCATTTTTGTTAACTGTGGTCCGGTGACATAAAAAAGTGCTGAAGCAAAAAGAAAGTGCTTTTATTGCAGGATTGAGGGCGTTTTTCGTTCGACAAATTTTAATAAAAAATATATTATCTGGACACATCGAAAGCGCGATCGATATGAACTGAATAATCTTCAAACGGAAGGAGAAAGAGATGGTTTATAGTGAAAGCAATACCCCGAGGCGGAACAATAAGGTCCGCTTTGAGATGGTGGAACATATCGGTGTGCTCAATCAGAAGAAAAGCGGATGGACGAGAGAGGTCAATATCGTTGCGTGGAACGGAAACGCGCCGAAGATCGATATCAGGGAATGGGATCCGCAGCATGTAAGGATGAGCAGAGGCGTGACGCTGCTTGAGGAAGAAGCGGAGCTGCTCGTGAAGCACCTGGCAAAGAGATATGGTTTTATCTGGCAGGAACCAAGACAGGAGAATCGCGGTTATCGGGAGCCCGACCGCCGGGACTGGCGGCCGGCCGAGGGCGGATCGGCTCAGGTGCCGCCGCAGGTCAATAGTTATCGTGAAGGAGACGGCGGCACGGTGACTCCTTCGAACAGTTCGCTGTATGATCCGCCACTTGATCTGCCTTTTGAGGGCCGCCCGGCTGAGGGTCGGGCGGATAAGGAGTTCGAGTCACAGAGTGATAAGGATATGGGCTTCGAGGATCGAAGTAATGAGGTCGAGGATTTCGAGGCGCAGAGCTATGAGGACAGGGCTTTCGGGGACGAAGGCGGCTCTGCAGCCGTGGCTGCAGAGAGCGGCGCCGGGCCTGAGGGCGGAGACGGATACGAGGCTGCGCCGGCGCCGCTGTCTGCGGCGGATGAAGGCTAGTCGGCCGCGGACCCGCCCGCCCTTGACTGAGTCCGGCGACCCTGGCCCCAAAGCGCCGCCTCCGGAAGTCCGGCGACCCTGGCCCTAAAGCGCCGCCTCCGGTAATCCGGCGACCCTGGCCCTAAAGCGCCGCCTCCGGAAGTCCGGCGACCCTGGCCCTGAAGCGCCGCCTCTGGTAATCCGGCGACCCTGGCCCTAAAGCGCCGACCCCTTCCCCCTCCGCCCGCAGTTGACCCAGGCAACTCTGAATGATAGACTCAACTGTAATCGCAAAAGAAAGGCAAAACTAAAACCAACGGAACACACACATGAAGATTGCATTTCATACATTGGGCTGCAAGGTCAATCACTACGAAACGGAGGCCATAAAAGAATCCTTTGTTTCACGCGGCGCGGAGATCGTCGGGGAAGAAGACTTTGCTGACGTATACATCATAAATACCTGTACCGTTACGAATATAGCTGACAGGAAATCCAGGCAGTTTATCCGCAGGGCAAAGAGGATCAATCCTGATGCGCTGGTCGCCGTCACCGGCTGCTATGCGCAGGTCGCATCCGAAGAGATCGCGGACATGCCGGAGGTCGGTCTCATTGTGGGTAACGGCCGCAAATCCGAGATCTGCGGTCTTGTAATGCAGAAACTGTATGAGAAAGAGGCGGCCGGTGCCAAAGACGGAGCGGAGGCTCACGGGCAGTCACAGGATCAAACTGACGTGCTCGTGCTGCCGCGCGAAGAACTCACCTTTTACGAAGACATGGGCCGCATTGAGTCGGGCAGCGACGGCATGACCAGGGCCTATATCAAGATACAGGAAGGCTGCGACAGGTTCTGCTCTTACTGCCTTATACCTTTCGCAAGAGGGCCGGTCCGCAGCAGGCCTGCAGCGGACATAGTCGAAGAGGTGAGCGCTCTTGTGGGCGCCGGCTATAGAGAGATCGTCCTCACCGGCATCAACACAGCGCTCTACGGCACAGAAGAGGGCGCCGAATGCACACTGTCACAGCTGCTGACCATGCTCGACGAACTGCCGGCACCGGGCAGCAGTGACTTCCGCATCAGACTCAGCTCGCTCGAGCCTACTGTTGTGGACAAAGACAACGTGGAAGAGATCATCCGCCACAGAAGGCTCTGCCACCATCTGCATCTTTCGGTGCAGAACGGCAGCGACAGCGTGCTGAAGTCCATGAACCGCCATTATACGCGCGCGGAATACCTCGATATCGTTAAGGGCCTCCGCGAATACGATCCCGACTTCGGCATCACTACCGACATAATAGTCGGTTTCCCGGGAGAGACCGAAGCCGATTTCAGGGACACCCTCGATATCGTAAGGGAAGCTTCCTTCGGAAAGACCCACGTGTTCCGCTACTCGCCGAGAAGAGGAACGGCAGGAGCGAAACTGAAAGACGCAGTTCCCGAGTCAGTTAAGAAGGAGAGAGCCGGAATACTTGAAGAGGCAGCCGAAGAAGTCGCACGTGATTTCAGAAGATCACTCGAAGGCAAGGAAGCGCTCGTCCTTATCGAAGAGGAAGAGGACGGCTTCATGACGGGATACACAGGAAATTATGTAAAGGTGTATATCGAAGGGCCTGAAGCAGGCGAGCTCTGCAGGGTCAGGCTCGGCGGGCTGTTCAGAGACGGAGTGAAAGCGGCGGTCTGCTGACTCCGCGGCATACAGAATAGCAAAAGTTTGAGCGGCACGGCCCGCAATATGGTAAAATGAGAGCGGTAATACAACGTTTATACGTAAAACTAAAAAGGAGGTTAGCAGACATGGATGACTGCATTTTCTGCAAACTCGCGAACGGTGAGATCCCTACAGACATGGTCTACGAGGATGAACTCATAGCTGTATTCCGCGATGCTGCTCCGCAGGCGCCGGTCCACATGCTTATGGTGCCGAAGGTCCACGTGGCTTCGCTCGACGATCTTACAGCAGATCACGCTGAGCTTATGGCTCACATGATGCTCAAGATCAAAGACGTATGCGCACAGGAAGGCCTTGAGAACGGCTACCGCTGTGTCATCAACACAGGCGAGGATGGCCAGCAGACCGTAAAGCATCTGCATATCCATATTCTGGGCAAGCGCGCCATGCAGTGGCCACCGGGCTAAGCGCATCGCAGCAAGGCAGCGCAAGCGGCGGATATCAATTAACTGCCGGCTAAGGCAAACTTCGGACGAAATCCGGGTCTCAGCAGAGGCCCGGATTTTTTATGCACGGGCCGGGCGCCTCAAGTCTGATCACATCCTGAACCCTAGCACAACGCATCCCCTATATATAGTAGCAGGAGGGGTGCGGAGAGCACTATCTGTGGCGTCTGTGGAAACGCCGAACACAGTGTTAGGGACTCGGCCTGAAAAACCCCGAATTTTCAAGGCTTTGAGCTTTTATGGACGCTAAAAAATACGTAAAAAACTTTTAAAAAATAGCTTGCATTATATGTGCGCTATGTATATAATTCAAAGGCTTGTTAAATGCGAAGAAGCAGGAAGTTACCGTGCTAGCGGATAATTTCTGCCGAGAAGTCCTCACACGATGGGGGCGAAGGGTTTCGCTTTTTTGTTGTGTGCCAACCAATAGGAAACGCGCGAAAGAGTGTAAGGCACTTCGACAAAGGGCACAGGAACAGCAAGATGCTGTAGTTTCAAGGCGTTGCAGGCAGATCATATGAGTTGCATGAGATGCCGGGCATCACCGCGAAAGCAGAAAAGCGGGGTCCTGTACAAGCATAGCGACAATTAGTACGAATCTTAACAGGAGGAAAAAATGAGCGAATTACAGAAAATCAGGATCAGAATGAAAGCTTATGACCACGCTCTTCTCGACAAGTACGCTGCAAAGATCGTAGACACAGTCAAGAAGACAGGTGCTGATGTAAGCGGACCTATTCCGCTGCCGACAGAGAAGGAAGTCGTTACAATCATCAGAGCGGTCCATAAGTACAAAGACAGCAGAGAGCAGTTCGAGCAGAGAACACACAAGAGACTCATCGACGTTACAAACGCAACAAACAAGACTGTTGAGGCTCTCCAGAAGCTCGACGCACCTGCAGGTGTAGATATCTACGTCAAGCTCTAATCCAAGTATTAGTAAGATCTCATGAGAGGCACTGCAAACCAGAGAGATCCGCTGTAAGAACAGGAGGAAAACACATATGAAAACACTGCTGGGAAAGAAGATCGGAATGACACAGATCTTCGCAGAAGACGGAACAGTCATCCCGGTTACTGTCGTTGAGGCAGGCCCGGAGACAGTCGTACAGATCAAGACTGTCGAGACAGACGGCTATGACGCAGTCCAGGTGGGCTACGAAGATCAGAAGCCGCAGAGAGTCAGGCAGGCGTTGACACAAAGAAGCACCTCGCTGAGTTCAAGCCGGGCGAGGGAGAAGCTTACGAAGTCGGTCAGGTTATCACAGTAGCTGACTTCGAAGAAGGCATGAAGCTCGACGTTACCGGAACTTCCAAGGGTAAAGGAACACAGGGTAACATCAAGAGACACGGCCACCGCAGAGGACCTATGACTCACGGTTCAAAGCACAAGAGACTGGCCGGAGCTCTCGCAGCTGGTACTTATCCTTCAAGAGTATTCAAGGGCAACAAGGCTCCTGGAAGAATGGGAAGAGATACAGTCACAGTTCAGAACGTA
>CADBKM010000061.1 GCA_902795265.1 uncultured Eubacteriales bacterium
AGCGATGGTCTCCAATATAGCAGAGTTTGAGTACATCAGCTGTGCTACGGAGATGGAAGCTCTCCTTTTGGAATGCAATCTTATCAAGAAATACATGCCTCGGTACAACATACTGCTGAAGGATGACAAATCCTATCCGTTCATCGAAGTGACTGTGACTGAAGAATTCCCGAGAGTCATAAGCACGCGGAGGCTCAGACGCGACGGAAACCGTTACTTCGGGCCATACTCGGACGCGGGATCGGTCAGACGCATTCTTGGAATGATAGACGAGATGTATCAGTTCAAAAAATGCCGTCAGCAGGAGTTCAGAAAGGGAGTCCGGCCGTGCCTCAATTACTTTATAGGTAAGTGTCCGGGCGTGTGTACCGGAAAGGCAGACAAGGCAGCGTATAAAGAAAAGATCGACGAGGTGATGGAGATCCTATCCGGAAGAGATTCGGCTGTGATAAGCAAGCTGAAGGCCGAGATGGAACAGGCCTCGGAAGAACTTCGATTTGAAGACGCTGCCAGGTTCAGGGACTACATACGCTCGCTCAAGTCTCTTGGCGAGACACAGCGCGCAACGATGATAAAGGAAAGGGATGCAGACGTTCTCATCCCGGTTATCACGCAGAAGACCGGAGTTGTCGCAAGATACAAAGTTGAGAGCGGCAGAATGAGCGGCCGTGAGATCACATACATAAGGAGCGATCACGCGGGAGCGGCTATGCCGGATTCAGAAAAGGAAAAGAAGACACTCGGCACGGAGATGATCTCTTCCTTTATAAAACAGTATTATCCTGAGCTGTCGATACTGCCGAGAGAAATAATACTTCCGGTTCATATCGAGGAGGAAGCTCTTCTTGAGGAGTTCCTGGACAACATCAATGCTGCTAACGCAGAAGGCAGAACTGATGTTATGCACAAGACCCGTTTCATAGTACCTGAGAGAGGTGAGAAGAGAGCCCTGCTTAAAATGGCGATGGAAGATGCCGTTAAGCTTGCTGGCACACTTGATGAGAAAGCAGAGCGTGAGGCAGAGAGAAGGGACGCACTGAAGAAGGAAATAGCGGCACTCATAGAATACGCTTCATCGATAAGCGGAAACGCTCCTCTGTTGATACCGGAGGATGACGACAGAGAGTACCGGATCGAGGCCTACGATATCTCGAACTTCAACGGTCTTGATACGGTCGGCGGAATGGTCGTATATGAGGGAAGAAAACCGGTAAAAAGCGATTACAGAAAATTCAAGGTAAGGACTGCTGAGGGCGATGATTATGGAAGCCTCAGAGAAGTCATATACAGAAGGCTTAAACGGGCCCGGAAGGGCGACGAGGGATTCAGCACCTATCCGGACATTATGTTCATAGACGGTGGGCTGGGACAGGTTCACGCCGTGAAGGCCGTCGTCGATGCGTTCCGCATCGCGATCCCGGTAGTCGGGCTCGCGAAAGACGATGCACACAGGACCAGAGCGATCGTCTTTGACGACGGCCGCGAGATAGACCTGCGCGACAACCGTCTGCTCTTCAGCTACTGCGGCAACATACAGGAGGAGGTGCACCGCTTCGCGATCACCTACATGTCCGGAGTAAAGGGCAAAAAGATGATACGCTCAGCGCTCGAGGATATCCCGGGAATAGGTCCTAAGAGAAGGGGTGAGCTGCTCAACAGATTCGGCAGCATCAAGGCAATAAAAAACGCCACATATGAGGAACTCATGGAAGTCGACGGCATGAACAGCAAGGCCGCGGAGAGCATTCTGGACTTCTTCGCAAATGAGTAAAAGATCATGAAAAACAAGGCTTTTTTATCGCTTTTACATACTTGCTAAAATGAACTCTGCATGTTATATTGATATAGCATTTCAGGAAAGGAGATTGCGCTATGGCAGAAGATATCAAGAACGTAAACGTCGAAGAAGAAGAAGAGGATATCATCACTCTGGAATTTGATGACGACACTGCAGTTGACTGCTATGTACTGGGCACGTTCGAACTGAATGATAAGGAGTATATCGCTCTTGAACCTGAAGACGGCACTGACGATGTTTACATCTACGGATATAAGCAGATAAGTGAAGAAGAGTTCGAGATAATCGAGATCGAGTCCGAAGAGGAGTTCGATGCAGCAGCAGCTGAGTTCGATGCTATCATGGCAGAAGAATAAAAAAGCTGATTTTTCTCTCGACAAGCAATTTAAGATAGTGTATACTATGTGGCGTGCCATGGAGGTATGCAATAAGGAATCCTCCCGCGGGCGGGTCCCTCCTTGTTGCTGGTATGCCACTGATGTGCGGATGTGGCGGAATTGGCAGACGCGCACGGTTCAGGTCCGTGTGAGTAACATCGTGTAGGTTCGAATCCTATCATCCGCACCAGAAACGGCAGCCATAAAGGCTGCCAAAATATTATGGGGCGTTAGCGCAGCTGGGAGCGCGTCTGACTGGCAGTCAGGAGGTCACGAGTTCGAGCCTCGTACGCTCCACCATGAAACCCTTGGAAATCCACAATGCTGTTAACTTAACAGAGCAAGTAGCCAACGCTATATTATGCTTTGGAGAAATCGGTGCTGTGGATTTCAGACAAACGAAAAACGGAAGCTCATCTTTATCCAGATAGCTTCCATTTTTTTGGTATGGACGCAGATCTCCCGCAAAGTAATCAAAAGCTGCGTTTATGCGTGTTTGAATATTTGGCATGACGCATATTTGTGTTACGTTCATAATGTCTGTCAGGTCTGACCGGTACGATGTTCTCGCTTATCTCATCGTATAATTGTTGCATCAGTTCTTCTTTAACATTCGGATCCTCTTCCAGCAGTATGTAAATCAAATCACTTTTAAGCAGGCCTATGCACAATGAGCGGTTAACAGCCATGCGGTGCTTGTAGTCATTTTTCAGGTGTCCTTCCTGTTCCTGCTCTATATCTCTGGCTATATCCTCAGCAACATTGCTCACATAGATAGTGCTGTATATATCCTGCAGCAGTAGAACAGGCTTGGTACCGGTAAAGTTCTCTATTTGCAGACGGTCTTTCAAAGTTTCATAAGCTGTCTCTATCCGCCAGCGAAGCCTGTACAGTTCTTCAATACTATCGGCAGGGAAAGTCTCCCGTGGCAGATTGGTTGCCAGAATCTCGTATATCCCTGCGTCTTTGTCGAGCCATATCTTAACCAATCTGATGCTGAACCTGTCACGGCTCATAAGTATGGCTTCGTTATATGTGCCAATATGTTTGTGCCGTCTGGTGTTCGTGATCGCAATTTCCACATCTTCATCATCAGATGTCATGGATCGCTGTTCTTGGTTAAAGTCATTTTTCTTTAGTCTGGCAACGAACTTTGTATCACTGTCGATCATACGCATAAAGGCCGGTATTGACGGATAACCACGATCCAGCGTGATGAGAAATGGGTGATTGCCTATGGTCTCGCGCACATGACTAAGCTGTTCTTCTGCCATAGCCATCTCATTGAACTTCACTCTGTTGATCGTGGAGTCAATGATCATGCGATTCAAAGCATCATAGAGGCATGCTAACCCGAGTGCGGCCTGCTTTGTCTTAACTTTGCTGCTCGAGGTCCCGAATACTTCTAGTGTCTCAGGCGTTGTCGGTACATTCAGATTCGATCCATCCGCTGCAAGCACAAGGTAACCATTGAATGTATAGAGTTCCGCCTCAGGATCTTCATAGAAGTTCCGGTTGTGAAACTGGTAAAGAAATTTTATTGCTTCCGGATTGAGCTTCATGCGCTGCTTTAAATAACCCGGCTTTGAGATCTGAGTTCCTGGATGAGAAATGTTCATATAGCCACGCAGCTCCATTTTCAAGGTCAGCCCCTTCCTGTTGATCATAGAGAAGACAAGATCGTTTACCGGCATCTTGCGATTGCGGACAAAGACATTAGCCCTGTCTCCACGACACATGTCCGTAAAGAACTCGGAGCAGATCATGTCATTATCTGTTATGAATCGCTCGCCGGAATTTCTCACTACGTCACCTCTGCTTCATTCATCATCATAAACAAGGCGGGGCTTTTTTCTGGCATAGGCTGCTTTCAGGTATGGGATTTGATCCTCGGTAACAGGACCGAGATTAGCCTTAACTGTCTGCACTACCTTGCCGTCGATCCGTTTGTTTTCAACGAGACTGGCATAATACCGCTTCTCTCCCTTATATGTTTTTGTAAGTATCTTGATAAACATGCCAACCTCTTTTCTCACTACAAGTATAGCATATTTATAAAGAAAATAGTGAGAAACTTGTAAAAGCTTCTCACTACTCTTAAGTTAATGACATTGTGGAAATCCAAGGGTTTTTACTTTTCATAGGTGGTTAGATGTGGTTAGATAGTGGTTAGATTTGCACATTTAGTGCATTTTTTGATGCTTTTTTACGCCATAGCCGTGCCTGGATCGTCAGATCACTGATGTTCGATGCATGCATCATTGATGCACATGTCCTGCGTGTTGAGTGAAGGCTTCTTCTCGGAATACACAGCTCATCGCAGTAATTGTTGATCATCTTGCCCAGGGCAGAGTAGAAACTCTGGTATCTGCCATCGATAACAAATATGTCACCATTTTCCGGCAGCCCGAGTCTGTTGCGTTCAGCGCGGACCAACTCGATTGTATCAAGCGCGGAAGGGACTACATAGACATTG
>CADBKM010000062.1 GCA_902795265.1 uncultured Eubacteriales bacterium
GCTCCATGAAGAGGCCGTATCCGCCGGGGATCTCGGGAGTTTCGATGCCGCGTTTATAAGCGGTACATCGCCGAAGGTGCTCCCGGTAGCGCAGGCCGGAGACATCAGTTTCGACGTAAATGATCCGATACTCAGGAAGATAATGGAAAAATACGACGAATACTGATATAATAAACTGCTTTAAACGAAAGAGGAGAAAATATGACTGACAGAACTGGACGCAGAATACTCGAAGGACGATAGCGGAACTGCAATGAGCACCCGTTATTGATTTTGCGTACAGAAAGGAAATACACATGTTTGACAAGTTAGACTTTATTACAGAAAAATACAGAGAGCTCTCCGAGAAGGTTGCCGACCCAGCAGTCATCTCCGACCAGAAAAACTGGCAGAAGTATATGAAAGAGATGTCGGAGATCGAGCCGGTGGTAAAGGCTTATGAGAACTACCGCAAGATGCAGAGCGATCTCGCCGACGCCAGAGAGCTGATCGACCTCGAAGATGACGAGGAGATGCGCGAGATGGCCAAAGAGGAGGCCAAGGAGCTCGAGGAAAACATGGCCAAGGCTCAGGAGGAGCTGAAGATCCTGCTTCTCCCTAAGGACCCTAACGATGATAAGAACGTAATCCTCGAGATCAGAGCCGGCACAGGCGGCGAAGAGGCAGCGCTCTTCGGTAACGACCTGCTCAGAATGTATCTCAGATACGCTGAGCGCCGCCACTGGAAGGCAGAGATCATCGAGATCAGCGACACAGGTATCGGCGGCATCAAGGAAGCCGTTGTAATGATCAAGGGCCGCGGCGCTTACTCGAGACTCAAGTTCGAATCGGGCGTACACAGAGTGCAGAGAGTTCCTGAAACAGAATCCTCCGGCCGTATCCACACATCGGCTGCTACAGTCGCTGTGCTTCCTGAAGTAGACGACGTAGAGGTTGAGATCAATCCTAACGACGTAAAGGTAGACGTTTACAGAGCTTCCGGAAACGGCGGCCAGTGCGTAAATACAACTGACTCAGCTGTCCGTATGACACACCTGCCTACAGGTATCGTCGTAACATGCCAGGACGAAAAGTCGCAGATCCAGAACAGAGAGAAGGCCATGAGAGTACTCAAGGCCAGACTCTACGACAAGATGGTGCAGGAGCAGAACGACAAAATCTCGGCAGACAGAAGAAGTCAGGTAGGATCAGGTGACCGCTCGGAGCGTATCCGTACATATAACTTCCCTCAGGGAAGAATCACGGATCACCGTATCAACCTCACTCTTTATAAGCTCGATCAGTTCCTCGACGGAGATATAGACGAGGCCGTTGACGGACTCATCACTGCTGACCAGGCTGCCAAGATGAGAGATTTCGGCTAATTGAAAGATTGAATATAATAGGTGTTAACAAATGTTTGCGGATTTATACAATAAGTCCGCAAATTTTTTGTTGATTTCTACAACGAATGAGTTTATAGTCTTGACTTAAGAACCTCTCTAAAAGGAAAAACGATGATGTATCGAACAAAAGGTATCACTCACAACGCAAATAAGAACTTCTTTTGGCGCAGCTTCTTTGAAAACACAAAGAAGAACTTTGCCGTGCGCCAATAGTGTTCAATAAACAGAGTTTGAGCATATATCGTTAAGAAGCCGCGGCATGATGCCGCGGTTTTTCTTTTTGAGATTCTTCAGCAGCATAGAAGGGGACGCTGCTGAGAGACCGTTATTTTCGAAAAAGGAGTATAAAGAAATGGGACAGAAAAACAATCAATCAAAAGGTAATTTCTATGCAAAGTATATCCTGCCTGGAGTCATACTCCAGTCGGTGCTTATCGGCGGAGGCTATGCTACAGGACGTGAGATCTATCAGTATGGAGCCATGTTCGGCTCGATGGGCTGGATTTCGGGAATCACGATCGCGATAGGCTTTTCGCTCTTCGCATTCCTGACATTCGAGATCTGCAGGATCTACAAAGTTTATGACTATAAGAATTTCATTAAGAAGGTAATCGGACCGCTCTGGCCCGTTATGGATATTCTGACTGTGCTTATAGGCATATTGCTCATAGCAGTAATGGCGGCTGCGACAGGTTCCATATTCGCGCAGGTGGGTCTGCCGAGCTTTCTCGGAAGTGTGTTGATCATAGTTGTAGTCGGCATCCTCAACTTCTATGGTGACCGCATCATCGAGCAGTTTGAATCTATCGGAACTATCCTTCTGTATATAGGATACATAATATTCACAATAATCGTTATCTCAAGACGGGGAGACCATATCGGCGAAGTCTTTGCGGCACACGACACATCTGCTTATGACGGCAAGGTAACTGCAGCGCTGTGCATATGGACAGGAATCCTCTACGTCGCGTACAACATCAATGCCATACCTATGGGAATGTTCTCGCTCAAGAGACAGACTGAAAGAAAGCACACTCTGGTAGGAGGCATTATCGCGGGTCTGCTGATGGTGATTCCGTGGTTCCTCAGCTATTTTGCGATGATGTGCTTCTACGGAGATCTCTCGATCGTCGGTCCTGAAGTTGAAACTCCATGGACAATGATGATCAGTGCTGTAAACGGAGGCCCTGCTCTGCTTACCCTCTTCGGTATCGTAATGGGTTGGACACTGATAGAGACAGCAACGGGATGCATCCATATGATCATCGATAGATTTGACATCGCAATGCAGGAGAAGGGCCGTACTGCGCTCGATAAAAAGAGCAGAGGGCTCATCGCGGTCGCAACACTGGTTGCTGCGCTCCTGCTCTCCCGCGTAGGCGTGGTAGATCTGATCGGAGCCGGTTACACATATCTGTCGTACGGATTCATTCTGTTCTACCTGCTGCCGACTCTGATCATCGGCGGATATAAGATCATAAAGCATAAGGATAACGGCAGAAGCGAGGCTTAGGAAGAGAGTCACATTATGGAAACAGGCAAACTGAAAATCAGAAAGCAGCTGCTTGAGCAGGAGAAGATAAGTTATGCAATGGATCATGTAGTGCTTCCGGACGGCGGCATCGACTGCAGCGAAGGCTGCAATCCTTACGGATTTCCTCCTGCGTGCGAATGCGCACTCAGGAGCTTCGATGCCTCCAGGCTCGGGCCTTACCCGCACAGTCAGGCGCTTTATGAGGCGATTGGCAGCTTCTGGGAAGACATCATAGATGTGGAGCGTGACAACATATTGCTGACTGACGGCAGCATGAGTGCGTTGTATATCGTAAATAATATCTTCGATACGCATAATGCCGCGGTCCTCGGAGTTTCTCCGCAGTTTACCGACTACTACATGCACGCTCAGATGATCGGCATAGAGTATATGCCGTATCAGCTCAGTAAAAGCAATAACTACAGATTCGATGCGGATGAGTTTGTGACAATGATCGATGCAGATGGCCCTGACGGCACATCTTGCAATTACATCTACATCGACAATCCTAACAATCCTACGGGCCAGTGCATAGACATAGCGGACATAGACAGGATAGTGTCAGCGGCGCTCAGCCACGATATCACTGTGATCATCGACGAGGCTTACGGCGATTTCATGCCAAAGGAGAATTCAGCAGTGCAGCTGTTCGCGAAGTACCCTAATCTGGCCGTAATAAAAACCCTGTCAAAGGGCTTCGGTCTGGCGGGGATGAGAGTCGGCTACATCATCGCGCATAAGAACCTCATCAATTACATGAACAAGATGACGAATCCGTACATGGTGGGCGAGCTTTCAAGAGAGATAGCAGCGGCAGCTCTCGGATGCGTATACTTTGTGGAGTCGTCGAAAGCAGATTTCAGAAAAATGAAGTCGGCGATAAAGGCGGAGCTCGGATGCTGCGAAGAGAGGCCCGAGGGAGGATCCGGCAGTCTCCACATCGCGGAGACACTCGACACCAGCTCCATCTGCCTGCTCTACCACGATGATGAGAGTGTGAATCTCAAGAAGGAATTCTACGAAAGAGGCGTGCTCGTTGTAGACGGCAACGACTTCAAGGGTCTGGACATCAATTCCGCAAGAGTGCGCATGCCTGTCATCGATGAGTTCCCTGTGCTGCTCGCGGCTGTACGTGAGATAAATGCAATATAATAACCAGTACTAATAGCTAAAATCCACAGAAAGTATGGTACAATATTGACGACTATAGATGAAGAAGTGGGTTATAGTGGATACATTAAGATTATCAACAAGAGAAAGCGACCTTGAACGTGCCGGTGAGATCAT
>CADBKM010000063.1 GCA_902795265.1 uncultured Eubacteriales bacterium
CCTATGCCTGCTTTCTTGAGCAGGGCCATGAAGCCCGAGAGTATGGCTCCCTTGGCGAGCTGCACCTGACGTATGTCTCCCTGTGTTATGTACAGAGGCTCTGTGCCGTCTCCGCCTTCCGTCATTATGAACGATCTTTTTCCCTCTTCATCGACGGCGATATACTTCGACCTGTAGTCATCTGCATCGAACTTGCCGGCCTTCACAAACGCGCCGGTCTTTCTGACGATGCCTGTTCTGAGAAGCTCTTTTGTTACCGTAAGGATGCCGCTTCCGCAGATGCCTGCAGGCTCGCAGTCTCCTATAACCTTAAGCTCGATGCCGTCTTCATTTATATGTATGTCTTCGATGGCACCTTCTGCTGCGCGCATTCCCGAGCTTATGTTCATTCCCTCAAGAGCCGGTCCGGCGGCGCAGGAGCATGACATCAGATGTCCGTTTGCCGCAAGCACTATCTCGCCGTTCGTTCCGATGTCTATGAACATCACATTGCCCTTGCGGTGCCTGAGATCGCATACATAAGCGCCGGCGACTATGTCCGCGCCGATATATGCAGATACCGAAGGCAGGCAGTAAAGCCTCGCGCCCGGCGCAGCCTTCAGGCCAATGTCAGAAGCCTTTACATCCTTTGCGCGCGCAAATACAGGAGCGAACGGAGCCTTGCCTATCGGCCTCGCATCGACTCCCATGAGCATGTGCATCATCGTGCAGTTAGCGCCTACAGATACTTCGTATATCTGCTCCTGGCTTACACCGTTCCTGTCACATACCGACTTCACCATCTTATTGATGGAGCCGACGATAGCCTTCTGAAGCTTCTCTCTGCCGTCATCAGGATTCTCTATCTCATATGTGATCCTCGTAAGAACGTCGAGGCCGAAGAACTTCTGAGCGTTGATCTCTGACGCATGTCCCAGCTCTTCACCGGTATTCATGTCGATTAGAGAGCATACGACAGTTGTTGTACCGATATCGACCGCAACTCCATACAATGCAGCTGTTGTATCCCCGGGCTCAAGTGCTATTACCTTTCCGTTATGGAGCACAGCTGTGTACTCTCCCGGAAGCATCGAATGCTCACGAAGAGCTGTATAGTCGAAACCGAGATAGCCTGTCGCGCCGTCATGGCCAACGGAAGCCTGAGCTCCCACCTGCTCGATTATCTGGTTCTCGAAAGGAGTCTGATCTGCAAGAGTAGGCTTGTGGATGGTGACCGGCACCTTCACGATATCCTGTTCGAATTCAAAATCAGGCATGTAACCGGAGGCGAGCACATCGTGCTTCTTCTCTTTCTGAAGCAGCTCGATGGTGATATCGCCTTCAGGACGGGCAAGGCACGCCAGCCTTACTCCCTGCTCAAGCTCTTCGGCCTTGAGTATGCCGCGTTCGGTCTCACCGGCTTCGCTTACGCTGCCCTCACATACCTTTACCCTGCACTTTCCGCAGAGTCCCTTGCCGCCGCAGGCGTTGTCTATGAACAGGCCCGCGTCGAGCATTATTTCCATCAAATTTTTGCCGGAGGCAAAATCATATTGCTTTTCCTCCGGCATTACTTTAAGAATTGGCATTACTGTTGATTCCTTTGCTTTATTCTATTCGACTCCGCAGAGCTTCTTCGCGACTTCGACAGCCTCTACAGCGTTTCGCGAATATCCGTCAGCGCCGATATCCTCAGCGTACTTCATGGAGATAGGGCTTCCGCCTACCATTACCTTTACGCTGTCTCTGATGCCCTGCTCTTTGAGCTTGTTGATGACTTCTCTCATGCCAGGCATTGTAGTAGTCATCAGTGTCGACATCATGATGAGGTCAGCATCGACTTCCTTAGCCTTCTCTACGAAGCTGTCGAGCGGAACGTCTCTTCCGAGATCGTACATTTCGAATCCTGCTGTTTCCATCATGATCTTTACGAGGTTCTTGCCGATATCGTGAGTATCGCCCTCAACTACTCCGATTACAGCCTTCTTGGATTCGCCCATGCTTGCGTCTTCAGGCAAATGCGGACGGAGTACATCGAGGCCTGCATACATAGCGTCTGAGCAGAGCAGCAGGTCTGTTACGAAGTACTCTTCCTGATCGTACATCTCGCTCGCGCGGTTCATGCCGTCAACGAGTCCGTGCAGGATACCGTCGAGAGCGTCATACCCTTCTTCGATATACTCTTCACATACGTCAGCGATGTCTTCATCCTCCATCTCGAAAACCATGTCAGACATCTTCTGCAGAAGTTCTTCTTTAGTAGCCATTATTATATAATCTCCTTATTTTAATTAGTTGTTTATTCTTTGTTCATTATTACATCGTTTGCAGCTTCTTCTACGATGCCGAGAGGAAGCATTCCCTTGCGTGCGCCTCTGCCGTATTTGCGTGCCGCAAAGATGAACGCATCGAAGTTCTCACGCGAAGTTCCGATAGGAACCTGGCAGCCTGTTCCGAGAGTATATCCGTTCTCAGCCTCAGCTCCGTTGATGATGCACTGCTTGCAAGTCTCGATTACATCGTCGATCGATCCGTTGAGCATTACATCTACAGGAGCGACGTTTCCGACAAGTCCGAACACAGGGCCCATCTTGTCTCTTGCGTCAGCGAGATTCTCCATGTTGTCTACGCTGAAGCTTGCGACCTTGAGTTTCAGCATGTCATCCCACAGCGGTGAAGTCTTTCCGCAGATGTGGATTCCAGGCTTTTTGCCGAGAGTCTGTGTAAGGCCTTCGATCAGATACTCAAGCCATGGATGCGAGAACTTCTTGTAGTTTCTCTTGCCGAGGATGTCGGCACAGCTGATAGGATCGCAGATGGTGCATCCGCCGCCGCCGAATTCATCGGCGAACATCTCAGCGTAAGCTACCGTATAATCGACAGTCCACTTGAGAAGGTCGTTCAGTTTTTCCGGATTTCTGACTGTATCTCTGAGGATCATCTCAACCGGTCTGATGAGAGAAGCGTTTGTAAACGGTCCTGCTACAGGCATAGCTATGCCCATCTCAGGGAATGCCATCTTCAGGTCGATGCCCCTCTGCAGAACAGCGAGGAATACCGGATTCTTCTTCGGATTATCCTTCATCAGCTCAGGCAGCATCGAATAGTCTGTGAGTACAGGCTTGATCACGCGGTCTATGCCTACTTCAGGGAAATAAATCTCAGAACCGACAGCCTGTGCCATGGTCCTGAGCCTGAGGCCCGACGCGAGTCCCCCGATATTGAACTCCTCTTTTCTCCTTTTTATAACGTCGATGTGGACCTTTACGTCGTTTCTCCACTCCGCCGTAGTGTAGCCGAAGATGTTGGCCATGGCCTCCTCATTGCTCTGCAGCGAGAAAGGTATATGGTCTACGGTCTCACCTGCGGCGTATTTTTTCATTCGCTCACCCTCAGACATGGTCTCAGGGTATTTTTCCATTTCTTTCTTCAGTTCCTCATAAGTCATGGTGAAGTCCCCTTCATACTATAGCGACAGTTTACCCGTTTATTATAGTCTATGAACAAAATCCGAAACTATTGATAAGTGTAATAACCATATATTTGAATATAACTATAAGCAATATATTGAGTCCGTTTTATCGTTTGTTTTTTATTAAGTCCAATTTAATGCCTTCATTAATTTTATTAACTTTACTTATGTTTTAGGAGGAATACAATGTAGGTGAAAAGAGAAGGGATCTCCGGATCCGGACTCTGGTTTATGGAAAATGAGCGTCGGTTTTCAGGTCAGGGTTTTATGGAGGTGCAGTCATGATCAACGCAATCGTAGTAATGGCATTTGTCGGAGTATTTGCAGGCAAGATCTACTATTTCTCAAAGTACAGCCACAGGTAATCAATATTTCAGGTCAATAATAAAGGGGCTGTCGCATTTGAATAAAATGTGGCAGCCTCTTAACTTAAACAGCAGACAGCTTCAGACATAGAGCAAGCTCTCAGTCATCAGCAGTCTGCTAGCAAGCTCTCAGTCATCAGCAGTCTGCTGTTTTGACTTTTTGCGCACAATAACACTACGCTTTTTTTCTTCTATCCTTTACGCATTCACTTCGTAAAGATGATGGCCCAGTCTGCCCGCTTGGATTCGGCGATGTAGGTTACCTATGTTCTGAGCCATTGCCATGAGTACGCTTTCTGCATACACATTTGCCTGACCGCGGCATAGGAACTGTCTGAACTTCTGGTCTTCTTTCCATAACGCGAAAGCGCCTTCAGCCTGGATGCTTCTGTTGACTCTGAGCTGAACACCTTCATCGCTTACGATCCTGTCCAGGCATTCCTTGCGCTGTCTTTCGAATTTACGAGAGACACTGAGCTCTTTGAATCGCTCATCCTCAGGGATCTTCCAGTTCCTGCCTTTGATGCATTCAGACTTGTGAGGACAGCCAAGGCAGTCATCACATCGATAGATTGTTTCTTCCCTAATATATCCGGAAGCAGTCCTGCGCTTTTTTGTGCCGCAGTTTTCAAGCTTGCAGCCGTTAATGCAGGTGTAGAAGTCGCCTTCGAGATCATACGGCATGTTCTCTTTGCGGCTGATGTCTTTCTTGTACTTACGCGTCTTGGAAATCTCGTAATTTGCCGGTTTGATCACAGCTGTCATTCTTCGGTCTTCCAGGAAGCTGTAATTCTCCTCACTCTCATACCCTGCATCAGCTACAACAACAGAATATCTGTGTCTCAGAGATGACTCCATTCCTTTGAGGAAAGGGATGAGTGTCATCGTATCTGTAGGCCGCGGTGATAATGTGAGCCAGGATATGTATCCTGAGTCTACTCCGAGCTGTAGATTGTATGCAGGTTTCAGTTGCCCGTTCAGCATAGCATCCTCTTTCATTCTCATGAAAGTCGCATCAGGGTCAGTTTTGGAGTAGCTGTTCCGCTCACCCAGTATGCTGAGCTTTTCTGAGTATTCTTTGAGATGCGCAACGCCCTCTTCCAACTCTTCAACATGCCTCTGAAGCTGTGTTTTTCTCTTACCGCTTCCGTGAACGAACTCGATGCCTTCTTCTTCCTTGATGCGATACAGCTGCCGGATCACTTTTTCGAGATGCTTCTCTTTGACCTGTCCGTGCCATATCTTCCGCAGACCGTATGTCTCTACACATTCCTGTACCAATGATGCCATCTTTGCCAGAAGCTTTGCCTGGTTCTTAGTAACGGATTTCTTCCACACGAAGGTGTATTTGTTGGCATTGGCCTCGATCTTGGTCCCGTCGATGAATATCTCTTTGCCGCTTATCTCACCAAGTTCCATGAGGTAGCTGACACTCATAGCAAGATATTTCTCTGCCACTTCTGCGAAATGTATGGATCTGAATCTTGCAATGGTCGCATGGTCCGGTGCTGACCTGCCTTCGAGCAGATACATGTAGTTGATGTCTCTGCGGCAGGATTTTTCGATGCCTCTGGATGAGAAGTTGCCTTCATGGTACGCGTACAACATTATCTTCAGCATCTGCCGCGGGCTCACCTGATTTTCCTTGACTTTGGAATAGGTCGAATACAGATCTCTGAGATCCAGTTCCTCCACGAATTGACCCAGGAGCCTCACACAGTCGTCGTCGGGAATGATATGCCCGATTTCGAGCGGAAGTTTCAGTTGATACGGCCTCGAAAACAACGTATAATTTTGCCGTAAAATGTTTTGGATTTGCATACTAATATTTTACCATTACGTTCCGCACTCCAATAGGTGCGGAGCGTTTTGTTTTTTGATAAAA
>CADBKM010000064.1 GCA_902795265.1 uncultured Eubacteriales bacterium
ATTTACCGAAAAAAGATCGAGCGCGACTTTCAGTATTTCGTCTCTTGTTTTGGCCTTTTCCATAGTACTCCTTCCAACAACAACCGTATTTTCGATAACAGGCATCTCCATTCTACCTACCGTTCGTTCGTTAGTCAATATCTTTTTTACGAAACGATTCGGTAGTATGCATTAGATGTAACTCTGTATATGACCGCATATACTATACCGCAGATCAGTACGCATACACTGGAGGTAATGATCAGGCGCGGTATGTCAAACAGTCCGAACAGCATGAGCAGCTTGTTTACTATAGGCAGTACCACCGCCAAGTGTATGCAGGCTAAGATGATTGGGATAAGGAATACCGTCAGCATCTGTGAATTGATGCTTTTTCTTATTTCATCCTTCGTCATGCCGACCTTCTGCATTATGTCGAATCTGGACTGATCCTCGAAACCTTCCGAGACCTGTTTGTAATACATGATTATCACGCAGGACATCAGGAAGATGATGCTGAGCAGAATGCCGAGGAAAAACAGTCCTCCGAAGGTGCTGACGAAGTCGCCTCGTTCTGCTTCATGGCTCTCGCAGTAGCAGTTGTCAAAGTCAAGCGGCTTCAGTTCCTCTTTGATCAAATTATCCAGTGTGGCTGCCAGAGCCACCTGCTCGTCGGCGTCAAGGCCGGTATCAAAACGGCAGTCCCAGAACCACGCCAGCATAGGCTCGCCGTCGTAATCTGCATATTTTGTGTAGTTCTTCGCGACCTCACCAGCATCCTTCACGATCACAAAGATGCCCGGAGATGCCGAGACCACTGCAGCCGGATCTATCTCTTCTATCCTGTCATCGATACGCTTTGTGACTTTGAACGGAACATCCCCGATAGTTATCACATCGCCGATCTCTATGTCCTTTGCGGTTCCGACCAATGCTTCACCCTGAGCCACTGTCTCGTTATAGCCAAATACTCTGTTATAGACATCCACATCAATGAACAGTATCTGCGCTACTTTGTCATAATTGATGAAAGCAAGATCTGACTTTGAGTTGAGTGTGACATCCAGCTTGCTGTCATCGAAGTAACCGCTGATCGACCACTCGTAATATGTTTTGTTGTTCATTATCTCCGCACCGTGTTCCTCAGCAGCGGCCTTAAGGTCAGCATCCAGCTTCTCACCCAGATCCTCAAGGCTTTCATCATAACCGTACTTGCACGCAAAGGCACCTATCTCGTTAGGATAGCGCACATTGAGGCACTGCTCTGCACCTGTGTAAAGCGCTGAAGTCGAGGACATCATTACAAGGATCATCGTCAGAAGGATGCAGATCGACGCAAGTCCCGCGCCGTTTCTCTTCATGCGATATGCCATCGAAGACACCGATACAAAATGATTTGTCTGGTAATAGTAGTTCCTATTCTTCTGAAGCATCCTGCAAAGGATGACAGAGCCTGCGATCAGAAGAAGATAGGTACCTATCATTATCAGTATCACGGCGACAAAGAACCACATGAGTGCTGACATAGGTTGCTGTATCTTAAGCGCGATATAGTATCCCGACCCAAGAGATGCAAGGCCGAGGACGCCTGTGAGCCAGTTTGACTTCGGCGGCTTCTCGCCTGCTTTATCTGCAGTCACCAGCTCTATTGGACTTGCAAAACTGACTTGTCTCAGCGAATTGAGATAGATCAGCAAAAAAATCGCGCTGTATGTTACAACTGTCATGATGACAGAGGTGAACGGAACAGAGAAAGCATATCTTACAGGTACTTCTATCAGCTTTGTAAATCCGAGCTCTGCCAGCTTGGAAATCCCTATGCCGGCAATGAGTCCGCCGAATATCGCGACTGCCCATGTAAACAGCGTTTCGAAGAACAGTATCCTTCCCAGGTTGAATCTGTTCATCCCCAAAATGCTGTAAAGACCGAACTCCTTCTTTCTGCCTTTGATCAGCGTTGCCTGTGTATAAAAGAGAAACAGAAGCCCGAACAGCGTCATTATATATGTGCCCATCTGCATCATATCGGTAGCAGTGTGCCCGCCCGGCATGCCGTCCATGATCCCTGAATACCCGAGGAAGTGAAGGATGTAATACACAGCTACCATCATGATGCATGTCACCAGATACGGTGCATACAGCCTGCCGTTCTTACGCATGCCGTTCGCAGCCATCTTTGGATAGAATCCCAGCTTCATTATCTGTCACCTCCCTGTGCGAGAAGCGTCAGTGTATTGCTAATCTTCTGATACATCTGCTGATCAGTGGCATCGCCTTTATATATCTGGTGGAACACTACTCCATCGCGTATAAACATCACCCTGGAAGCCCTGCTCGCAGCCTTTGTGGAATGAGTTACCATCAGGATGGTATGTCCCATCTGATTCACCTTAGCGAAAAGATCAAGCAGCTCGTCCGATGACTTTGAATCAAGTGCGCCCGTAGGCTCATCCGCCAGAACTATTCTCGGATCTGTGATCAGTGCTCTCGCAACCGCCGCTCTCTGTTTCTGACCGCCGGATACCTCGTAAGGATATTTCTTGAGAAGGGTTTCGATACCAAGCGGTGATGCAAGGTCATCCAGCCTCTTCTTCATATCTTCCGGCTTCATTCCGGCCAGAACCAGTGGAAGATAGATATTGTCTTCGAGAGAGAATGTATCCAGCAGATTGAAGTCCTGAAACACATACCCCAGATTGTCTCTGCGGAATTTTGCAAGATCCGAGTCCCTGACTGCGCTCAGCTTCATGCCGTCAAGTATGACCGTTCCTTCTGTCGGCTTGTCCAGAGCCGCGATTATGTTCAGCAGGGTGGTCTTGCCGCTGCCGGATTCTCCCATGATAGCGACATATTCGCCCTTTTCAACTGTGAAATTGACGTTCTTCAGCGCTTCAACGGATGCTCCGCCGAAACGAGTCCTGTATGTTTTCTTTATTCCTCTTGCTTCAAGTAAACTCATTACTGTAACCTCCTTGTTGCCTGATTACAGTCTGATGATAATAATATAAGCAGAGCCGTTCCATCGGATCTGCTTACGTATTTCTTACATATATGTCACATTTATGATCAATCTTCTGTCACGAGTCTTGTGGTTCTGAAATCAAGTATTATCGTCGTGCCCCTGCCCGGCTGCGACTCAGCGCTTATCAGAGATACAGACCTATTCCACTTGCCCTTTTATCTTCGCGTCCGTTGAATCCTGTGTAACCGTTTTCAAATATGCGCGGAAGGTCTTCAGCACTTATACCTATGCCGGTATCTTCTATGCATAGAATCCCCGGCTCATTCATATAGATGCGCACGCTGCCTTCTGTGGTGTACTTTACTGCGTTGGAAATGATCTGCTCTATGACGAATGTCAGCCATTTTTCATCGGTGAGCACAGTATAGTTCACCGGTTTATAATCCAGCGTCAGCTTCTTCAGAATGAATTCCCTTGAAAACTTCCGGACAGCCGTGCGGATGATACTGTCAAGATCATATTCCTTTATAAGGTAGTCCGTGCTGTCCGAATCCA
>CADBKM010000065.1 GCA_902795265.1 uncultured Eubacteriales bacterium
AATTATTTATCAGCACAATTCTTTAAAGCTGGATTTGTGCAGCAGCAACAACCTGTACTCATCTTTTCGACATAAACCAACACCGTTCCGTCAGCCGGTATTTTGTACATATATCTCCGTTGTTCCGAAGCAGCCTAACTGAATGATCTATTGTAAGGCTTGAAATTCAAGTCTTTTTTTATGTCAATACTTTAGAATATTTATGTAGTCTATTGTTGTCTATTATCGCAATATGTGGTATACTTTAAGTGGAGGTACCACATCATGTTCCTAAAGAAAACCTACCAGAAAAGCACTGGCAAGACACAACTTGAAATAGTTCAGGGCTACCGGGAAAACGGCAAACCTAAACACAAAGTCATAAAAGGATTAGGCTATCTCGAAGATTATCTGGATCAGTATGATGATCCTGTCGAACATTTCAAACAGGTCGCAAAGGAAATGTCTCAGAAAGATGAGGCCGAGAAACTTGAAATACTTCTTTCGCAGCGGCTGCCGGATCAATGTGACAACAGAAAGAACCTGGGATACGCATTCATAAAGGATGTATACGCCAGGCTGCATATCCGTGAATTCTTCCAGGCCAGGCAGAAAAACCTGAATATTGAGTTCAATCTCAACAGCATATTCAGTCTGCTGGTGTTCAACAGGTTCCTTTTCCCTTCTTCCAAGAAGAATGCATTCGAGACAAAGGACATCTTCTTCGAGAATTACAAGTTCTCTCTTGATGATGTATACCATTCGCTCGATCATTTCTATGAGTATTCCGAAGCACTGCAGAAACATCTGCATGAGGAAGTGACCGCTCTTGTCGGACGGGATACTGATCTTGGATATTATGATGTCACGAACTACTACTTCGAGATCCCGTATGAGGATGAAAATGAATACGATGATGACGGCAGGATCACTAAAGTCGGCTTCAAAAGGCGCGGGCCAAGTAAGGAGCACCGCAAGGACCCGATCGTCCAGATGGGACTTCTCATGGATAAAAGCGGCATACCTATGGCATTCAACACATTCTCCGGCGGAGAAAGCGAGAAGACCACGATGCTGCCTGCTATTGCCAGAGTCAAAAGAGATTATGGTATCGATCGTGTAGTCGTGGTTGCAGACAGAGGTCTCAACACCAGCGACAACACCACCTACCTCTCAGGGGTGAACCATGATGACATGCACGGTAATGACGGCTACATATATGGCCAGAGCATCATGGGCGGCACAGATGAATTCAAGAAATGGGTGCTTGATCAGGCCGGATACATAGATCAGGAGATCGAAGACGAAGACGGAGAAACGATCATTTTCAGGCACAAGTCCCGGATCGTTCCAAAAGAGGTGACTCTGAAGGACAGCAAAGGCAACAGACGTCTCAAGACGAACATCTACCAGAAGCAGATGGTTTATTACTCTGAGAAATATGCAAAGAAGCAACGTGCAGACAGAGACCGCGCTGTGCAGAAAGCCCGCGACATGATCGCGAATCCCGGGCGGTACACAAAAGCGACTTCATATGGCGCTGCCGGATACATAAACAACATCAGCTATGAGAAAAGCACCGGTGTCATCTCCGATGGCCGCGATCTATCCATAAATGAAGAAAAGATCGCTTACGAGCAGCAGTTCGATGGATATTATGCCATCGTCACGAGCGAGATACGCATGGATGATCATGAACTTCGTGACAGATACAAAGGCCTATGGGAGATTGAAGAGAACTTCAGGATAATAAAAGGCGAATTCGATGCCAGACCAATATTTGTAAGGACTGATGAGCACATAGACGCGCACTTTCTGATCTGCTTCACCACACTGGTAATACTCAGAGTTATGGAGAAACTGACCGGTGAGAAGCATACGGTCAAGAGCATCAGGAATGCATTATGCAACTATGGCTGCTCCTATCTTGATCAAAACTACTACCTTTTCGACTACAGAGATGAAGTCATCTGTGACTTCGAGAAGGTATTCGGTTTCGACCTCGGTAAGAAGTTCATGTCGCTGAAAGAGATAAAGAGTATCGTCAAGTACAAGAAGTAACTCTCGGATCGTCGTTACCATTCGGCCGAAACAGGAGCGGGAGCAGAGTCACACGGACAGTACGCTGGCCGCAGACAAGTCATCGAAGCGGTCGGGCAGCCGTTGACGAAGCGACTCGGAATATCCTTGAAAACCAGAAAGGAACATCGTTCCTTTCCCTGCCCTCCGGCGAGGAGATCATACGGATCGTCTCTGGCGGAGCCTGAGACACTGCTTTCACTGCCGACTCTGCGAAGCTGTGTCGGCGGGAAACCAAAAGCCGATCGGCCTCACTTGGCCTCTCGGAGACTGCCATCCGGCTGCACTCGCTCTATAGCTGGCGTCCGGGTTTAGTAGATCCCAGCCGCCAGCGCGGCGCAGACCGGGGCAGTCTAAAAAAACATAAAAAAACAATACCGACGCTGAAAAAGAATCAAATAATACTACATGTTTTTGCACATCACAAAAGCCCGCAGCCTTTGTATTTACAAGGGATACGGGCTGTTTTAGTCTTTATTTGCTTCCAAAGACAGGTTATACGATTAACGTTCATTTTTCAATATAAAAGCACCCCTTTTGAGAGGTGCTTCAATGTACAATTTTCTATACTATTTACGGCTCTGTGAGACACTG
>CADBKM010000066.1 GCA_902795265.1 uncultured Eubacteriales bacterium
GCAGGCTCTGGTTATCTTCTTCATGATGTCCGGCGGCAGCGTGCAGCAGTATTTCTCAAACTGATTGACATTCACCACGGCTCGCTGCTCGCAGCAGAACATCGTTTGGCGGGATAAACCACGAGTAAGCGGTATCACAACATGGGTGCACATACCGGTTTTTTTCAGCTCGGATGTGCCGGGAACGACTATCACAGATTCGGACTTCCTGTTCTGCCAGTCGCTCTGCGTGACCAGAAGAGGCCTGTAACCTCGCTGGATTCCTTTTTGGGGGTCAGAGTCCAGATTGACCGCCCCCATATACACATCTCCCCGCTCTACATGGAAGGGCTTCTCCCACTTGTTTATCGGCTTGCTCATATCAGCCTCCTGTAGAATTCAGTCTCGATATCCAGGTCAAGTCTGAAAAGGAGTTCTTCCGGATCGAGATCGCAGAGCATTCTGAACCATCTGGATTCAATGAAGTCTTCACACTCCTTCATCATGGCTGCCGCCTTTTTGTTCTCGGGATCCCTGAGCACTGCTCTGTAGGAGCGGGTGTAGTCCTTTACGGCCTGCAGCACTATGCTTTCTGCAAGTGATTCGTAGCCGTGACTGTTGTCAAAACGTATTCTTCTCATATCTGCCACCTTCACATCGCCGCAAGCAGCGCCTTTCTCATGTCTCTTATCTCCATGCGGATCTCCGTTATAGTGAGATTCAGTTCCCTGCGGATATCCGTGACAGTCTTGTCTTCGAAGATCAGCTCTTCGATCATCCGAAGCTGTATCTCCGACATGCTCATGAGTGCGAATCTCATTCCCTCATCGCCGATCCTTTCGATCCAGCTGCGGTCGCGTCTCTTCAGATATATGTAGCGGATGCCCTGTACCGTGATCAGCAGATCCGCCATCTCGCTTATCTGATCCTCGAACCAGACGAAGCCGTCTTCTCTGTAGTTATTTCTCATCGCTTCCCGCCTCCATCATTCTCACTATCAGCTCGCCGACATTGCCGTAGCCGAGCCCTGTTGTCTCGCTCAGATAGTTCGCGAAGTCAACGCAGTAGGCTCTGACCATCATGCAGCGCGTGTCATCAGGATTCTTCTCAAGCGCTCTGTTAGCCTCCGCGTAATCTCTGCAGAAGCTCGAAAGCACATTGACCATTCCGTATACGTAAGGATTGGTCCTGTAGTTGTTCTCAAAGAGTTTTGCCATTTTCTTTTTCCTCCGTTTCCGTTATCGAATACACAGGTCTCCCTGCATCTGGTGTTTCGAGTCAAAATCGAAAATCATGTATATAAGGAAGGCGTGCCAGAGGATGCAAAAAGTATCCTCAGACACGCCGTCTTACTTGTCATTGTTTCGATCCTGTATTTGTCCTCGACATCCCCAGTTCACCGGGAAACCATCAGGCAGGGATCAGCGGAATCCCTTCATAAGGCGTTACCCTTCCCCGCAGGTCTTACGGAGCCGCCCTCATTGCGTGATCCTGCATTTCTGCAGGGCTGTGACTGAGCGGAAGTATCATTGTACCCTGGGATTGTCATCGCACATTGAAGTTGCCGTCTTCCTTTTGGACCCGTGATGTTTGTCGCTCGACCTTTCGGTGTCTTGGCGCATCGGTCCTGCATGCTCGAAGCTTGTGGCCTCATATTCCAGGGCTCGTACCTGATTGAATGTGTATTCAGTTCTGTAGGTTCCCGAGAGGATTTATTTAGTCCTCTCACCTGTAGGCCACGGGAAGGCCAAAAATATGGCATTATTCAAAAACTTTTTTAAATTTTTTTATTACGGTCCTGTTTCTCTTGGATGCGGTGGACTGATCGATGCCGCTGTCATGCGCATAATCATTTATGCTGTCGCCGTATTCGTAGACGGATTCATAGAGTTCATCCTGTTTTTCGGACAGGCTCCTCCTGCCGTCATCAAATCTGTCGTCATGCCTGCTGAAGATCTGTCCGGCGCATCTGATATATACTTCTCCTCTTTCTGTGCTGAGCCACTCGCCGTCTTCTCCGTCATCAAGCGAGACATGCCTTCTGGTCTCGGCGTGATTGTTGTTGTATTCAAGTCTGTCGAGCTCCTCCAGAACGCTGATCCATTCTTCACTGATCTCAATAGTTTTGTTTTCATTTGCGAATTCGTACTTGTATTTCATTTGTAAGCCTCCGTGTTTTTCGAATCGTTGATGTAACCTGTGAAAAACACGCGGCCTACGGGGGTCTGCTCTCAGGCAGAAGTATTGAATGTATATGCATGACTGCCATGCTCCTTTCGGTAGTGTCTGGCAGACATGCAGCAGAATCAGGGCATAAAAAGTGCCCCGCACCCACTTTCGTGAGTACGGGGCTTGCTGCCCTTCTTATTTAATTGTATGCTGCTGGTCTCCCAGCATATACAGTGTAACCCGGCGAAACTAACTGCACAATCATCTTATACTCGCCTTATTCTCTTC
>CADBKM010000067.1 GCA_902795265.1 uncultured Eubacteriales bacterium
AGACTGCTGACGACTGAGAGCTTGCTCTCTGTCTGAAGCTGTCTGCTGTTTACGTTAAGAGGCTGCCACATTTTATTCAAATGCGACAGCCCCTTTTAAGTATCTTTATCAATCAGAACAGAGATCAGACTGCTGTGTCAACATCGTACATATTGACTATTGTCTCTTCAACATAGACCGGCTTGAGTTCGCCCAGTCTCGCATAATGAGGGAAAGTTCTGTGGAGCGCATGAGCGTCCCTGTCCTTCCAGAACTCAAGAAGCAGAATGTCCGTATCATTTTCCGCCGAAAGGTAAAAATCATACTTTGAGTTCCCCTCTTCTCCGCGCGAAGCGACATCTATGCCCTCGTTCCTTATCATTCTGAGGAATTCCTCCCTCTTACCCTCTTTACATCTGAATATCGCATTGATCACCAGCATCGTGTCTCCTCCCAATAATTCTTTTTTTACAAAAGTGCAACATACAATAAAATAATACCACTCTCCCTTCATTGAAAAAAGATATCAGATATTGACATTTGCTCCGCTTCGTTGTAACATTTTAAAGTCGCGATACGACATGCGCTCGTAGCTCAGCTGGATAGAGTGTCTGACTACGAATCAGAAGGTCTAGGGTTCGAATCCCTACGGGCGCACCACAACGAGCCTTAAGGGGCTCGTTTTTTTATGCGATTTACAGTATCATTAGCAGTGGCGGGCATAGTATGTCCGCCTAATATCTGCCCCGGAGGTTTTTTGATGAATAGTGTAACCGAAAGATTCATGAGATACATAGCCATAGACACCCAGTCGGATGAGGACAGCTCATCTTCACCGAGCACCGATAAGCAGTTCCTGCTGGCCGGGCTTCTCGCAGAAGAGATGAATGAGATGGGAGTATCGAATGTCCGTTATGATGATCAGCACTGTTATGTATATGGCGAGATCCCTTCAAATCAGGCAGCTGACATCCCTTCTCTCGGATTTATCGCCCATATGGATACAGCGCCGGGCACACCGGGAGACGCAAGCAATGCCCGTATCCACCACAGCTATGACGGCGGTGTCATACAGCTCAACGAAACGGTCTCCCTTGACCCTGAAGTTTATCCTGAACTCAAAGATTATATCGGCTGTGACCTTATCGTAACTGACGGTGTTTCTCTTCTCGGCGGCGATGACAAAGCCGGGATCGCAGAAATAATGGCCATGGCTGAAAGACTGCTGAGCGACCCGTCCATTCCTCACGGAAAGATCGGCCTTGCGTTCACCTCAGACGAAGAAGTCGGAAGAGGCGCCGATCACTTCGATATAAAAGGCTTCGGCATGGATTACGCATACACCGTCGACGGAGGTCCGATCGGAGGTATTGAATACGAAAACTTCAATGCGGCAGAAGCACGCATCAGTATAAAAGGCCGCGACATACATCCGGGTTCGGCAAAGGGAGTAATGATAAACGCCATAAGAATAGCTGCTGAGTATGACAGCTTGCTTCCGCAGGAGCAGCGCCCTGAATACACCGACGGCTATGAAGGATTCTTCCACCTGACTCAGATGAGCGGATGTGAAGCAGAGGCTGAATCCCGTTACATAATCAGAGATCATGACTGGGATCAGTTCGAAAAGAAGATAGATGTCATGAGCAAATGCGCCGATTATCTGAACGCCAGATACGGAGACGTGATAACGCTCGATATACGCGAGCAGTACAGAAACATGAAAGAGCTCATCACTCCTCACATGTTCCTCATAGACTCCGCCAAAGAAGCGTTTAAGGCCAACGGCATCGAACCTGTCACAGTCCCTATCAGAGGAGGCACGGACGGAGCCAGGCTCACTTATGAGGGTCTGCCTTGCCCTAACCTCTCCACAGGAGGACTCAACTATCACTCCAATACAGAATACATACCGGTACAGTCACTCGAGAAGATGGTAGACGTACTTATCTCTATCGCCTCCGCGAAATAGTCCGGCGATCACAGCATTATAAAAACGGATCTTTCTGAACTGCTACCCGTCAAGAGGACAGTGAAAAATCAAAAGATTTTGGCAACCAGTAACAGTAAATGTTGCTGGTTGCTTTTGTGTTGAGCAGACACTGT
>CADBKM010000068.1 GCA_902795265.1 uncultured Eubacteriales bacterium
ATCGATCATCTTTGCCGCTCTCGCTACCTGCTTCTCACGGATCTGCTTTTCATACTGCTCATACTTAGGAGAGAATGTGACGATGAGTCTTTGCTCGATTCCGTTCTCGCTGATCCATTGCTCTTTCCAGAAGATGTGGTTCCAGTGAGCCTTTTTATCTATCTTACTCACATCGAATTCTTCATCGTGACCCTGCAGGTGGAAGCCTGTCGGAGAAACGGCCCACTCTTTTAAGAAACCTTTTAGTGTTTTAAGAGACTGCGTCGTTATGAATGACCTGTTCATTATGCTGTTGAACATGCGGTTGTCTGTACTGGACAGTCCGGCATCTGTGCAAACTATGAAGTCTGCGAGACCAAAGTCTTTCAATATCTTCTTTTCCAGAGGCTTTAAGGTCGTCTGCTCATTGGCGTTCCCCGGAGTGATGCTGAAAGCCAGCGGTATCCCGTTCCCATCCATGAACAGACCCATCTGGACGAGGGGATTAGGGCGGTGCTCCTTGGAGTATCCGTATTTCCTGAACTCATCCTCTTCCTCTATCTCGAAGTAGTAATTGGTGCAGTCATAGTAGAGGACACCGTCATTGCGGTCGCATATCTTCTTACTGGCCTTGTAGACTTCGGACTGTATCCGGTCATTCTCTCTGGCAAGTACTTCGAGCGCTCTGTATATATGATGCAGTTCAAACGATGCAGGCTCCAAGAAGCTTTTAGCATCTTCCAGCGTCTGCTTCTTTGAAGAAGGGAACAGCGATCTGGCATAGATCAGTTTCGAAAAGATCTCATCAAGATCGTACTCGAACTTGTAATCTTTACTGATCTCCCTGCACAGGTTAGGGATACCGAGTTCACAGTAGATTTTCTGCAGGAATAGGTATCCGACGGAGAATACCTGAGAAGCGTCAGCATCTATCCGCCTTGAAGGATCATACTGCACGGAGATACGATCCTCTTTTTTGTCGAGCTGCTTCTGAGTGAGAAGCTTTGCCTGTTCGCGGCCCCACTCATACGGATCCTTGTCCGGTCCAATCTTTTCGATGATCTGTTCGAGTGTGCCAAGCTTCTTGACGACTTTATTGCTGCGCTTGCCATCTACGTAGATCGATTCGACGATGTAGAATGACTCGGCATTTTTTGTCTTGGATGTTTGCAGTCTCATGGTATCCTCCAACACTACATGATGTGCCTGTATATGTTGAATTATACCACATTGTGAGACATTGTGCAATAGAAATGGGAAATATTTGACATAAAAAATGAGCATTTTTCAATGCTCACAGCGATTTCTGATTTAGACAAGTGTCAAACTCCCGCGCCAGAGCCTCCTCGGGGCTCGATGCTGTAGCGTGCGAATGGCTGTGCACCGTTCCGTCCGCATGTGTATGTTCGTGGCAGTGCCCGCAGTGTTCGTGTGTATGCTTTTCGCTCATAATTATTCCTCCGTGAAAGTCCAGAATATTTTGTAAATGTTATTGATATCATAACTACAAATAGTGATAAAACGCAAGCACATAACCCCATATGGTGGGTTTCTGACGCGGCGTTTTTTTGTATCAAAAAAATACAGAAACCAATTCAATAAAAACAGTTTTCGCGTTGAAATTACATTGACAGAGAGTTATCAAGAAATTCCTGTCTTTGACAGTTCCATAAAGGACAACTCCCGCTAACCCTTGAAAACATGGGGCAAGCGGGAGTTCGCGGTTTGTATGAGTTTTGCACAATGTCATGCCTTTTTCGAGGCTTTAATAATTTTTCTCATTTTCTTAGCCGGAATGATCTCATAGTCAGTGCAGAATCCTGAAACTTCGTGAAGGATGTCTGTGATCTTAGAGCGGTTGTAAGCCGGGAAGAACATGTCGCGTCTCTTGAGCATCATCATCTCCTGAAGAGAACCGAGGATGTCCGAACCTGTAGATAAGAAGAGCCATGAAGCATGTGAGGAAATGTGCGGTTATGCGGTCTTCTCTGCTGAGATATACAGGCCTTGCCTCGAATTCCGACTTCATTATCCTGAAACATTCCTCGATCTCCCATCTGCCTCTCATGACCTTTATGATCTTCTCCGGCTCATCCTCAAGATTAGTGCATGCACCATAGAATCCATCGAAGGCGGCAGCCTCAAGAATAGCTTCTTCATTCAGAGAATGGACAGTCTTTTCCGCCACTTCGCCGTCACCTGTGATGCTCATGGATGTTATGTATTTTCTGACGTCGTTCTGACCTCTGCGGAATACCTTCGAATCACCTGCATCGATCATCTTTGCCGCTCTCGCTACCTGCTTCTCACGGATCTGCTTTTCATACTGCTCATACTTAGGAGAGAATGTGACGATGAGTCTTTGCTCGAT
>CADBKM010000069.1 GCA_902795265.1 uncultured Eubacteriales bacterium
AAGCGCGAGGCCGATCGTGATGATGAGGCCAGTCACGCCCTGTATCATATATGTGCTAACAATGACTGCGCCGGAGCGGAAGCCGACCTTGCTTTCGTCGCCCGCCTCCCTCTGCGTCGGCGTACGCAGGCTCATGGCGATAAAGCCGAGAGCGATGCCGTGATATGTAAGTGCCTCGAGGAGCTCCTCATTGAGCGTTATAATACCAGTCTGCTTAAGTATGAGAAGGATGAATCCTCCCAGTACAGCGACAGGAAGCATACTCTTGCGTATAGGCTTGATGGTCTGCCTGAGCGCATAGGCGATGAGCACCACCGCGGCGATGTAGCCGAACTGAATGATCACGTTCCATAGTTCGTAATTTGCTGCTGAATAGTCCAATAATTACCTCTTCATTAATAGATCTCTGGCAATAACGTATTTTCTCAGATTAGTCCTGTGCTGTTTATTTGACAGCAACTCAAAATACCCGTTTTCGTCGCTGAATACAACGCGGTTTGCGAGCACCATCGTCATATTTGAAATCTTTTTAAGATCGAAGCTGAAGTCTCCGATGCGGAGCATGAATGCGCCATCTTCGCGTGTGAGTGTGAGGCTGCCGCGCGCAGCCTCTTCATCGCGGTGGCCGTCAAGGATGCGTCGGAGCACGATGTCATCGTCGCAGAATGGTGTACATTGGGGACGGTTCCGGCTGCCCCGTTTTTCTGCAAAAGCGGTACAGCCGGAACCGTCCCTACTGTACCACCGAGGATCTTATCCAGCGACTCTCTGTCGTACTCCTCCCAGTCAGCGACTGTTTCAAAAGGTGCTCCTTCTTCAAAGAACCCGGTGTCGAGCATTCGGGCTTTGAATCCGCAGCTGCAGCTTATGCTGTCGCCCTGCGAGCGCAGGGTTCCCATCGCTCCGCACTCCGGGCAGGTAAACACCGAGCGTTCGAGCCCGTCGGCGAAACCGCCTTTTTCACATTTATACCTTACCGGCCCTTCCGGCCTTGTCTTCTGCCATTCCCAGGTGTCGAAAGCCAGGTCCTTTGCTATCGCCTCCTCGACCTCTTCATCGCTCATACTTTGAAGCACTTCAGGGCTGTACACGTTTACAGTGTGCCCGTACACCCTGCCCCTGCGGGTGCTCAGCGACCACCTCGGCGCCGACAGATAGGCGCCTTCAATCATGTAAGTCACAAGCGTGGCCTTGCTGCCCTTCGCGAGCTTACCTGTATACGGCATCACCGGCATCGGGCGCCCGTCCCATGTCTGCTCGCCTTCTACCGCAAGGAATACCGACTCGCCGCGCTTTATCCTCTTCATTGCGATGAGCGCCGTGCGGCTTCCCCGACCTCCCTTCTGATGAGGGATTATGGAAAAGTACCTGTCGATAAGCGGCCCCCACGGCCTCATGCGGATCGTGTGCTCGCTCGCAATGAAAGTCAGGGGCTTTTTTCTGAAAGCCACACCTGCAAACAGCGGGTCATATGCGCAGGCGTGATTGACGGCGAGCAGAACAGGCCCCTCTATCACTGACGGGTCAAAATCCTCAAACGAAAAGTTGAACTTCTTCTTGAGCCACGGTCCTACTGCGATCTGCACCAGGCTCCATGCTCTGCGCCTCCGTTTATCTTCTTTTTCTCGGTTTTTCTTTTTTCCCCTGCCCATTCAAGCTTCGTCTCCGTTGTTTCCGCCATTTTATCATCAAACACTTGCTGTGTGACAGATAATCCGAATTTTTGATCAGTTCCGCCCGTATTTTCAGTTATGAAAAAAGGGCGCATCGCGCCCTGACATTCAAGTGTATCTTTATTATCCCTTGAATTCCTTCTTCTCTTTTCCGAAGTGGAGTTCCTTGAGGCCCTCTACTTCGTCGCAGATCTCTCTGAGGCTGCAGCTGTGGCAGTCTGTTGCCATGCCTTCAAGGATCTTCGACAGAGTCTTTGTGATGTCGCGGACCTTCTTGGCATCCTTCTTCATCTCTGCATAGTCTGCGTCATCAGCAGTAACGAAGATGATCTTTACAGCCTTTACGTCAGGATTCTTCTTGAACTGAGCAATGTAGGAGTTTCCTACCTGTTCGAAGTTGATGCCCTTGCGGACTGCATCCTTCGAGACTCTGACCTGCTCTCTGAAGCTGTCAGACGAAGATCTGATCATGTATCCCTTTGGATAAACGTGATACTTCACGAAGTCGATGTCCTGGATCGCTCTGAACAGCGGCTCGGTATCCTCCTGGCCCTCTCCTGTCAGATCACCTGTCTTGATGATCACTATTCTGGCGAACGGAATGCTTCCGTTGATCTGGTTAAGATCCTTTCCGTAAACCAGGATCTCATCCTTATCAGCGAAGCCGTCCGACGAAGTAACGCATGCATAGTTAACAGCCGGCTTGTTGTCACCGCCGAGTTCATATGCAGCTTCCTTCATCATAACGAGCTGATTTCCGCCAACGTCTTCCCAGCACTTAGCCGGATTATATTGTATTGCCTCTTGAAGGCGGGAAAGTGCTCCCGCCGTGGAGACTGAGCGGTAGCCGGTACTTAGAGTACCGCTGCATTAAACCGCGTCGAGGCGGGAGCAGTGCCCCCGCCTGTCAACTGCAATTCTAAATTAGAATTTGATATCTACCTCTTTGCGGTCGAAGATCTCATTTACTCTGGCATAAGCCCACGCAAGGAGCTTCTGGTCGAGGTTGAGGAAGTAGACCAC
>CADBKM010000070.1 GCA_902795265.1 uncultured Eubacteriales bacterium
CTTCATGGTCGACTTTCCCTCTGATCTTCTCGGTCTTCTGCGTGAGTATGCCTCAATAATGCAGGAGATGATGCCATCAAGGCTCCCGTTCTTTCCGAACAGATACGGAGAATACTTCAGCTCAGGCATGTTAGATACATGGTTCCATGAGTTCTGGGACAAGCTGCCAGAAGCGTCTTCTTATGCCGGTAACAAGCCCAGAGTACATGACTTCCGCCACAGCTTCTGTGTGTATCGCCTTAACCAGTGGGTGCGCGAAGGCAAAGACATCAATACGCTGTATTCGTATCTCAGCGAGTATCTCGGTCATTCAAATTTTGTGGACACAGACTATTATCTGTCTCTTGTCCCGTCATTCTATCCAGAAATGCATTCCCGCATGGCTGACATGAATGAGGACATTCTTCCGGAGGTGCTGAGTTATGAAGACTGAGAGCAATATGCGTTTTTATGAATTGCTGAGAGACTTTCTGGTTGAATATCTTCTGGTCAGAAGGAACTTCAGTACAAAAACAGCACGTGCATACAAGCAGTCGCTAAACCTGTACAGACTTTTCTTCAGCGATATGAGGGGAATCCAATTCGGAGAAATGGATTTCACCTGTTTTTCAAGGGACGATGTCTATGCATTCCTGACCTGGCTGAAGCAGGAACGGGGCTGTGCGCCTCAAACGCAGAATCTGCGTCTTGCAGCGATAAAGTCATTTCTTCGGTTTTGCGCAGAAGAAGATGTTGTGCTCATGCCTCTTTATATCTCCGTGTCTGGGATACATGAATTCAAGACTCAGAAGAAGCAACGTGTAGAATATCTTACACAACCACAGCTTAAATTGCTGTTTCAGATGCCGGATACCGGCACCGTGAAAGGTCGCCGTGACAGATTCTTTCTGATCTTCGCATACGAGACCGGAGCCAGACTTGATGAGCTTGTCAATCTCACATTGGAAGATGTTATTCGCACTAATGACTATGTGACCATAAGGATCGTTGGCAAAGGCACGAAGGTGCGTCATGTGCCGTTGGATCCTGTGGTTGTGAAACACCTTGATTCCTATCTCAAGGAATTTCATAATGAATCAAGAAGCAACGATTTTCTGTTCTACACAGTCCATGATGGCCAGCATACTCAGATGAAGCCCGGTACTGTTGACTACATGATGAAGAAGCATGGTGATGCAGCTCATAATGCAGACAGCTCGTTTCCGACCGGACTGCACTGCCATATGCTTCGCCACAGCATAGCGATGGCTATGCTGAAAAAAGGGATCCCAATCTCATATATTCGGGACTTCCTTGGCCACAGCAGCATCGAAACGACAACCATTTACAGTCATGCTGATGACGAGATGATCGCTTCAGCGCTCTCTGCCGTCGATCATGAACCTCACAAAAAAGATCACAGCATACCAGCAAAAGACTGGAAAGGCAAAGAGGAGTATCTGCTTCAATATTGTGGCCTTGTATGATTATCTTCAAA
Organism: uncultured Eubacteriales bacterium; assembly: GCA_902795265.1. Lineage (GTDB taxonomy): Bacteria > Bacillota > Clostridia > Peptostreptococcales > Anaerovoracaceae > Crickella. The sequence continues at coordinate 1,478 of CADBKM010000070.1, forward strand.
ACGGCGGGAATCTTCCCAAGGTTTCCGCCACCTTCAATGTTTTTTGAAGATAATCTAAAACTGAAGATAATCTTTTTTAACTTCAATTTGGGATAACAGAGATAAGCCGAATGCTGAAGGCTCCGTAAATCACGCATCAACGTGGATCACGGCGGCTCTCAGGAATGAGCAGTTCTTCTCCATCGAAGAGCTAAACAGCTTGTTTCTTGGGGAAGAAAAGCCATTGCTGATGCCGCTGCCTGCTACCCGATTCGAACTGGCTACCTGGAAACAGGCTACAGTCCAGTTCAATTATCACATCTCAGTAGACAGGATGTTCTACTCAGTGCCCTTTCAGTATATCAGAGAAAGGGTCGATGTGCGGCTAACAGACACTACTGTTGAAATATTTTATAAAAACGAACGCATCGCTTCACACAGGCGTCTCACCGGCCGTCCCGGTCAATACGCTACGGTTCAGGCACATATGCCTAAAGAACACCAGCAGTATCTTGAATGGGATGGCGACCGCTTCAGGCGCTGGGCAAAGGAGGTCGGACCTAATACATACCAGGTGATCAACTCAATACTTACCTCAGGAAGGATCGAACAGCAGACATATCGCTCCTGTATGGGTGTCATGCGTTTAGCAGACAAACACTCAAAAGCGAAACTTGAAGCTGTATGCACCAAAGCGCTTAAGTTCACTGCCGCTCCGAGCTACAAAGGCATCAAAAACCTTTTCGCTACGATGAAGCAGGAAGACTTCGCTTCAGCTGAAGACTCAAAGCAAGAGTCTCCAAAGAAGAATCCTTACAGTCTCACCAGAGGAGCTAAGTACTACGGAGGTAAGAACAATGTTGACTAACGCGACCATAGATAAACTCATCGAGATGAAACTCACCGCAATGGCTGATGCCCTCAGGATCCAGCTGGATGATCCTAAGATGAACGAAGTGAACTTCGAGGATCGTTTCAGCATGCTTGTGGACATCGAATACTCGAAGCGCAAGGACAACAGACTGAAGCGACTGATCAAGAAAGCTGAATTCGAGCAGCCGGATGCTACAATAGCTGGCATCAACTATGGGGCCGGCCGTAAGCTCAACCGTGATCTGATCGATCGGCTTTCCACCTGCGAGTACATCTCGGAATATCGCAATATTTTCATTATCGGTGCTGCCGGAAGCGGCAAGACTTATCTGGCCTGTGCTTTTGGTCTGGCAGCATGTATGCATTATTACAAGGTCAGATTCGTCAGACTTCCTGATCTGCTCATAGAACTGATGCCGCTTGTAGGCACCGATGCATTTGCTAAGGCGCTCAAGAAGTACACGAATCCAAGGCTCCTGATCATAGATGAATGGCTGCTTACACCTCTTGATGACGGTGAAGCCAAGGTCGTCTTCGAGGTCATTCATAAGCGGAGGAAGAAATCCTCGACAATATTCTGCTCACAGTTCCTTGATGAGGGCTGGTATGAGCGTATTGGCGGTGATGACAACCCTCTTGCTGACTCTATCATGGATCGCATCAAATACGATGCCTACAAGATAAAGATCCAGGCCATTGATCCTGATC